>NZ_JAFBCD010000001.1:2648682-3310852 GCF_016907545.1 Paenarthrobacter ilicis | reverse complement strand
GCTTGTTCGATGCCACCAGCGGATCCGTGCGCATGGATGGCGTGGACGTCCGTGACCTCCACCCGGACCACCTGTGGGGCCATATTGGCCTGGTACCCCAGCGTCCCTACCTTTTCTCCGGCACAGTGCGGAGCAACCTCCAGTACGGCAAACCGGATGCAACGGAGGATGAGCTGTGGCAAGCGCTCCGCGTGGCGCAGGCCGAGGACTTTGTCCGTGACATGGAAGGGGGACTGGACGCCGCCATCTCCCAGGGCGGCACCAACGTCTCCGGCGGTCAGCGGCAACGGCTCGCGATTGCGCGGGCGCTGGTCAAGAAACCGGAGCTCTACATTTTTGATGATTCCTTTTCGTCCCTGGACACCGCCACCGATGCCCGGCTGCGCCAGGCACTCAAGCGCCACACCAACGGCGCCACGTTGGTGATCATCGCCCAGCGCGTGTCCAGCATCGCGGATGCGGACCAGATATTGGTGCTCGACGACGGCAGGATCGTTGGGCAGGGAACCAACGACGAGCTGCTGGAGACGTCCGAAACCTACCGGGAGATCGTGTCCTCCCAGCTCGCCGCAGAGGAGGCAGCATGAGCGCCCCCGCAGCAGGACCCCGCGGTCCTCAACGGCCGGCCATGGGACCGGGCCGCGGAGGACCCTTCGCCGGGATGAACATTCCTGCGGAGAAAGCGTCCAACTTCGGCGCCTCGGCGCGTCGCCTCCTGGGGACACTGCATCCTGAACGTGTATGGCTGACCGTCGTCCTGGTCCTCGCAGTGGCCAGCGTGGCCCTGAGTGTGATCGGCCCGCGGCTGCTGGGCGAAGGCACCAACCTGATCTTTGCCGGCGTCGTGTCCAAGCAACTGCCTGCAGGCGTCTCCAAAGACGACGTCATTGCGGGCCTGCGCGCCTCAGGTGACAACAGCAAGGCTGACATGCTCAACGCCATGACCCTGACGCCCGGCGTCGGAATCGACGTCGCTGCCTTGTCCTCCGTGCTGCTGTGGGCGTTGGCGCTGTATGTTTTGGCATCAGCGTTCGGCTGGATGCAGGCGTACGTGCTCAATGGCGTTGTCCAACGCACCGTGTACCGCTTGCGTGAACGGATCGAAGCGAAAATACACCGGCTGCCCCTGAGCTACTTCGACAAAATCCAGCGGGGAGAACTGCTCAGCCGCGTCACCAACGACGTAGACAATATTTCCCAAAGCCTCCAGCAGTCCATCAGCCAAGTAGTCTCATCGCTGCTGACAGTCCTGGGCGTGCTGGTGATGATGTTCATCCTCTCGCCCCTGCTGGCCCTGATCGCCCTGGTGACCATTCCCTTGACCCTGGGTATCACCATGCTGATCGCCAAACGATCCCAAAAAATGTTTGTGGCGCAGTGGAAGAACACCGGTGAACTCAACGGCCAAATCGAGGAAACGTACACCGGGCATGCGCTGGTGAAAGTGTTCGGACGCCACAGCGAGGTGCAGGAGAAGTTCCGGGCCAAGAACGCCGAGCTGTATCAGGCAAGCTTCGGAGCACAATTTGTGAGCGGGCTGATCATGCCCGCCATGACGTTCATCGGGAACCTGGTGTACGTGGGGATTGCAGTGGTGGGTGGGCTGCAAGTAGCCTCCGGCGCCATGCAATTGGGCGATGTGCAGGCTTTCATCCAGTACTCGCGGCAGTTCACCATGCCCTTGGCGCAGCTGGGGTCCATGGCCAACATGCTGCAATCCGGGGTGGCATCGGCCGAGCGTGTGTTCGATCTGCTGGATGAAGAGGAAGAATCGGAGGAGCCGGCTGCTTCCGCTTCCGGTCCTTCGAGTGGCCGGCTCGTGTTCGAGAATGTGTCCTTCCGCTACTCACCGGACAAGCCGCTCATCACGGATCTCAGCTTGGTAGCCGAACCCGGCCAGAGCATCGCCATTGTTGGGCCAACCGGGGCAGGAAAGACCACCCTGGTGAACCTCATGATGCGGTTCTACGAACTCGATTCCGGGCGCATCACCCTGGACGGAGTAGACATCGCGTCCCTCTCGCGGCAGGAATTGCGCTCGCGGATGGGCATGGTGCTGCAGGATACGTGGCTGTTTGGCGGGACCGTCCGGGACAACATCGCCTACGGCAGGCCCGCCGCTTCCGAAGCTGAAATACATGAGGCCGCCCAGGCAACTTACGTGGATCGCTTTGTTCGGTCCTTGCCCGAGGGGTATGACACCTTGCTGGATGACGAAGGCGGGAATGTCTCCGCTGGCGAAAAGCAGTTGCTGACCATAGCCCGCGCCTTCCTCTCGCGGCCGTCCGTGCTGATCCTGGATGAAGCCACCAGCTCCGTGGACACCCGGACAGAGGTGCTGGTGCAGAAAGCGATGAACGCGCTGCGATCTGACAGGACCAGCTTTGTGATCGCCCACCGGCTTTCCACCATCCGCGACGCCGACCTCATCCTGGTGATGGAGGCCGGGCAGATCGTGGAAAAGGGAACCCATTCGGAGTTGCTGGCCACGGGCGGGGCGTACTCGCGGCTGTACGAGGCCCAGTTCGCGGCGCCGGTTGCTGAGGTGTGAGGTGGCGCAGTCTCAGCTGCGTGACTTTGACGGCACCGCCCTTCCCAACCCGGCCGCGCTGCATGGAGCCCGGCTTCGGCTGGGCATTGGCCTGCGATCAAGCAGCCCGTTTGCTGAAGGGTGCCGCCTTGGCTGCGGCGGAGAGAAAGCAAGCAAAGTAGGTGTTGAGGTCACGGCAACCGCGACGGTCGCAGCACGTTGGCTTCGCCGGCCTTGCCGTGATCGAGTGGAACCGGGCTGACCAACACAGCCGGCCCGCGATGCAGCAAGCCACCGGCAATCACCTGGCATCGGACGCCACCTCGCCCCCGCATCGCTTTATGTGCTCCCGGGGCCAGCATCTGGTCCATCCAGGCGCAGGGGTGGGCAGGGCGTCCTGCCCTCAGACGCACCTCATCCTCCAAAGACTCAATAACGAATTCTTTCCCCAGCAAGGGTGCCAGCTCTACTCCCCGAAGGATGACGTTCCGCCGCGTCAAGAGCGGATCGAAGGGCCCGGCATCGAGTTCGGCCGCGATGGACTCGAGGGCTTCCATGGCAAACAACGTCACGGCGGCGTCCATATGAGCCGCTTTGCCGAAGAACCTGTCGCCAACAATTCCTTTGCCTGCGACCAACTCGGCCTGCTCCGCGTCAGTAGTGGGAACGTCTGCTGCTCCTTCCCTGGCGCGACCAAAATAGGCGTGGGCCGGCGACACAAGAAGGTGCACTACCTCGACGTCGTACCTGTATTCAGCGGTCATTGTTCAACGCTAACCCGGGAGCGGGCGCCAGCCCACCACTACGTTCCGGCGATCATCCTGACGTTTGCAGTTCCAGATTGCCAGGACTTTCGACTGCGCCATTGAGGACATCTTTGCCGCTGAATAAGGCGTTGTGTCCTGCGCCGCAGCGTTTTGAGCGCCGTCCGGATACTGTGGCACGGTGAACTTTGCTGAGGCGGCCGACGGCACTGAACTCGCCTGGACCTCGCAAGGCGAAGGCGAGCCCATGCTGGTGATCGCCGGGCAGGCCACGTCCATGGACGGTTGGGGCCCGACGGCGGAGCTTCTGTCCCGCCATTACCGCGTCATCCGCTTTGATCACCGGGGGATTGGTCGGAGTGGGAAGGGCGGCGCCGGACGCTACGCGACGCGGCTCCTCGCGGAAGATGCGGTGTCCGTCCTCGAAGCCGCCGGAGCGGATTTAGCACACGTGTACGGTCATTCGATGGGCGGACGTATTGCCCAGTGGCTGGCCATCGACTACTCGCAGAAGGTCCGCACGCTGATCCTCGCCGCAACGAGTGGCGGAAGCTCGCCAGACGCCGGAACCCAGCCGGACAAAGCAGCATTGGAGGCCTTGGTCAGTGGTGACATGTCCCGGCTTGAGCCGCTCTTCTTCGACGCCGAATGGGCACGGAACAATCCTGCGGCGGTTCACACGTTCTTCAACTCCCACGCGTCGGCATGGGCCAAGGCGCGACACTTTAACGCCAGCCGCGAGCACGATGCCTGGAGTCATCTCAGTTCCATCCAAGCCCCCACGCTGATCCTGCACGGTACTGAAGATGCGTTGACACCCTTGCCCAACGCACTCCTTCTGCGCAAGAACATCCGTGCCTCCGTTCTGGTGCGGGTGCCCGGGGCGGGTCACGGACTGCATTTGGACCATCCCGAGACGGTTGAGTGGATCCGGCAGTTCATCGCCAGAAAGAGCGGCTAGCCAGCGGCGACGTTCAAGACCTCCAGTGCGGCCAGTAGGTATGGGGTTGGGTCTGGCTCCGAGCCCGCGGCCCACTGCATCCATGCTTCGAAGGTGGCAGCGAGGTACGCGGCGCTCAGGTAGCGTGCCGCCGAGTCGGAAAGGCCACTCTCAGCAAGGAAGGCCAGAGCCCTTTCGCGCTGCGGTGCCAGGGACTCGTAGCTGCGGCTGGTCAGTTCAGGGTGCTCGGCAATCAAGCGGAGTCTGCCGCGGGTGACGGACAGGTCCGGTATGACGGCGACTCCGGCGATCGCCGCCGCGCGCAACCCGGCCAGCACGCCGCCGTCGGACTTTCCGGGACTGTGGAACGAGCCGAAGGCGAGCGTCGAAGCCTCCACTACCGGTTCGCTTCCGCCCCACACGAGGTCGGCTTTGCTGCCGAAGTATCGGTAGAGGCTCTTGCGCCCGATTCCGGCTGCCTTGGCGATGTCCTCCATGGAGGTGTTCTCATAGCCGTGCTCTGCGAAGAGGCCCAAAGCCAGTCCGGCCACGGCGTCGGGGTCGATGGTGGCGGGTCGACCGCTGGGGCGCGGGGGTTTGGCATCTTCCGAAGTCATTCCTCCAGTATTCACTCTTACATAATGACACAGAGTGTCATAAGCTGGGTGGACCACTCAGCAATCATCGGAAGGACATCATGGGCAACGACGCTTCATGGCAGGAGGCCATTACCTCCGGCCGTTTTGCCGGCAAGACCATCATCGTCACGGGCGCAGCCTCGGGAATCGGCCAGGCGACCGCGTTGCGGATTGCGAAGGAAGGCGGCAAGGTCATTGCTGCCGACATCAGCAAGGAGCGTCTTGACGCTCTTGTGGAGGAGAATGCTGACCTGGACCTGATACCGGTGGCGGGCGACATCTCCACTGAAGAAACGGTGGCTGCCGTCGTCGCCGCTGCGGACGGGCGTGTGGACGCCTTGGCCAACGTTGCGGGAATCATGGACAACTTTGCGCCGATTCACGAGGTTGATGACGAGCTCTGGGAGCGGGTTTTCCGGATCAATGTCACGTCCCTCATGCGCCTCACCCGCGCAGTGGTACCGCTGATGCTCGATGCGGGAACGGGCTCCGTCGTGAACGTTGCTTCCGAGGCAGGCCTGCGTGGTTCGGCCGCCGGGGCCGCCTACACCGCGTCCAAACATGCGGTGGTGGGCCTGACCAAAAATTCTGCCGTGATGTACGGGCCCAAGGGGCTGCGCTTCAACGCTGTGGCTCCGGGGCCAACCATCACCAACATTGTGGCGAACTGGGGATCACAGCTGGCTGCTGAACGCCTGGGTCCCCTGATGCAGGCGACTGTTCCCACGCCCGCCACGGCTGCACAGTTGGCCGCCTCCATCACGTTCCTGCTCAGTGACGACGCCACCAACGTCAATGGTGCCATTTTGGCATCCGACGGCGGCTGGTCGGCTCTCTAGGGGTCACCCACCGAGGTGCCGGACCAGGGCGTCGACAATGGGCAGTTGGCCCTTGACGAGCTTGGTCCGGGCCACGGATACCGGAAACCACCGGGCATCATCAATTTCCGGAAACTCTTTGATGGCTCCCGAACCTTTGGGCCATTCCATGGGAAACGTATTGCTGCGGATTTCCCGGGGCTGGAAATCTAGCGCATCAGCGGCGAAGGCAGTGATGAGTTTTCCCGAAGGTTGGCGGAAAATCCCCAACTCCACGTAGGCAACCGACGGCGGTGGGGTGCCGATTTCTTCGGTGAATTCACGGTGCGCGGCGGCCAGTGCTTCTTCGTCATCAGCGAATTCACCCTTGGGAATTGACCATGCATGGGTGTCCTTGCGGGCCCAGAATGGCCCACCCATGTGCGCAATCCACAGGTCGATTTCGCTGTCCGCTTTCCTACGGTAAAGGAGTATGCCTGCGCTGCGGATAGTGATGACGGCCTCCGGCTGGGATGCTGCTCTGAAGTGTCTGACCAGGTCAAGGGTACTCCGCAGCAGCGGGCCCGTTATCGAATTGATGTGAAACGGTGCAATTCCTCCCGTCATTTTGCTTCCGACAGTAGCCTGCCTAATTGATAATCAAGGAGTTGCACGTTCCGGAGGGGCGGAACGTCACTGCGGTCGCCGGACTCAGCCGGCGACGTCTGGGCGCATCATATGGAGGCATAGCATGTCTGTTTCAGTGGGTCTACTTCCACGTGGGGGAAGAAAAGCAATGAGTTTGGCCGTCTTGATGACGGTGGGTTTATCGATGTTCACCGGCATTGGGCAAGCCCAAGCGGCGGATAATACGCCCATGGCAGATGATCCGGGCCCCGTGGGCAGCTTCGCTTGGAAAGGGTTCAATTGGCAAAAGCGCTTCTGGGGTGGGGCGCCCATGTTCAACGCAAGTTGGGACGCCAACAACGTCAGCGGCCCCGATGCCAACGGGTATGTGAAACTGTCCATTACCAACCCCACGGGCTCGGCTCCCGTGGGTGCGGAGTTCCAGTCCACCCGCGAGGGTTTTGGGTACGGGACCTACAGCACCACGGTGGAAAAGGACGTCAGCGCATTGCAGAAGGAAGTGGTGTGGGGCTGCCTCTTTACTTACGATCCCGCAGCCGATCCCGGCTATACCGAGATTGATCTTTGCGAAGCTTCGGCGTGGGGCGGCGGCGCAGCCTATGGCGAAGACTGGCCCGTAACGCAGGGGCACGGTTACTGGTTTGATGCCACGCAGCCCCCTGGCCAAGGCAACAACACCGTCACTTTCGATGTTACGAGTGCCCCGATCCTCACGCACAGGATGGTGTGGGAACCGGGCAAGATCACCTTTGAAACGTTCGCGGGGGAGGACTACTCCGGCACTCTCCTGAAAAGGACGGTCCTGCAGGGCGCAACGGTTCCGGTCCCGGCAAAGGAACAAATCCACTTCAACCTTTGGGTGACGGGTGGCGGCGGAGGCGACCCCACTCATGTTGCTCCGGAAACTGTGACCATCAGGGACTTCTCCTTCGTGCCTGGTATTCCCCTCACCGCGCCGACGCCCACTGTGACAGGAACTGCGGCCGTGGGTTCAACCCTGACCGCAGCGCCGGGAACGTGGACCACAGGGACGTCGCTTAGCTACCAGTGGTTCAAGAACGGTATTGCCATTGCCGGTGCCACCGCTCCAACCCGTGTCCTTGCTGCCACGGACCAAGGGGCCAAACTGACTGTCCGGGTGACGGGCACCAAGACCGGCTATGCAACGGCCACCAAGGAATCCAATCCCACGGCTACGGTGGTGGCCGGAACACTCGTGGCACCAACACCAACCATTTCGGGGACGTTGGCGGTGGGCTCCACACTCACGGCAAACCCGGGCACGTGGACATCGGGAACCACGCTCACCTACCAGTGGTACCGTTCCGGGGTTGCTATCGCTGGGGCCACAACCAAAACGTACGCGCTGGTGGGTGTTGATCAAGCTGATGCCATGAGCGTGAAGGTCACGGGAACCAAGGCCGGCTACACCACGGTCTCCAAGACCTCGGCAAGCACGGCTCCCATTTCCTAGGGACCCGATCAAAGGAAGCAAATCACACGGGTAATACAACAGGCCCGCAGTATTGAGTCGCGCTGGGGGGTATGCGACCAACCTGCGGGCCTGTTGGGCTTTGTTAGTCCTTCTGTGCCCGGACCGGAACGATCCTCTTGACGGCCAGGCCCAGGGCCAGCATTGCGAAGGCGGCCAGCGCGAACCAGAAGAGGTCTCCGGCGCCGGTCATGGCCAGAGCGCCCGAGCCCATTCCGGCTGCGGTGGCTCCTGTGAGGGGGGCTGCTGTGTTGTACATGAGTCGTCTACCAAACTTTCTTTCTGTTGAGTGCTGAATCCAGGTATGCCTTTGCGTGCACGGCCTGAAGAAACATATCGATCACGGTTTCGTACATGGTTGCGGCGAGCAGCATGTACTTCCAGCCCCGGAACCGCACGGTAACTACGCGTTCCAGGATGAATATTCCGGTAACTGCTACCCAGAAGGGCTGGAGGTTCAATCCCATTCCTGAGACCAGCGCAAAAATGATGGAGCCGAAGTAGGCCACCGTCACCAGGACGCCGATCATGGAAAGGAACTGGCGTCCCCAGTACGGCCTGGTGATTTTGGTCCAGCCGTACTGCACGCAGTTCTCTACGGCGCCGCGCTTCCAGCGGAGCCGCTGGGCCCACAGTTCACGCCACGTGGGCATGACCTCGGTAACCAGGGTGCAGTTGGAAGGTGAAGCGATCCGGTAGCCCAGCGTCAGCAGGGCGAAGGAGAGTTCGTTGTCCTCGGTCAGCACCGAGGTGTCGTAGACGCCGCCCTTGCCGTTTCCGGGAGGGAGCGTGCCCTGCAACCGGGAAGCAACCACGTCGCGGAGCGTCTTGACCCGGAACAGTGCTGCCGTTCCGGTGACCACCAGGCACTTGCCGTGGAGGCGCTTGACGTCGCGTGCGTAGCGGGCGTATTCGTTCCGCTGCAGGTGTCCCACGAAACCGCCGCCGGGACCACCGCTGAAGACGCCGCCCACGGCGCCCAGGAGGTCGTCCTTGAGGAGGTTCTTTGTGGCGTTCTCAATGAAGTCCAAGGCCAGCTGCGAATCGGCGTCCTGCACCAACACCAGGTCCTCGGGATCGGCGCCGGGGAGCAGCTCGCTGAGGGCGAAGTTCAGGGCGCCGGCCTTCTTGTCCTTGTTGCCAACAGTCCGGATAACTTCAACGCCCTGGGCCAGGGCCAGTTCCTCAGTGTCATCTGTGCAGTTGTCCGCAACAACAATGATGCGGTCCGGCCGGCGGGTTTGGTTGTTCAAGGAGGTCAGGGTCTCGGTGATGCCTGCGGACTCGTTGTGTGCCGGGACCAGCACCGTGACCACTCCACCGGCGGCGCGGTGGGACGCACGACGCATGGCCGCTGTCTCAGTTGTGTCTGCGTGGACCGCGATTTCCGTAAGCATTGTGATCCCTCCGTTCGTGCGTTGAAGTGTTGACTCACATAGATTTCCAACGGCAACGCAAGAAAGGGACACACAAACGGTCAAGTAAATCTCAAGGTTCACTCAAGGTTTCTTAAACGGCATAACGAATGGCCCGGCGCGGGCACTTAGCAGGATTTAAGAGGGGATAACGGCGGCGGCGGCCGCTTAAACGCAAGAGGACGACGCCGGGAGGTTCCGGCGTCGTCCTCTTGCTGTTTGGCGTGGGCTGCTTAGCGGCTCAGGCTGACGGTGAAGGTTTTGGGACCGCTGAGGGTCACCGCAATTCCGCAGTTTTCCGCTGCGGCACGGTGTGAGAGGGACTGAACGGCGGCATCGATGGTGTGATCGATGGACGCGTTGTCCCAGATTTTCAGCGTGATGGAGTCAGTATGTGTCGTCATTGTCATTACTTTCACTCAGGCCGGTGACAGCCCCAAGCTTCTTTGCCCGGGGCCCGCATCCTCGTCGGTGAGGATTGCTGATTCAGCTTGTATGGGAACGAATTCCCTCATTCATGGTTCATGCTGCCCGGTGCCGTTGACAAGTCAATTCGAAGAAGTGTGACCGAATACACGTTCCCGCGCCCCCACGCCGTTCCTCTCTCAGATCCCTTCGGGCCCTGACGTGAAAGGCCGGCCCGGGGGCGCTCCGGCAATCAACGTCAGTCCACAACCCGACCATTCTGAATCAGGACATCCAGGTGATCGGCAATATCGGCCAGAACGGAAATGTCGGCCACCGGATCGGCGTCCAGGATCAGCATGTCCGCATCCGCGCCCGGGGCTATGACGCCAAGTTGGCCCTCGCGCTCAAGCAGACGGGCCGCCGTCGTGGTTGCAGCGCGAATGGCGTCGATGGCCGGCTGGACCTTACCCAACAGCCTGAATTGTTCGTTCTGGTGGCGGTGCATGCCGCCCAAGAGATCGGAACCGAAAGCCATTTTCACGCCGGCTTCGTGCGCGCGGCCGATCGCTTCGAGGCCGCTGGTGAGCACGGAGTCCACCTTGGCCCACATTTCCTCCGTGAGCCCGAACTCCTTGCCCTCTTCCTTCAGCGCCCAGTAAGTAACCAAAGTGGGGACCAGGAAAGCGTCCTTTTCCACGAACAGTTTGAGGCTTTCGTCGTCAAGAAGGTTGCCGTGCTCAATCGAACGGACGCCGGCTTCAAGCGCACGATTGATGGCCCGGCCGGTGTAGGCGTGGGCGGCAACGTAGCGGTTGGCAGCCTGTGCCTCCTCCACTGCTGCGCGCATTTCTTCCATGGAGTACTGGGTGGAATCTATACGGTCCGTGGGCGAGGAGACACCGCCGGACGCCATGATCTTGATGTGGTGGGCACCCTTGCGGATCTCGTCGCGGGCGGCAGCGCGAACAGCGTCAACACCATCGGCCACCCGTCCGATCCCGCAGCACCCCCGGCCGTTGGGATCATGGTCCTCGCCGGGCAGGCGCATGTCCCCATGGCCGCCGGTCTGGCTCAACGCATGGCCGCAGAAGTGGATTTTCGGCCCTTCCAGCAGGCCTTCTTCCTGTGCCATTGCCAGTCCGAAATCCGCCCCGGAGAGATCTCGGACAGTGGTAAAGCCGCGGCGCAGCATCTGTCCCATGATCCGGGCCGTCTGCGCGTAGACATAAGAGGCCGGTGTGTAGGTGAGCGAGCGGAAGTCGGCGCTGGATGCCACCACGTGGACGTGGGCATCGATCAGGCCCGGGATGACAAACTTGCCTGTGCCATCGATGACCCGCGCGCCGGAAGGCGCCTCAACATCACGGCCGACGCTGCTGATCTTCCCGTCAACGCTAACGACGTCGGCAGTTGAGTAGGTGCCCGCCTCAACGTCCAGGACGCTGGCGTTGCGGATGACAAGTGGGGCGGTGCTCATGCTAAACGGTGTCCTTCGCAGGTGCTTCGGTGGATTCGGGGGCTTTGGTTTCGGTGGGATGAGCTTCAAAGGCCTGCACAAGGGCGGCCAGGTTCTGGTTGATGACGCCGACGGCGGTGTCCACGCTGTGCTGCGTGTACTTGCCTTCTGCGTCCAGGAGGGCCAACACACCCACGACGTTGTTGTGGTGGTCGAGCACGGGGACGTTGATGACCGCCCCGCAGCCGAGTTGCTGGATGAGTTCGGAGTCTGCAAAGACTTCCCGCAACGCCGTCAGATCGGGTGCCAGGAACGGCTCCTTCTCTTCGATGACCGTTCCCAGCCAGCCGGGCGAAATCTCCACTGTCTTCTCGCCGCCTACCGGGTACTCGTCCGGGTGGCTGGTGAAAAGACGCTTGAGGCTGGAGCGTTGCGGGATCCACTGCAGTGCGGTGAAGAGGACGACGCCGGGATCTTTCCGCAAAGTCTGGAATGCCTGGTGAAAGGTTCTGTCGGTTGTCATGAAGTGTCCGCTCATTTGCTGATGGTTCCTGCTGTTGCCGGATCATTTCCGGTACGGGCGTTGATGTCCTCCAAGGACTTCCCTGCCGTGGAAGCTCCGAAGATCACCACTCCCAGCACGCCAATGGTCAGCACCACCGTGGTCATGGTGAACACTCCACCGAAGCCGAGGGAGGCGGCGAAGATACCGATGATGGACGGTGCCAGGATGCTGCCGATGCGGCCCACGGCGCTGGCCAGGCCAACACCCGTGGCGCGCATCCAGGTGGGAAAGAGCTCCGGCGTGTAGGCGTAGACGCCGGCGTAGGTGCCGTTCAGGAAGAAGGACAATGTGGCGGCAGCCAGCAGGATCATGCCGGAGTCGTTGGATTGGCTCAGCCAGAACGCGCTGATGGCAGATCCCGCCAGGTAGAGGGCGATGGTGTTCTTGCGATCAATCCGGTCGCACAACCACGCAGCGGAGAAGTAGCCGGGGATTTGTGCGAGGTAAATAAGGATGGAGAACTCGAAGCTCTTGGTGATGGTGATGCCGCGGCCCACCAGGAGGGTTGGGATCCAGGAGAAGAAGCCGTAGTAGGAGAAGGTGATGACGAACCAGATCAGCCAAATGACTGCTGTCCGGCGGCGCATCGCCTTGGACCACATGAACTTCAGGGCATTCCAGATGCTGATCTTCTGTTCGTGCTTGGTGATCTCTTCCTCGACTGCCGGCAAGGGAGCAAGGGGCTTCCCGGTAGCTTTCACGACGCTCTGCTCAAAGCGGTCCACCACTTCGGTTGCCTCTGCGATGCGGCCTTGGCTGATGAGGTAACGGGGTGATTCGGGCAGGCTTCGACGCCACCAGAGCAGCAGGAGGATGGGAACTGCCGTGATGACCTGTGCCCAGCGCCAGCCGTCCTCGCCCAGCGGAACCACGAAGCGTCCGATCAGTGCGGCGGCTACGAAGCCGAAGGAGAAGAAGCCGGCAAGGGTTCCAATGAACCAGCCACGGCGCTTCGGGGGGATGAACTCGGACAGGAACGGTGCGATGATCACGCTTTCAGCGCCTGCCCCCAATCCTGCAAAGATCCGTGCAATCAGGAAGATTTCGAAGTTGGGGGCCATCGCAGCCACGATCGACATGAGGCAGTAGAACGCCAGAGCCCACAGCATGACCTTCTTGCGGCCAAATCGGTCGCCCATCCACCCCGCCAGGATGGCGCCGAAGAAGAAGCCGAATGGCGCTGCGGAGCCCACTAATCCGAGGCTGGCTGTGCTGAGGCCCCACAATTCCTGGATGCGCGGGAGCAGGAAGGCAACCACCGCCCCGTCCATTCCGTCGAACGAGTAGCCAAGGCCTCCAATGAGGAGAAGCTTGTAGTGTGGTCGACTGAGAGCGAGTCGATCCAAGCGTGCTGTAAGAGACATGGTGATTCCTGCCAAAGTGGGCCAAGTTGTACATTTTGAGGAATATGCACAGATCCGTGCAGATGCGATGTATCGAAGTTAAGGCCAAAGTGTGAGGTAGGTCAATAGGTGGAAGAAGATTTCGACTCGTCAACGTTGACCGAGTGGCTGGACAGTCGTGTCCAAGGGCGCAAGCTCGCAGCACGCCAAATGCAGGTGATAGGCATCCTGCGGTCCCAGCCCCGGCTTGCGTCCTACGGCTCTGTCAGCGACATCGCAGCCGTGGCCGCGTCGAATGCTTCAACCGTCACCAGAACCGCTCAAACACTGGGATTCAAGGGGTGGGCAGACTTCCAGTTCGAGCTGCGGTCACGGTTCCTGGCATCGCTGAGCGCTGTGGAAGTTGCCGCTGAACACAACGGCCACATCAGCAGTCCGGCGCAGGCAGCAGTCTCCACTGATCGTGCCAATCTGGCCCATTTTGAGCGCACTTTGGACGCCGAATCCATCCACAATATTGCGACGGCGATTGCGGGCGCACGGCAAACGTTCATTGTCGCCGCCGGCAGCTATGCCATCCCCGGCAAGGCCCTAGAACACAACGCGATAATTGCCGGGTACAACGTGCGGCTCCTGGATGCCGACGTCGCCGCGCTCACCAACGCCATCGCCCGGCTCGGCGCGGAAGACCTGGTGAGCGCCATCAGCCTCTGGAGGGTTTATGACAGCACCATGCGCGCCGTCGAGATCGCCCATAACCTGGGTGCACCCATTGTGTCCATCACGGACAGCGCGGGTTCGCCGGTGGCAGTCCACGCTGATCACCGGATCGTGGTGCCTACGGAGGGAGCTGGTTTCTTCCCATCCCTGACAGGTGCCGTCACCGCGGTCCAGGCGATCGCCGTCGAGCTCGCCTCCCTGGATCGCGAGCGCTCCAACCAGAACATCGCGGCCTCGGAGCGCACCTGGGACCAGATGCGCATCATGCATCCGCGCTCAAGTTCCTAGCAGTGGGACGGCCGCACTAACCGCCGGTGGCAGCAGGAAGCTCGGTTGCCAGGGACCGCAAGTAGGCGCCGAAGCCCAAGGGTGCACGGCCGAGGGTCCGTCCGGAAGTGATCACGCGGATAGTGTCCGTGGACCGCACGTTGAAGCCCTGCCCGTGAAGCTTTTCCACCAGCTCGCGGTCCTCGTGCGAGCTCAGGTCCGGAAAACCGCCCGCCGCCAAGTAGGCCGAAGCCCTGATTCCCAGGTTGGCCCCGTAAACGTGTGAATGGTTTTCGCGGAACGGGTGCAGTTCCAGCCAGCGCCGGAGGACGGCCTGGTCCAGGTCGCGGGGTTCGGGTTCTACAGAGCCCAGTATGGCGTCCACTCCGGTATTGGCCATGTCCAGTTGGCGGCTGAGCCAGTGCCGGGGAACCATGGAATCAGCATCGGTGTTTGCAATCCAGACGTCCTCAGCGCGGATCCCGGGAAAGAGTTGCAGAATCGAGCGGACGCCGTGGGCTCGGCTGCCGCCGACGTTGCGAAGCTGCACCTCAGCGACGTTCACGCGGGGATCAGCGGACGCATGGGCCAGCGCGATGTCTGCTGTGTTGTCGTTGCAATGATCCAGGATGATCGTTGCGGCCGCCGTCACCCGTGGATGTGCGGTTTGCAGCTCGTCCAAAGCAACCCGGAGCGCAGCCAAGGCCGCCCCCATGTGGTCTTCCTCATTGTGGGCGGGCATCACCACCCCCACGCCACTGATCCGTGCGGGGCGTATCAAGGCGCGGCGTCCGGTGCCAGGAGGACCTCCGCCACGAAGTCCTTTTCCTCGTAGAGCCCGTATGTGGGCCATCCGAGTTGTTGCCGGGCCATCGCATGGACGGACGTGGCATCCAATTCCCAGCCGGAGATGGGGTGCCGCCAGTGGCACAGCAGCAGTGTTCCGCCGGGGCGGGTTGACTCCTGGATGCGTGCCAGCAGCCCGGCGAGTTCCTCGGGCGAAAAGTAGTAGCCAACCTCGGATAAGACGATCAGGTCAAAGGTTCCGGAGGGCCATTCCCGGGGAAGCGTGAGGTGCTTTGCGTGGGCGGAGGGGAACGCCTCCAGCCGTGTGGTGGCCTGCGAAACGGCGGCGGAGCTGGCGTCCACGCCCAGGAATTCCTGGCATCGCGGTGCCAGGGCCTCGCTGAGGGTGCCGATGGAGCACCCAATCTCCAGGGCAGACGCGTACGTTTCCTGCGGGAGTGCCGCCAGGGTGAGGGCACGCTTACGCCGCTCGTACCAACTGGTGGTGTAGTTCCAAGGATCGTCTTCCCGGTTGTGCACCTCGTCAAAAATCCGCTCTGCGTCCGCAGCGCTGTTGGTGCCGCGTTGCGACGGATGCCAGGCAAAGGTCTCCCAGGGCCGGGCGAAGTGTTCCTGGAAAGCATCGGACAGCAGCACTTCGTCACCGGGCAGCTCTGACAGGGGTTCGGTTTGGGATGCATGGGCACGCATAGCTTGAGCTTTGGCGTGCTGTTCACTTCTGCTCAAAGGAACCCGAACCCAGGAACGCCACGTGTCGACGGCCGGATTGGCCCACAGCCAGTACCAGATGGGAAATTCCAACAGTCCATAGCCGTTGCCCTGGGCCATCCTTGCCGCCAGGGCGCCGAGCGTGTCGTGATCGGTGTGCCCATCGGACCGGTACGGTGCCACCAGCACCACGTTCTCAGGGTCCTTCCCACTTGCTGCCACGGCATCCAGAATGGAGCCGGCGATGCTGTCCGTGTGGGCTGCCAGTTGCCCGTCCGGGAGCTTCAGGTACGTCCAGGTAGCTGCGGGAGCCAGCAGTGGCACAGCCGATCCGAACTCTGCGAGCCTCACAGCGGCAAGCTGTTCCGGCGTCGTACTGGGCGAGTCCGGGTGCGAGGCCTCACCGGCGGTGCAGAGCAAAACTCTGACGTCCGCGCCGGCGGCGTGCAGCTTCCGCATCAGTCCGCCGGCGCCCAGGGTTTCATCGTCCGGGTGGGCTGCGATCACAACGAAGGTCCGTGCCGCCAACTCGGCCGCGTCGAGGGGGAGTTCCGCAAGGGCGGCAACGCCGGATGCAGCCCATTCAGCTTCGGGTGTACCGGCGTCGGCGTGGGTGAAAGCTACCATCCTGTGTCGCCTTTCAGTGCCATCGAGCCGAGCTGGGCATCGTCACGCATGGCGTGGTGCTGCCGGACGTACAGCGCCAGGTCAGCCATGCGCTTTCCGTACGTCTCGTCGAAAGCCAGCGGTGCCGGGCCACGGTTTTGGGAGACAAGCGCCATGACGCGCTCGACGGCGGAGGCAACAGTTCCGCGGACACGCAGCGCTTCGCTCCACGCACTGTTGTCCGCTGCGCCGTCGTCGTCCGGCACACCACCCGCCGTGGCGGGCCTGTCCAGGCGGCCGGCGTCAATCCGCTCGGCAGCCTGGGCAAGGTAGCCTGTGGCCGAGGTGATGATGCGGTCCACTTCGCCCAGGGAAGCCAACGCGATCTGATCAGGTTCCCGGCCGTTATCCGCGGCCTTGGACAAGGCGTTCCGGTAGTCCCGGGCCACAGCGACCGCGCCGCCCAGCCAGCACGCGGCCACGCCCATACCACCCCATGCGAAGCCCGGGCGTTGAAAGTACCAGTCGTCGCCGCCCACTTCAGCTGCAGGGACGTGGTCAAAATGCACTGTGCCGCTGGGGATTTCCTTGAGGCCGCGGCTGGTCCATGCGGGAGTTTCCACGCTCACGCCGGGGTGCCGGAGATCCACGGCGAACGCGGCCCGGGTGCCATTTGCTGTGTGGGCAGTGATGACAGCGCCGTCCAGGTGGGCCGCCAAGGAGCACCAGGGCTTGGAGCCGTTGAGGACAATGGCCCCTGATTCATCGCGATCAGCAGTGAGCTTGAGCCCGGGGCCCTCGGCAGCGAAGACCCCCCAAGCGCCTGCCGGTTGGTCCATGCCTGCCTGCGCCAGGATTCCCACCGCGTCCAGGTGTGGTTCCAGGATTCTTCCGGCGGCCACGTCCACTGACGTGACCGAGGCCAGCAGCTCCCAAAGTTTTGCAGTGTTCCCTTCGCCCGGCTGCGGGGCAGTCCGGCCGATCTCAGCAGACACAGCCAGCAATGCCGGGACGTCGGCCACGGATTGGCGAACCTTTTCCAGCATGGGTTCCAGCGCCTGGAGCTGGACTGGCTCCGAGCTGATGCGGACGGGGGTGGCAAGGGCGTCGCTCATGGACCCAGCCTATGCTAAGTAGCCTTACGGTGGGGGCTGAGGCAGAAGTGGGCGACGGCGGGAGGACCCGCCGTCGTCCACTGTGTTTTGGTTCCCGGTGCTAGAGGATCAGGTTCATGGTGTTCCAGCCGGTCCCGGCCTGCATGCGGGGGAGCCAGCCTCCTTGGCCGTTGCTGGGGTAGAGCCAGAGGGCGCCTCCGGCGTCCCGTGCCAGCAGGTCCACATGACCGTCGCCGTTGAAATCCACCAAGCTCAACCCCCAGCCGACCAAAGCTCCGGACCCCTAACGTGCTCCACCCCCGCCAAAGTTCCCTTTGGTCCCTACATGAAGCGCATATTCACAACTTTTGTCATGCTTGTCACAAGGAGTTGTCATTAAAGGTGACAGGTTCCGTAGCTTGGAGGAGTCAGCAGTCCCGAGCCCCAGGAGCACCCGTGCCACACCCCAACGATTCCGCGACCGTTCCCACCGACTCCCACAGTCCGCCGGGCACCAAAGCGCCGGGAACTAAAAAGCCAAGCTTCCTCAGCAACCTCGGTGCCGACCTGCCCGCATCCCTGGTGGTCTTCCTCGTGGCACTCCCGTTGTCCCTGGGCATTGCCGCCGCCTCCGGAGCGCCCATCATGGCCGGCCTCATCGCCGCAGCCGTGGGCGGCATCGTGGCTGGCGCCTTGGGCGGTTCGGCACTCCAAGTGAGCGGACCCGCCGCCGGCCTGACTGTCGTCGTTGCCGGTCTTGTTGCCGAGTTTGGCTGGCAGGTGACGTGCGCCATCACGGCAGCCGCCGGCGTCGTGCAACTCCTGATGGGGTTCAGCCGCATTGGCCGCGCCGCGCTGGCAGTGTCGCCTGTGGTGGTCAAGGCGATGCTCGCGGGCATCGGCATCACCATCATCCTGCAGCAACTCCATGTGCTGCTGGGTGGGGAAGCGGCGGGGTCGGCGGTGGAGAACCTGACCGGCCTGCCTGCGGCGATCACCAACGTTGAGCTGCACTCTGCGCTGCTGGGCCTGGGTGTGGTGGCGATCCTGATCGCTTGGAAGTACCTCCCCGCGGCGGTGCGGAAGATTCCCGGGCCGCTGGCCGCCGTCGTCGCAGTGACCGCTCTGTCCGTCGCGGTGGCGCCGGGTGTTGAGCGCATCAGTTTCAGCGGCTCCATTTTCGACTCGATCGCGCTTCCCAGCCTGCCCGACGGCAATTGGCGCGCCGCTGCCATGGCCGTGATCACGGTGGCCCTGATCGCAAGCATCGAATCGCTGCTGTCAGCTGTGGCTGTGGACAAGATGCACGGCAATTCCCGCACCAACCTGAACCGCGAGCTGGTGGGCCAGGGTTCCGCCAATATGGTGTCCGGCATGCTGGGCGGTCTCCCGGTGACCGGCGTGATAGTCCGCAGCGCCACCAACGTGGAAGCCGGAGCGAAGAGCCGCTCGTCCGCCATCCTGCATGGTGTGTGGGTGCTGGTGTTCTCGGCGTTGTTCGCAGGGCTCATCCAACTCATTCCCCTGTCCGTTCTGGCCGGCCTGCTCCTGGTGATCGGAGCCAAACTCGTCAAAGTGGCCGATATCCGCACCAGCCTCCGTACCGGCGATCTCCTGGTGTACAGCGTTACCTTGGTGTGCGTGGTGGCCCTGAACCTGCTGGAAGGGGTCATTATTGGCCTGGCCCTGGCCGCATTGTGCGTCCTGTGGCGGGTGCTTCGCGCACGAATCAACGCCCATGAGCCCGCCGCCGACGGGCAGCCGTGGCGGGTCACCATCGAGGGTTCGTGCAGCTTCTTTGCGCTCCCGCGGCTCAACCGGATTCTCCACTCCGTGCCTGAAGGCAAGGACGCGGTGGTGGAGTTGAACGCCGACTATCTGGACCATGCCTTCCGCGAAGCCCTCATCGCGTGGCAGGCCCAGCACCGGAACACCGGCGCCACCGTCGCGATCGAGGAACACGGAACCACCGCCTTCGCCGACGCCGAGGACAACACGCCCCAGCGCCAGGAACCGCAGGAGTTCCCGCTGCCGCCACGCGCCTCATGGTCGCCAGCTGCTGATCACGCCAACGACGACGGCGGCCCGCGGCTGCCGCTGCGGTCAATCCTCCTGGGCATCGACAAATACCATCGCCGCCACGCGGAGAAAGTCCGCCCACTGGTCCAGGATCTCACCGAGGGCCAGAACCCGGACACGCTCTTTGTTGCCTGCGTCGATTCCCGGGTGAACCCCAACCTGATCACCAGCAGCGGCCCCGGCGATCTCCTCACGCTCCGCAACATCGGGAACGTGGTGTGCAGGGACCGGCATGATGCCTCCATCGACTCCGCGTTATCCTTCGCGGTGGCGGCATTGTCCGTGGACTCCATCGTGGTGTGCGGGCATTCCAATTGCGGAGCCATGAAGGCCGTCATAGCTGATGCCGAGGGTTCAACGCCGGCACTGGGGGATGGCTTCGACTCCTGGCTGGACCACGCCCGGCCCAGCTACTCGGCACTGCTGGCGGGCCACCCGGTGGCCGTGGCTGCAGCTGCCGAGGGGTACAGCCGCTTGGATCAACTCAGCATGGTCAACGTTGCCCTGCAGCTCGGAAAGCTGGAGGACCACCCGGTCACGGGGCCGGCCTTGGCTGCAGGAAGTGTTGCGGTCACGGGACTGTTCTATGACATCTGCACGGCGCGGGTCGTCCTGGTGACTCCCGAGGGGATTGAGCAGCTGGACCCGGCCATGGCCGTCCGGGTGTAGTTTCTCCGGCGGCTTCGGCGCTCAACCCGGCCACCCGGCGTCGAGCGCTGTCCGCCGCCACCCACTTTGCCCAGCCGCAGGCCCCGACACGCCGTTCTCCATGGCGCGTCGGGGCCGTTCCGGTTTCAAATGAGGTGGTGGGGGTACCGCCTTGAACCACAGCTGGAATACTGGAAGCTGAACCAGGATCCCGGCAGGCAACGCTGCAGCGTGAGGAGGCGGCCCCCATGAACCCCGAGAACAGCGCCTTCCGGCGGAAACTCGAGCGCGGCGCTGAGCTGAGGGCTGTACGCGGCTGGGGTGGTAGCGCGGAAGAGGACGCCGAAATCGAGGCCGCGGATGCTGAGGAGCGGGAAAAGCGCCGGAAAGTGGATGACGCCGCCCGCGTTGAATACCTGATCCGGGACGCCATGGAGCAGGGCAAGTTCGACAACCTGAAGTACGCAGGAAAGCCGATCCCCGGGCTGGGCGAGCACTACGACCCCGACTGGTGGGTCAAGGGCCTCATCCAGCGGGAGAAGCTCAGCGGCATCGGACCGCCTGCCATTCTGTTGAGGATCGAAGACTCCGAACTCGATGCCAAGCTGGACCGGCAGTACACGGAGAAACAGGTCCGGGACATCCTTGAGGACTTCAACAAACGGGTGGTCGAGGCCAGGCGGCAACTCCAAGGTGGCCCGCCTGTGGTCACCAAGCTCCGGGACGTTGATGCAGAGCTGGAACGGTGGCGCGAGCGAAGGGCCGCCGCAGCGCCACCCGAGCCGGGAACCCGCCCGGACAGCAATCGGACGTGGTGGCAGCGGATCTGGAACGGCTCGGGCTGAATTTCTGCTGGATCATCGGCGGCCTGCCGCTAGGGCAACCCCGCAAATTCAAGGCTTCAACGTGCTGGGTGGGCGAATGATCCAGCAGAATATGTCCGCTGTCTTGTGGTTCCGCTAGGCGAAGCTGTCTTCCTTGGCCTTGGCTGGTTCAGCGGGGGCGGATGTGCGCTTCAGAAGGGAGCTAAGGTGTTCCTGCTGCTGGCGGAAGTGTCCGTGGGCCGTGAGGCCGAACTCGTAGGCGGATTCGGCGTGCTGGGTGAGGTCCACGCCCACTACTTCGTGCTCGTGGGTGACCCGGAAGCCGATGGTCTTGTGGATGGCCTTGCCGATCACCAGCGTGCCCAGGCCGGACAACAGGATGGTGGCCACTACGGCAACGGTCTGCGCGATCAACTGCTGGGGCCCGCCGCCGTAGAAGAGGCCACCGCCAACGCCGCCAACCGGGAGGGCGATGAAGCCCAGGGAGAGCGTGCCAATGACACCGGCGCCGAAGTGCACGCCAACAACGTCCAGGGAATCGTCAAAACCGAACTTGTACTTCAGGTCCACGAACACCGCGCAGGCCGCGCCTGCCACCAGGCCCAGGCCCAAAGCTGCCAAGGGGCTGATGTTCGCACAGGACGGGGTGATGGCAACCAACCCGGCAACAACGCCGGATGCCGCACCCAGGGACGTGGGGTGGCCGTGGCGGACCTTCTCAACAACCAACCAGCTCAACATTGCTGCCGCGGGGGTCACAAGAGTGTTGATCCAGATGAGCCCGGCCTGCTCCACCGTGGTTGCTGCGCCGCCGTTGAAGCCGAACCAGCCGAACCAGAGGATGGCCGCGCCGATCATGATGAACGGGACATTGTGCGGGCGGTGGTTGGGGTCTTTGGCGAATCCGTGACGCTTTCCCACGATCAATGCGAGGACAAAAGCTGCGGTTCCGGAGCTGACTTCAACCACTGCGCCACCGGCGAAGTCGATCACCTGGCCGAACATATGGGTCAGGGCGCCGCCGGCACTCATGAGCCCGCCACCCCAGATCATGTAAGCCAGGGGGCAATACACCACGGTGACCCAGATCGGCACGAACACCGCCCAGGCGCTGAACTTGGCACGGTCGGCGATTGCTCCACTGATCAGGGCAACGGTGATGATGGCGAAAGTTGCCGCGAAGCCTGCCTTCAGGAGGTCCGGTGAACCCATGAGGTCCTGCAGGCCGAAGTGCGCAAAGGGGTTGCCGAACAGGCCCAGGACACCGTCGCCCGTGGTCATCGAGTAGCCCCACAGGACCCACACCACGCCAACGATTCCCGCTGAGATGAAGCTCATCATGATCATGTTGAGGGCAGCTTTGGCGCGGGTCATGCCGCCGTAGAACAAGCCGAGGCCGGGGGTCATGAAAAGCACCATTGCCGATGACAACATCAGCCAGACGTGTTGCGCAGAGATCTCCACCTGCGTTTCCCTTCTGATCAAGCCTGTTCGAAAACGGGCCTGATGATGTCCGGCCCTCACTGCCCCCCGATCAATATTCGGTGAGCTATGTTTCAGACGCAGAAGAGTCAAGTTGCAGGAAAGTTACAGAAATCCGCGTTTCGTGAAGATCACGTCACTGGCATGTTTCAGGAATGTTAACGGCGCTTCTCCAGCGGTCCGGCAGGGTAACCACCGCGTCGGCTGGCGATGATGATGACCAAAGCGACCGCCGTCGGCAATGCAGCCGCGAGCGGTACCAGTTGCGCTCCCACGGTTGTCAGTGCGAAAGCGCCATAGACGGCACCGATGGCGATGCCCAGCTGGATGGTCACCACGGTAAGGCCGTTTGCCGCGTCCTTGTGCTCCCCGCCGGCCTTCAGGATGGCGGCCTGGTTGTAGATGCCCACGGCCCCGAACGCGATTCCCCACAGTGTCATCAACGCGAAAGCGCCCACCCAAGTGCCACCCAGTACCGGCAGCAGGGCGAAGGCCAGCGTCAAGAGTCCGACGGCGGCAATCACCGACGTGCGCGGGCGGGCGTCCGCTGTCATGCCGGCAATCCAGATGCCGACCAGGCTGGCGACGCCTACCACCGAGAGGGAGAGGCTGGTGGCGGATTCGGGGAGCCCGGATGCCAGGAGGAAGGGCGCAACGTAGGTGAAGAGCGTGAAATGGGCCAGCAACAGGAGCGGCCACGCGATGGCGATTGCCACCACGCCCGGCAATTTCAGGGCGGCGCGAAGGGAGGGGGCTTTTTGGCTTGCGTGGTCGTGCGCGCCGGGGAGGAGCCAGAAAGCCAGCACGGCCAACAGGACGCCGACGCCTGCAAGGACAAGGAACGAGGCCCGCCACGTCATGAGTGAACCCATGAGCGTTCCGATGGGAGCACCCACCGCCAACGCAATGCTGTTGCCGCTGAACACCACAGCCATGGATTTACCAACGGAATGCGCAGGAACTATCCGGGCCACATAAGGAGCCATGCTGGACCAGAGCATGCCGTGGGCTATACCGCCCAGGAGCCGTGCACCGATGGCCCAGCCCAGAGTGGGACTGAGCGCCAGAAGAACATTGCTGAGGGCAAAGGCCAGCACGGTGGCGATGAGCAAGGTTTTGCGGGGAACCCGGCCTGCCAGGAAGCGGGACAGCGGCAGTGCGGTGAAAACGATGATTGCCGCGTAGACAGCAGTCAGGGCACCCACTGACGACTCGCCCACCTGGAGTTCCCGGCTGATCTGGGGCAACAGACCCGAGGGCAAAAGTTCCGTGGTTACCGCTGTGAAGCCGGCTGCAGCAAGAACCAGCAGGCCACCCCACGGGATCTTTTTGGGAGCATGGACCTGCGCGGTGGTGGTGCGTTCTTCTTTCGTCCCGGGCTGGGCTGCTCCGATGACGGAAGGGTCCTGCTTCAAAGATGGCTCCTCATGGCTGAGTACGGTGATGGATCAGAGGGGAATGTATATAACGCTACGGTTCCGCAGGCGCTTAAGGGAGTCACTGACAGTCACCCCTTTGCGGCAACGCACTTTGTCACTCAACCATTCCTTGGAGCACACTTGCCCTGTGAAGCCCTTTCTCTTGCTGGCCACCCGCGCCGAAGATGCCGCAGCTGATGATGAATACCAGGCCTACCTCCGGTACTGCGGCCTGGAGCCTGATCAGCTGGTCCGGTTGCGGTTGGAATCGAACCCCCTGCCGGCGTTGGAACTTTCGGACTACTCCGGGGTGATTGTGGGTGGCAGCCCTTACACCTCCAGTGATCCTGTGGAGGAAAAGAGCGCAGCCCAGATCCGCGTGGAGGCTGAACTTTCAGGGCTCCTGGACACGATAGTGGCGCAGGATTTCCCGTTTCTGGGTGCTTGCTACGGGGTTGGGACGTTGGGAGTCCACCAGGGAGCTGTGATTGACCGGCAGTTCGGTGAACCCGTGGGGCCAACGGACATCGTGCTCACTGACGAGGGTCAGCATGATCCTCTGCTAAAGGGAGTCCCCCGC
This sequence comes from Paenarthrobacter ilicis, assembly GCF_016907545.1. NCBI lineage: Bacteria > Bacillati > Actinomycetota > Actinomycetes > Micrococcales > Micrococcaceae > Paenarthrobacter > Paenarthrobacter ilicis. The sequence continues at coordinate 3,286,623 of NZ_JAFBCD010000001.1, read as the reverse complement.
ACCTTCGAGGCTTTCGTGGGGCACAAGGAGGCCTGCAGCCAGCTGCCCCCGGGCGCGGTCCTCCTGGCGAGTTCCCAGGCCTGCCCGGTCCACATGTTCAGGATCAAGAACAACCTCTATGCCACACAGTTCCACCCCGAACTCGACGCCGACGGCCTTACTACCCGCATCAACATCTACAAGGGCTCTGGCTACTTCCCGCCCCACACCGCCGACGAGCTCATCGAAACCGCCCGGCAATCCTCCGTGACAGAGCCCATGCGTGTCCTGAGGAACTTCACGGAGTTGTACGCGCGGTAGCCCACCCGTTGTGGGGCCCGCTTTGCGTGCCTCGAGCATGGGGAAGCGCGCAGAGCGGGCCCCGCAACATCCCGTCAGCTGACGGCTGTCACCGAGTTCCAGCCCGAGCCAAGGTGTACCCGGGGGAGCCATCCGCCCTTTCCGTTACCGGGATAGAGCCAGAGGGTTCCTGCACCATCGACAGCGTGGACGTCGGCTGTTCCGTCCCCGTTGAAGTCACCCGCTCCGAGGATGGTTGTCATCCCGTTCCATCCGGATCCGACCTGAACACGGGGCTGCCAGAAGTAGTTGCCGCCCCGCGGGTACAACCAGAGATTTCCGGAGGAATCCCGGGCGAGGAGGTCGGGAGTGTCGTCGCCGTTGAAGTCACCCGGTGCAATAATGGCGGTCATCACGTTCCACCCCGAACCAATGTTGAAGGGACCCATCCAACTCCCCTCCAATGTTTGGTAGTACACCCAAAGGTTTCCCGCTGAGTCACGGGCAACGATGTCTTCCCGGGAATCGAAGTCCATATGGCCCGGTGCAAGGATGGCAGTGATTCCATTCCATCCCGGACCAACCTTCAGTCGTGCCGTCCATCCTCCCTTGCCGTCACTGGGGTAAATCCAGAGAGTCCCTGACGAATCACGGGCCAGGATATCTGCGTTCCCATCTGAGGTGAAGTCGCCGGTGTTGATCGTTGACATGGTCTCCCAGCCATACCCGATCGGCTTGAAATCCCAGGACCAACCGCCCATGCCATTGCCCGCATACAATGACATGGTCCCGGCGCTGTCCCGCACCAGAACATCCGCTTTTCGGTCACTGTTGAAATCATTCTTTGCCCGCTCGATGCTGAGCGTTAAGTGGTCAGTCACCACTGCGGGGTCAATGCCGTTTGACGCTGTAACCCTAAAGGAGTATCGTCCCGGCATTTCTGGTTTACCGCTGAGTTCCCCGGTCTCGTCATTCAACCGCAATCCCGGAGGCACTGATCCATCAGAGACCTGGTACTTTGGCGCGGGCGATCCTGTCGCAGCGAACTTGAAAGAGTAGGAGACCCCCACCGCGCCTTGGTCGGGAGGAGCGGACTGAGTGAACTTCGGTGCGGCGTCGTTGCCGTCGATAACGGTGACGGTGTCGCTGCTGCTGTTGGCTACATATACCCGACCGGTCGCCTGGTTGACGCCTACGTCCTTCGGAGAGTACCCAGTTGGCACTCGGCTGAACGTTCCTCGGACGCCGTCAAATACGGTCACGTCAGCACTGGCTCCAGCCGCGAAGACCTTATTTGTTCGTTCGTTGACGGCCACGGCATAAAGCGAGCCAGGAACCTTCAGGTAGGAGACCGCATCAGTGTCTCCCTCAACCACCATCAGCTTGTCGGAGAAACCGGTGCCAACATACAACTTGTTGGTGGTCTCATTGACGGCTAGTCCAAACCCAATGGTGTACTGATCCAGGTTTTTGGGAGTGTTTGTTGCGCCGTCAATTACCGCGACGGGGCCGGCATAGCTTGCGACGTAAGTCTTGTTGGCTCGTTCATTAACCACTACAAGTTCTGGCGCCCAACTGCCCGGAAGCGGGATGTTTGTCGCAGTGTTTGTAAGCCCGTCGATAACTGTTGCGGATTTCGTGCCGGAGTTGGCTACATAAATCTTGTTGGTTTTCTCATTAACTGCAATCCCGGCGGGGTCCTTTGCCGTCGGTATTACAGTTGTGGCTAGAGTCGTTCCGTCGATGACAGTTACGCTCGGAAGGTCGCCGTTGGATACGTAGATCTTGTTGGTTTTCTCATTCACTGCCAGCTGGGACGGGTATGCCACCGCGATGTCAGTCACCTCTTCGGTGGTTCCATCAATCACCGAAACGGTTTGGCTACTCCTGTTAGCCACGTAGATTTTATTGGTGGCTTGGTTGACTTCCACGTCGTACGGTGCCGAGCTCACCTTGATGGTTCTGGTGTTGTTACTCGCGCCATCGATCACCGTAACCGAGCTGGACTCGTGGTTTGCGACATAGATTCGATTGGTTGTCTCGTTGATGGCCAGGCTTTCTGGCCCATCCCCGGCAGGCACGTCCACGACCCGCACAGCAGCCGAAGCAGGCACTGCGAGTGCTAGGGATGAAGCGCTCAAAACCAAAATAGTGGCCAGTGCGGCACGTGCCTTAGTCCCTACGCGATGCATCCGTATACCCCCATGGAAAACTGAGGCCACCATTGCCCACGCGAATTATATCGGTCTGCTGGTCCCACGGGGCCGCCCCGCCGAGCCGGGGCCTCGTAAACGCCCCTAGCGGCGTGGGGTGACCGGCACGGGGGTAACCGGGGCCGGCGGTGGCGGGGGTGCAGGTACCGGGAAGGCGCCACTTGGGTACAGCGCGGTTGCTTCCATCATGTAATTGGCCCACTGCGGCCCGGCGATCATGTAACCGTCCAGGGACTTGTAGAACTTGTTGTTGATCGTGACGCCCTGCCCGGCGCGCTGCTGCCCGGCTGAGGTGTCGCCAAAGAACGACGCCGTAGCCAGGGTTGTTGTGTAACCGGCAACCCAGGTGGCGCCATTGTTGTTGGACGTTCCGGTCTTTGCTGCCACCGGGACACGGCTCTGGACCTTGGGTTCGATGTAGACGCCCGAGCCCATTTTCAGCACGTCCTGCAGAACAGCCGTCACACCGCGGGCCACTGCAGGTTTTACGGCGTCCCGGCATTGGGGCGTTTGAGCTTCGAACTGCCTGCCTTGGGCGTCCCGGATCTCCGTAATCGCGATGGGCGCGCAATAAGTGCCATCGTTGGCGAAGGTTGCGTATGCGCTGGCAAGCACCACGGGCGCAACGCCAATGGACCCCAGGAGGTTTCCTATTTGGTGCATGTTTACCGGGGCATTATCCAAACCGCTGTGGAGACCTACAGTGTCCACCATTCGTTGAATGCCGCAGAAATCCAGCTGTGCGGCAGTGGCGAACGTCGCCGTATTGATGGAGTTGTACAGGCCGTAATTGATGGGCATGGAACGGTAGTAACCGGCGTCGTTGTTTTGCAGGTCATCATCGGCGCCAAGATTGGCCGCCTTTTGGGCTGTGCTGTAGCCGCCCATCACCTTCCCGCAGCTGTCACGCCACGGGAAACCCACGGGATAGACCCGTCGGGAAGCATCCACCACCCCGGTGGGATTCTTGCCTTCGTTGAGCCATTCTGCGTAGATGAAGGGCTTCATGGTTGAACCGGGTTGGAATCCTCCGGCACCGTTGAGGTCGTAACCATTCTGGTCCTTGGCATCCACATTGAAGTTTAGTTGGGTGTCGTATTTTCCTTCCTCGGGAACGAACACCGTGTTTTGGGCCATGGCCAGGATTTTGCCGGTGCCGGGCTGGACCGTGGTCATGGCCGCACCCCATTTGTCAGGGTTTTCGCCGGCCGAGGCGTCAACCTGTTGCTGGGCTGCTGCCTGGAGCCTGCTGTCCAGAGTGGTGGTGATGGTGAGTCCACCCCGATAGAGGAGCCGTTCACGTTCATTCAGGGTGGAACCGTACTTCTGGTCGTTGAGGATCAGGTGGGAGACGTAATCGCAGAAATAGGTGGCAATCGACGCGCCGGCGCAACCCTGCAGGGAGGGCGTGATGTTCAGTTCCACCGGTGTTGCCGCTGCCACCCCATGATCAACGGCAGTGATTTTTCCCTGCGCCAGCATTCGGTCCAAAACCAGGTTTCGCCGGACCCGGGCCGCTTCCGGATCCACAGTGGGATCGTAGATGCTGGGTCCATTGACCAGGCCGGCCAGGAGAGCAGCCTGGGGGAGGGTCAGATCTTTGGCCGAGGTGCTGAAGAAGTACCGTGAGGCTGCCTCGATTCCATAGGCGTTCCTGTTGAAAAAGACGATATTGAGGTAGCCCTCAAGGATCTGGTCCTTATTGAAGCGCTTCTCCAGCTCAAGGGCGAGCTTGACCTCGCGGAGCTTGTCTCCTACGGTCTTTTCACCACTGAGGACAACATCCTCCGGGCGTCCGTCCGACAACCGGGATTCGTTGAGGACGTTGGTGACATATTGCTGCGTCAGCGTCGATGCGCCTTGGCGGGTTCCCTTGGTGAAGTTGGATGTCAGCGCCCTCATGATCCCCTGCGCGTCCACACCAGGATGCTCATAGAAGCGGCTGTCCTCAATGGCCACGATAGCTTCCCGGATGAACGGTGACATCTCGCTCAGCGGGACTTTCACCCGGTTCTCCGCATAGAACGTGGCGATGTGCTGGCCGTCAGCGGAGACCACCGTGCTGGACAGGGAAGGGGAATCGACGTTCAGTTCGCTGGGCAGGCTTTCGTAGAATCCAATGGATCCGCCCACCGTGGTGCTGGTGAAGGCAACTACCGGAACCACGAAGCCGGCAATCAGGACACCGCACAGAATACTCACGATGAAGTAACCGATGATCCTCAGAAGGACCCTGCCCAGACCAAGCTTTGGACCAATCCGTGCCATTTCCGTGCCAATCCGTAGGGATGTCCGGCTGAAAAGTAGCTACAGAATACGTCGGCCTGGGCCGATGTTCCATGGGTCGGCAAGGGAAAGCGGGCCGCAATTCAGGAAGACCAGTGCCCGTCGGTCTGTACGTTGAGGGTGCGAGGCAAAAGTCCCGTATCTCTTTGGCGTCCTCGGGGAGCGCACGAGCTGTTTGACACCGCCCTCCAGTCGTGAAGGATGGTGGGCATGACGGATGAGGCGTGGGCATGCCCTGAATTGTCGGAAACACCTCAGGATTGGATAGTTGCCACAGAGAACGGCTGGGGGGCTTTGGTTCTGTGGGCTGCAGGACCGGACCACTCAGCGAGGGTTCGCGCAGCACCAGGCCCCCGGTACGGTGTGATGTCACGACGGCTTCCAGAAGGCGGGGAAGAAAGTCGGCCCTACAAGTTGACGGCGGCCGACCTCTCGTTGATCGACGACGACATTGATGAATACCTTGCAGAGGCGGGCATCCCGCCCCGCCCCCGGGGATTCGACTGGTACATACAGCGTCCCTCCATTGTCGGAGTAGACGACGAAGCATTCTGGGCTGAAATTTGGGAAGCAGCAACCGAAGGTCTTCCTGCCACTGGAGCGCGGCCATCGGCATTGGCAGGCCCTGTAGGGGTAACTATGGCTGGATTCTATAAGTGCGAGAACCTGGAACGAGGACAAAATTCATGACGTGGAAATCGATGCCGCCAGCTGAGGTCTGCGACACCATGGACTTCTGGATCACTTCACCCTGGCCTTTGTCGGAGGACGAGGTCCAACAACGTGCTGTGGAGCATTTCGGTTGGACTATCGAAGTCGAGAATGACACGCCATATCTCATGAACACGGTGTCCAACTTCACCCTTCCGGACGTGATGACCGTCCACTCCAAAGGCGTAATGATGCAGATAGAACTGGATACAACGGACAACATCCGGGAGGTTACGCCCGTGTCAACAGCGTTTCTCAATGATGCCTTCACGCTGATGGTCCGGGAAGGCCAAGCGAGGTGGGGAAAGCCAACCGTAAAGCGGCGCGGTGTCGGCACAGCAGCACGGTGGGACGTCGACGGCGGGGCAAGAGTATCGTTCCACTTCCTTCCCAGGGGTGTTTCCGCAAAGTACGAGACGCCCCAGGGTGCGGAGCTTGACCGGAAGACCGCAGACCTTGTCATAGGCCGGGGTCAGTGATCCATGGCGGACTCCTGGCGGACCAGGCAGAAATACGCCATACCTAGAACGCCTCGGTAGCCATCTTCGTAGGCTGCTCGCTGTTCCTCGTATCGGCTACGGACCTGTTCGGCGGCGGGATGGTCGTCGTCGTGCGCTTCGAGCCATCGGGTAAACCGGTGTCGATATCCAGCCTCGAAGACGTCCCACTCTTCAAGGCTTGCTTGGTCGTCGTCCTCCACTTCGAAACCAGCAGACCGGATCTGATCGCGCAAAGCATCGTGAGTCAGGAACTCGTCATCACGCCCAGAGAGCGGCGCTGTGGCAGCCGGATGAGGCGTTGCTGACCAGATCGCCTCGCTGTAAACGAGCCGGCCGCCCGGACGCACCAAGCCGTGCAGGGCCTTCAGGGCTGCGGCGTAGTCCAGTGGCTGGCCATCCTCTACCGGCAGCCCCCAGATCTGGCTCGCCCCAATGCAAATGACTGCATCTGCGGGGCCACCCAGGGATTCTTGCCCAGGCATCGAATGAAACGTCGCTCTGCCGGGCAGTCCGCGAACCAAGGCTTGTTGCCTCGCCCGGTCGATGAACGTGGCAGCACTGTCTATCCCACGCCCTTGGGCCTGTGGTGCCGCCGACAAAACCCTAAGTAGCAACTCACCCCACCCGCATCCCATGTCCAGAACTTCCGCCGGAGCTGGGTCGGACAGGAAAGCCACCATATGTGCGGCGCGTTCCTCGGAGAGGGGAGTGAGCCACGTGAGGGACTCGTAGAGGGGCGGCAGTTCCGGGAATGTCCTATCGCTCACATCAACGATGTTCTCACGGCCCATAAAGCGGGTCTTGGGTGTTCGAGTTTCGTGTTCCCGGCAGGCGGGGGACCCAACAGCTGACAGTTCCGCGGTATTTCTGGAATTCGACGCCGAATCGTTCTTGTAGGTCTGATTCCTCGAGCGGCCTCACGGCGTAATTCCACACCAGGGATCCCGCGACTGCGTATGCAACCACAAGCCAGGAGTGGAGCATCAGGCCGATCGCTGCGCCTTGAACGATCCCTGCTACGGCCATCGGATTACGAACCCATCGGTACGGCCCTGCAATGACCAAACGGTTCGCCGTCGCCGATGGCAATGGCGTTCCGTCCCCCAGTGTGGACATTGTTACTGCTGACCAAATCCCAAGGGCGCTGGCCAACACCAGGAGCACGACCCCGACTTCGCCCGCAAAAGAAGGAAATGAAAGGCCTACAGTCCAGCGCTGTTCAACGGCCGCCAAAACACCGGGGATTATCACAAGGAATAAACCCCAGAAAAAGATGAGTTGGCCAAACGTTGAAACGACGTGTTTCGCGGACTTAGCGCGGCTTCTGGCGGGGCGGAAGGCAAAGGGGCCGCGGACAATTCGCTCAGTTGGTACACGTCCCAGCACGATGAGGCAAAGAGCGATGACCGAGCCGCCGGCAGCAGCCGCCATGATCACAACGCCCCACCCCGCTTCAGTTGTGGCCGTAGCGTAGACGGCCAAAACAAGGGACACGACGCCGGTCCAACTGGCACTGATTACCGCGGCAAACCTGATACCAAAGGCCGCCAACGCGGATGCCACCACGAACAGTGGAATGTCGAAAACAGCGACGGCGACGGGATCCAAGCTACCCAGAGTCGCCTCGCGCACTCCGGACGAGACAAAAACGGCAATCCACCACAGGGCGCCGGCAATCGCCTGAAGGCCGAAATAGGCTCGCCCCCATTGCGCGCTGCGGGTTACAGCTTCACTCTTCACGGCGACTTCGAAGCGGTGATCTCCCGTGCGGGGACGACCGCGGCATTCAGAACTGCTCTTGTCCCGACGGGCTGTTGGATCTCAACTGTAAAAGGTGTGCCCGGATTTCCTTGGCAAGAGGCCGACGTTGCTCCCGAAGGGCGCACGCCAATGACAACTTCCACGGTGGATTCGGTTTCGGTGAGTTGGACCAGTCCCAATCGCCCTACAGCGTTTTGACCAGAGTTGCAGTCGACTTCGGTGACGAGGAGCGCAATTTTGGTCGACTCGGGGCTGACCGGCTGTGAGGGGTCAAGAGTTACCAAGCCGGCGCTCTTTTCCCCGAGGTCGAGGGTGGGTGCGCACGTTGAGGACTCCACAATGTCCCATACAGGCTTTTCAGATTGTGAGGACATGGAGTTGGTGGAAAGGACTATGTACTCATAGTCACGGATGTCGCCCCGGCCTGTGTCTTGTGGAATGGCCAGCTTATTCATCAGCATCACGCGCCCGGCGCTTTCCTGCGCGATCAACCATTTGTCGGGCATGATCGCGTCGACGCCGCGGCCGGAGAGAGCCGGTGCGGCCTCCGGGCCCAACTCTGTGGCTGGCCTCGGGTTCTCAAGCGCCTGGACTGGGACCTTGTTTCCTTGGCACAGCGCCACGTCGAGTTGGTTTGGGGAAGCCGTTTCAATGGCGGGCATGGCAGGCGACGAACACCCCGCTCCCAACAACGTCAGGACCACGCACGTGGTTGCCGGAAAGAGTGCGTTTCTACGTTGTTCCCCCATGCAGTACAGGGTATGCCTCTCCACGGGGAATGCCATGGCCCAAACGTACTAGGGATCACTCAAAACCCTTGACCAGGCCGCCTCCCAGCCCTAGAGTTCTCTGATATATGAGTCATATGTCACATTGTGATAGTCCCCAGCGGGGACTTGAGCCTCGTGGCCGGACGCCCGCAGGCCATCAGCGAGATGCGCTGAATCCGGAAGGGAACACATTTCAATGACCAATCCGCCAGGGACGACGGCCGCCGTCGATACCTCCACACCCAACGAGACAAGCTCCAGGTTCAAACGCCGCTTCATGTTCCGGCTGGTCGCTGTGTTCATCGGCGGAATGTTCCTGGACGGGTACATCCTCGGAATCATCGGGCCTGTAACCGGGCTGATGAGGACCGATCTTCAGCTGGACGCCCTGTCCCTGGGCTTGATTGCTGCGGGCCCGCTTGTTGGCATATTCGTGGGTTCGCCGCTGGCCGGCTGGGCCGCCGACAAGTTTGGCCGCAAGCCCATGTTCCTGGTGGATATGGGCTTGTTCCTGGCCGCTTCTGCAGCCCAGTTCTTCGTGACTTCCGGGGACGGCGCCGTGATCCAGCTGGCCCTCATCCGGTTCATGATGGGCGTCGCTATCGGAGGCGAATACTCCATCGGTGGGCCGCTGCTGTCAGAATTCTCCCCGCCCAAACTTCGCGGACGACTGCTGGGACTCACGCTCATCGCGTGGTACGTCGGTTTCATGGTGGCGTTCATTATCGGCACACTCCTGCACGACGCCGGCACTCCCTGGCGTTTGGTCATAGGCACCAGCACGGTACTCGCCTTGGTCCTGTTTATCGCCCGCTTCGGCCTCCCGGAGTCGCCCAGTTGGCTCATCACCAAGGGGCGGCGGGACGAAGCGCTCGCCATTGCGCGCAAGTATATTGAATCGCCGCAGATGCTTAACAGCATCACCGAAGAAATCGATCTGCGGATGATCCAGGAGGCCCAGGCTGCGAAGGACCGGACCAAAATCAAGAATGCCTCGGTGGGAATGCTTTTTTCGCGGCAGTACTGGCGGATCACCCTCTTCACTGCAGGTTTCTGGTTCTGCGCAGTTACTCCGTACTTTGCCATCGCAACTTTCGCCGATGAAGTGCTCAGCCAATTCGGCCTGAGCGGCGGTTGGGCCGGGGGAATTGGCCTGTCCGCACTGGCGACGGCGGGCGTCGTCACCACCGTGCTTCTCATCGACAAGCTGGGCCGCCGGATTCTCACCGTTCCCGGGCAGTGGATTTGCGCAGGCATCCTGCTGATCATTGGTCTGTGGGGGAGTGCGCCCGCGATCGTTATCCTGGGCTTGTTCCTCGCGTTCTCCTTCTTCAATGCCGGTTACACCACCATGACCCAGGTTTATCCGTCAGAGGTCTTCCCAGGCCACCTGCGCGGTATCGGCACTGGCTTCGCTGCGGCCTTCAGCCGCGTCGGCGCCGCGCTCGGCACGTTCGCTCTGCCATGGGCGATCACCAACATCGGAATGGGCCCAAGCATGGTGGTGGCCGCCGTCGTCGCGCTTTTGGGTGCTGTCCTGTCGCAGTGGCTCGCACCTGAGACCAAGGGGCGTACCTTGGCGGAGATCTCAGCAGACCTCAAGCATTGAAGTCAGCACTCTAGGGGCGGAGTTCATCCCACATAGGTGGTGCCGTCTTCGTGGGTGTAGATGACCCTGCCTCTGTGGTCCACGGGGAAGCTGTCAATCATCTTCCCCGTGGCGGTGTCTATGATCACCACGGAACTTGTGGGCCATGACGGGTCCGGGACGGCGGTGTAGTCGGTGTCGTCCGGTGTCAGTTGTTGGCCCGCTTCATGCTTCGCCCGGTTGAAGTAGTCCACAACGGTTCCCGTGTTGGTGTTCACAGCCACTATCTCCGGAGGACCCGCCGGGGTGCCATCGAGGAACGACGAGTTCCACCAACCTTCGTACCCTCCAATGTTTTCCTCGGCCATGGCGGCCCTAAGCTGCGCACCGTCCGTGATCGTGGCCGGTGTATTCGCCTGGATGCCGCCGACGACGATTGCGGCCAACGCCGCGACTGCCCCTACAGCTCCAAAAACCAGCTTCATATTGTCCCCCTTGATGATTCGTGACATGGAAAGGCTGCCACGGCGTTTTAGTTCGAAAAGTCTGGACGCAGCGGAGGAACGCACCGCGCCAACAAGCAGCGCGGAGCGTGGAATTCCCATGCCGGGCCCGTCGATGAGATCGGACCGCCACTGCTCCTCGCGGATTTCCCTTAGCCCCGCAGGCGTCAGTGCCACGCAGAGAGTGATGACGATGTCCTCGCCCTTCATGCGGTGATCCATCCAGGGGCGGCGGCAGAGGCCGGTGACGGAGCAGGCGATGGTTGAGCGACGGTTTTCGACTTTTGCGCCCGGACAAAATCCTGGGCCAGCGGTCGAGCCTCGCCCAGCAAACGGTAGTAGCGCCGCCGGGGTCCTTTCCGTTCCTCGGTTGTATCCCATTCCCCTTGGACCCAGCCGGCTGCTTCGAGTCGTTCCAATATGGGATACACCGTGCCAGGCTTCTTGCCAGTGACTTTGATGATCTGCAGCCCCCAAATACTCTCTGCAGACAGCAAAGCCTCAAGGACCAGCGCGGTGGCTGGCGTGACCCGTCCCAGACTTTCCATGGATTAAATCTAGCTATATAGATTTAGAAGTCAAGGCGATATTCAGGTCTCCAAGGATCCACGCTTCAGCAGGCCGCTCACCAGAGGGTCAACGGAGTCCGCTCCCGCAATCCGATCATGGCTTCCCTGAGGTCCGGATTATCCCGCCAGGACGGTAAACCGGCGGTGACACTGGATCCGATGAAGTCCATCATCTCCAAAACCCTGAACAGGCCAACGCCCTCAGGTGACCATCGAGCCTCGGGCGTGATCAGGGGCGTGGGGTGTGCCTGAACGCCCTGCGGCGGTGTGACGTCCATTGCCAGAATCGGGATGACCTGTTTAACCCCCGGCAGCGTGCTGAACCGGCGGGCCCCATCGGCGAGGCCTTCATGGTTGCGGCTGAAGAGGGCCTTGGACCCGATCCCGAACCGCCCGTTCCGTTTCTGCGTCCAGCCCAGCGAGAGTCCGGGCCAACTGACACCGTTGGGATCAATCAGGAAGATGGTGGAGCCGTGCAGGACGGCGTGCTCCAAGGGGAATTTGGTGTTCAAGGGTCGATTCGGTGTCCCGGGCGCCCGCAACCGGTGGAAGACTGTGACGCCGGGAATGACGGTTAGCATGTTGACCAGGGCTCCACTGATCCAAAGATGGCTGACGCAGCCGTCGCTGGCCCCTCTGCCCCACGGGGATGTGACTTGCCGGTCGCCGTAAACGCGCTGCCTTGGCCCGGAATCGTTGGACTGGTAGGAGCGGTAATCGGCGTTTCTCCAGGCCCAATGCGCGGGATCGATTTTGTACTTTTGCAGCTGCGATTCAAGGCTGTAGGGGTCGTGCGCGCCGTGCTTGACCAAAAATATCCTTTCCCGGATGACTCGGCCAGAGCATAAAGCACCTCAATCCAGTGGCAGCGTCACCCTCACACTGGTGCCGCGCCCGACTTCCGAGTCGATATCAACTGTCCCACCGGCGTCGTGCACCGCGATGGACATCATCAACAGACCGAAGCCGTGTCGCCGGCCGCTGGGCGCCGCGTGGATTTCGAACCCGTTGCCATCATCGGCGATGGTGAGCTGTATACCGTGGTAAACCGCGTTCAAGTGGACGGTGAGCTCGCTGGCCTCGGCGTAGTTGAGGGTGTTGCTGAAGGCTTCCTGCGCCACGTGGTACAGCAACGCAGCTGCCGAGGAGGAGATCTCGATGCCGTGGTGGGGGGTGTGCCAGCCAACGTGAACCCCGGTACGCCGGAGCGGTTCCGCCAGCCTGTCGATGCATCCGGCGACTCCCAGTGCATGGAAGTCCACCGGGTGCTGGTCCTGGATGATGCCCTTGACGGACATCACCTCGCTGAGGGTTGCTGACTGGTCCATTGTGTCCCCCACATCGTTGTGTGCCATACAGGAAGTTCGTTGCCAAAGCCCCGGAGTATTGGTGCTTTGCCTGTTTCCAGCGTGGCTCCGGCACATCAAGGTAGCTTTCCGTTTTGCTCAATTTCCCATCAAGTTTCAGGACCAGCCAGCGTTCCCTTGCAGCCGCTGATTGCGGGATGCTAGCGGCGGGCTCCTCCGCCTCCGGGACCCTGTGCCTGCGTGTACTGGCCGGCGGTCACGGTGCCCTGTTCCCGGGCCCCGTCAATGGATCCGGTGGTAAGGCCGGCCTTCGCCTCCGCGCTTCCGCCGGTGTACACGGTGTACGTTTCCCCGGCCTTGATCCCGGCAGCGGAGTACACCAGCGACGCCGTGGTTTTGGTGGTGACAAACGTCGCTGCCTCGGCACCGGTGGAGTCGACAATATGGATGGCAGTTCCGGCTGCAACGTCGGAGTCGAAGGTCAGCTGCACCCCTGATTGGGTGGAGGTGGTGCCCGGCGTAACGGCCATCCCGGCACTTCCTGCGGCGGCCACGGTCCCGCCGGTGACGGTGAGGTCGCCGTTGACGTCCAGGGCACCATTGCCGTCATTGGTGGGCCCGTTGACCACCACGGTCCCGCCGGAAATTGTTGCGCTGCCGTTGGAGTCCAGGCCGTCACCTTCGGCGTTGATGGTCAGGGTCCCGCCGGAAACGTCAACGGTGTAGTCGCCCGCCGTTTCGCCTCCGCCCGGTCCGCCCATGCCGCCGGCCGCGGCACCGGTATCCGTTGACGTTGAGGAACCACCTGATGCGTTCACGCCGTCGTCGTTGGAGGTGACTGCAACGTCTCCGCCGGAGATGGCGATGTGCTGGGCTTCCAAACCTTCCTCGGACTCGGCCACGGTGACCGTCCCCCCGCTGATGGTCAGGTTGTTGTAGGCCTTGACGCCGTCGTCACCGGCCTTGACGGTGAGCGCGCCGCCGCTGACCAGCAGCCAGCCGCGGCCGTCGTCGGCGTCGTTGTCCGATTTCACGCCGTCCCCGCCGGCGGTCACCTGGTACGCGCCGTCCAGGAGAACCGTGTAGTCCTTGCCCCGGATCCCGTCGTCCTTCGCATCTACGGTCACCTTGCCGGATGCCAATACCAGCCCGTCCTTGGACACGATCCCGTCGTTGTACTTTCCGTTGACGCTGAGCGAGCCGGGGCCGGCGATGGTCAGGTCTGCCATGGAGAAGAGCGCTGCATTGGGTGCGTCGTCGCCTTGGTCAGCGTAGGTGGTGGCATCCGTGAGGGTGTTGGTGGAGCCGTCTTCCAAATAGACGATTGCCTCATCGGCGCTTTGCACCACGAACGGTGAACCCGCGGAGTTGCCCAGGCCTACCCCGTCCAGGATGATGCGCACAGTGTCGCTGTCGCCCGCAGCAACCACGATCTTTCCGTCGCTCAGCGACCCGCTGAGGCGGTAGGTTCCGGCCGCGCTGATGGTGACCGTGTTGCCGTCAACCGTTACGCCAGTGGAGGACGACGACGTCACTTTGCTGCCGCCGTCGGCCAGGCTGACTGCCACTTCAGACGCGGCGTCCCACGTGAGGTCGTCACTGTCGTAGTGCGTGTCCTGGTCGATGGTGGCGACGGGGATGGCCTGCTGTGTGGAGGTGGTGGATGTACCGGTGGTGCTGCTGGACGTTGAGCTTGTGGTGGCGGCGGAGCAGCCTGCCAGCGAGATGGCCAGGGCTACGGCGGCAACGGAGAGGGAGGAACGGAAAGATCGCATGGTGGTTTCCTTTGTACGTGGGGGGATCAGATGGCGGGGCGCAGGGACATCCGGCGCCGGAGAGTTTGGTGCCAGCGGTTGGCCGGCAGTTCAGGGTGGAGTGCAGCCATTCCGGTGGCGAACTTTGAGATGCGGCAGGGTCGGACGCCCTGGGCCCACAAGTGCCTGTCCAAGGGTCCGGGGGCAGAGCCCGATTTGGTCTCAATGACCACGGCGTCGTCCAGCATCCACGGCTGGCCGTCGGGGCGCTGCCAGGTGACGGCCGAATCAATGGTGGCGCGGCTGCCCGCCCCAGGGAGGTACAGCGTGGTGCGCTGGTAGCGGGTGGCGAGCACCGGTGCCAAGGGCCCGGACATGGTCTGCCCGATTGCTGCGGCCAGAGTTTCGTTGACGTAGGCCAGGCCCTCGTCGGTGAGCCGGTCACGGTCGCACAGTTGGTAGGGGATGCGTTCCTTGACCGTGGCCTCGCGGGCCCCCTCGGTCTTGACCTCCAGGAAGCTCACGGCACTGTCCACGTAGGTACGGGTGCGGATTTTGAAGCGGCGCCGCCTGCCATGCGCCGCACGCATGTAGCTGTCCAGCGCGGCAGTATCGAAATACACGGAGTCGTAGTCGAAGATCCGCTTGCCGTCCATTTCCAGCACGCGGGCTTCAGCGGTGAATCCTTCCAGGATCCGCCGTGCCGTAGCCGATGGCACCAAGTATTTCCGGTCCACCCGGGTCAGCAGCGCAGCCTCCGTGGTGAGTTCTTCAAGTCCGACGGCGGGCAGCTGGCCCAGGTGCGGAAGGACCTGTTGGGCGTCCACGCGGCTCATGCCACACCGGCTGAGGTGGGGGCGGATGAACGGGTGGGCTGCGGTGTGGGGAGTTCCTGGGGTGCCGGGAGTTCCTGGGGTGCCGGGCTCAATGCGCCAGCAGGATCGTGGAAACCGAGTGCGGACTGGTCTGCCATCGCACGGCGGACCGCGTACCGTACGTCCACGATCGTTTTGTCATTCACCAGGTCCAGTTCCTGGATGGTGGCCGAGTGGACGGTTCCGTGAAGCACCTCTTCCAAGCGTGCGTAGAGCTCGGCTTCTCCAGCGATTGCCCGGTCCAGCACCACGGTCTGATGCCGGTAGGCGGGGAGGACCCTTGGGTTGTCGCCCACGAACATCACCAGCAGGACCAGCGCCATGAGGGACAGGGTCAGCCAGAGCGGCTCCACGCCGATGCCGGCGATCAAACCCAAAGCCAGCGCAGAGAAGTAGTAAGCAACTTCGTGCTGGGAAAGCTCTGTGGATCGGAGGCGGATGATGGACAAAACCCCGAACAGGCCCAGACCCAAGCCAACACCCGCCGCAGACCCGGACAGGGCCGTGGCCACTGCCAGGACGCCGACGTTCATGCCCAGGTAAGACACCACCAGGTCCCGTCGCCGGTGCCGGCGCAGGTAGAGGGCCAGGGTGAGGATGGCGATGGCTGCAAGGTCTGCCGCAATCAGGATCAGGGTATTCATCGGTTGCTCCGAAATCTCTTGGGGGATTGGTCTCCACTTTTCCGGGGGATGCTGTGCTGGAACTGTGCCGGTACCAAGCCGGGCATATGTGTTTTCCCGCGGTGCCCGGATTCCTCTCCGCGACCGGATTCCTGCCCGCGCCGGGTGAACAGCACCCGCTGCTGCACCGCATAGCTGACGCCCAGCAGGGCCAGTTCCGTGAGGATCTTGGCGGGCAGGTCCGGGACGGCCAAGGACGTGAGTCCCCACAGCGCCGCATAGTTCGCGCCGAGGAGCACCAGCACCAATCCCACGTACCCCACAGCCGCGGCACGCAGGGACGTGTCCCGGCCATGCTCAAAAACCACCCGGCGATTCACCATGAAGTTCAACGAGGCACTGATGACCCGTGCCCCAAGGACCGCCAGCAGCAGGGAATCCGTGACTCCTAAAAGAACCAGGAACAGCACCAGATCCACCACGAACGCAGACAGGGACGAGCCCAAAAATTTCAACAGGGGTGCATAGATCCGGACCGAATCGGCGATCGGACGGAAGTGGGACCCTGAATTGTCATTCAGGTACACGGTGGCAATCTCCACGGCGTCTATCCCGTAGCCCACCTGCTTGGCTTCCAACAGGAGGTTCAGCTCATACTCGTAGCGCTGCCCTCCCACAGAGAGAAGCCACGGGATCATGTCCGCCCGGTAGCCCCGCAGGCCCGTTTGGGTGTCGCGGATTTTCTGCCCCGTGGCCAGCATGAACAACCAGCGCGTCACCGTGTTGCCCACCCTGCTCCGCGCAGGCACATCTCCCGTGAAGGACCGGCACCCCAGGACCACGGCAGCCGTAACCCTGCTGACCCGGTCTGCCACAGCAAGGATGTCGGCCACGCCGTGTTGGCCGTCGCTGTCCGCGCACACCACGTTGTGGCCGGGGAACCGTTGTGCAATGAACGCAAATCCGGACTTCAACGCGCGGCCCTTGCCGCCGTTCTCCTGGTAACTGAGCACATGGCACCCAAGCCGGGCAACGGCGTCGAACGTTTCCTGATAGCCCGGCCCTGAACCGTCATCCACCACCACCATGGTGAGCCACGGGTCAGCCGCCTGGAGGTTCCGCACAAGCGTGATGAGCTGGTGGTCAGGCTCATACGCCGGTATCAGGATGATCATGACTGGGCGATGTAGAGGATGTCCGAGGTCCCGCGCTCTTTGTTTTCGCCGAGCGGGTTGTTCACCAGGGAGCCGTTGAAGTACATGGTGGACGAGCCGCCGCCATCAATGTTGTACGCCGTGGTGGCACCCAGGTCCTTCATGATCTGGGCCAGTCCGGTCATGGTGACACCGGCGCTATAGCCGGGGCTGCGGCCGTCCACCACCACGAACACCAGATGGTTTTCGTCAACGACGCCCACCGCCGTGCGCGGCTGTTCGCCTTGGATGGAGTGGTTGCCGAAGTTGGTATCCACCTCCACGTCCTCAATGCCGGAGGCGATCTGACCGTTGTCCAGCAGCGAGGGCCCAAAGGAGAGAGTGTTCCACACACCGTCCGCGATGAGCTGCCCAGCAGTGGTGGTGGTCTCGTCGTACACCTTCACGGTGCCGTCCTTATAGAAGGCGAGACCCTGGCGGGCGCCCTCATCCCGGTACACCACGCCGTTGCGGATCACGATCCCCGTGTCCCGGAAGCCGTAGTAGTCGCCATTGATGGCGAAGATCGCGTTGTGGTCTTCGGCGATCGCGGACGTAGTCTCGGTGATGTTCTCGCCATAGGTATCTTCGGCGAATGCCGACTTCAGCGTGGTGGCGTCATCAAGCACGACGTCGGCAACGTAGTACGTGACGGTGTCGTCACCGCTGCCTGTGGTCACCGTGGAGATGGTGACTCCTGTGCCGCCCTGGGTGTACGAGGTATCCGTGACCACAGCGCTCGCCGACGTGTCAGCGGACGTGTCGTCCGTCGTCGTGGTGGTACCGGCCTGGCTTGCCTCGTACTCCGAGACATTGGTGATTTGAGCGTGCGGAATGACGAAGCGGTCCAATGCCCACGCCGTGGCACCACCGGCAGAGAGAGTCACCGCCAAAACGGCGGAAATCACGGCGCGCCGTGTCCGGCCGCCCTTACGGTTATCAGTCTGTGGAGTAGTCATGCCCCATTTCTACGGAGCAAGGCTACGCCGGAGGTTTGCCCAACGTATGCGTGGGCTGTGAAGGCCTACCAGCGCCCGTGATTCTTCACCAGTGCTTGCGGTCCGCCTCCAGGGCTGCTTCCTCAAGACGGTAGCGGTGCGCGGCCAATTCCTCCGAATTGCGGGGTGGAATGTTGGGATCGTTGGGCCGCTGGCCCGCCGTTCCGTCGATGAACTCCCGGATGATGTCAGCGTGACCTGCATGCCGGGCCGTCTCCACGCACATGTGCACCAGGATCTGGTGGAGGGTCACGTCCTTCTTCTCCTCGGACCACCATGGCACCACCCCCGGAGCGTCAAGGGCCAGGGCCTCGATGGTGGCGTCACTGTGTGCGGCGGAGAAATGATGGAACTCCACGATTTCCGTGAGGGACTCGCTGGCCGGTGCCCACATGTCGGCGTCGGGCTCGGCGTCATCGGCCAGCCACGGCAGATCAATCCCACTTGGCCTGCCGAAGGTTTCACCGAAATATCCCAGTTCCACCGAGGCCACGTGCTTCACCAATCCCAGGAGGTTGGTGCCCGTGGGAGTCATTGGCCGGCGGGCGTCGTACTCGCCCAGGCCTTCGAGTTTGCCCAGCAGGTCCGCCCGGCGGCTCCGGAGATAGTGCAGCAACGTCGCTTTTTCGTCCATGGGTGCACTCTACCTGCGGGGCGGTGCGCCCTTCTCCCTTGCTGCGGAGTGTCCACCGGTGCCACAGTGAACCATGGCCACAGAAGCTGATGTCCGCAAGGTTTGCCTTGGCCTGGCCGGGGTAACGGAACGACCCAGCTGGGGCCAACCCGCGTGGTTCGCCAAGACGCTCATGGCCCGGATGTGGGAGGACGGGGTCCTCACGGTGAAGACCAACGAACGCGAGGCGCTCGCAGCCATGGAGCCGGACACCTATTTTTGGACGCCGCACCACGAACGGTCCCCGCAACTGCTGCTGATTCGGTTGGAAAGGATTGACGTGGACGAGCTCGACGAACTGCTGCAGGAGAGCCACCGAATCGCCGGTGGGCACGCAGGTTAGACTCGGCCCCATGGGGGACAACAACACACTTGGGGAACACAACCGCCCGACGCCGGGACGCGCAGTCCGTGCCGTCGTCGTGCCTTTGCTGGGGCTGATCGCCGTGATCGTGGGGCTGGCGGTGGCGTGGACCAACCAGCAGGCGAGCTTCGGATGGTTCGCCTATGCGCCCCTGAGCGACACCGTCTTCCTGGGGAACGGTATGACCATGGTCAGTCAAGGGACGCAGTTCGGGCTCGCCGTAACAGTCCTTGGCCTGCTGGTCCTCGCGTTCTGGGCGGGGCTCAGAATCGGCCGCCGCAGAATCGGCCAGGACCGCTGAGTTCGCCGGAAAACGACGAAATCGCCGGAGAGCTCCAGCGAACTGGCAGCTTTCCGGCGATCTCGGCGCGAATCAGGTGAGTTTCACCTGGCGGTTCATGTCCTTGTACAGCAGGTAACGGAACTCGCCCGGACCACCCGCGTAGCAAGCCTGCGGGCAGAACGCGCGCAGCCACATGAAGTCGCCGGCCTCCACCTCAACCCAGTCGTTGTTGAGCAAGTACATGGCCTTGCCCTCCAGCACGTACAGGCCGTGTTCCATGACGTGGGTCTCCGGGAAGGGGATCACTCCGCCGGGCTGGAAGGTGACGATGTTGACCTGCATGTCGTGGGCGAGGTCGCTGGAGTCCGTGAAGCGCGTGGTCTTCCAGACGTCGTCCGTGTCCGGCATGGAGGTGGGCTCCACGTCCTTCTCGTTGGTGACGAAGGACTTGGCCTCGAAACCTTCAAGGCGCTCGTAGGCCTTGCGGATCCAGTGGAAGGAGACAATGTCGTTGGAGACGTTCTCCAAGCCCCACTCTGCTCCAGCGGCCAGGTAGGCGTAGCCGCCCTCCTCGAGGTGGTGCAGTTCGCCGTCGAGGGTCAGGTTGACCTGGCCCTTGGTGACAAAGATGACGCCTTCAACGCCGGACTCGAACTCGGCCTTCGGTGCGCCGCCACCCGGAGCGATCTCAACGATCAGCTGAGAGAACGTGGTGGCAAAGCCGGAGATCGGCCGCGCGATGATCCACGAGCGCGTATTGGAGAATCCCGGCAGGTTGCTGGTGACGATGTCCGTCATGACGCCCTTGGGGATCACCGTGTACGCCTCGGTGACGATGGCCCGTTCCGTGGTGAGTTGGGTCTGCGGCGGCAGGCCGCCTTGCGGGTAGTAGTACTTGCCCATGCGAAATGCTCCTATCAGTGCGAAGTTGGTTGCGCGAGCCGCGGGTGCGCCAGTGCGGTCAGCTGTGAAAGTTCGACGCCGGCAAGCGCCTTGACCTCGTCGGTCCCCACCGCGCCACACTGGACACCGCGGAGGACGAAGCCGGCCAACGCGCGGGCCGTGGCGGGCTCGTCCATGACGCCGCCTTCGGTGCGCTCCACGTAGTTGCGGAGGCGCAGGGCCGCAGCGGGCAGGCCTTCGCGGTAGAAAGCGTACGACGCCGAGAAGCGGCTGGGCAGTTGCGCGGCGTGGAGGTCCCAGCCTTGGTAGTACCCGTTTTCCAGGGACCTGCGGACCAGCCGGCCATGCAGCTTCCAGGCGTCTTCCACAGCGTCACCCACGGGGATGATGTTGGTGGAACCGTCGGAAAGGCGAATGCCCGTGCCGGCAACGGCCAGTTGCATGACCTGCTTGGCGAAGTCGGCCACGGGGTGCTCCATGGACTGGTATTCCGCAGAGATGCCAAGGGACGCGCTGTAGTCGTAGGTCCCGTAGTGCAGGGCGCTGATACGGCCGGGCACCACGTGGGGGAGTTGGGCTACCGGCGAGTTCCCGTCAGCGCCGATGATGAGCTGCGGCGTTTCCACCTGCACCTCAAAACGGAGCCGGCCAGCGGGGAGTCCCAAGACTTCCTCAAGGCGGGACACTGCGAAGTCCATGGCCTGCACCTGGGCCACCGTGGTGACCTTGGGCAGGGTAAGGATCAGCCCTGCGGGGAGTTCTCCGGCTGCAGCCAACGTGGAAACGAAGAGGTCCAGCGTCCGCAGGCCACGTGCCCGGGTGGGGGCTTCGAAGCACTTGAAGCGGATGCCGATGAACGGCGGAGCTGTTCCGGCAGCAACTGCAGCGGCAACGGCGTTGGCGGCAGCAACGGCGTCGGCGTCTTCTGCCTCATCGCCGCGATCGCCGTAGCCGTCCTCGAAGTCCAAACGCAGGTCCTCGATCGGTTCGGCCGAGAGCTTCGCAGCTACACGCTCCGCGACAGCGGAAGCCAGGTGAGACTCCTGGCCCAACAGCTGACCGAGCTTTTCCAGGCCACCGTGGGCCTCCGCCGTCGCCAGTGCCTGTGCGCCCCAGTCCGCCACGAAGGTGGGCGTAAAGCGGTCGGCCGGGATATAGACGGTGTGGATGGGCTGGCGCGAGCCGTCGTCGCCGGGGTAATTGCGGTCCAGCAACTGGTCGGTCGCTTCAAGCTGCGACTCGATGTGGGCCAGGTCTGCGGGCGTCAAGGAACTCATCAGCCCACCAACTCATACGCGGGCGTGGTGAGGAAGTCCGTGTAATCGTCGGACAAGCAGATGTCCTCGATCAGCTTGGACGCAGGCTCGTAGTACTTTGCGAAGTTCTCGTCGCCGAATTCAATGCGCAGGCGTTCGGTTTCCTCGCCCAGGATCCTGGTCACCAGTTCGCGGGTCACAGTGTTGCCCGTGTCCGCCAGGATGGACTTGTTCCGCAACTGCTGCCAGACCTGCGAGCGGGAGATCTCCGCCGTCGCGGCGTCTTCCATCAGGTTGTGGATGGCAACGGCGCCGCTGCCGGAAATCCACACACCGGTGTAGGCGACCGCGACGTACAGGTTCAGGCGCAGGCCTGCCTCGGTGACGGTGCCGCCGGCGGAGGCGACGTCGATGAGCTGCTCGGCCGTGACGTTCACCTCGGGGCGCTGCTTGTCCAGCTGGTTCTTCTTACCGCCGTTGGCAGGGTCGCCCAGCACCGAGTCGAAGACTTCGCGACAGGTGGGGACCAGGTCCGGGTGGGCAACCCAGGAGCCGTCGAAGCCATCGTTTGCTTCGCGGGTTTTGTCGGCGCGGACCTTGTCGAAGGCTGCGGCGGTGACATCCGGCTGCTTGCGGTTGGGGATGACGGCGGCCATGCCACCCATGGCGAAGGCGCCGCGCTTGTGGCAGGTCTTGACCAGGAGTTCGGTGTAGGCGCGCATGAACGGTGCCGTCATGGCCACGGTGGCGCGATCCGGGAGCACGAACTCTTCGCCGGCATCACGGAAGTACTTGATGATGCTGAAGAGGTAGTCCCAACGGCCGGCGTTGAGGCCGCTTGCGTGGTCACGCAGTTCGTAGAGGATCTCGTCCATTTCGAACGCTGCCGGGATGGTTTCGATCAGCACGGTGGCGCGGACGCTGCCCTGGGGAACGCCGAGGTAGTCCTGGGCGAACACAAAGACGTCGTTCCACAAGCGGGCCTCAAGGTGGCTCTCCATCTTGGGGAGGTAGTAGTACGGGCCGTGACCGTTTTCCAGCAACTGCTTGGCGATGTGGAAGAAGTGCAGGCCGAAGTCCACCAGCGCGCCCACGGCGGGGGAGCCGTCCAGCAGTATGTGGCTTTCCTCCATGTGCCAGCCGCGGGGGCGGGCCACCACAACTGCCAGGGGAGCGTCCATGCGGAGACGGTACTCCTTGCCCTCGGGGGAGGTGAAGCTCAAAGTGCCCCGGGCAGCGTCGCGGAGGTTGAGGATGGCGTCGATGACGTTCGGCCACGTGGGCGTGCTGGCGTCTTCGAGGTCAGCCAGCCACACCTTGGCGCCGGAGTTCAGCGCGTTGATGGCCATCTTGGCCGGGGTGGCCGGTCCCGTCATCTCAACGCGGCGGTCCTGCAAAGCTGCCGGTGCTTCGGCAACCTTCCAGTCGCCGTCGCGGATGTCCTGGGTCTCCGGGAGGAAATCAAGGCGGGAGGTGTCCGCAACCTGCTGGCGCTTGGCCTTGCGGGCCTGCAGAAGGTCATTGCGGGTGCCGGCAAAGCGGTTGTGCAGTTCTTCGATGAAGGCCAGTGCCTCCGGGGTGAGGATCTCCTCGGCGCGATCGATCGGCCGGGGATCAGTGACTGTAATAGCCATGTGAGCGGATTCCTTTTTCTAGGGTGCGCTGGTGCTACAGCGCGCTGGCGGCGTTTGCGTGCGCGGCGGCTGCCACCGCAGCAGCAACATCGGCAGCAACATGGGGATCGAAGACGCTGGGGATAATGTAACTCGCGTTGAGCTCATCGTCAGCCACCCGGTTGGCGATTGCCTCGGCGGCGGCCACCAGCATGTTGGGCGTGATGTCCGATGCCCCTGCGTCCAGCAGCCCGCGGAAGAAGCCGGGGAATGCCAGCACGTTGTTGATCTGGTTGGGGAAGTCGCTGCGGCCCGTGGCCACCACGGCGGCGTGCTTGGAGGCGATGACCGGATCGATTTCCGGAGTCGGGTTGGCCATGGCGAACACAATCGCGTCCTCGGCCATGGAGGCGACCTGCTCTTCGCCGATCACGTGCGGTGCGCTGACGCCGATGAAGACGTCTGCTCCCTTGAGGGCGTCGTGCAGGGTTCCGGAGAAGCCTTCTTCGTTGGTGTTCGCAGCAATCCAGCTGCGGTGCTCGTCGCCGTATTCCTCGCCGGAGTGGATGGCGCCGGAACGGCCGGCGGCGATGATGTGCTGCGCGCCCTGGGCCTTGAGGAGTTGGATGATGGCCGAGCCGGCAGCGCCGACGCCCGACACCACGATCTTCACCTCGGAGAGCTTCTTGTCCACCACCCGCAGGGCGTTGACCAGGGCAGCGAGCGTGACGATCGCGGTGCCGTGCTGGTCATCGTGGAAGACGGGGATGTCCAGTTCTTCGCGGAGGCGGTTCTCGATTTCGAAGCAGCGCGGTGCTGCGATGTCTTCGAGGTTGATGCCACCGTAAACGGGAGCCATGGCCTTGGCGATCATGATGATTTCCTCGGTGTCCTGGGTGTCCAGGCAGACCGGCCAGGCGTCAACGTTGGCGAACTGCTTGAACAGCGCAGCTTTGCCTTCCATGACCGGAAGGGCTGCGGCGGGGCCGATGTTGCCCAGGCCCAGTACGGCCGAGCCGTCGGTGAGGACGGCGATGGTGTTGCGCTTGACCGTCAGGTTGCGGGCGGCGGCCGGGTCTTCTGCGATCGCCATGCAAACGCGGGCGACGCCGGGAGTGTAGGCACGCGAGAGGTCGTCGCGGTTGCGCAGGGCTACTTTGGGGACGACCTCGAGCTTGCCGCCGAGGTGCATGAGGAAGGTGCGGTCCGAGACGTGCTGGACGGTGACGCCGTCGAGTGCGTTCAAAGCGTCCTTGACGCGTGCCGCATGGTCGTCGTCGGTGGTGTTGCAGGTGACGTCAACAACGATCTTCTCGTGGTGGGATTCCGTGACGTCCAGCGCGGTGATCGCCGCGCCGGCGGCACCGACTGCCGCGGCGAGTTCGCTGGTTGCGGTGAAGCTCGACGGTGCGGCGACGCGCAGGGTGATCGAGTTTCCGGGGCTCGGATTCGCCATTGAAATTCCTCCTGTTAGGCCCGTTCCCGGGCCGCCGTTCCAACTAAATGTTTTCGTATTATGGATATTATTATCTACAAAGTGGAAACACAACCCCCTGCTTGGTCATGTTCGGTGTCATCGCGCCGGTTGCATGCGTGCTGTATGTTGGG
Source organism: Paenarthrobacter ilicis (assembly GCF_016907545.1). Classification (NCBI taxonomy): domain Bacteria; kingdom Bacillati; phylum Actinomycetota; class Actinomycetes; order Micrococcales; family Micrococcaceae; genus Paenarthrobacter; species Paenarthrobacter ilicis. Next base: position 3,261,993 of record NZ_JAFBCD010000001.1, on the reverse strand, counting down.
TGTTCTAAGCAATTCTTTTCACGATGTGGATAAGAGTTGTCGGAATCTGAGTCATTGGAGACAAGGGAATGGCTGAAAAAGCCTCCGGAGGCGTGCAGTCCGTTGAGCGCGTCTTTGAACTGCTGGAACTGATCACGGACGCGGGCGGAGACGTCACGTTGAGCGAACTCTCGTCGTCCACTGACCTGCCCCTGCCTACCATCCATCGCCTTTTGCGGACCCTGGTGTCCCTTGGCTACATCCGGCAGCTGCCCAACCGCCGCTACGCCCTGGGCCCGCGGCTCATCCGCCTCGGCGAAGGAGCCAGCAAGCAACTCGGCGCCGTGGCCCGTCCGCAGCTCAAGACCCTGGTGGAGCGGCTGGGCGAGACGTCCAACATGGCCGTCCTGGACTCGGACATGGTCATTTACGTGGCACAGGTCCCGTCCATGCACTCCATGCGCATGTTCACCGAGGTTGGCCGGCGCGCCCACACGCACGACACCGGCGTGGGCAAAGCAATTCTCGCCCAGCTGGATGACGAAGTGGTCCGTGGCATCGTGGCCCGCACCGGCATGCCCACTCCCACGGCCAAGAGCATCGGCGACATCGACTCCCTGCTTGCGGACCTGGCGCTGATCCGTGAGCGTGGGTACTCCATTGACGAGGAAGAGCAGGAGCTCGGCGTACGGTGCTTCGCCATGGCCGTTCCCAACGCTCCCACTCCCACCGCAATCTCCGTCTCGGGACCCATTACCCGCGTGGACCAGAGCTTCGCAGACCGCGCCGTGCCCATGCTGCGTGAGGCGGCCAAGGCGATCTCCGCAGAGCTCAACCAGAACTAAACCCCGCCCAGTGGGCATCTGATGGCAGTGTTCCCAGCGGACATTGCCATCTTTTGTCATGCCGTTAACCACGAAAGGCGGCAGCGTCCCCGGGGGAAACGCTGCCGCCTGCCGTTCGCTTAGCAGTGTCAGTGCTCTGACGCGCTGGACGTTTTGAGTGGGACCTCGTTGCCGTCGGCGTCGATCAGTTTGCCGTTCTCAAAGCGGTCGCCTTCGCTGAGGCACTTGATGTCCTCTTCGCTGACAATCCGGTCCGTACCTGCAACGAACACCGACTGGTTGTCCGAGTTGCCGGCCTTGAAGTGGTTGAAGAGGATGTTCAGCAGGATCGCCATGACCGCTGCCGAGCTGATGCCGGAGTGGAAGATCGTGGAGAACCAGGAGGGGAACTGGTCGTAGAACTTCGGTGCGGCGATGGGGATCATGCCGAAGCCGATCGATGCCGCCACGATGATCAGGTTCATGTTGTTCTTGTACTCAACCTTGGCCAGGGTACGGATACCGCTGGCGGCAACCGTACCGAACAGCACGACGCCGGCGCCGCCCAGGACGGGCGTCGGAACCGCTGCCACAACGCGGCCCAGGATCGGCAGGAGGCCGAGGATGACCAGGATGAGGCCGCCGGCGCTGACCACGAAGCGGCTCTTGATGCCCGTGATGGCAACCAAGCCAACGTTCTGGGCGAAGGCGCTCTGCGTGAAGGAGTTGAACAGCGGGGAGATGGCGCTGGAGAGCATGTCTGCGCGGAGGCCATCGCCAATGCGGCGGGAGTCCACTTTGGTGTCCACGATCTCGCCCACGGCGATGATGTCCGCAGAGGTTTCGGTGAGGGTCACCAGGATGACAATCAGCATGGAGATGATGGCTGCGACCTCGAAGGTGGGGGCGCCGAATGCAAACGGCGTGGGGAATGCGACGATGTCGCCCTGGCCCACCTTGGAGAAGTCAGCCATGCCCGCCACCAGAGCGATGATGGTGCCGATCACCATGGCCAGCAGGATGGAGAGCCGGGAAATGGCGGCGTTGCCAACCTTGCTCAGGAGGAGGACAACACCCATGGTTGCTGCGGCCAGGCCGATGTTGGCCATGCTGCCGTAGTTGTCGGCCTTGGCGTTGCCACCCATGGCCCAGTTCGCGGCCACCGGCATCAGGGTGAGCCCGATGGTGGTGATTACCGTGCCGGTGACAACGGGCGGGAAGAATTTGATGATCTTGGAGAACAAGGGAGTGATCGCCAGGCCTATCAGCGAGGCAACAATCACCGATCCGAACACCGCTTGGATCCCGCCGCCACCTTGGACAATCGCCACCATGGTGGAGACGCCGGCGAAGGACACGCCCTGGACCAGCGGCAGCTGCGAGCCGAACCACGGGATGCCCACCGTTTGAAGGATGGTGGCGAGCCCGCCTACGAACAAACAGGCGGCGATCAACAGGCCGATGTCCTGTGAGTTCATGCCGGCCGCCGCGCCGATGATCAGGGGCGGGGCAATGATTCCGCCGTACATGGTGAGGACGTGCTGGAAGCCGTAGGCGAAGGTGCTTCCTATGGAGAGTCGCTTGTCCTCGGGCCGCTCGGGTCGCCCTGCGCGTTCTGCGCGGGACGAGGTGGTATTCGCGGGGCGGGACTTCTTCTTGATGTTCATGGCAGACTTTCTGGGTTCATGGCAGACGTCTTCGTCTGGCTAACTGTGTCTGGCTAACAAAATCCGGGGTTATTGGGTTTTTGGGGTCGGGCTTGTGCACAGGCGCTGCCGCTCAAGGGGGCCCTTGAGGGCAGTGCCTGCGCACAAACTCCGGGTCGGCTTGCGCCGGTTGTTTAGCAGAAGCCGGCGATGCCGCTCCACGCAACAGGTGCAGCCGTGGTGTTGTCACGCTGAACCGTTGCTTCGATGAGGCCGTACGGGCGGTCCGCGGCGTAGAAGACCTCATTGGGGTTGTCCAGGCCGAACGGGCTGAGGTCAACCAGGAAGTGGTGCTTGTTGGGCATGGAGAACTTGATTTCATCCACTTCGCTGTGTGCTTCGAGGACCTTCTTGCCCATGTCGAACAGCGTCTGCTGCAGGGCGTGGGAGTAGTTCTCGGTGAAGCCTTCCAGCAGGAGCGCCTTGATGTCCTCGTAGCTCTTGTTGAAGTCGGTGGATGCGACGTCCAGGTTGGTGTTGTAGCGCCAGCGGGCGGAAACGTCGGTGGCCAGGATGCGGTCCGTGGTTTCCTGCAAGGTGGTGTACTGGTCCCGCGGGAAGCCCACGAAGCCGGACTCGGTGGTCTTCAGGACGGTCAGGTCCTTGAGGCCGGAGACAACATGGGTGGTTGCGCCATCGCGGACGACGACGGCGGTGCGCACCTCTTGTCCGTTGCGCACGAAGCTGTGGTTGTGCTCCGAGCCATGGGCCTGGATGCGGTCCCAGCTGTAGGCTTCGGCTTCCCAGCGGCCGCCCGTAACCCAGTCGAATCCACCTGTGAAGTGGTCGGCGAGGCGAAGGAGGAAGGACTCGGGAGAGCCTACGCCTTCACGTGCAAACGCGTAGACGGTGTTCTTCTGGGTGTCCGTGGCAACTACGTGCCCGTTGTCGCCCTGGAGGTGTGCGGCCTGGAAATCGCCACGCAGCTGCGAAGTGACGTTCAGGTCTTCGATGTGGTGACGGTCCGTATCCCGGGTGACTTTGACGACGCGTACTTCTGCTTTGCCGTACTGGTTTTCGCCGAGGACGATGTTGTTGCTCATGGTCATATCCCAACTTCTGTGAGGTGGAACCTAGGTTCCATCAATGAAATTAAGCGCGTGTTTCCACCGCGTTTCTGGTGGAGTCGACCCAACAAAAAAGAGCCGACATCCATTGATGCCAGCTCATTACGACCCTGCCTGCTGCTCCCAGGTTACGTGACCTGCGCCACGAACTCATTCGAGAGTAGCGCATGATTTCAGCTTGTGTATATGGGTTCCCGGGGATCGTTATGAAGCATCCAAATGTGACCGGGGCAACTCCGCCGGCCTCCGCGGGGGTCTTGACGGCTGGTTTGACGGCTGCCTACACTTTCCACATAACAATAATAGTTTTCCGAAGAGCGGAAACTGTGTGCATGAGAAAGAGGAGGAACAGATGGACTCGAAGGATACGAACAGCGTCGTGGAATTCCCGGCGCCGGGCCAGGAGCTGTACCTGCCTTTCGGTGCAACGGATCCGGACTTCTACATTCCGGCCGACTGTGACCGCAAAGCGAGCGGATTCTCCCGCTGGCTGCGCGCGCTCCCTGTCTTCGGCCGGCAGCGCCCCTGAGACCCTGCATCACAGGGGCGCGGACTCTGCGCAACAGAGCCAAGGAAGCGGGCGATACCTGGGGAGGTGTCGCCCGCTTTTTTGTGCGCGTTGTCGTGCCGGTCTGAGATCGCCGGAAGCCCGCCAAAGCGCCGGAAGGTTCCTTGCGAAGTGGGCGCGTTCCCACGATTTCGCGTGCGCAGGGGTTCATTTACTCGGAATCGGGCTCGTCACATTCTGGGGCACTGTGGCGTGGGTCACGTATGCTGGGGTGGCGGCCGAGGTTGTGTTCCAACCTGGCGCAGCAGCCCTATATAAAGGGGTTGTACTTGCTGGCTCGATGGCGCCGGATGCACTGTCCGAACGTGTCACACCGCAGCAGGTCGAGCGGTGTCGACGCTCGTCATCGGGTAATGCCGGGCAGTAATCCCGGCCGATATGTCCTGCCTTGCAGGCAACAGAGAACCGGTTGGGGAGCCGGTAACGCAGCAGCCCCTCTTGGCTGCTACCCCAAAGGAATACCGCCATGAAACTCAAGGTCTCACTGTTTATCGCCGTCATAGCAATAGCTCTGACCGGATGTACGGAGCCCGGCACGCCACCGCCCACAGGAAGTCCCACTGCCACATCCACTTCCGAGCCGGCGCTCACCGCCGAGCCGACGCCGGACCCGACCGAAACCGTGACGCCCAGCGCCACGGCCTCGCCAACACCCACACCGACGACGACGACCTCGTCCAGTCCGACGCCGACGGCCACGTCCAGTCCAACGCCGACGACGACGGCCTCGTCCAGTCCGACGCCGACGCCGAGTGCGACGACTGCAACCCCAACGCCCACACCCACCGCCACGGCCTCGCCAACCCCGACGCCGACCCCCACACCGACCCCGACCCCCACGCCAACACAGGGCACGGGCGCCCTGGCCAACCTTGCCCGGATCCCTTGGGACGGCGGGCCCGCGTACTGGGCCAAGTTCCCGGGCGCCGCGAAGCTCAACAACTCGAATCTGTTCCCCATCAGCGTCTACTACGGCAAACCTGAGCATGCCGCCCAATTGAAGGACATCGGCGTCAACGTCTACCAGAACGCCGAGCATGATGGCTCTTCCATGGCATCAATTACGGACACCGGAATGCTGGTGATCGCAGGGACCGAATGGTCGCGCGCCGAAGTGGGCACCAATCCGGGAGTAGTGGGTTGGGATACCTATGATGAGTGCGACATGCTGGGGCTGGGCTGCGATGGCGCAACCTATGCACAGAACCTTCAGCAGATGAGGGATAAGGTGGCCCAGATCCGCGGGTTCAACGATGGCAGGTTTGCGTTCGCCAACTACTCCAAGGGCATCCTGGGAACATACTGGGCTCCGGGATTGATGGATGATTTCATGTCCGCGGTGGACGCCGCGTCCGTGGACAACTACATGTATGCCCGCGCCGACCTGCAGGATGAGTTGAACCGCACCCCATCATGGCCGCAGGGCGCGTCAACTGCCACATCGGCGGCTTACGGCTGGCAATTGGATCAGATGCGGTCATTCCAAACACCCCCAGGCGTCCATCCGAACTGGATTTTCGTGGAGTCGGCCAAGCCGTTCCTGAACGCCTTGAATGACCGGACCATCACGCCCGAGCAGATGGAGGGCGCCATGTGGTCCGGCATCCTCCATGAGGCCCGCGGCATCAGTATCTTCCAGCACAACAACAACGGCCAGTCAGGATTCGGGACGTATTCCCTGGTCCAAGCCCCGGCTGATCGCAAGGCAAAGATCAAGGCGGCCCTCGCCGGCATCCAAGCGCTGGCACCTGTCCTCAACACCCAGAGCTACGTATGGAACGCAGGCGCGGCGGGTACGGACACCATGTTGAAGGCAAAGGATGGGAGTGCGTACCTTTTCGCCGGCATCGGTATAGGCGGCGCGACCGGCTCCAAGACCTTCGCCCTTCCTGCCGGGATCACGGGCACGCAAGTGGAGGTTGTGGGCGAGAACCGGACCATCGCCGTCCAGAACGGTAAGTTCACGGATTCTTTCGCCAACGAATACACGCACCACGTATATAAGGTCACCATCTAGGCGCTCGAAATCGCCGGAAGAGTGCGAAATCGCCGGAACGTTCCCTGCGAAGTGGCAGCGTTCCGGCGATTTCGCGCAGCCAGCGGCCAAAAGCTACCCGTTCACCAGCTTCCGTGCCGCTGCGGAGTGCTCGGCGATGAGCCCCGCAACGTCCAGCCCGGGAATCGCGCCATCAACAACCCGCCAAACACCGCCCACCATCACCCGGTCGGCACGGTCGGCCCCGCAGAGCAACAACGCTGCCACGGGGTCGTGGCTGCCGGAGAACCGGAGCTCGTCCGGCTTGAACAGCGCCAGGTCCGCCTGCAGGCCGGGAGCCAGCTGGCCAATATCGGACCGGCCAAGAACCGCAGCCGACCCACGTGTGGCCCACCCCAGTGCACGTTCCACGGGCACGGATGCGCCATACCGCAAGCGCTGCAAGTACAGGGCCTGGCGGGCTTCAAGGATCATGTTGGACGCGTCATTGGACGCAGATCCGTCCACTCCCAGCCCCACGGGAACGCCCGCGGCCTCGAGTTCCAGCACCCGCGCAGTCCCGGAGGCCAGGCGCATGTTCGACGTCGGGCAGTGGGCCACCGCTGTTCCTGCAGCTCCCAGCCGCGCGATTTCCTCGTCATTGAAGTGGATGCCGTGTCCAAGCCAGGTACGTGAACCCAACCAGCCCACGGATTCCAGGTAGTCCACTGTCCGTAGCCCGAACATGGACATGCAGAAGTCTTCCTCGTCGATTGTCTCGGCCAAGTGGGTGTGCAGCCGGACGTCGAACCGCTCCGCCATGGCCGCTGATTCGGCCATGATTTCCTTGGTCACCGAGAAGGGTGAACACGGGGCAAGGGCGATCTGCACAACAGCGCCATCACCGGTTTCGTGATACTTGCGAATCAGCCGTTCGCTGTCCGCAAGGATCGCCTCAGGTGACTGGACCGTGGTCCGGGGCGGCAGCCCGCCGTCGTCCTCTCCCAGGGTCATGGACCCGCGGGTCAAAGTGGCCCGCATCCCCATGGACCGGACTGCGGCCACCTCAATGTCGATCGCGTCTTCCATGCCGTCGGGGAAGAGGTAATGGTGGTCCGCGGCGGTGGTGCAGCCGGACAGGAGGAGCTCGGCCAGAGCCACCTGGACAGCAAGTTCAAGGCTGCGCGGGGTAAGCCGGGCCCAGACGGGGTAGAGGTTCTGCAACCAGGGGAACAGGGGAGCGTTGGCCACGGGACCCCAGGCGCGGGTGAGGGTTTGGTAGAAGTGGTGGTGCGTGTTGATGAGCCCGGGCAGCACCACGTGGGCGGAGGCATCGAAGACGGTGCAGGGAGTGGACGGCTGCCGGCCCGAAGGCACCAGCTCAATGATGGTGCCAGCGTCTGAGACCACCAGTCCGCCGCCGGCGTCGTGGTCATTTGCGGTGAAGATACCCAGCGGGTTCTTGATCCAAAGGGGGGTCATGACAGGTTCCTTGTCTGGTCGGCGTGTAGGCGTTCCAGCTCAGTGAGGTCCTGTCTGCTGATCCAGGAACCGGGTCGCGCAGAGTGACGCCGGTCCCACACAGCGTAAAATGGGCGACGGCGGCAGTCAACGCCGGGGCGCGGCCGGCGGTCATATTTGGCGGCGCCACCGCTGACGAAGTAATTTCACATCACGAAATTAAGTTTTCAAAAAACTATGGCGCGGCTCACAAACGTGGTGCTACGCTCTAACTGCCAAAGGCGGGCACCCGGACCCGGGGAAGCTATCTACCAGGCGCAACTTAACCTTCATCGCACATGCTGAAGCCTGGTAACCAAGCTAACTGGAGCTCCTCTCTGTAGCGCCCCCAAACAGGTCACCTGGCTTCCTCAGCACTAAGGAAGTCGCAACATGAGTAAAACCGTCACGGCCGAGCAATTCCTGGCCACTTCCATTGAGCTGGCAACAGCCAATGTCCTGAACAGTGGTGGCCCCTTCGGCGCCGTCATTGTCACCGCGGACGGACGAGCCTTCGAAGGCGTCAACCGCGTTACAGCTACCAACGATCCCACCGCACACGCAGAGGTCACGGCCATCCGTAACGCCTGCCGCGAACTGGGAACCTTCGATCTCAGCGGGGCAACCCTCTACACCAGCTGCGAGCCGTGCCCCATGTGCCTGGCTTCAGCGCTCTGGGCACGCGTCGACCGCGTGTTCTTTGCCGCAGACCGTCACGACGCCGCATCCGTTGGCTTCGATGACGCAGTCTTCTACGAATACTTTGAGAACGACAACCGGGACGCGCTGATGCCGGTAGCCAAGCTGGAACTGGGCGACCCCCAGGCTCCGGCGGCCCTCCAGCCGTTCACCACATGGAACACGCTTGATTCCAGGATTGATTACTAAGGCCCGGTGCTGACATGACAATCCTGGATCCCGCAGAAATGCAGACCGCAGCTGAAAAGCAGGCTGCGCTGCTCCCCAACGGGGGCAAGAGCGCAGGGCCCACAGCGGCAAATGACCGGAAAGCGGCAAACGGCAACGGCAAGAAGCCGCCGCACTTCCTGGACAAGTTCTTCGAAATCACACAACGTGGCTCCACGTTGGCCCGCGAGTTCCGCGGCGGCCTGGTCACGTTCTTCACCATGGCGTACATCGTCATCCTCAACCCGCTCATCCTGGGAGGCTTCTCCGCAGAAAACGCACCCACCGACGTCGCAGGGGGCTGGCTCTCTGCCTCGCAAGTAGGTGCAGTGACCGGCCTGACCGCCGGCGTCATGACCATCATCTTCGGGCTGGTGGCCAACCTTCCCTTCGGACTGGCCGCAGGCCTGGGCATCAACTCCTTCCTGGCCGTGGCAGTCATTCAGGAAGTCACGTGGCCCGAAGCCATGGGCCTGGTGGTCATCAACGGCATCCTGATTGTCCTCTTCGGTGCCACCGGCGCCCGGACAGCCATCTTCAAGGCAGTGCCCAAGGAACTCAAGGCCGCCATCACCGTTGGCATCGGTTTGTTCATTGCCTTTATTGGTTTTGTGGACTCCGGATTCGTTCGTCCTACCGCGGGCGGTCCACCGGTCCAGCTGGGCAACGATGGTTCCATCACCTCCATCCCCACCCTTGTTTTCATTGTGGGCCTGCTGGCCATGGGCATCCTCGTGGCACGCAAGATCCAGGGCGGCCTGCTGATCGGGATCGTCGCCACCACAGTCTTGGCCGCCGTGGTGGAGGCCGTGTTCAAGATTGGTCCCGGCAGCGCCACCAACCCGGGCGGATGGCACCTGAACACCCCAGTGCTGTCCGGGCAGTTGGTATCCGTTCCGGACCTGAGCCTGGTGGGCCAGTTCGATCTGTTCGGCTCGTTCGCCAGGATCGGCGGGCTGGCTGCAACCATGCTGGTGTTCACGCTGGTGTTCACCAACTTCTTTGATGCCATGGGCACCATGACCGGCCTTGCCAAGAGTGCCGGAGTGACGCACAAGGATGGAACGTTTCCCAAGCTGAAGTCCGCCTTCATTGTCGAAGGCATGGGCGCAGTGGTGGGCGGTGCAACGTCCGGGTCTTCCAACACGGTGTACATCGACTCTGCTGCCGGAATTGGCGAAGGCGCCCGTACCGGACTCGCTTCGGTGGTCACCGGCCTGCTGTTCCTCGGATCAATGTTCTTCACGCCGCTGACCTCGGTGGTTCCGCTGGAAGTTGCCGCTGCAGCCCTGGTGGTGGTGGGCGCAATGATGATGGCGCAGATCCGCGAGATCAAGTTCACCAAGTTCTCCATCGCGTTGCCGGCCTTCCTGACAATCGTCACCATGCCGCTGACCTATTCGATCGCCAACGGGATCGGCGTCGGTTTCATCTCCTTCGCCGTGATCAGTGCGGCGTCGGGGCGGGCCAGGAAAGTCCACCCGCTCATGTGGGTGGTCACCGCGGGCTTCATCATCTACTTCGCCCGGGGTCCCATCAACACGCTGATGGGCGTCTAGCCCGCGCCTGCCCGGTAACCGGGCGCACCCCGTGCCGGCGGGTCATCCGGCACTTCGATCGGCGGTCCGTTGAAACCCATCCGCATGAATAGGCGTCTGCCGTCAGGATCCTCCCGGGGCACCGGGAAGCCCGACGGCGGGCGGCGGGTGGATGCCGACGCTCCGCTATGGAGCGGGGGCAGGGAGATGAAGCCCTTGCCCCCGCTCCCATGAACTCTTGCTCACAAGCCGCGACTACCCCTCAACAGCCTCCGGGAATGAGAACATGGGGCAAGATCGCGCACTGCTCCGGCCGGGCCAACCAGCTGGAGCACCTGATAAAAGGACGTGTTGCCTTGCTGGATCTGATGCCCTCTTTGGGCGGCTGGCGGCCTGCGGTCACGGGCCGGCGATGCGCCGTAGCCACGATTGTGGGCACCGGCGGTTCCGTGCCGCGGCCCATGGGAACCTCCATGATGGTGTCTGAAGACGGCGAAATCCTGGGCAGCTTGTCCGGTGGTTGCGTTGAAGGTGCCGTTGTTGAGGCTGCCTTGGAAGCACTGCGCGACGGCGGCCCCCGCCTTGAGTCTTTCGGCTACAGCGCCGAGGACGCGTTCGCCGTCGGACTCACCTGTGGAGGGGAGCTGGAAGTCCACATCCAGCCGCTCGTCGCCGGACTTCCGGAGCTTTCGGCCCTGGCCGGCCCCTCACCCAGCGCCCGCCCCTCACCCAGCACCTCACCCACGGTTGCCCCCGCTGGGCCAGCCGTGGCCCTGATCCGCAGGCTCGACGCCGGGGGAGGAGTGGTCCTGGTCAACGATCCTGTCCGGTTCCGCGCCATGGAATCCAAGGAGTTGGCGCATCTTGTGGGAGACCATCCCTCCACAGTTTTCGCCGCCGCGGCGCAGATCGAGCCACTCCTTCAGGGTGGCCGCACCGGCCTTGTCCGTTTGGCCCCGCCGGAGGCTTGCATCGACGGCTGGGTTACCACCGAACGGCTGGCAGCCCCGCCCCGTGAGGTGGAAGAGCCGCAACCCATCACCTTGTTTGTGGAGAGCCGCCTGCCGGCTGCCCGGATGGTGATTTTTGGAGCCAACGACTTTGGTGCGGCCTTGCTCCCGGCCGGCCAACTCCTTGGCTACAACGTGACCTTATGCGATGCCCGTCCGGCCTTTGCCCGGCAGGGCCGCTTCGCCGGGGCGGATGCCGTGGTGACTGAATGGCCACACCGCTACCTGGAAGCCGAGGCAGCCGCGGGACGCATCGACTCCAGGACAGTTGTGTGCGTCCTGACCCACGACCCCAAATTCGACATCCCCCTGCTGCAGTCCGCACTGACAATGAACCTGGCCTACCTCGGCGCCATGGGGTCCCGGCGCAGCCACCACCAACGGATCGAGGCCCTGGTTGACGCCGGCACGCCCACGGAATCGTTGGAACGGCTGCATTCCCCCATCGGCCTGAACTTGGGAGCTGTGACTCCCGCGGAAGTGGCTGTTTCCATCACGGCCGAGATCATTGCCGAACGCGGAAGCGCCAACCGGAAGACAGCAGCAACCCCGGGTTTTCCCAGCCTGAAAGACAGCAGCGGCCCCATCCACGCGGCGCCCGCTCCCCACCACTCCCTCCAGGAGGACTCATGGACATCAACACCGTAGAGGCCGTGCTTCCCACCACGGATCCTGCGCAATGGCGCGAAGGCGATGCCTGGCTTGCCGGCGGTACGGTGCTTTTCTCGTACGGCAGCACGGTGCTGACGCGCTTGCTGGACCTGGGCCAAGCCGGGTGGCCGGCCATCAGCGTGACGGACCAGGGAATCGACATCGCAGCAACCTGCACTGTTGCCGAGCTCTACGACGTACCGCTTTCTCCGGAGGTTGCAGCCCGCGAATGGCCCGGGCTGGCGTTGTTCCGTCCCAGCTGCGACTCGTTTGTGGCCTCTTTCAAGATCTGGAACATGTCCACGGTGGGCGGCAACATCTGCACCGGGTTGCCGGCCGGACCCATGACTTCACTGTGCGCGGGGCTGGACGGCATTGCCACCATCCTCAGCCCTGACGGCAGCAGCCGCGAAGTCCCGGTGGCAGAAGTGGTGACCGGCGACATGCGCACCGCATTGGCTCCGGGGGAGTTGCTTCGCAGCATCCACCTGCCGGCAGAGGCGCTGGCGGCAACTGTGGCGTTCCGCCGCTTGTCACTCAGCAACCTGGGCCGTTCCGGTGTGCTCCTGATAGGGCGGATGGACCCTGTTTTCGGGATGGTCATCACGGTGACCGCATCCACCAAGAGGCCCGTCCAGCTGCGGTTCCCCGCCGGCGCGGTTCCGGACGCCGGGACCCTGGCCGCCGCCGTCGAACATTCCATCCCCGCGGAGCTGTACCACGACGACGTCCACGGACTTCCCGAGTGGCGGCACGACATGACGCTCAAACTGGCCGAAGAGATCCGGGCGGAGCTGCTGGATGAGTCCATGCATGTCTCGGGCGATTTCTGGCCCCCACACAACACCTCGCCCCAGCCGTCCACCCAACCCGTTATCCAGCAGAAGGAGGCCCGTCATGGCAATTGAGATCAACGGCTCTGACTCACAGGCCACACCCCGCCCCGGCCAATGCCTCCGCACTTTCCTCCGCGAAGAAGGCAACTTCGGTGTGAAGAAGGGGTGCGACGGCGGCGACTGCGGTGCGTGCACCGTGCACGTGGACGGCAAGCCCGTGCACACCTGCATCTACCCGGCAGTCCGGGCCGATGGCAAAGCCGTGACCACCATCGAGGGCCTGTCCCAGGGCGGCGAACTCCACCCTGTCCAGGAGCAATTCCTGGAGGCACAGGGCTTCCAATGCGGTTTCTGCACTGCCGGCATGATGATGACCGCGGCGACGTTCGACGACGAGCAACGCGCCAACCTGCCCCGCAACCTCAAGGGCAACCTCTGCCGGTGCACCGGCTATCGCTCCATCGCGGAAGCCGTGTGTGGTCACGACTCCAATCACCAGCACGACGCCGGAACTGACGTTTCCGGGGCACAGTTACCGGCCGTGCCGCCCACCCCCGGACAGCTCGGCGACAACGTGCCGGCTCCCGCAGGCCAGGCCATTGTTACCGGTACTGCCCGCTACACCCTGGACGTGCCTGCCGAGGAGCTTCCGGGCCTGCTGCACATGAAACTGCTCCGTTCCCCGCACCCATATGCGCGGATCGTTTCCATCAACAAAGCCCCGGCCCTGGCCATTCCGGGCGTAGTGGCCGTGTTCACCCACGCGGATGCTCCGCAGCTTTTGTTCTCCACCGCCCAGCACGAGAATTACACGGACGATCCCGATGACACCCGGGTCCTGGATGATGTGGTGCGTTTCATCGGCCAGCGGGTTGCCGCCGTGGTCGCCGAATCGGTGGGTGCCGCGGAGGCCGGAGCCCGGGCGCTGGAGGTTCAGTACGAACTTCTGGAACCGGTGTTTACCCCGCAGGACGCGCTGCAGCCGGGCGCCCCGGCACTTCACGGCGAAAAGGACGGCGAATCGTCCCGCATTTCCCGGCCACTGAACAACGTGGTGGCCGAGGTGCATGCGGAACTGGGCAGCGTAGCGGACGGATTCGCTGCCGCCGACGTCATCCATGAACACACGTACCAAACCCAGCGGGTGCAGCACGTAGCCATGGAAACACATGCCTCCATTGCATGGATTGACGACGATGGCAGGCTGATGGTCCGTTCCTCCACCCAGGTCCCGTTCCTGGTGAAGCGGACCTTGAGCCGGCTGTTCAATCTGCCGCCGGAAACCGTCCGCGTGGTGGCAGGCCGGGTTGGGGGTGGCTTCGGCGGAAAACAGGAGGTCCTCACCGAGGACCTGGTGGCCTTGGCGGCATTGAGCCTCAAGCGCCCCGTCCAACTGGAATTCACCCGTACCGAGCAGTTCACTGCAACCACCACCCGCCACCCGTTCACCATCCACGTGAAGGCGGGTGCCAGCAAGGATGGGCTCCTGACAGCGCTGCAACTGGATGTGGTGACCAACACCGGCGCTTATGGAAACCACGCTCCCGGCGTCATGTTCCACGGCTGCGGCGAGTCCCTGGCCGTCTACAAGTGTGTGAACAAGAAAGTGGATGCCCACGCCGTCTACACCAACACCGTTCCGGCGGGCGCGTTCCGTGGATACGGGTTGAGCCAGATGATCTTTGCCATCGAGTCCGCCATTGACGAGCTTGCAGTGGGCATTGGGATGGATCCGTTGGAGTTCAGGCTCCAAAACATGGTCCGGCCCGGGGACCACATGCTGTCAACTACTCCCGAACCGGAAGAGGATGTCCACTACGGCAGCTACGGCCTGGACCAGTGCGTGTCCTTGGTTCGCGATGCCCTGGACCGTGGCAAGGAGCGCTACCGCGCCGCGGGGTTGGACGATCTTGGCCCGGAGTGGATGGTTGGCGAAGGTTCGGCGCTGTCCATGATCGATACCGTGCCGCCGCGCGGCCACTTCGCCCACACCCGGGTGAGCCTGGAAGCGGACGGCCGGTTCGCCGTCGACGTCGGAACTGCGGAGTTCGGAAACGGCACCACCACCGTGCACGCACAGTTGGCGGCCACTGCGCTGGCGACGTCCGCGGACAAGGTGGCCGTGCGTCAGTCCGACACCGACCTCGTGGAGCACGACACCGGTGCGTTCGGTTCGGCCGGAACCGTGGTGGCCGGAAAAGCCACACTGGGCGCGGCGCTGGAACTTGCCACCCGCATCCAGACCGTGGCCGCGGCACTGACCGGCGCCGCCTTGACGGACTGCCGGTTGGTTGACGGCGGTGTCCAGTGCGGTGACCGGACGGTGACGTTGAAGGAGATCGTCGACGCCGGCCGCCTCCAAGGCGTCCGGCTCGCCACGGATGGGAACTGGGGAGGAACGCCGCGCTCGGTCGCGTTCAACGTCCACGGTTTCCGTGTGGCCGTCAACCGGGGAACGGGTGAGCTGCGGATCCTGCAGAGTGTCCAGGCCGCGGATGCCGGCGTTGTGGTGAACCCCCGGCAATGCCGCGGGCAGATCGAAGGCGGCATTGCGCAGGCCCTTGGCGCGACGCTGTACGAGGAAGTGAAAGTGGACCACGGCGGCCGCGTCACCACGGACATTCTTCGGCAGTACCACATCCCGTCATTTGCCGACGTGCCGCGGAGCGAGGTCTATTTCGCCAAGACCAACGATTCCACCGGTCCCCTGGGTGCGAAGTCCATGAGTGAAAGCCCGTTCAACCCGGTGGCGCCTGCGCTGGCCAATGCCATCCGCAACGCCACCGGAGTCCGCTTCGGTGAGTTGCCCATTGCCCGGGACAAGATCTACCTGGCCCTGCGCGACCGAACCACCGCCTCCGTCTGACCCAGCCGCCTCCGTCCAACCAATCTGCGACCTACTTGGCTGGAAGGGGGAGTTCCATGAAGACGCTGTTGGGGTCCAGGGTGTACTCCCCAAACGGCGGGCACTCCGTGAAACCGTGGCGCTGGTACAGGCGGCGGGCCGGGGCGAAGTAGTCCTCGGTGCCGGTTTCCAGGCTGACTTTGTCGAATCCCCGGCTCCCGGCTTCGGCCACGATGTGCTCCAGCATAAGGGTGGCAACGCCGCGGCCCCGGGCAGAGGCAGTGGTGCGCATTGATTTGATCTCAGCCCGGGCATCGGACAGGGCCTTCAATGCTCCGCAGCCAAGAAGCACGCCGTCCTCGCGCGCTGTCCAGAACGTGATGGACTCGTGGGACAACGCCGAATGATCCAGGGCATGGACGCTCTCCGCCGGGGAGGTGGCGAACATGTCTGCCAGGTGCTCACTGAGCAGCTGGTGGACGTCGGGGCGTGCGGGATCGTCGGTTTCGATGCGGATCATGCACCAAATTTACCCGTCCAAAAGATGCAACTGGTCCTTCGTGTCCAGGTCCTCCCCGGAGCAGAGGTCGCTGCAGTCCACCAGGTCCACCAGGCCGGGATGCGCTTTCAGGTAGGACCGTGCCCCGGTGTCACCGCTGGCGGCCGCGGCCGCCGGGTCGCGGAGCCCGACGTCGAAAATCACCGGGTGCCGTCGCTTCAGCTGGCCGGACGCGTCAGGATACGCGGCGGCGGTGACCCTCCCGGGATGGTGGCTGCCCAGCAACCTGCTGACCGCCGTCGGGGTCAGGCCAGGCTGATCCACCAGTGCCACCAGGATGTTGTTTCCGGCCGTAGCTGCGTCATTTCCTGCCCGGAACGAACCGGCCATTCCCTTGGCCCAATCGCCGTTTTCCACCACCGTGTACGGCGAAAGGTCGGTCCTGCTGAGGACATGATCGGCCTCGGCGCCCAGAACCACCACCACCTCGCGGCAGCCGCCGTCCAACAAGGTCCCGGCCAGCACCTCCACCAGTGTTCGGCCGCGGAAGGGCAGCAGTGCCTTCGGGCCACGGCCCAAGCGCGTGCCGGCGCCCGCCGCAAGCAGCACGCCAGTGGTGGGCGTCGTGCCGGATTGAGTCATAACCTCACCATACGCGCGGGGGTCCATGGGGTCTCTAGCTCCTTCGCAGGCATTTATCCGTGATCTACCAATATCGGTTTAAAACGGCACATGGCGGCAGCGTTCTTAGAGAACACTGCCGCCATGCATGGTGATTGGATCAGGCGTCTCCGCCTGAACCGCCGGTGGTGCCGGCGTTCACGTCCAGCAATTTGTAGCGGTCAATCGCGTACGACGGCGCCCCCTCCTCAATCTCGCCCCTCGCCGCCAGCATCTGGAGGGTTTTGGTGACGATGGAGTGGGTGTCGTTTTTGAAGTAGCGGCGTGCGGCTTGGCGGGTGTCGGAGAAGCCGAAGCCGTCTGCTCCGAGGGAGGCGAAGTCGTTGGGGATGAATTGGCGGATTTGGTCGGGGACGGCTTTCATGTAGTCGGACACGGCGATGACGGGTCCGGTGGTCTCTTTGAGTTGTTCGGTGATGAAGGGTGTGCGGGTGGGTTGGCCGGGGTTGAGGAAGGTGTGTTCTTCGGCGGCGAGTCCGTCGCGTCGGAGTTCGTTCCAGGAGGTCACTGACCAGACGTCCGCGGCGACTCCCCAGTCCTCGTTGAGGATGCGGGCGGCTTCGATGGCCCAGGGGACGGAGACGCCGGAGGCGAGGATGTTCGCGGTGGGCCGGTTCCCGTTGTTCCCGTTGCTCTCGCCGGTGGGGGCTTCTGCGAGGCGGTAGATGCCTTTGAGGAGTCCGTTGATGTCGAGGTTTTCGGGTTCAGCGGGTTGGGTGATGGGTTCGTTGTAGACGGTGAGGTAGTACATGACGTTTTTATCGTCTGAGGCGTCGCCGTACATTTGTTCGAGGCCGTGGCGGATGATGTGGCCGATTTCGTAGCCGTAGGCGGGGTCGTAGGTTTTCACGGCGGGGTTGGTGGAGGCGAGCAGGGGTGAGTGTCCGTCGGCGTGTTGGAGTCCTTCGCCGGTGAGGGTGGTTCGTCCTGCGGTGGCGCCGATGATGAAGCCGCGGGTCATTTGGTCTGCTGCTGCCCAGAACGAATCGCCGGTGCGTTGGAAGCCGAACATGGAGTAGAACACGTAGATCGGGACCAGGGGTTCGCCGTGGGTGGCGTAGGAGGTTCCGGCGGCGGTGAACGCTGCGACGGCTCCGGCTTCGTTGATGCCGGGGTGGATCAGTTGTCCGGCGGGTGATTCTTTGTAGGCCAGGACGAGGTCGCGGTCCACGGAGAGGTAGTTCTGGCCTTTGGGGTTGTAGATTTTCGCGGTCGGGAAGAACGCGTCCATCCCGAAGGTCCGGGATTCGTCCGGGACGACGGGCACGAAGCGTGCGCCGAAGTTTTTATCCCGCATGAGGTCCTTGAGCAGCCTCACGAAGGCCATGGTGGTCGCGGCTTGTTGTTTACCGGATCCGCGTTTGGCTACGTCGTAGGATTTCGCTTCGGGGAGGGTGACCTCGGTGTGGGTGCGGCGGCGTTCGGGGACGAACCCGCCGAGCTCTGCCCGGCGTTCCATGAGGTATTTGATTTCGGGGGCGTCCATGCCGGGGTGGTAGTACGGGGGCCGGTAGAGGTCAGCGTCGAGTTGGTCATCGCTGATGGGGATCCGGAGGTGGTCACGGAAGGCTTTGAGGTCTTCCATGGTGAGCTTCTTCATTTGGTGGGTCGCGTTGCGGCCCTCGAAGTGGGGTCCGAGTCCGTAGCCCTTGACGGTTTTGGCCAGGATCACGGTGGGTTTGCCCTTGAACTCCGTGGCGGCTTTGTAGGCGGCGTAGACCTTGCGGTAATCGTGGCCGCCTCGTTTCAGGCCCCAGATCTGTTCGTCGTCCAGGTCCGCGACCATGTCTTTGGTGGCCGGGTTCTTCCCGAAGAAGTGTTCCCGCACGAACCCGCCGGACTCGGCTTTGTAGGTTTGGTAGTCACCATCGGGGGTTTCGTTCATGATTTTCACCAACGCCCCGTCGGAGTCTTTCTCCAGCAGGGAATCCCATTCCCGGCCCCAGACGACCTTGATCACGTTCCAGCCCGCGCCGCGGAAGAACGCCTCGAGCTCCTGCATGATCTTGCCGTTGCCGCGCACCGGCCCGTCCAGGCGCTGGAGGTTGCAGTTGATCACGAAGTTCAGGTTGTCCAGGTTCTCGTTCGCTGCCAGTTGCAGCAGGCCACGGGACTCGGGCTCGTCCATTTCCCCGTCCCCCAGGAACGCCCAGACCTGCTGATCAGCGGTGTCTTTGATCCCACGGTTCTGCAGGTACCGGTTGGACTGGGCCTGGTAGATCGCGTTCATCGGGCCGATACCCATCGACACGGTCGGGAACTCCCAGAAATCAGGCATCAGGCGCGGGTGCGGGTACGAGGACAGGGCATGGCCCTCCTTGGACTTCTCCTGCCGGAACCCGTCCAAATCCTCTTCCGTCAAACGCCCTTCCATGAACGCCCGCGCGTACATCCCCGGCGACGCGTGGCCCTGGAAAAACACCTGGTCCCCGCCCGAAGGGTGGTCCTTGCCGCGGAAGAAGTGATTGAACCCCACCTCATACAACGTCGCAGCACCGGCATACGTGGAAATATGCCCACCCACACCAATATCAGCCCGCTGCGCACGATGAACCATCACCGCAGCGTTCCACCGCATATACGCCCGGTACCGGCGCTCGAACTCCTCGTTCCCCGGGAACGGCGCTTCCTGATCCACCGGGATCGTGTTCACATAATCAGTCGTCGTCACCATCGGCACACCCACACTCCGGGCACCAGCACGCTGCAACAAACTCCGCATAATAAACTGCGCACGCTCAGTACCCTGCTCCGCGATCAACGCATCAAGGGACTCAATCCACTCCGCAGTCTCTTCCGGATCACGATCAGGCAGCTGG
This sequence comes from Paenarthrobacter ilicis, assembly GCF_016907545.1. Lineage (NCBI taxonomy): Bacteria > Bacillati > Actinomycetota > Actinomycetes > Micrococcales > Micrococcaceae > Paenarthrobacter > Paenarthrobacter ilicis. Next base: position 3,242,589 of record NZ_JAFBCD010000001.1, on the reverse strand, counting down.
GCAGTCAACCCGCTGAGGATGTGTGAGGTCTCTTCTCCTACAGCCACGTCCAACCTCTCTTCATTGAATGTCTGGGCGCTTGCTCTGTGGGGGCGCTCATGGAATTTCGTATTGTGAGAATAAAATTCTGCAATTCGAGATTACGACGAGCGGATCGACAGCGTCAATATGAGGCATCCCCCATCGCCAGCCAATTGGGGCTCCGCGACCGAAGCAACCGAATGTGACCCCGCATACACCCGCGGCACCTTGACGGTGCGTGACGTGCGTCATAGAGTGCTTTCACTATTCAATAACTAGTTTCCATAATGTGGAAGCAGTACGAAGTGGAGATCCACGATGCAGACGACTTCATCAGTCGGCGTCACTGGGACTCCGGAAGAAGACCCACAACACGGCGGCCCCAACCTCCAAACCGTAGGAAATACGGAATTGTGCGCCATTGCTTCCGAAGCCTCAGGCCGTACCATCAGCCCCAATCTTTACAACATTGACCTCGCTCCCACCAAGGCCAAAGGCCGCAATTGGACCAGCTACAGCATCTTTACCCTCTGGGCCAACGACGTCCACAGCCTGGGTAATTATGCCTTCGCCATTGGCCTCTTTTCCCTGGGGCTGGGTGGCTGGCAAATCCTGGTTGCACTGGGGATCGGAGCAGTCCTGCTCTTCGCCCTCCTGAACTTCTCAGGATTCATGGGCCAGAAGACCGGCGTCCCGTTCCCGGTCATGAGCAGAATCAGCTTTGGCATCCGTGGCGCACAAATTGCCAGCCTGGTCCGCGGCGCTGTCGCCGTGGCGTGGTTCGGCATCCAAACCTACTTGGCTTCCGTGGTCCTCAGGGTCCTCCTGGTAGCAGTAGCCCCTGGCCTTAAGGACCTGGACAGCAACTCCATCCTTGGCCTGTCCACTTTGGGCTGGTTCTCCTTTATTGCGCTGTGGATTGTGCAGTTGGTGATTGTCAGCTTCGGCATGGAGATGATCCGCAAGTACGAGGCCTTCGCAGGGCCGGTCATTCTGGTCACCATGGCAGCAATAGCCGTCTGGGTGTTCATCGAGGCCGGCGGAGCCATCCAGTGGAGCGGCATCAAGGGCCTTGAAGGTGGCGAGATGTGGTTGACGATCTTTGCCGGAGGCGCCTTGTGGGTATCCATCTACGGAACGTTTGTGCTGAACTTCTGCGACTTCACGCGCTCCTCCACGTCCAGGAAGTCGATCGTCAAGGGAAACTTCTGGGGCATTCCCATCAACATGCTGGTCTTCGGTGCGATCGTGGTGGTCATGGCCGGTGGGCAGTACAAGATCAACGGCACTGTGATCGAGAGCCCTTCGGACATTGTCCAGAGCATCCCCAACACGCTCCTCCTGGTCCTGGCCTGCCTCGCATTGTTGATTCTCACTGTCGCGGTGAACCTGATGGCCAACTTCGTGGCTCCGGTTTACGCATTGACCAACCTCTTTCCGCGCCACCTCAACTTCCGCAAGGCAGCGTGGGTCAGCGGCACCATCGGCTTGGTCATCCTGCCGTGGAACCTTTACAACAACCCGATTGTGATCGTGTACTTCCTGGGTGGCTTGGGCGCCTTGCTGGGTCCGCTCTTCGGAGTGATCATGGCGGACTACTGGCTGGTCCGCCGCGGCCAGGTGAACGTCCCCGAGCTCTATGTTGAGGATCCCAAGGCAGCCTATTTCTACAAGCGTGGCGTGAACCCCAAGGCCATCATCGCCATGATCCCCGCCGCCGCCATAGCGATCGCCATTGCGTTCATCCCGGGCCTCGCCGCAGCAGCCCCGTTCGCTTGGTTCATCGGCGCAGGCGTTGCTGCCCTGACGTACTTTGCCGTGGCGGACAGGAAGCAGCTTCACGACGACGTTTCCGGCGAACCGATCGCCGTCGCCAGCACTCACTAATCCAAGAAGCACGGCAAGCCCGCCCCTCCCGTCCCCGGGCAGTCGGCGGGTATTGCCGTTGAAAGGCACTCCATGCGCATTCTGGTAGCAAACGTAAACACCACCCAATCCATGACCGATTCCATAGCCGCCCAAGCCCGGGCGGCAGCAGCGCCGGGCACCGAGATCATCGGCATCACGCCACGTTTCGGCGCTGATTCCTGTGAAGGCAATTTTGAAAGTTACCTGGCGGCGATCGCCGTCATGGATGCCGTGGTCAACTATCCGGAGCCGTTCGACGCCGTCATCCAGGCCGGCTATGGCGAGCATGGCCGTGAAGGCCTGCAGGAACTTCTGGAGGTACCGGTGGTGGACATCACCGAGGCAGCCGCCAGCACTGCCATGTTCCTGGGCCACAAGTATTCGGTGGTCACCACCTTGGACCGCGCTGTGCCCTTGATTGAGGACCGGTTGAAGCTGGCTGGGCTTGAAGCCCGCTGCGCCTCCGTCCGGGCCAGCGGCATGGCCGTCCTGGAGCTGGAGGAATATCCGGAGCGAGCCGTCGAGGCCATTGTGGGCCAGGCCGAAGAAGCCGTCACCAAGGACAAGGCCGAGGTGATTGTCCTTGGCTGCGGCGGGATGGCAGGGCTGGATGACCAGATCCGGCAGCGTACCGGTGTCCCCGTGGTGGATGGCGTCGCCGCAGCAGTCACCATTGCGGAATCCCTGGTGCGCTTGGGCCTGTCCACGTCCAAGGTGCGAACCTACGCCACGCCCCGCCCGAAGACTGTCATAGGCTGGCCGATAACCTCCGCACTGCAGTCAACGGGCCAGCCGGAAGCCGCACGCTGACGCTGGCCGCAGCATCTCCCGAAAGGCAACCACATGACTGACTCCAACGCGCCCACTAACGCTAGGGTCGCCGTCGTCACCGGCGCCGGCTCCGGCATTGGACGGGCGGTGGCCCGGCTGATGCTGGCCGACGGCTACCGGGTGGCGCTGGCCGGCCGCCGCGAGGGACCGTTGCGCGAAACTGCGGGCGGGAGTCCGGAAGCGCTGGTGGTTCCGTGCGACGTCACAGCGCCCGACGACGTCGCGCGCCTTTTCGGGCAGGTGCGGCACCGCTGGGGCCGGGTTGATGTGCTGTTCAACAATGCCGGCATCTTCGGGCCGTCCGGGGATGTGGGTGACCTGGACGTGGAGCAGTGGGAGGCCACGCTGCGCGTCAACGTCACCGGTTCCATGCTGTGTGCCGCCGAGGCCGTGCGAACCATGAAAGTCCAGGAACCGCAGGGTGGCAGGATCATCAACAACGGCTCCATTTCCGCGCACTCGCCGCGTCCCTTGTCCGTGGCTTATACGGTGACCAAGCACGCGATGACGGGCCTTACCAAGAGCATCGAGCTGGATGGGCGGGCATTCGGCATCACGTGCGGGCAGATCGACATCGGCAACACCCGGACCGAGATCATGGACACCATCGGGGTGGGCTCGGGGGCGCTCCAGGCCGATGGCTCACGCAAAGTTGAACCCATGTTTCCCGTGGACGACGCCGCCCGAGCCGTGCTGCTGATGGCCAACATGCCGGCCTCTGCCAGCGTGGGCTCCCTGGTGGTCACGGCGTCGGGCATGCCGTTTGTGGGCCGCGGCTAGCTCCATCAGGTCCCGCCACCACCTACTTTGACCTCCAACAACCCGCGACACGCCTGCCTAGGGGCGTGCCGCGGGTTTTGCGTGTTCAAAGTGGGTGGCAGCGGCACGCACCCCTTCTTCCAACCGAATATGACTTCCATAATATGGAATTTCAATCTCCCCTTGCGGAACATTGTGAGCGAGCTTACATTTGAAAAACCCCACAAAATGTGAGGCTGTTCACAACTGATTGGTTCAGAGCAATGAAGATCCCAGACTCCGCGGCGCTGAAGGCGAGTTCGGCCCCGCAGAAGAAGAAGCCACTGTACAAGTCGCTCTTCTTCCAAATTCTGATCGCCGTCGTCGCAGGTGTACTCATCGGCCATTTTTGGCCGACTATCGGGTCCGCCCTCCGGCCACTGGGTGATGGATTCATTCAACTCATCAAGATGATCATCGCCCCGCTGATTTTCCTCGTGATCGTCACGGGCATCTCAGCAGTCGGCGACGTCAAGGCGGTCGGAAGGGTCGGGGTCAAAGCGCTCCTGTACTTCACCGGCGCCACTCTTTTTGCCCTGGTCTTCGGACTCATCGTGGGAAACATTGTCCAGCCGGGTGCCGGCCTGAACATCGATCCCTCCACGTTGTCGCAGGACGCCCTCAACGCCAAAACCGGAAATGCGCCTCCCAAGGACGCCGCGGCATTCATCCTGGACGTCATTCCCGTCAGCGTGATCGGTGCTTTTGCCAACAACAGCCTTCTTCAGGTGCTGTTCTTCTCGGTCTTCTTCGGTGCCGCCATTGTGGTAATCGGCCGCGAGCGTTGCCTGCCGGTCATCAGCCTCATGGAAACCGTCCTGGAACTGATCTTCAAGATCATGTCCTGGATCATGAAAGTTGCCCCCATCGGCGCCTTCGGAGCCATGGCCTTCATCATTGGCCAATACGGCATCGGCACGCTGAGCACCTATGCCCTTTTGATTGCAGCCTGCTATGCCGCGGCCATTGTGTTCATTGGCCTGCTGTTCCTGGTGGCGTGGGGATTCGCCCGCGTTCCGCTGTGGTCATTCCTCAAGTACACCCGCGAAGAATTCCTGCTGGCATTGGGCACGGCGTCCACTGAAGCAGTCATGCCACGCATCATGACCAAGCTGACCAACGCCGGCTGCTCACGGGCAACCACCGGCCTGGTGGTGCCCACGGGCTACTCCTTCAACCTGGACGGTGCTGCGATCTACCTTTCGATCTCGCTGCTGTTCCTGGCCCAGGCGTTCGGCCACAACTTGGATCTCGGCCAGCAACTGGCAGCCCTGGGTGTGCTGCTCCTGACCTCCAAGGGCATGGCAGGCGTACCTGGTTCGTCCTTCCTGGCACTCTCCGCGACCGCTGCCGCCTTGGGCATCTTCCCGGTTGCCGGAGTTGCACTCCTCCTCGGCGCCGACCGCCTCATGGACTCCATGCGCGTGGTGGTCAACCTGCTCGGAAACTGCGTGGCAACGTTCGTGGTGGCCAAGTGGGAGGGCCAGTTCGACCGCAGCGTCATGGTCCGCGCCTTCAACGGTGAAATCACCAATGAGGACACCGCCATCATGCTCGGCAAGGAAGACGTCTACGCACAGCAGGAGCTGGAGAGGCTCAGCCAAGGCCAGAACCCGTCGCCCAAGTTCCGCGGCGGCCCTACCTCTGATCAGCTGCCGCAGTTCGAGATGAGCAAGCGGGGGAAATCCACGGAACCGATTTGCCCCGACTAACGTCAAACTGCAGTACCTGAACAGCCGATGCCCGCCGGATAGCCCCGGAGGGCATCGGCTGCTTAAAGCGGGAGCAGCGCGGAGAGGTTGGCCCGCAACCCTGAGGCGGCCACTCGTCCGGCGGAAACGGCGTCAGCCCAAGAGGTCCGGCCCGTCACCAGCGACAGCCAGGTGGCGGCGTCGCACTCAATGACGTTCGGGGGAGTGCCGCGCGTGTGGCGGGGCCCTTCAACGCATTGGGTCACGCCGAACGGCGGCACGCGGACTTCCACCGAATTGCCTGGCGCGCGTGCGGTGACTTCCTCCAGCGAGTAGCGGACCGCCGTCGCAATCAACGTGCGCGACGGCGGGGTCCCGGCCTCGGCGGTTGTCCCGCCAGCGGTTTCGGAGCGTTCGACGGCGGTTTGCCAGGCTGCCAGGGCAGCGCGGCCTTCCTCGATATTGACTCGGCGTCGTGCAACAGCCATGGGTGTTTCCTTTTCCTGTCCGGGTTAGTCGAGGAGGGCGGAGACGGCATGGCCCAAGCGGATCCTGCCTACCTCATGGCCGCCGCCGAGCACCGGCTCCACTACGCGTTCCAGGACGTTGGAGACCGCGGGGATGTCCACAGCGCCGCTGACGGCCAGCAGCGTCAGCCCAACCAGGGTGGTGGCGCGGAGGTTGCCGTCCAAGACCTTGACCGCCACTGTGGCGCCGGTGGGCGTGGCCATGACGAGGACGCCTTCGGCACCGATCTTCGCAAGGACTTCCAGTTCCTCCATGACCACCGTGTTGGACTCGCCCTTGCCTTGGACCGCCCAGGGGTAGTCGAGCATGGACGTGGCGATGGTGGCGGCGCGGGCGTTGGAAGAGGAATCGCCGGGTGATTTGGCCAGCTTGGAATACGCGCGGGCAAGGCCGGTGAGCGACAACGCTGCCACGGGCGCCCCGCAGCCATCGATGCCCAAGTGGGAGATGGTCTCCCCGCTGTATTCCTCAATGGCGGATCGGACGCGCTGCTGCAGCGGATGGTTCGGCTCAAGGTAGCTGCGGAGGTCCCAGCCGTTCTCCGTGCAGGCCCAGAGGAAGGCGGCGTGCTTGCCGGAGCAATTGAACGCGAGCTTCGACTGCCCCCGCTCGGAGCGCACCAGCCAGTTGCGTGCCGTCTCATCCTGCGGCCACGCCGTAGGGCACAGCAGGTTTTCCTCGCGGACACCGGCGGCCTTCAGCATGCCTTCCACGACGTCCATATGTTCCAGGGAACCCGTATGGCTGCCGCAGGCAACGGCTACCTGCGCACCGCGGAGCGGGACGCCGGACTGCATGGAGGCCAACGCCTGGAAGGGTTTGAGCGTGGAGCGGGCATAAATGGGGGCATCAATGTCACCCAGCCGGGTGACCACGGAACCGTCTCCGGCCAGGACCACGGCGGCACCGACGTGCCGGGACTCGATGAAGCCGCTGCGTTCAATCACTGCCAGCTCCACGGCAGAGTCTACGTTGAACGTTTCGTGCGAACTCATAGGCATCCAACAAGTCTATGGGGCGCCAGGGACGCCAAGGTCCCCACCGGGCCAGGGGCGCCGGCAGGGTCCGGTGCGTGACACAGCTTAGGATGCTCGCCTTTCACAAAGTACCCTTGAAGCCGTGAAGGTACTCGTCATTGGCCCAGGCGGCCGCGAACACGCCATTGTCCGCTCCCTGCTTGAAGATCCCAACGTTTCCGAGGTCCACGCGGCCCCGGGTAACGCCGGTATCAGCAAACTGGTTCCCACCCACGCGGTGGACGGAAACAACCCGGAAGCCGTGTCAGCCCTCGCCACCAAGCTGGGCGTTGACCTTGTGGTTGTTGGACCCGAGGCCCCCTTGGCCGCCGGGGTTTCCGACGCCGTACGTGAGGCCGGCATTCCTGTCTTCGGCCCCAGCAAGGAAGCAGCGCAGCTGGAGGCCTCCAAAGCGTTTGCCAAGCAGATCATGGCCGAAGCCAACGTTCCCACGGCCATGGCCCGCGTTGCCACCAACGCCGAGGAAGCCGCAGACGCACTGGACACGTTCGGGGCTCCCCACGTGGTCAAGGATGATGGCCTGGCCGCAGGCAAGGGCGTGGTGGTCACCAACAACCGCGACGAAGCCCTGGCCCACGCCCAGTCCTGTTTCGACGCCGGTGGCACCGTGGTGATCGAGGAATTCCTGGACGGCCCCGAGGTCTCCCTGTTTGTCCTCTGCGACGGCCACACCACTGTTCCGCTGTCTCCCGCACAGGATTTCAAGCGCATTTTTGACAACGATGAGGGCCCCAACACCGGTGGCATGGGTGCCTACACCCCGCTGGAGTGGGCTCCGGAGGGCCTGGTCCAGGAAGTCATTGATCGCGTGGCCCAACCCACGGTGGACGAGATGGCCCGCCGTGGCACCCCCTTTGTGGGCGTGCTCTATGTCGGCCTGGCACTCACGTCCCGCGGCACGCGCGTCATCGAGTTCAACGTCCGCTTCGGTGACCCGGAAACCCAGGCTGTCCTGGCGCGCCTGAAGACGCCGCTCGGTGCGCTTCTCCTGGCAGCTGCCAAGGGCGAACTGGACACCGCAGAGGAGCTGCGCTGGTCCAAGGACACGGCAGTCGCCGTCGTCGTTGCCGCCGAAAACTACCCCGACACGCCCCGCACCGGTGACCGCATCCGCGGCCTCAAGAAGGTTGACGAGCTGGACGGCGTCCACGTGGTGCATGCAGGCACCAAGCTGGATGAGGACGGCAAAGTTGTCTCGGCAGGCGGCCGTGTGCTTGCTGTGGTGGCGCTGGGTTCGGATCTGGTGGAGGCCCGCGAGAGGGCGTACGACGGCGTTGAGCTGGTTCAGCTTGAAGGCTCACAGTTCCGCACGGACATAGCAAGCAAAGCCGCCCGCGGCGGGATCAAAGTTCCGTACGCGGGTACAGGAACCATCCCGAAAGTGAAGGCGTGAGCATGAGCGAATCCCTGCCCACCGGCGGCTTCGAAACTGAAACACTTGAGCTTCCGGGCTGGAAGCACGTGTATTCCGGCAAGGTCCGCGATCTGTACGTTCCGGCCGACGAAGCCATCACCGAGCGTCTTGGCCAAGAGTGTGTTCTGGTTGTTGCCAGCGACAGGATCAGCGCCTATGATCACGTCCTGACCAGCGAGATCCCGGACAAGGGCCGGGTCCTGACGCAGCTGAGCCTGTGGTGGTTCGATCAGCTGGAAGTTGAGCACCACGTATTGGCGTCCACGGTGGAAGATGGCGTTCCTGCCGCGGTCGAGGGCCGCGCCATGATCTGCAAGAAGCTGGATATGTTCCCCGTGGAATGCATCGCACGCGGCTACCTCACGGGCTCCGGGCTGGCCGAGTACAAGGAATCGCGCACCGTGTGCAGCATTCCGCTGCCGGAGGGCCTGGTTGATGGTTCGCGGCTGGAGAAGGCACTCTTCACGCCGTCCGCCAAGGCCGAAGTCGGCGAGCATGACATCAACATCACCTACGACGACGTGGTGGCCATGGTGGGCGATGACATTGCTGCCCGCCTCAGCGAACTCACGTTGAAGATCTACACCCGCGCCGAAGAAATCGCCCGCGAACGCGGCATCATCCTTGCCGATACCAAGGTTGAATTCGGCATCGATGCGGCCACCGGGGTCATCACCCTGGGTGACGAGGTCCTCACCCCGGACTCTTCGCGGTTTTGGGACGCCGCAACGTACGCGCCGGGGCAGTCGCAGCCTTCCTATGACAAACAGTATGTCCGCGACTGGCTCACCTCGGCTGAGTCCGGCTGGGACAAGTCCTCCGACACCCCGCCACCGGCACTGCCTGCAGAGGTCGTGGAGCGTACACGCGCCCGTTACGTGGAAGCCTACGAGAAGCTGACCGGCCGGACTTTCGCCTGACCGCTAGCTCGCTTGTGAGTGCTCTTTGGCGGCGCGGCGTTCTGCAAGGCGGATTTCCAGCACGGCGTCCATGGCCTGCTGGACTCTGTCCGAGGCGCCGGCGGCGCTGAAGTCGTGCTGGGCCTCCTCCAGGTACTTCAGGGCCTCAGTGGGTTCGCCGGCGGCTTTCAGCGACTTGCCGAGCAACAGCGATACCTCGCCGGCGGTGTGCCGGGCCAGGGCTTTGCGGTCTGCATGGATTTCGCGGAGTTTGTCCACTGCAGCGGGGATGTCGCCCGTGAGGTACAGCCAGCGGGCACGAATGAACGCGACCTCCAGTTGGTCCGTCTTGTTGCCGCCAACAATGGACAGCGCCAGTTCGGCCCGCTCAATGGAGGTCAACGTTTCCGGTTCAACGATGCCCGAAGACAAGCGGACAGCTGCGGAGGCCTTATTGAAACGGGCCCACAGTTCAATGTCGTTGGCGGGGGAGAGGAGCTTGGCAGCACGCTCGTGGTGCTTGATCCCCTCAACGTAGTCGTGCCGCATGAAGGCCACGTTCCCCACCACCCAGGCAACCTCGCCGGCCAGTTGGGACATGGAGTGTTCATCCATGTGCTCAATCATGGCCAGGCAGTAGGTCCAGGCCTCATCCAGTTTGCCGCTCTCGGCAAGAGCGCCGATCAGTGCGCGGTGCGCACCGATGATCAGGGTTGACCCCTTGGGCAGCTGCTCGGACAGCTTCACGGCCTGCTTGGCATGCTCGACGGCGGTGGCCAGCTGCCCTTGCCCGTGACACACTGCGGCGAGCATCTGCCATGCCCGCACACCCAGGCCTGCGGACTCCGTGGCCATGGGGTGCTCCAGGAGGTGCTCAACTATCTGCTGGCACTCTTTCAGGTGGCCCTGCTTCATGACGCACTCGGCCTGCATGTAGGTCATGTTCCACCAAGCGCTGTTGTTCTTGGCTTCCAGGGCGATCTGGGCTGCGGTGGCGGCGTGGCTGGCGGCCAGTTGGTAGTCGCGCAGGTCCCAGGCCTGGCGGGCGTAGAGTCCGGCAAGGACGTATTCAGCATCGCTGACGGAGACGGGTTGGCTCCACGCTTCCAGCGCCTTCGGTGCCAGCTCAAGCCTGCGGGCCAGTTCTTCAATGACCTCAGCCGTGGGCTCACGCCGTCCCGTTTCCAACAGGGAGATGTAGCTGGGGGAGTACAGGTTTTTGCCAAGCTCCGCCTGGGTCAACCCACGTTCGAGCCGTTCGGCACGCAGCTTCTCGCCGAATCCGTTTCCCACGGGTTCCTCCTACAGGTGTCTTTTGACCAAAACCTTGACAGTCTCTGTGGAAAACATTTTACAATGTATGTCAACAGGGACCGTGTAATTTCCGTAACGAATCCGACTCGCATTGAGGAACTATCATGTTCAAGAAAATTATTGCCTCAGCGGCCTTGGCCGGCGCGCTGACGCTCACAGTTGCGGCTCCTGCAGTCGTTTCCGCGGCCTCCACCGTGGACTCCGGAAGTGTCAGTGCAATCGGCAACTGGCCTGATCCCATGCGCATTGCTGCACCCACCAAGTCCGCCGACACCACGTTCGCCCCCAGTTCCATTGGCAACTGGCCTGATCCAATGTAACCCAAGCTGTACAAGGAACCCCGGAGCGCACCAAGCTGCTCCGGGGTTTCTTTTTGCCAATTCAGAAAGCGGAAGGATAATCACCGGGAAGCGCAGCGGACTAAGTCCATTGCTGTCCGGGGGGTGTTTCAGGGCAACAAAAATGGCGCCGATTTCTCGGCGCCATTCTCATATTTGGTCGAGGTCCTAGGATGCTATTCGAACCAAAGCGGCCCCAGGATCGAGCGGATGACGACCATTGCGGCCGCCCTCAGGCGCATGGACTCGGGCCAGATCAAGCCGCGTAAGGAGCAGCCAGTTCGCAAGACTCAGCGCTATCGCCTTGCAGATCGCTTCACGGCGGACGAGCTAGCCCAGCTTGTCGCTCGATATCAAGCTGGCGAGATGAGCACGGCATTGGCTCGTGAAAAAGGTATCGCCAAGTCGACGTTCCTGCGCCTGCTCGCGGAGCATGGCGTCGCTTCCAGGCCTCGTGGTCTAACGCCAGCCAAGGAGAAGGAGATTCTGCGGCTTCGCAAGCAGGGGATGGTTATCCGCGACATCGCCAAGCGGGTTGGATGTAGTTACGACACGGCACGGCTCTTTCTGCTGGGGCAGAGCCAGGTCTAGGTCCTGGGTTCAGTAGTATGCGGGGAACTTGTCGTTGAATACGAGATCCCATTGATCGAAGGCCTCGGAAATCTTGCCATTCTTGTTGAGCTCAAGAGCTTTGTTCGCTCGCGTGCATGCAGTGGCCAGCCTGGAACGTGCAATTGTATAGTTTGCTTCGCTAGAGCATGCCTTGATGCGGCCCGTTCTTCCTGTGGGATCATTCATGTCCGCAAGTGAACTGCGCTGAAGGCTGTTCAGGAAGTAGCAAAAATCTAGTGGATAGATGATGGATGACTGTGTAGCCATGTGCTGGGCAGCGCGCATCTCAAGATAGAAGGATGAGATTGGGACGTCTCTGTAGTACTTCCACGCCTTAGCGAGGCGCGCGAGTTGCTTAGCTCCGCCCTTAACCCCTGCCTTGTTGTTGCAATCGTTCACATACTTCAGATGCGCTTCGGGGGTCGACTCCATCCACTCAGTAGCAACACCCGGGATGTCGAACCTCATCCCTTCATCGGTTGAGAGATCGGCATAGGCAGGAATAATTTCGACTCGTTCGTAGCCTTGGCCAAACTCGAGGACAACCGCTGGCCTCGAAGTATGTATATACGTGTATGGAAACCGTTCTTGCAGTGCGTCGCGCACTGCCGTAAGGGTAGACGATGCATAGGTTGGTTTGGTGGTCTTCAGTGAAACGAAGTAGTCCACGTCGCTCTTGCCGGTAATACCGGTGCCATGCTTGAACGAGCCACTTTCAAACATGCGGTAGAGTCCGAACGTGCTGTCCAGCTTGCTATAGATGGTCTGCCGATGTGACGCAGCCTTCGAGCGCTCATTCGCTGTAGGAATTAGTCGGTCGATGAGAATGTTGAATGCTTCGTCTACGGTTTTCGCCATGTCGCCCCCGGTTGCTTATTTAGTTGGTTGGAAAAGTGGAGCCCAAGATAATTCCCCATAGTCTTTTCGACTCCGCATGGTCACCTCGTGCTTCTGCATCTAGTGCTTTGGTGGCACGCTCAGCAGCAGACTTGAAGGAGTCTTGAATCTCCTTTCGATCAGCCCAGGAGAGACCTGTTGACAAAAGTCCGGAGTGGGCGCCAGGGTCACTTACATCGAGATTTGTAGGTGCCCATTGAAAGAACTTGGCAAGAGCGTCCTGTCGATTTCCATTCAGTGAGGTGAAGGCATTCGCAGCCATAGTTTCCAGGTGGAAAGACTTGATTCGTTTGGAATGGGCGTTATTCCACTTCTTTAGCAGCCGCACCAGCGGAGCTAGGTTGTAGCCGAGCTCCGCGTTGCGACCAGCGAACCAGCTGTTAGCAACTGTCGGTGCGGTTTTTATCCAGCCGCCGTCGCCTTTCGGCAAACCGTAAACGTCGCCGCCGTGCCAGAAGACTGGAGCCACATCTACATGGCCACTACCCTTGAAGAAGATGCGGACGGCTTGACCCCGAGCGCCTACCTGCGCTGATTCTATGCCGTCGTAGGCCCGCCGGATTCGATAAAGAAATGACTGCGAATCAAAGCGGTACTTATTCCAAGCTCCTTGTTCGTTGGAGAAGATAGCAAGTACGTCGATGTCATCTAGGGGGCGGATAATGGTCCCTTTGGCGGCTGAGCCCATTAATATAGCGCGTGAGAAAGGAAGATCGCTTGTCGACGGAAAAGCTGCGGTTAAGTTCTCGATTACTCGGTCCTTGCGACCCTGGATGATCGACGTCTTTTGATAGTCAGTGACGGTGATGTCGTCGAGGAATGTTGCCATCGCTTGGCTAGTCGTCTGTGTCATTATTTTTTTTCTTTGCGCTTGCTTAGTCGGCGGGCGGTAATGGCCATAGCTGCCTCGTTCTTTTTGCGGCGGAGTTTATAAATGAAATCCGGTACGTCGGGTGCAGATTTGCGTGATTCGTACAGACGTTCCTGCCAGATGATGATGTCGTCTGGGCCTATTGGATCTTCATCACTTGTGAGTCGCTTTTCTATCGAGCGAGCAAGGTCGGCCCGTTCGAGCGCCGATTTCCGGACACTCATGAGGTATTGCACTACGTCCAGGAATGCCGGCAGTAGAGGAAGAACGATGCCTAGCAGGAATGCCGATAGAGACAGGTTAACCGCTAAGCTCAAAACGATCAGGAATATCATCCAGGCCGCCGTCAGTGTCGACCACCAGATCCCGGTCGTGCGTAACAGTCGGTCTGTATAGGATGCGTTTGATCGTTGCGCGATTGGAACCGCTGAGAGACCTGGCTCTTCATCTGCGATCCCTGTGTACCAGTCAATAAGTTCTTCTTTGGTAGCAATTGCGACCAGGCCCTCATCTGGACCTGTTATGTCGGCAATATCTTCAAGAGACGGCATTGTCGACTCCGCCACGCTGTTCGGCATTCCGAAGACATCCCGGTCGAATTGCTCGCGAAGTGCTGTCGCATGTGCGCTGATAGACGACTGACGAACCAAGAGTACAGTTCGGCCGAGAAACAGCCATGCTCCAGCAATAGCACCGGCGGCGACGGCTAGCCCTGGCCAAATTATCGAGATAACAGGCGCGGCAAGTCCGATGACAAGCATGCCAATCCAGCGAGCTCCTAGCCATCGTTTTGCCTTGCTGTAGAGGCGACGCTGAGCGATCAGAAGTCGTAGCGCCTCCGTCTCATTCTGGCGCTGCTTTAGAACCTTGCCACTTGGCGGTTCGTAGTCACTCACGCGGCGTCCCCATCCGTATCTTCAATAAGTAGCCCATGCTTGTCTGTTGTGTATGTGTAATCGACAGGCCCTACCGGCGCCGCAGCGAAGTGCTTTCGAGCAAATCGAATACGCATAGCTTCGTCCCAGTCGAGATCATCGAGATTCCGAGTGTCCTTGGTTTCCCTCACGAGGTACAGCCGTTGAGTTCCAGTCTCGTCATGCACAATTGCCCAGTCCGGCGAATATTCTCCAACTGGTGTCCGTACCTTGAATCGGCGCGGCAATTTAGTGAACAGCTTGATCTGGTCTCGACTGTTCTCAAGCTGGGCGGCGAACGCACGCTCCACGTGGCTGTCATAGTCAACGTAGTCGAAGAGGTTAACACCGTCTTCAGGCGCAAGTGCTAAGCCGTTCTTAGGATCTGGATCGCCTGGCTGGGGCTGTGGTGGGTTCTTGGATTCGACTTCAAGGAAGACCACCTCGGCGTCCCACCACGCAGCTTCGTCCATCGGTTCATAGCTAATGCCCTGAACCATCTGCTCAATCGACTCAACGCGTATCGCGCTGGCAACGATTCGAGCCCATCGGTCGGGATCGTCCAGGACGTGCCGGGTGAGTTCGGCTGGGATCGAGCGGACAATAGACGCGATAGTTGGCCGCGTCAGCTGCAGCGGGAACTTGCCATACTGCAGCTGGTCTTCGATCAGCTGCACGATGTTCGGCAGGCGTTGTCCGACATTTACGATACGTTCGCCACGAGATTCGGCGATAGAGGACTCTGGAGTGATAACCCTGCCAGCGTCATCGTACGTAAGGTCGGCTGACTGGACGACGTTCGCCCTGAGCTGGATTGTACGAAGCTCTTCAAGGTGCTCCGAGGAAGCAACAATTTTCGGCAAGGTGCTCTGGTCTATCGAAACCCGGTACCGGGCCTTGTACCGGATGCGACTCCACAGGGCTGCAAACTCCGGACTGTCGAACAGTGCCGGCCGTCGGCGAACCAGTACTTCGTGGTCGGCGTTATCCACTTGCGGTGCACTATCGCCCGAGCCGCCTGTCGTTGAGGCATACTCAGCGTTCAGCCCCTCGGTGAACTCCGTGAAGGATTCATCGACGATGAGGGTGAGTCGATTGATAGACGGATCGATGACCCGATGGCCGTCCTGGTTTACGGGTAGCCGGAGGCCGCGCCCAATCTGTTGGCGACGCTCAAGCTCCGAGCGGGTATGTCGCAGGAATCCAACTTGGAAGACGTTGGGGTTGTCCCAGCCCTCCTTCAAAGCTGAATGCGAAAAGATGAACGCACGGGGATTCGCGCGATCTAGAATGAGTTCTTTGTTGGCGATGATTTCCTGGTAGGCACGTGCCTCAAACTCTGCCTCCGATGCTCGTCCGGCCGTATCCTTCAAGATTCCCTTCTTTGTGGAAGGGAAGTAGGCGACGCGCAGCTCTGCTGGGTCGGGCATCTCGCTTTCTGGCTTGCCTGCGCGGGCCCACTCCTGACGGAAGAGCTCATCGAACATGTCCGGTAGTACAGGGTTGTCGCCAGCGTAGTCGGCCACGTGCTCTACGAAGAATAGCGACAGTACCTTTACGTCGCGCCCCATCGCATCAATCTGACCTTGGCGGCTGAGATGCTGCCGAATGGTGTGGCGTAGCTGGTCACGCCACACAGCTAAGTGATCAACGCCCGTTTCCTGTCCTGACTGAATGGTTAGTCCGTTTTCGAAGATCACACGGTCAGGCTTACGTTCGATACTGTCGACGACCAAGCCGTGATACTGAGCCAGGCCTCCGGATTCCTCAAACAGGTCCGTGCCGTTTTGGAGAACTATGGGAGTGCGCTTAGCTCCATTCTGGCTAGCCATGTCAATGACGGCTTCGGCCATCAGGCGTTTTCGTACACTTCTCAGCTTGACGAGGCGGACATACGGTTTGCCGTCCTCCCCGGCAACAATGCCTTTCACAGACACCCGCTTAACAAGGCCGGCTTCGGCTGCCTGCTTTGGACCGAGACGATGGACGAGGTTGTACAGGTCCTTGTGGGTTGCGCTATAGCGGAGTGCGACCAAGGGATTTAGCGTTGCTATTGCCTGGCGGCGCAGGGGGGTGCCCATGTTCTGCGGTTCGTCAATAAGAACGACGGGGCGTGTCCTGGCGATGTGCTGGACACCGCTCATTGCCTCGCCCCAGAGCTGTGGCTGCTCTGCACTGGCATAAAGGGTGTTTGTCTCGGGCTTGTCGAGGGCCTGGACGCTAGCGATGAGGAACTGCACTCCGCTAGAAGGTTCGCTGAAGTCGTTCAGGGCAGAGTTTTCACCGAGGACACCCCACTTGTACGGCACGCTGGGATATTTCAGGCGAAAGTGCTCTTCGGTCTGCTCGAAGGTCTTGACGACGCCAGCGCGAATTGCGACGGAGTGAACTAGAATGACAAACTTCCGGAGCCCATAGAGCTCAGCGAGGCGGAGTGCGGTTGAAATGTAGACGTATGTCTTGCCGGTACCTGTTTCCATCTCCACTGAGAAATTTGGGAACTCCCGGTCTTGTCCCTGCAAGTCTGTCTCAGCTAAGAGCGCGAGTTCATTCTGTTCGTCGACGGCCTCGCGAGTGGTTATCGCAGCCAGGTTGGATTCCAGGACGGCGCGTTCAACTGCGAATCCATCGTGGCCTTCGGCGCCGGGTGCGCGTCCGGCGAGCACGTCACGAGGTGGGGTTAGCGCCCCTTCGAACAGATCAACAACCGCCGAGACGGCTGCAGACTGGTGGGGTTGATCATCAAAGCGAAACTTCACGAGGCACCCGTTCCAGGAGGATTAGCTTTGACTGCAGGCGTGGAGCAAGTGTCAGTGTGACGGCATCTTGAACCTTGTCGCCGCGAAGAATTAGGGTGTCGTCGTCGCTCAGATTGAGGGCATCCGCAGTAGCAAGGTTGAACTCGTCTAGTGAGATGAGGAGTCGCCCTGAACGCTCCGATGTATCGGCTGAAACGAATTCATAGGTGGTGACACCGTCAATTTCGTGGGCTTCCACACGAGCATCCAGGTGTGTATCGGTTGCTTTGATCGCTACCTCCCACGCCACATGGAGTGGGTTGGCGCCCTCGATAACTGGGGATTTTTCAGAGTGATCGAGTACCTGCTCAAGGTAGGTCTGACCGGTCATTTCCGGAGTGGCGACAATTGGCTTCTCAACGAGAAGACGTGTTTCACGAGTACGGAAAATCCTGAATGCGAGTTGCTGAGCATCTGTCGTGTCACCTTGCAACAGGTTCGCAGATCGCCGCAGGCGCTCAGCGGTTACTTCGAAGATCGTCGAGAATCCCGCTTCTATGGCATTCTTGCCAGACTCCTCTGAGGTGTCCGGCACTTCCGGAACCTGCACGAGAATCCAGCGGCGAGTCTTACCGTCCTTTGGGTTTTGCTGCCAAACAGCGTGGCCGGTTGAACCTGATCCAGCGAAAAAGTCCAGGATCAAGTCGTTGTCGCCGGTGAGCGCGTGAAAGAGCCTGGCCAGCACATCCGTACTCTTCGGGTCGTCAAACACCTTTGATCCCATGAGGGTGTCGAGGCTTGTCGAAGCATTTCTGCGGTCGCGATAAAACACGGAGGCGGGAGCCCACTCTTCGCGCATGTGGAGGTACGACTTGATTTGCACACGTTTCGTTTTATCTTCGGGATAGATGAGACGACCTTCCGCGTCGAGCCGTTCCATGGTCTTACGCTCGTAACGCCAGCCGTTGGCTGGTGGGCTATAGCCCTTCCAGTCGTAAATAAGGTTCTCGCGGTAATTCGGGCTTGAGATGTTATCGGAGAACCATACGCCCTTGTCATCTACACGGTTGTAGTGCGCGTGTGCTTTTGAGGGATCCTCATCAGCAAGGGACTTGTACCAGTCCCGAAGTCCCGCAGTCATTGCTTCATAGTCATCGGCGAACTGGGCACGAAGTTCTTCTACTTTCGCATAGATTGGCTCCAGCCCTTCTTTGCGTTCGCGCCAGCGCACGTCATTGGCCTTGAGGTATGAGCGGTCACGAGCATAGATCAAGATGTAGTCCTGCCCGCCACCCGTTAGCTTCGCATCACCCTTTCGTGCACCTCGCCAAGTCATCATGTCGACAAAGTTCTCAGGGCCAAAGACGGCATC
Source organism: Paenarthrobacter ilicis (assembly GCF_016907545.1). Taxonomy (NCBI): domain Bacteria; kingdom Bacillati; phylum Actinomycetota; class Actinomycetes; order Micrococcales; family Micrococcaceae; genus Paenarthrobacter; species Paenarthrobacter ilicis. Next base: position 3,224,406 of record NZ_JAFBCD010000001.1, on the reverse strand, counting down.
TAGAAGAATTCGGAGGTGGTGAACCTCGTTGTTATCGATGGACAGCGCGATCATGCCATCGCGACGCAGCATATGTCGCGCAAGGGTCAGTCGCGAGAACATCATCGTTAGCCATGGCGCATGCTTGCGACCGCCAGTTTCGATTCTGCTGGTGGTGGCGTTGCCTTGTTCGTCAACTTGCCCAGTTTCCTGGAGATACTCGCTCTCCGGAACCGCGAAGTCGTCGTTGTAGGTGAAGGTGTCACCTGTGTTGTACGGAGGGTCGACGTAGATCAGTTTGACTTGGCCCGCATAGCCATTCTTCAAGAGCTTCAGTACCTGGAGGTTGTCACCCTCGATGAGGATGTCGCGGGCGTCCTTCCAATGAAGGGAGTCATCGACATCCGGAACCAGAGTGGCCGTAGTGGCTGAGCGCGCATCATCTCGCGCCCGCTCAATGCCAGGCCAGCTGAAGGTGAAGGCAGGCTTCGGTTTTGGGCCAGCGTCCAAGACTTGAAGGAGTGAGCTTGCGTCCAGTTCGCCATCTCGGAAGGCCTCCGGAATGAGGTCGCGAAGCTTATCTAGTAGAGCTTCGTGCTCGTCTGTGGTTGCTACCGGGACGTTTGTAATGGACATGCGGGCGTTTGCTCCTGGCGATCGTCGTTGTTGCTCTTCACACTACTAAGGCACTCGGACAATCGGCTGCTTGACCCGGGGATAGGGGGAAGGTCACACGGCGTCAGGACCGCCGTTAGCTGACGCACATGTTTCTGTACCCGTTATAACACAATTCGGTGGTTTATTTAAGCTTCAAGTTCTCTAGGCACCTCCACAGAACGAGGTGTATCGGGCCCGGAGTCAAAGCACGAAGCTCGCCGCCTCTGCGGTCATCTGTATGGCCAGCTGCTTACCAAGGCGCTCGATCAGATTGCCGACCCGAAGGCGTACTACGAGAAGGCGACTGACAAGGTCCGGAGGCTCCTCAACGAATCCTTCTTCTTGCGGTTCTTTGTCTATCAAGACGGCGCGGTTGGTGCGGATTTCAATGAACCATTTGACGACATCTTCGCCGCCCAGACCGCCTTCCGATCGTCCAAGACGCCACAGGCGGTATCTGGTCCAGGATCGTCCCCATCGTCCCAAATAGGACCGTTTTTGGGCGATTCAGGCGTACTTGCGCGGCATTTCCCGGGTACCAAAAATGGCGCCGATTTCTCGACGCCATCTCTGTTGTTCAAACTTAAGTCGGTCTATTCAAACCATGGTTCGAATAAAGCGACTCTGGTCGGGATGACAGGATTTGAACCTGCGACCTCTTCGTCCCGAACGAAGCGCGCTACCAAGCTGCGCTACATCCCGATCCGCTGCGAAAGCAACTGTTCAAGGATAGCTGAATCGCTGCTTGATGCGAAATCGGCGGCCCATGCCGCTGGTCACGGCACGTGGGTCACCCGCGATCACACCAGGGATTCGCGCCAGGCGCCGTGCAGTTGGGCAAACCTGCCACCGCCGCTGATCAGCTCTTCCGGGGATCCGTCCTCCACGATCCGGCCGTCGTGGACCACCAGCACCCTATCCGCGGTTTCCACGGTGGAGAGCCTGTGGGCGATGATGATTGCCGTTCGGGCCGATGCCTGTCCGGAGCCTTCCAGGAGGTTGGAAAGGCCCTGTTGGACCATGCGCTCACTGGGAATGTCCAAGGAGGACGTGGCCTCGTCCAGGATCAGGACGGCCGGGGCAGCCAGGAAAGCACGGGCAAATCCAATCAGTTGGCGTTGCCCTGATGACACACGGCCACCGCGCTTGTTGACATCAGTGTCATAGCCGTCGGGAAGGCTCATGATGAACTCGTGTGCGCCAACGGCCTCGGCGGCCGCTTGGATTTCGGCGCGGGACGCCTCAGGCCGGCCCAAGGCGATGTTGTCCGCCACGGAACCACTGAAAAGGAAGGCTTCCTGGGTCACCATCACCACCGCGCGGCGCAGGTCGGTGGTGGCAAGATCCCGCAGGTCGATGCCGTCCAGCGTGATGGCTCCGGAGGTGACGTCGTAGAAGCGTGCCACCAGTTTGGCCAGGGTGGATTTGCCGGCGCCCGTTTGCCCCACCAGCGCCACGGTCTGGCCTGCCGGGATGTGCAGGTCCATCCGGGGGACCACTGTGGTGCCGTCGTTGTAGCCAAACTCCACTCCGTTGAAGGAGATCTCACCACGGGAGCTTTTCAACGGAACCGGGTTCTTGGGCGGGCGCACCGTGGGAACTTCCTCCAGGAGCCCGGATACCTTCTCCAGCGCGGCTTGCGCACTCTGGAAGGAGTTGTAGAACATGGCCATTTGGTCCACGGGTTGGAAGAAGCGCTTGGTGGAGAGGATGAGGGCCAGCAGGACGCCGACCGCCAGGTCACCGCTGAGTACCCGGAAGCCGCCGAAGAGCAGGACCACTGCCACGCAAACATTGCCGATCAACACCAGCCCGGGCTGGAAGATTCCGTTCAAGTTGATGGAGCGGACGGTGTTCTTGCGGTAATCCTCAGCAAGCTTGCCGTACTGGCCGGCGTTTTCCCGTTCCTTGCGGAAGGCCTTGACGGCGCGGATGCCGGTCATGGTCTCCACGAAGTGCACAATCAGCCGCGCAGAGACCACCCGTGACTCACGGAAGGCGATCTGCGAATGCTTCTGGTACCAGCGCGCCAGGAAGAACATGGGCACACCCGCAGCCAGCACAATCAAGCCGCTCTGCCAGTCCAGGGCAAAAATCGTGAAGGCCGTAAACACCATGAACAGCATCCCGGAGGCCAGGGAACTCACCCCGGAGTCCAGCAGTTCGCGCAGCGCTTCCAGGTCAGAGGTTTGCCGGGCAATGATGCGTCCGGACGTGTACTTTTCGTGGAACTCCAGGCTGAGCCGCTGGGTGTGACGGAACACCCGCACCCGCAGGTCCAGCAACATGGCCTGGCTGAGCCTGGCGGTAGAGGTCACATAAAGCGCCGTCATTCCGGCGGTGGCAATCGCAGCGGCCAAGTACAGCACACCCACCAAGACCAGCGGGCCGTCGTCGCCCGATTGCAAGGCAGGCAACGCTGTATCGATGCCAAAGGCGATCAGCGCCGGTCCGGCGACCCTGGTCAACTGGGAAACCACCACCATGAGGATGGTCAGCCAGAAACGCAAGCGCACCGGGCGGATCAGGGAGGCAAGCAAGGCGAGCGACCGGCGTCGTACCGCTTTGCTGTCTGCCTTGGTGAGGAGTGTGTTGTCCTCGTTGGCGGTTCCAAACGTTGCTGTACTCACCGGCGGGCCTCCTCAGCTTCTTCGAGCTCATCCAATTCGGTGTCCAGGTCCTTGGGACCGGCGTCCAGGCTCGCTATGACGTAGCGGTAGTGATCGTTCGCGGCCAGCAGTTCCGTATGGGTTCCGACGGCGGTGATGGTTCCGTTTTCGAGCAAGGCAACCCGGTCAGCCAAAGCCACGGTGGAGGGACGGTGGGCCACGATCAGCGTTGTGGTCTCCCGGAGGACGTCCCGCAGGCGGGCTTCCACCCGTTCCTCCGTGTTGACGTCCAGCGCGGACAACGGGTCATCAAGTACCAGGACCTTGGGTTTCGCCGCGATGGCGCGGGCCAGCGCAATGCGTTGCCGTTGACCGCCGGAAAGGCTCAACCCTTCCTCACCGATCAAGGTGTCCACGCCATCCGGAAGTGAGTAGGCAAAGTGTGCTTGCGCCACATCCAGTGCTTCATCCAGTGCTGCCTCGCTGGGATCGGGGGCGCCCAGCAGCACGTTGTCCCGCACCGAGCTGGAGAACAGGGTGGTGTCCTCGAACGCCACAGCGACAATCCGGCGCAGCTCTTCGATGTCGTAATCGCGGACGTCCACGCCGTCGATGGTGACCGCGCCTTCGGTGACGTCGTACAAGCGGGGGACCAGTTGCAGCAGCGCGCTCTTGCCGCTTCCCGTAATCCCTACCAACGCCATGGTTTCGCCGGGCCGAATATCCAGGGTGACGTCCCGCAGGAGCGTGCCGCCGTCGTCGAACCCGAAACCGGCGTGCTCAAAGCGCAGGGCGCCCTTGGCGTCCTGCGGAACCGCGGCCTGGTCCGGTGAGGTGATGGTGTTTTCCGTGTCCATGACCTCGAAGTGACGGTCCAGGGCCGTTTTGGCGGTCAGCGCCATGGCCAGCAGCATGCCGGAGAATTCCACCGGTGTGGCCACCACTGCGGCGGTTGCGAAGAACGCCACCAACGAGCCGATGCTGAGCTGGTTGCTGGCTGTGAGCATGATGCCCACCACCAGGCCGACGCCCAGCGCCAGCTCCGGGAGGAGGGTCACCACCAGCGTAAAACCCGCCTGCTGCTTGGCTTTCGCGATTTCCGTTTGGCGCAGTTCCTCGGCTTGGCCGTTGAAATTCTCCAGCGCTTCGCGGCTCCGGCCAAAGGCTTTCAGCACTCGGATCCCGTGGACGGATTCCTCCACGGTGGTGGCGAGGTCGCCGGCCTGGTCCTGGCTAAGCCGCGCCACCAAACTGAAGCGCCGGCGGAAACGGAAGGAACTGATCATGATCGGCACGGCAGCACAGAGGAAGATGAGCGCCAGCTGCCAACTCATGGTGAACATGACCCCCACGCCAATAAGCACCGTCAGCGTGGTGACCACCAGCATGATCGCTCCGAACGCCATCCAGCGGCGCAGGAAACTCAGGTCGGTCATGGCGCGGGACAACAACTGTCCCGAACCCCAGCGATCGTGGAAGGCCACAGTGAGCTGCTGAAGGTGCCCGTACAAGGTGACGCGCATCCGCGTTTCCACTGTGGTGGCGGGGTTGATCACGAACTGCCGGCGCAAAGCCACCAGTCCGGCCTCGGCGACGCCCAGGACAAGAATCACGACGGCGGCAATCCAGACGGCGTCCGCGGAACCGCCGGGCTGGAGGGAGTTGTTGACCAGCACCCGGAGAACCTGGGGGATGGTCAGGGCGACGATGCTTGCCAGCAAAGCGCAGATCAGGCCAATGAACAGGCGGGGAAGGATGGGCCGCACGTGTGGATACAAGCGGCCTACGGAGGTAAAAAACGATGTTTGTTTGGACATGCCCGCTTCTCAACAGCTGGATCTTCAGATGGTGCGGAGGTAGTTTCCCGTAGCAACTACCCTATGCCATGCCGTGATTCGTTTCACAGGAGTTCGCAACACCGCGGAAATGTTGGGAACAGTTATTGAGGATCGTAATGTTGGGAAGACATGATTCTTCTGATCTCAGGCAGAGGAGCCGGATCCTTCCAGATTTGCGCTGAGCCACGTAGGCGACGGCGGGTTGGGGGAGATGGTGCTCTCCATCCAGACCATTCTCATATGGTTCGTTGTAGGTTTTGCCGAGTTTATCCTCGCCATATTCGCGCCGAAACATCTCCGCCGCCAAGGAAAGCCGAAGCTCACATGAGGGTGAGCAGCACTGCTTCCGGGCGGCAGGCAATGCGGGCCGGCGCGAAGCGTGAGGTGCCAATGCCGCCCGAGACGTTCACCGGCGTCGTAAAGCTGTCGCTTTCCCAGTCATGAAGGCCCTTGGCGCGCCACGTGGGGAGATCGCAGTTGGAGACCAATGCCCCGAAGCCGGGGAGGCAGATCTGGCCACCGTGCGTATGGCCGGCGATGATCAGGTCAGCCTGGGCTTGCGTGAAATGATCCAGAACCCGCTGGTACGGAGCATGGACCACAGCAACTTTGACGTGCGGCCGCGCATCCTGGTTCCTGGTACCACGGGGCCACCCGGCATAGCGTTCACGATTCAGATGGGGATCGTCCACGCCTGAGAAGTCGAATCGCAGACCATTGAGCACCACCGACTGGGCACGGTTTGTCAGGTCGATCCAGCCGCTCATGCCGAATGCGGACCGGAGCTTGGGCCAGTCCAGCTTGGTGGGCTCTGTCCTGTGTTTGGACGGTCCACGGAAATACCCGGCCGGGTTCTTGATCCTCGGAGCGTAATAGTCGTTTGACCCCGGTACGAACACTCCGGGGAATTCCAGCAACGGCCTCAACGCATCGATCAGCGGATCAATGGCCTGAGCGTGGCTCAGGTTGTCGCCCGTGTTCACAACAAGGTCCGGCTTAAGGCCGGCGAGGGATTTCAGCCATTCGGCCTTTTTCTCTTGGCCGGGCACGAAGTGGATGTCACTCAAGTGCAGGACTCTGAGCGGACCGAAGCCCTCCGGGAGGATGGGAAGGGTCTCGTGGCGAACCTCGAATTGGTCCTTCTCCCACCAACCGTAGGCGGCGGCCGCCGCGCCCGCCGTCGCACCGATTGCTGTGGTGACGGCGAAACCGCGCCCGACGGAGCGGACGCGGTTCGCCAAGGTGTTTCCCAACGACACGCGGTTAGTCCTTGCCCGGGCCGTTGTTGTTGCCTTGATTCTGCGTTGGGGGCGCCGGCGTGGAGTTCCGTTGCGGCGCTGCACCACCCAATAGGTTGGACGGCGGTTGCTGGAACGGGTTTGTTCCGTAGGCAGGGGCAACCGACAGCATGTAGTTGGTGAACTGCGGACCCGCAATCATGTAACCGTCGATTGACTGGTAGAACTTGCCATTGACGGTGATGTTCCGGCCCGGGCGCAGCTGGTTGTCCAGCGGATCGCCGAACCAGGAAGCCGTTGCAAGGCCGGTGGTGTAGCCGACAACCCACGTGGAGCCGTTGGAGTCGTTGGTGCCGGTCTTGGCCGCAACCGGGAAGTTGTTCCTGGTGGAGAGGGCTGGCCGGATCAGCGAACCGGAGCCTGCATTGAGAACTTCCTGCATGGCGTACGCAACACCGCGGGCGACCTCCGGCTTAATGGCGTCCTTGCAGTTCGAGGACTGCGCCGGCAACTGGGCTCCGGTCTGGTCCTTCACCGAGGTGATGGCGATCGGTTCACAGTACTTGCCGTCGGCAGCGAACGTTGCAAATGCGGCCGCCATGGTGAGCGGTGCTGTCTGGGTGGCGCCGATCAGGTTGGAGAGCGTGGTCATGGGGACCTTGGGGTTGGGATCCGTGATCTTGCCGGTTTCATCGCGGGCGGGAAGTCCGCCGTGGATGCCCGTCGCGTCAACGATCCCCTGGATGCCACAGAGATCCACCTGGGAGGCTGATGCGAAGGTGGCCGTGTTGATGGAGTTCATGAGGCCGTAGAGGACCGTCATGTTCCGGTAATAGCCGTCGTCGGAGTTCTGCAGATCGAAACTTCCGGGAACGCTCTTGTCATAGAAGCCATTAACAGGCGTCGGGCAGGTGTTCCGCCATGGGAAATTCTGCGGGTAAGTCCTGCGGGACGCATTGATGTTCGTATTCATCGACTTGCCCTCGTTCAGCCACTCGGCGAACGTGAAGGGCTTCATGGTGGATCCTGGTTGGAAGCCACCGATGCCGTTGAGGTCATTGCCGTTCGCGTCCAGAACGTCAACATTGAAGTTCTGGGTCTGGTCAAACTTGCCCTCTTGCGGGAGCCATACGGTGTTCTGCGCCATGCTGACGATCTGCCCTGTGCCCGGCTGGACGGAGGTGATGGATGCGCCCCACTTGTCAGGGTTGGCGCCTGCAGTGCCGTCCACCTGTTGCTGGGCTACGGCCTGGGCCGTGGGATCCAGGGTGGTCTGGATGGTCAGGCCACCACGCTGCACGCGCTTGATGCGATCTTCCTGGGTGTCCCCGTAAGCCGGGTTGTTGAAGAGCAGGTGAAGCACGTAGTCGCAGAAGTACGGGGCCATGGTTGCGTAGGCGCAGCCCTGGCGGGCCGGAGTGACCTTGGTGGTCACCGGGGTGGCCACGGCTTCGTCGTACTCAGCCTTGGTGATCTTGTTCTGGTTCACCATGGCGGCCAGGACAAGGTCGCGGCGCACCTTGGCGTTGTCCGGGTTGGTGATCGGATCAAACGCCGAGGGGCTATTGACCAAACCTGCCAGCAGGGCTGCCTGCGGGAGCGTGAGATCCTTCGCTGACGTGCTGAAGAAGAACTTGGACGCAGCTTCAATGCCGTAAGCGTCGCGGTTGAAGAACACGATGTTGAGGTAGCCCTCGAGGATCTGTTCCTTGGAGAACTTCTTCTCAAGCGCGATGGCAAGCTTCATTTCGCGAAGCTTGTCTCCAACGCCCTTGTTCACACCGTTGAGCTTCACGTCAGCGTCGTTGCCGGACGCCACCAGTGACTCATTGATGACGTTGTTCACATACTGCTGCGTGATGGTGGACGCGCCCTGCTTGTTGCCCCGGGCGGTGCTGACGATGGCCCGGAGGATACCCGTGGTATCAATACCGCCGTGTTCATAGAAACGGCTGTCCTCGATCGCGATGACAGCGTCCTTGATATAGGGACTCATTTGGTCCAGCGGCACCTTGGTCCGGTTCTCCGCGTAGATCGAAGCGATCTGAGTACCGTCCTTGGCCAGAATCGTGGTGTTCTGGCTGGGCGGATCCACCTGGAGTTCAGCCGGCAGAGTGTCAAAAAACTGGATTGAACCGCTTGCGGCACTGCCTGAGACGGCCGCGGCGGGGACAAGAAGTCCCGCTACCAGGACGCCACAGATTGCACTCACGCCAAGGAAACCCAAAATCTTTCCGAGGGTGGTGGCAGTGTCGAACAGTGGGTTCTTGCGAGTCACCATGTTTTCCAGTTTACCGGCAAGGGCTAGGCTTTCTGTCATGACCAAATGGGAGTACGCCACGATTCCGCTCATTATTCACGCCACGAAGCAGATTCTGGACCAGTGGGGCGAGGACGGCTGGGAGCTTGTCCAGGTTGTCGGTGGCCCCGACGGCAAAGGCCTCGTTGCATACCTGAAGAGGGAGAAGCAGTAACCATGACCACCCCCGCAGAAACCACCTCTGCCGCGGAATCCGGCGCACCCACCTCTGCTGTGGAGCAGCGTCTGGCTGAACTCGGATTGACCCTTCCTGAGGTCGCCGCGCCCGTGGCCGACTACGTGCCGGCCGTCGTGTCCGGCAACTACGTTTACACGTCCGGTCAGCTGCCGTTTATTAACGGCAAACTCGAAGCAACCGGAAAAGTCTCCCTGGGCGAGCTCGGTACCTCGGACGAGCCCACGGTGGATCCTGACGACGCCAAGCGTTACGCCGCAGTGTGTGCCATCAACGCCCTTGCAGCAGTCAAAAGTGTGATTGGCGACTTGGACCGCGTCACCCGCATCGTCAAGGTGGTTGGCTTCGTTTCCTCGGATCCCACGTTCACCGGCCAGCCCGGTGTCATCAACGGCGCGTCCGAGCTCCTTGGCCAGGTCCTTGGTGAGGCGGGCAAGCACGCACGCTCCGCCGTCGGCGTCTCCGTCCTCCCGCTCGACTCTCCTGTAGAAGTCGAACTCATCGCTGAATTCAGCTAAGGAACCGGTTCAAAGAAGTGCCGCAACTTGCGCGTCGTTTGTTCGTGTTGCCCCCCGCACTTGAGGGGGCAGCACAGAACTGGCTTGATCTCGGTGAGCGGACCCCCCGGGCCGCACGCCTTGCCTCCTCTGTAGTCCTCTTGCGTGATTCGCCCACCGGTTTGGAGACCTGGCTCGGTTACCGTCCCGGGTCCTCCCCATTGGGCGTTGTGGCGTTCCCGGGCGGTTCCCTGGAGCCGTCCGACGACGAGCCCGTCGGTTGGTTGGGCCCCTCACCCCAGTACTGGGCTGACCAAATGGGAACTGACGACGTCGGACTCGCCCGCCGTCACGTGGTGGGCGCCATCCGCGAACTTTTCGAGGAAACGGGTGTTCTGCTGGCAGGTCCGGATGCCTCGTCAACTGTTGAGTCCAACTCCACCGTCGACTGGATGCGTGCCCGGGAAGCCGTGGCAGCCCAGGAGAAATCATTCACTGAGATGCTTTCCAAGCGCGGGCTTTCCCTTCGAACGGATTTGCTCAAACCCCTGGTGAACTGGCTCAGTCCGGACTTCGCACACACCCGCTTCAACACCAGGTACTTTGCCGCAACTGTTCCCGTGAACCAGCAGCCGTCCATTCTTGGCAGCAAGGGTGTGTGGGGCCGATGGGTGTGCGTGGCCGATGCGATCGCACGCCGCGAAACAACTGCGTTGGGTGACGAGGTCGGACAGCCGAATACGGTGGGCCTCAAGCTTGGCCAGCTCCTGGTGCCCGGCTCCGAGATCATGCTGGAGAAAATGGGTGCCGCCAACGGCTGTATCGCGTACCTGAGCTACAAGCGCAAAGCGCACGTGTACCAGGCCAAGCTGGTGCAGGAGAACGGCGAACTCATGCTCGAGGTCGAAGCTGCCCGGACAGTGGCCGGCGAACCCCAGCGCGAACGCTAGCCCCTCTCTCACTTCCCGTCGCCTTTCGACCGTCGCTCTCTCACATCACGTCGCCTTTCGAGGGTTTCTCTCTCACTTCACGTCCCCTTTCAGGCAAGAAAAAGCCGCCCCTGTCAGCAAACCGGGGCGGCTTTCTTGGTATCGCTTAGCGTGAACGCTGGCGGAGGCGCTGCATGTCGAGAATGACGACGGCGCGGGCTTCCAAACGCAGCCAACCTCGCTGAACGAACTCGGCCAGTGCCTTGTTGACAGTTTCGCGGGAAGCGCCCACCAACTGGGCAAGTTCTTCCTGGGTCAGCTCGTGGGCAACCAGAACTCCGTCCGTGGCGGGACGGCCGAAGCGGTCTGCCAGATCCAACAATGCCTTGGCAACGCGGCCGGGTACGTCCGAGAAGACGAGGTCGGACAGGGAATCGTTGGTGCGGCGCAGGCGGCGGGCCAGGGCCTGCAGCAGCTGAGCCGAAACTTCCGGACGCGTGCGAAGCAGCGCATTGAGGCTCTCGTTCTTGAGGCCGGCCAAGCGGGTTTCGGAAACGGCGGTGGCCGTTGCGGTCCGTGGGCTGGGATCAAACAGGGCCATTTCGCCGAAAAGCTCGCCCGGTCCGAGGATGGCCAACAGCGACTCGCGGCCGTCGGGGGAGGTGCGGCCAAGCTTCACCTTGCCGGAAACGATGAAGTAGAGCTGGTCACCCTGATCGCCTTCGCGGAACACTGAAGCCCCGCGTGAAAGGTCCACCTCAGTGAGTTCGTCCGTCAGCAGGCGGAATGCGTCGTCGTCAAGGGTGGCGAAGAGGGGTGCGCGGCGCAATACCTCGATGTCCATGAAATCTCCTGAATATAAGTTTCGGTCGTGGCGCTCCAGCCATTGTTTCAGAATTTTTTGGCTTCTGTGACGTACTTGGCACGTGAAACGCTGAAACGGCGCGGGTTTTGTACTTTTGACGCTGCAGAACTGGTCTTAATCCGTCGGCTGACTGCTCATGCCCGGGGTACTAACGGTTTGTTGTCAGAGTCCACAACTACAATTGGCGCTACCCGGCTATGAGGAGCATTGGTGTTTGGCTTGACGATATTGGATCTGGCATTGATCCTGATGCTGCTTTCCTACCTGATCTATGGCCTGCGCAACGGTTTCATGGTCACGCTGGGCGGGATCGCCGGGTTTGTGGTGGGCGCGGTCGCTGCCTTCATGGCTGTGCCGATTGTCAGCGGCTGGGTGACCGACAGCGGTTGGAGGCTGACCGCCACGGTGGCTGCCGCCGTCGTGCTTATTGCCGTGGGGCATGGGCTGGGAACCATGATTGGGCGCAAGATCCGCCAAGCGGTGCGGATCAAGCCGATTCACGCCGTGGACCGGCTGATCGGTGGCGTGGTGAGCGTGGTGGTGGCTGCGCTGGTGATGTCCATGCTGGCGTTCAGTGTGAGCTCGCTGGGTGTGCCGTTTGTTTCCCAGCAGTTGGCCGAATCGCGCGTCATCCGTTCCATTGACAACATCACGCCGACGCCCGTCAAGACCACCATGGCACAACTGCGGTCCACGGTGATCGGCGAGGGCATCCCGACGCTCATTGAGGGTATTGGGCCCGTAACGCCCGTGCCGGTCCCCAATGAGTCCACCGACACCCCCGCCTTGAACCAGGCCGCCGAGTCGGTGCTCAAGATTGCCGGAACCGCCTACGAATGTGGTCAGAACCAGACCGGTTCCGGATTCGTCGTTTCTCCCGGGCGGGTGGTCACCAATGCCCACGTTGTGGCGGGAGTCTCGCGGCCGGTGGTGGAAGTTCCCGACGGCGCCGCGTTGCCGGGTCGGGTGGTTTACTTCGACCCCCAGCGGGACATCGCCGTTTTGGCCGTGGACGGCCTGAAGTCCGCGGCTCTGCCACTGAGCGACAACTTGCCTGTGGGAAGTTCGGCCGCGTTCGCCGGCTATCCGCACGGTGGCCCGTTCCAGTCCAAGCCTGCAACCGTCCAAGGGATCTCACCCATTCTGGTTCCGGACATCTACGGCAACAACCCGTCGCCGGAACAGGTTTACAAGCTTGCGGGCGACGTGCAGCCGGGTAACTCGGGTGGGCCGTTGCTGACCATGCAGGGCCAGGTGGCGGGACTGGTTTTCGCTAAGACCACCACCGATGCTGCCTTGGGGTTCGCCCTCACCATGGAGGACTTGCAGCCCGTTGCCGCGCAGGCCCCTGGTTTGAGCAACCCGGTCTCCGCGGGCCAGTGCACCCGCAAGTAACCGTTCCTCTCTCACATCCCGACCCGAATGGGCGGTTCCTCTCTCACATTCCGACCCGAATGGGCGGTTCCTCTCTCACTTTGTGGGCGTAATTCCCGGTGGCTTCCGCGCGGCTATAGATTGGGGTCATGACTGAAGCCACTCCCGCCGCCGAAGCCGGTCGCGGCACCATCCTTGTGATTAACGGACCGAACCTCAACCTGCTGGGCACCCGTGAACCGGAGAAGTACGGCACCTCGACGTTGGCCGATGTGGAACAGCTCGCCATGGCGGCAGCTGCATCCCATGGCTTCACGGTTGATTGCGTACAGTCCAACCACGAAGGCGACCTCCTGGACGCTATCCACGCGGCCCGCGGGTCCGCCGTCGGGATCGTCATCAACGCCGGGGCCTACACTCACACTTCCGTGGCATTGCGTGACGCGTTGGCGGCAGTTGAGCTGCCCGCCGTCGAGGTCCACATCACCAATGTGCACCAGCGCGAGGAGTTCCGGCACCACTCTTACTTGTCAGGCGTCTGCAAGGCGATCATCGTGGGAGCCGGAGTTCTCGGCTACAAACTGGCGATCGATTACCTTGCGGACGTTGCCTGACCGACGGGAAGTGAGAGAGGGACCGTCCCTGACCGACGGGAAGTGAGAGAGGGACCGTCCTTTGGCGACGGGAAGTGAGAGAGGGACCGTCCCTGACCGACGGGAAGTGAGAGAGGGACCGTCCCTGACCGACGGGAAGTGAGAGAGGGACCGTCCCTGACCGACGGGAAGTGAGAGAGGGACCGTCCCTGACCGACGGGAAGTGAGAGAGGGACCGTCCCTGACCGACGGGAAGTGAGAGAGGGACCGTCCCTGACCGACGGGAAGTGAGAGAGGGACCGTCCTTTGCCGGCGGGATGTGAGAGAGCGTCAGAGGGCGGTGAGCCGCAGCAGGATGGCGTGCTCCGGGTTCAACGCCGGCATGGGCAGCCCCACCTCGGCCAGGAACCGGCCATTAGCCTGGGCGCCTGTAGCAATCCACGGAGCCGGTTTGGCTTCCATGAACGTGTGCCCATGGTCGGCGTCCTCTGGGGACGGGAAGATGGCCTCCACCTTGTAGGTCTGTGCCGGATTGAGCCCGGGGAGCGCAACCCGGCCGGGCTTCTCCGTGAATCCCGTCCGGGTCTTGACCACCGCGAACAGCGCCGCCGTGCCGCCTGCTGGAGTGCCGGCGTCGTGCGCCGCAGCAGCGTCAACAACTCCGTGAACCATCAGCGACTCATCCGCGACGTCGGCGCGAACCATCCGCCCACTGTGGATAAGATCCCGGTGCTCCTTGTAAAGGCCGATGAAACGCTTGAGCTCCTCACGTTGGGCCCCCGTAACCGAGCGGACGTCCCACTCCATGCCGAAATGGCCAAACAGGGCTGTGATGGCGCGGAACGAAAGGTCATGCGTGCGTCCGGTGGTGTGCGAGGTGTCCGGTCCAATGTGCGCACCCACCAACTCAGGCGGCACCACAAGGCCTGTCCAGCGCTGGATGGTCTGCCGTTCAAGGGCGTCGTTGCAGTCCGAGGCCCAAATCCTGTCGGTACGTTCAAGGATTCCCAGGTCCACGCGCGCGCCGCCGGAGGAGCAGCTCTCAATTTCCACGCCGGGGTGCGCCGCCCGCAGAGCGTCGAAAAGCCTGTAGGCAGCGAGGGTTTGCCCATGCACCGAAGCGCGGCCGGCATGGCCATGCTCCAGGAGATCGCGGTTCTGGTCCCACTTGAGGTAGCTGATGTTGTTCTCGCTCAGCAAGGCGTCGATCCGCTCAAAGACGTAGTCCCAGGCCTCCGGATTGACCAGGTCGATCACGTGCTGCTGCCGCCACTCCAGGGGGAGCCTGCCGCCGTCTTTATGGGAAGCCGCAGAGGGACCCACGATCCACTCCGGATGCGCCCGGGCAACGTCGGAGTCCAGGTTCACCATTTCCGGCTCCACCCAGAGCCCGAACTCCATGCCGCGGGATGTCACAGCGTCAATCAACGGAGTGAGGCCGCCCGGCCACAGCGTTTCGTCCACGTACCAGTCACCCAGCCCGGCGTGATCGTCGCGGCGCCCGCGGAACCAGCCGTCGTCGAGCACAAATCGCTCAACGCCCAGGTCCGCAGCGGAGTCAGCCAGCTCAACCAGCGTGTCCAGGTCGTGGTCGAAGTACACAGCTTCCCACGTGTTGAGGACTACTGGGCGGGGACCTGCGACATGGTGCGGACGGGCGCGGAACCAGCTGTAGAAAGCCTCGCTGATGCCATCCAGCCCACGGTCCGAGTACGCAGCGAACAATGCCGGCGAGGTGTAGCTCTCGCCGGGCTCCAGCACCACTTCGGCCGGCCCCAGGAGCTCGGACCCGCCCACCATGGTCCGGCCGTGGGAAACGCTGTCCACAAATTGCTCATGGTTGCCGCTCCAGGCCAAGTGGGTTGCCCAGACTTTGCCGTGCCTGTTCCCAAAGCCGGCGGTCCCGGCAGCGAGCAGCAGCGAGGAGTCGTGGCCGGTGCGGCCATGGCGACCCGTCCGGACCCACGTGCCTTGCTGGATCGCCTGGCGTTGCGGGTGGTTCTCCCTGCACCAGCGGCCGGTCAGGTCCAGGAGTTCGACGGCGTCTGGCGCCACCGGGAGCATGGTTGCCAACTCGTCCACCTGGTAGGGCGACGTGCCGTCGTTGGTGGCGGTATGGCGCATTTCCAGTAGTCCGCCCGGGTGCAGGGTGAGGTTGCTGGTCACCGTGATGCCGGCGTCGGGATCTGCCTGAACGATTGTTGCGGAGGACCCGACGGCGGTGCTTCCGTCCGTGGCCGCACTCACCACGCGAAGGCGAAGCGAGAAGTCGGGGCCGGGGACGCCACCTGTGATCCGGTGGCCCCGCAGGGCAGGGCGGCCCTGCCACGATGACGACGCCTGGGGGAGAAGGCCCACAGGGACGTTGGCGTCGACGGACGAGGGTGTGATCGGTTCGGTGAGAAGCGCCAAATCCGGGAGGGAATCGCCCAGATCTGCTCCCCAGTGGATGATCTCAGCCTCTCCGCAGAGGGTGCTGATGACCAGGCTGGTACCTGCGGAACGGAGGTGGAGCGGTTGCATGGGTGATGTCGCTTTCATGTCGATGCGCCCCGAGGCGGGGCAGGTACGTGTGTTGCGAGGCCCGCTCTGCGGGATTCGGGTGGCTTATAGCCCGCAGAGCGGGCCTCGCAACGGGATGATCTACTCGAGTTGAGTCTATGAGTGATGAGAGGCGTTCTACTTGAAGAGCGCGTTGACTTGTTCGTTGGCGGCTGTCAACGAACTGGCCGGTGCCTTGCCGGCGATCACGGCATCCATGGCCGGCTTCATGATTCCGGAAACCTTGGAGGCGTTGTCGGTGATCGGCAGCATGAAGGTGGTCTTGTCCTTCACATGCTGGGTGAAGGCGCTGACGTCCACGTTCTTGGCCTTGAAGGCTTCCGCGGCCTTCTCGGAAGAGGTGGTGATGGCCGGGAAAACGACGGCCTTGGACGCTACGACGTCCTGGCAAGCGGAGGAGCCAAGGTATTCAACCCACTTGATGGCGGCGTCCTTCTTCTTGGTTCCGGCCCACACGGAATCGGCCAGGCCGTTGAACATGGAGGCGCGCTTGCCGTCGGGACCCTGGGGTGTGGGGGCGATGCCGAGGTCGATGCCCTTGTACCCGGTGTACTGGCCGATCATCCAGGAGCCATTGCTGTTGATCGCGGCCTTGCCTGCTCCGAAGTTGTCGGCGGCGTTGGCACCAACGGTGGTTTCGAGCTTGGGCATGTAGCCCTTTTCGGCAAGCGAGGCCCACCAGCTGATGGTGTCCTGGAGCTTCTTGTCGTCGTAGTTGAAGTGGGTGCCCCACGGGTTCTTGTCCGTGGTGGTCCAGCCGGTGGTGGCGGACAGGTAGCTCCACTGCGTTTGGCCGGCGTTCTCAGCATCGGAGCCCGGCAGGCCCAATCCGTAGACGGCGACGTTGTTCTTGTCGAAGCCGGCCTCGTCGCCGCGTTTGCCGTTCTTATCAACCGTGAGGTGGGCAATCACCTTCTGGTACGTGCCGCCGTCCTGCGCGTTCCAGGTCAGGGAGCCCATCTGTTCCGGGGTTATGCCGGCATCGGCGGCCATCTTCTGGTTGTAGAACAGTGCCACCGTGTCCCAGTCCTTGGGCAGCCCGTAGCGTTTCCCGTCCTGGCCCACCCAGAGGTCGGCGAGGCCTTCGTTGTACTGGGAAAGGTTGACGTTGTCCTTGGTCATGGCATCATCCAAGGCCACAAGCTGCTTGGTCTTGAGGAAGTCCGGGTACTTGGACAGGTGGTCCGTGAAGACGTCCGGTGCAGTGCCGGAGGCCATGCCGTTGGTGAGCTTGGACCAGTAGTCGTCCCATCCGGTCTGGGTGATCTTGACGGTGATGTCCGGGTTGGCTTTGGTGAAGTCGGCGGCACACGTCTGGTAGGCCGGAAGCTGGTTGGCGTCCCAGAGCCAGTAATTGATCTCGCCCTTGGCAGAGTCTCCACCGGCGCTTGAACTGCCGCCCGAGCAAGCGGAAAGTGCCAGGACAGCGGCTGCAGCGACGGCGACAGCGCCGATTGCCTTCTTTTTCATCATGGTTGGTCCTTTCGGGACAGGGGGGTGCGTGCCGGCACATGCCGGTTTCTGCGAGTGGAAGGAGAAAGAATTATTTGGTGCCGTTGAAACCGATGGAGTTAACGATCCGTTTTCCGAAGATGGCGAAGAGGATCAGGACGGGCGTGGCTGATACCAGCGTGGCGGCCATGAGCCCGGACCAGTCCGGGGCACCTTGCGGGGACTGGGATTTGAAGACTCCCAGCCCTACGGTGAGGACCCTGGATTCCTCTGAGGTGCCTACCAACAGGGGCCAGAAGTACTCGTTCCATTGCCCCATGAACGTGAGCAGCGCCAGGGTTGCGATCGGGGCGGCGGCGTTGGGCATGATGATCTGGAAGAAGATCCTCCAGTGTTTGGCGCCGTCCAGCATCGCAGCTTCTTCAACTTCCCTGGACATGTTCAGGAAGAACTGGCGCATGAAGAAGATCGCGAATGGGGTCATGAACAGGTAGGGCAGGACGAGCCCCAGCATGGAGTTCAGCAGGCCCAGGTTCTTGATGAGCAGGAAGTTGGGGAGGGCGGTGAAGATGGGCGGGACCAGCATGGTGGCCAGGAACAGGGAGAAGACCACGTCGCGCCCTTTCCACCGCAGCCGGGAGAAAGCGTAGGCGGCCATTGAGCTGAAGAACACTGCGCAGGCCGTGGTGATGCCGGAGAAGAGCAGCGAGTTCCAAAGGTATTGCCAAAAATTGATCGACGCGCCGGAGCCGCCTTCTGCGATGGCTTCGGAGGCGCTCTGGAGGCCGAAGACCCGCTTGAACGCGCCGAGGTTGAAGTCTGCCGGCAGGAGGTTCGCGGAGTTCGCAGCGAGGGAACCGTTGGACGAGAGGGCTGTGCGAAGCACCCAGTAGAAGGGCAGGATGCTCACGGCGACGGCCAGGACCAGGAGGGTCAGGGCGATGGCGCGACGCCAGTTGAAGGGACGGCTGGCGGGGCGACGGTGCCCGGCGTTCTTGGGGGAGGTAAGAGTGGTCATGGCGTGTCCTTAGTCCAGGTCCGACTGGTTGCCGCGGAGGAACTTCATCTGGATAAAAGCGACGATGGCGAGGATGAGGAAGAGGATGACGGCCAGGGCGGATCCGTAGCCGAAGTCTTGTTCGTTGAAGGCGCGTTGGTAGATGTAGAACTGCAGCACCCGGGTCGCGTTGACGGGACCGCCGGCCGTGGTGACGGCAACGGTGTCAAAAACCTGGAAGGAACCGATCACGGTGACCACCAGCACCAGTACCAGGACCGGTCGCAGCAGTGGGAGGGTGATCCGCCAGAAGGTGCTCATGGCCTTGGATCCATCGATGCTGGCGGCCTCGTAGACGTTGTTGGGGATGGCTTGGAGTCCGGCGAAGATCAAGAGTGCCGTGTATCCCATGTGCCGCCACGTGTTGATGAGTGCCTGGGTTGGGATTGCCCATTGCTCGCTGCCAAAGAATGCGACGCGGGGCAGGCCGCTCCATTCGATGATCTGGTTGATGATGCCGATCTGGTAGTCAAGCATCCAGAACCACAGCAGGGCCGCAATGACGTTGGCCATCAAGTAGGGCATCAGGAGCGCGCCGCGAATGAGGGTGGACTTCGCCACTCGGTGCATCAGGATTGCCAGGCCCAGGGCCAACGCCGTTTGCAGGACAATGTTGATGAGCACGTACTCCGCAGTGACGCCCAAGGCATTCCAGAACAGTGGATCCTTGGCTATGCGTTCGTAGTTCCGTGCGCCAATCCATTCCGGGTCGCCCAGGATGCTGTATTCGGTGAAGCTGAGGTAGATGCCCCGGATGGTGGGGACGAGGTAAAAGAGGATCAATCCGACCATCGCCGGAGCGATGAAGAAGAGCGCCACCTTCAGGTCTCCGATACCCCGGAACCCGTTGGATGGTTTTCCCCGCTTACGTGATGTGCGCGGCGTCAAGGCTGACGGCCCCGGGTCCGGTTGCTTGGTGAGCGTGGTCATCGTTGACCCTTCCTGGCTGTGATGTGGATTACAACTGGATTGGAATCTACACGAGTAGATTTAGGTAAAGCAAGCCCTACCTCAAGATTTTGATCATTAATGTTCAAAAATGTTATTTCTGTTGACTCGTGTAGATCACGCTGCGAGACTCGTCCGTACACAGCACAGCGCGGCGGCCGCCCACGGCGCCCCCAGGAAAGGCAAACAATGACGTTTTCGATCGGTGTCCTTGGCGCAGGCCAGTTTGGCAGTCAGTTCGCCCACCTCTTCAAGCTCCATCCGGGGGTCAGCGCGGTGTACGCGGTGGATGAGCTGCCCGGGAGGGCGGTCGCGGCGCAGGACCGTTGGGGTTTGGATGGCGTGATGGGCACCTTTGAGGAACTGTTGGAGTCCGACGTCGATGCTGTCGCCATCTTCACGCAGCGGTGGACCCACGGCCCTCTTGTGGAGCGCGCCCTGCGGGCGGGCAAGCACGTCTATTCCGCCGTTCCCATGGCCGTCTCCGAAGAAGAAATAGCGCGGATTATCGAGGCAGTCCGCGAGACCAAGCTTGTGTACGCGATGGGAGAGACCAGCTACTACAACCCCGCCACCGTGTTCGCCCGCCAACAGCACCAGGCCGGAAAGTTCGGCCGGATCTTCTACACCGAGGGCGACTATGTGCACGACATGGACCTGGGCTTCTACGAGGCCTACCAGTACAGCGGAGGCGAGCGGTGGAAAGAGACCGCCAGCTACCCGCCCATGCTCTACCCGACCCATGCCATTGGTGGGGTCCTGGGTGCAGTACCCGGTCATGCTGTGAGCGTGAGCTGCATTGGCGTCAAGGACCAGCGCGGTGACGGGGTTTTCGACAAGGACGTGAGCATGTTTGCCAACGACTTCTCCAACGCCTCGGCCCTCTTTGAAATGAACGACGGCGGAGCGATGCGCACCAACGAGATGCGCCGGGTGGGGTACCCCTCCCACATCAGGGAATCCCGTTTCCGCTTCTTCGGGACCGAGGCAAGTTTTGAGCAACTCGCCACCACCACCGTGTGGCAGGACAAGACGTCCGTGGAGGACGTCTCCGAGCAGGTGGAAACCAAGCCGACCATGTCCCTGGACGATCCATCGCTGGCGGAGGTGGCACCCGAACTGCGCGATGCCTTCATTTCCGGCCTGGCACCCGTCCACGATCAGTCGAGGCTTCCGCAGGAATTCCTGGGTGCACCCAACGGGCACGAAGGAAGCCACCAATTCCTGGTGGACGACTTTGTCACAGCCGTGAACAACCGCACGCTGCCACCGGTCAACGCGTGGGTGGCGGCCAGGTTTACCCTTCCCGGAATCGTTGCCCACGAGTCCGCGCTCCGCGGTGGGGAGCGGCTCCCCATCCGCGACTTCGGTGACGCCCCTGTGGAGTAGCTAGCATTTACCCCATGACTACAACAGCTGTACAAACCCCGCGCGGCCCGGTTACACGCAAAGACGTGGCCCGGTACGCCGGGGTGAGTACCGCCGTCGTAAGTTATGTGGTGAACGGTGGGCCCAAGAATGTTGCCCCGGCCACGGAAGCCAAGGTGCGCGATGCCATCCGGGTTCTGGGCTACCGCCCCAACGCTGCGGCCCGGGCGCTGAAGCTGGGTTCCAGCGAGACAATCGGCGTTGTTGTTCCGGACAACACCAATCCCTTCTTCACCCAGCTGGCCCACGAGGTGGAAATCGCAGCATCCGAACTGGGCTTTGGCATGGTGCTCACCAACTCGGACGGGAGCCTGACGCGCGAACGGAAGAACATCCGCACCCTGGCCGCACGCCAAGTGGACGGGGTGTTCCTTGCCAGTTGCGTCTTCGACCCCGATGTCACCGAGCTTGAAGCCTCCGAGATCCCGTCAGTGCTGTTGAACAACGCGGGATCCCAACCAGGCTTCAACAGCGTGGGAGTCGATCTCGAAGCCGGAGCCCGGGCCGCGGTGGAACATCTGATCGGACACGGGCACACCAACATCGGCCTGGCGATCGGCACCAACACGGGCAACCAGCTGGACGGGCGCGAAGTTGGCTGGCTCGGAACGCTGCGTGACGCCGGCCTCCCGGAAGGCCCCATGATGCACGGTCCCTTCTCCCGGCCTGGTGGGTACGAGGTGGGACAACGCTTCTTGTCAATGGCCAACAGGCCCACAGCGATCTTTGCCAGCAATGACATGCAGGCGATCGGCATTCTCCGGGCCCTTCATGAAGCGGGAGTCCGCGTGCCCGAGGACGTGGCGCTGGTGTCCTTTGACGGATCCCTGGACTCCGAATACAGCTGGCCTGCCCTGACCACGGTGTCGCAGCCGGTCAGGGCCATGGCCGAAGCCGCGGTGCGGGCACTGGTGGGCAAGGGGCGCGGCGAAGAGCTGCAGCATCACCTCCTGCCCACCCAGCTGATCATTCGCCAGTCCTGCGGCTGCAAATAAACCGCCACCCCGGCGCAGGGGCCGCAGCTCAGGAGTCCATGCTGGCGTACCGCTCCGGGCGGGACAGCACCTGGCCGATCTGGGCGGTGCCCGCAGCCACGGCAAGCCGCACCAGCAGGAACCCCGCCGCGAACACCCCGCCGATGGTCAGGAGCACCACGGGTTGGGTCAACAAAGCGACGCCGGTCAGCGGCAGCACCAGGACGGCAGCTGCCGCCGCTGAAATGCCCGCCACCAGAAACAGTGGGGACATCACGGCTTTGACCCTCGCAGCCACCATGAGCTCGCGCGGCATCCCCACCCGATCCAACGCCACCAGGGTGGACGCCCGGTCCAGCACCGCGGCAGCCTGATTCACGCCGGCGGAGCACGCCACCATCAGGAATGATCCCAGCAACGTAATCATCACACCGGTGTTGATGTCCCGCACCAGCAGCGTGGTCTCGGCATCTGCGCTGGTACCCATGGCACCGGCCACGGCCATGCCCACACCCACGAACACCCCCACAAAGCTGGTCATCGCGACGCCGCCAACTTGGCGCCACGATTCCTTGGGGCTCTCCAGCACCGTGCGGGCCGCCAGCAGCTGTTCAGGCCGTTTGGCGTGTTTGAGCTGGGAGGATGCGCGCAGCCGCAGGATCCACGGACCCATGAGGTTCAGTGCCAACAGGGCCAGCCCGAAGCACCCGCCCATCACCGCGATGATCACAATGAACGCTCCAAAACTGCTGAGCATCCCCATGGCCATCACTCCCACAACCACCACAACAGCTGCGATGAGTCCGCGAACCCAGTGCGCGCCGTCGGCCGTCTGCCTGGTCCGAACGCCCAGCGGTGTCAGGACAACTTTCCGGAGACCCAACGCGGCGCTGGCGGCGGCCAGGACGCACACGGCCAGGACGCAGCCCATGATGGAGGGAACCGACAACCACGCATGGCTTCCTATCGCCTGGCCGCGGAACTGGATCAACCCCAAAAACGGAGCGGTGCAGGCGTAGAGACCCGCACCTGCCACGGCTCCCACCGCGGCCAAAACGGTGGATTCGATGACGGTCATCCACACCACCGTTGCGCTGTTGGCTCCGAGCAAACGCAGGGAGGCCAAACGGTCATCACGACGGCGGGCGGCCAGTCGGGCGGCAGAGGCACCCAACGTCAGCAGCGGGATCACCAACAAAACCATGGCGACGACGGCCAGGGCTTGGTAGGTGCCCGCAATACTGTCCGACCATGACCAGAAGACCTGCGATCCGCCTGCCACGGTGAGCAGCAGGGCCGTGACCGTTCCGAACGCAAGGATGGGAAGCCCGGCGTCGCGCAGGCCGGATTCGCGGAAGCTGTTGCCGTTGCTACGTGCCAAATACGGGGTAAGGCGCAGGGCCATGGTGAGGCTAGACATTGAAGGCACCCTTGAAGTTGGTGTTGGGCGCCGCAGGAGCCTGCTGGGGGAGGGCAGGGGCATGTGGTGGCATGGCGGGCGCCTGGGAAGGGCCTCCGTTGTCCGCCACGATCCGCCCGTCCCGCAACTCGACCACGCGCTCGCAGCGGGCGGCGACGTTGGGGTCGTGGGTGACCACCAACAGTGTCCGTCCGTTGGCCGCAACCGATCGGAGGAGGACGTCCAGCACTTCCTGCGAGGTTGTTGAATCAAGGGCTCCGGTGGGCTCGTCGGCGAAGACTACCCGCGCGCCGGTCACTTGGGCGCGGGCTATGGCCACGCGTTGCACTTGTCCGCCTGACAACTCGCCCAGGCGGCGTTGTTCCATGCCGGCCAGGCCCAGGGCGCCCAGCCATTCAGCAGCACGGGACTCAGCGGACTGCCGGTCCGTGCCATTGAGCATCAATGCCAAGGCCACATTCTCCAACGCAGTGAGCTCCGGCAGCAGCATGCCCTGCTGGAAGACAAAGCCGAATTCCTCCCGACGCAATCGGGACAACGCTGCGTCTCCCAAATTGTCCAGTCGCAGGGCGGACGACGGCGTGTTCAAGGTGATCGCACCGGCGTCGGGCCTCAATATTCCGGCGAGGCAGTGCAGGAGGGTGGTCTTTCCCGAGCCCGACGGCCCAATGATGGCAATGGACTGGCCGGCGTGCGCCGTGAAGTCGACATTGTCCAAGGCAGTGTTGCCGGGATAGTGCTTGGAGAGCTGCTGCGCGTGAAGGATGGCGTTCATATAACTACCATCGCCTTCAGGGCGCCGTTGCCGCGTCAGTCCACCGGCTGAACTCCGCGGACCTGCCTCCACCCGCGGTATGAGTTACGGGGCCGCGATCCGCAGCTTGGCCACGTTCTCGGCCAGTACCCGCCGGGCGTCCTCGCCCAGGAGCGAGTCCGTGATGAGCTCGTCAGCTTCTTCCAGTGGAGCTATGGAGGCGATGCCCATGACACCCCACTTGCTGTGGTCCGCAAGGATCACGGTGCTCCTGGAGGACGCCATGAAAGCACGGTCGGTCTCGGCTTCCAGCAGGTTGGGGGTGGTAAACCCGGCCCGGGCGTCCATCCCATGCACGCCAAGGAACAGGGCATCCAAGTGGAGTTGCTTCAGTGACGCCGTGGCAATGGGGCCCACCAACGCATCAGAGGGAGTGCGCTCGCCGCCAATGAGAATCACGGTGGAGCCGAATCGACCGGGACCGGATGATGCACCGTGGTGGAAGAGATCGGCGATGCGCACGGAATTGGTGACCACCGTGATGCGCGGCCCGTTCACCAGTTCCTTGGCCAGCGCCCAGGTGGTGGTTCCGGCGCCCAACCCGATGGCCATGTCCTCTTGGACCATGGAGGCCGCTTCCACCGCGATTGCCTGCTTTTCAGCCATCAACTGGGTGGATTTGAGTTCGAATCCAGGCTCGTGGGTGCCCGCGTCGCCCGGCAGTTTGGCTCCACCGTGGATGCGCTCCACGCGGCCGGTTTCCTCGAGCGCCTCGATGTCACGGCGCACCGTCATGGGGGAGACCCCCAACAGGAGGGCAAGGTCCGTGACCCGGACAACGCGTTCGCGCTGAACGGCCTCGAGGATGGCGGAGTGGCGTGCTGCCTGAAGCATCAGGGCCTTTCTGGGAACCTCGTCAAGCGTCGTGCTGAGTCTGGCTCCAGTGTAGGGTGCGGCGCCGCTACGGGCCGGTAAGGCACCGCACCACTGTCATAACGACGACGGCGCCGCTCGCCATGGGAGGTGAGCGGCGCCGTCGGGCAGTGCTTACTTGCGGAGCGACTCCGCGATCTGGGCCATGATGCCGGGGTCCGCCAGGGTGGTGGCGTCGCCGGTGTCGCGGCCTTCTGCGATGTCCTTCAGGAGGCGTCGGACGATTTTGCCGGAACGGGTTTTGGGAAGTTCCGGAACGATCAGCAGTTGCTTGGGCTTGGCGATGGGTCCGATTTCCTTGCCCACGTGGTTGCGCAGCTCCAGCACGGTTTCATCGCCCTTGTCCACGGCGTCACCACGAAGGATGACGAACGCGACGACGGCCTGGCCGGTGGTGTCGTCAGCGGCGCCTACCACTGCGGCTTCGGCAACGGACGGGTGGCTGACCAGCGCGGACTCGATCTCCGTGGTGGAGAGCCGGTGCCCGGAAACGTTCATGACGTCATCCACGCGGCCCAGGAGCCACACATCGCCGTCTTCGTCCTTCTTGGCGCCATCGCCGGCGAAGTACATGGCCTCGAAACGGGACCAGTAGGTGTCCTTGAACCGCTCCGGGTCGCCCCAGATGCCACGGAGCATGGAGGGCCACGGTTCGCGGACCACGAGGTAGCCGCCTTCGCCATTGGCCACCGATGCGCCGTTTTCGTCCACCACGTCCACGGCGATACCGGGCAGCGGGACCTGCGCAGAGCCGGGTTTGGTGGCCGTGACGCCGGGCAGCGGCGCGATCATCTGAGCACCGGTTTCGGTCTGCCACCAGGTGTCCACGATCGGGGCCGGGTTCTCTTTGCGCTCACCGTTCTTGCCGGCGTTGCCGCCGATCACGTTGCGGTACCACATCCACGCTTCGGGGTTGATGGATTCGCCCACGGACCCCAGGACGCGGATGGAGGAGAGATCGTACTTGTCCGGGATCTCCCGGCCCCACTTCATGAACGTCCGAATCGCGGTAGGTGCGGTGTAGAGGATGGACACCTTGTATTTCTCCACGATTTCCCACCAGCGGCCCTGGTGCGGGGAGTCGGGGGTGCCTTCGTACATGACCTGGGTGGCGCCGTTGATGAGCGGCGCGTAGGTGACATACGAGTGGCCGGTGACCCATCCGACGTCGGCGGTGCACCAGTACACGTCCGTTTCGGGGTGGAGATCGAACACGGCCTTGTGCGTGTAGGCGCCCTGGGTGAGGTAGCCGCCGGTGGTGTGCAGGATGCCCTTGGGCTTGCCGGTGGTGCCGGAGGTGTAGAGGATGAACAGCGGGTGTTCGGAGTCATGCCCGACGGCGGTGTGCTCGGTTGCGGCTTTGTCCACCGTGTCGGACCACCAGAGGTCGCGGCCCTCCACCCAGTTGACGTCCTCGCCGTTGCGCTTGACCACCACTACGTTCTGGACCGTGTGGCCCTCTTTGGACAGGGCTTCGTCCACGGCCGGCTTCAATGCACTGGGCTTGCCACGGCGGTACGTGCCATCGGCGGTGACCACCAGCTTGGCTTCGGCGTCCTCGATCCGGGAACGCAGGGCGTCCGCAGAGAAGCCGCCGAACACCACGGAGTGCACTGCGCCGATCCGGGCGCAGGCAAGGAGCGTAATCACGGCTTCAGGGATCATGGGCAGGTACACGGCCACCCGGTCGCCCTTGGCAACGCCGAGTGCCTCAAACGCGTTCGCTGCCTTCTTGACCTCTTCGGTGAGTTCGGCATAGGTATACGTGCGGGTATCGCCAGGTTCGCCTTCAAAGTAAATGGCGACTCGATCTCCCAAGCCGTTTTCCACATGGCGGTCCAGGGCGTTGTACGCGGCGTTGACTTCTCCGCCCACAAACCACTTGGCGAACGGCGGGTTGGACCAATCAAGGGCTTCGGTGAAGTCTTTGTCCCACGTCAGCAGCTCGCGGGCCTGTTTGGCCCAAAACGCGGGGCGGTCAGCCTCGGCCTCTTGGTAGGCGTCCGCTGTTGCCACCGCATTCGCGGCAAACTCCGCAGACGGTGCAAACTTGCGGTTCTCGTGGAGGAGGTTTTCGAGGGCCTCGACGTGTGTGGATCCGGTGGTGTCCTGGGACATGGTGAACCTCATTATTCATCGATCTTTGCTGCGGCTGATTCCGCAGGATCAGCACGAAAGCCGCGTCACGGCGTCGTGCGTGTCCAGTGGAAGGTCCGCAGAGTGCTGTCCGCCAACAACACTAGCGCTTCGAAAGGTCCTACGTGTGCGTGGTCACAAACACGGCAGTGAGCGGCGCTTTTTTAGCGCCGAATGGCGCCGGGTGTGGTGGGGAAACGTTTACATGACGCACAACGACCCAAGGGCTTCTCTGTTGTCGGCCGCCTGCTTTCCGGGGTAAGCACTGTAAGGCACCTTGGAGTTTGCTGTGGGCGGAGCTGAATGGCCGTTTCCCGCTGGAACCCTGTCAGTGGGGTGGCATAGGCTGAAAAGGTCTTGGGACGCATCTTCTGGCGTGTCCGGTCATCGCACTCATCAGTCGCGAAGTACCGGGCCGGACTGTCCAAGGCGCCGCCATACGAAGGAGAAACAGATGAACCAGCTGAGCCCAGGCCCGCACGATTCCAACCCGACGGGACCGGACACCAAAGCTGGAACGGCCACCCCTGCAGGTGCCAAGGATGCCGCAGGCCCCCGGGCCACGCCGGCTGCCACCGGGGCTCCCGCTGCCGGCAACCCAGGTAAGTATGACGCCGCCGCCGGGCCTTTCACTATCCGCGACCTGACGGTTTTTGGTTCGGTCCTTCTGATGTTCGTGGGCTCCCTCTTGCCCATGTTCGGCGAGCGGTACAACCTGTGGAACCTCGGAAACCTGTTCTTCATCCTGTTGGGCATCATCCTGCCGCTGATTGTGGTGGCTCTCTTCGTCGCCCGGCGTCTGCAGCCCACAACGGTCATTCGCGTGGGGTCGCTGTCCATTGACCAGTTTGCCTCCGTGATTGCTTCCTTCGCCTTCCCCTTGTTCTTCCTGACAATCGCCAACTCCTACAACGGCAGTGTGCTTCTGGGAATGGTTGGATCCGTTGGCCTGCTGGCAGCCACTGTGCTGGCACCGCACTTGCCCTGGCTATCTGCTGATTTCAAAGGACGCCAGGAGGTTCCGGCCCACGTAGTTGCCCGCGAGGCCGCTGTTCCCAGCCGCAAGCCGGCGGCCCCCAAGGAAGCCAAGCCTGGTACTTCTTCAGCCTCCACCGCGGCCTCCAGGACCTACACGCCGCCCGCGTCCTCCAACACCTACACGCCGGCGGCGTCGGCTGTTGTGCCGGCTGCAGCAGGGGCGACGCCGGGCGGTACTTCCGCGTCGTCCGCTGAGTCAGCACCCGCCGTCGTTCACGCTGCCGACGCAGATTCCCGCGAAGCCGCAGCGCCGGCAACCTCAGGAGACTCGCCCGCTGCTCCCGCGTCTGCAAGCACGGACATGACTGCAAGCACCGGGCCTGCTACTACGCAGGCCCACTCCACGCAGGCTCCGGCCGCGCATGCTCCGGCCGCGCCGGCTCCGGCCGCGCCGCAGCAGCCGTGGGCGGCCACCATGGCCACGCCGGTGGTCTCCGGCGATACCCGCAAGGTGAGCGACTCCATTGGTGCCACGGTGGACCCCGCCAGCCGGCCCGAAGAATCGGATGGCCCGGCGTATGAGGCCTTCTGGTTTGCCGTTGCGCAGCCCCGTACGGCCTACGACGAGCACTCCGGCGCTCCGGCCTTCACCATTGAACCCGGCGGCTGGGTGCTCGCTCTTGAGGATCGCGGCCACGAATTCCTGGTCCAGGATACTGACGGCAAGGTTGGGGTCCTCCGGGATCTCAGCAACGTAGAGCGCGGTTAGGCGAAAAGCCCGTGGCCGCCACCGGAGCAGGCTCCCTGCTTGCACTCAAACGCAGGGCCCGCAAGATCAACAGGGTCCTGGCAGACAAGTACCCTTACGCGCACGCGGAACTCGATTTCCGTAACCCGTTTGAGCTTGTGGTGGCCACGGTGCTCTCTGCCCAGACCACGGATGTGATGGTCAACCAGGTCACCAAAATTCTCTTTGCACGGTATCCGGATGCCCGGGCCCTTGCGGAAGCTGACCAGTTTGAACTGGAGACCATTCTTCAACCCACGGGTTTCTTCAGGGCAAAAGCGCGCAATGTCCTGGCTCTCAGCAACCGTCTGGTCGATGAGTACAACGGCGAGGTTCCCGGCCGGTTGGAAGACCTGGTGACCTTGCCCGGCGTCGGCCGTAAAACGGCCAACGTGGTTCTGGGAAATGCCTTCGGCGTTCCCGGCATTACTGTTGACACGCACTTCGGACGGTTGGCGCGGCGGTTCAATTGGACCGATTCCGAGGACCCCGTGAAGATCGAGTTCGATGTGGCAGAGCTCTTCGAACCCAGGGATTGGACCATGCTGTCCCACCGTGTGGTGTTCCATGGCCGGCGGATCTGCCATGCCAGGAAGCCCGCGTGCGGTGCATGCCCGGTGGCAAGCCTCTGCCCAAGTTACGGCGATGGGGAGACTGATCCCGTCAAGGCCGCCAAGCTTTTGAAGTACGAGCTCGCGCCGGGGAATGAAGCCTTGCTGGAGAAACTGTTGGCGGAGACGGACAGGGCGGCTGAGATCCGCATGGAATCGCAAAGGAGGCCTCAGTGACGGCCCTAGAGGACCTGACGGCCTTGGTTGAACGGGTGGAAGCCGGCCAGCAGAAACACTCTGAATTGTGGGACCAGCTGCCCGTCAACGCGGAGACCAACCGGGCCGCGGCCGTCCTGATGCTCTTCGGCGCACTGGATGATGTTCCCGCCCAGTCCGGCCGGGACATT
This sequence comes from Paenarthrobacter ilicis, assembly GCF_016907545.1. Classification (NCBI taxonomy): domain Bacteria; kingdom Bacillati; phylum Actinomycetota; class Actinomycetes; order Micrococcales; family Micrococcaceae; genus Paenarthrobacter; species Paenarthrobacter ilicis. The sequence continues at coordinate 3,194,945 of NZ_JAFBCD010000001.1, read as the reverse complement.
GCTCCTGCCGATCTTGATGTGCTGCTGCTGGAACGGGCCCACACCCTGGATGACCACCCCGGCCAGGTGGCGTTTCCCGGCGGCAGCGTGGACCCTGAAGACGACTCGGTCATAGCGGCTGCTTTGAGGGAAGCGGTGGAGGAAACCGGTCTGGATGCCAGCGGTGTCCGGGTTTTGGGCGAGATGCCCGAGCTTGGCCTGATCCGCAGTAATTTCCGGGTGACTCCCGTGCTGGCCTGGTGGGACTCGCCGTCACCGGTCCGCGTGGTGGACTTCGCGGAATCGGCGCAGGTATTCCGCGTTCCGGTCCGCGACCTCCTGGACCCCGCCAATCGCGTCACCGCCACCATCACCCGCTTCGGCCGTACCTACACCAGCCCAGGCTTTACTGTTAACGGTGTTCTGGTGTGGGGCTTCACCGGAATGGTGCTGAGCGGGCTCTTTGACGATCTCGGCTGGACTGTCCCCTGGGACCCCAGTAAGCAGCAGGACATCGACCTCTGACGGGCTGTTCTACTTCGCCTTATCGTAGGAATCCACCACGGCCAGGCTCACAGGAAACTCCACTGGAATCCTGCCGAACATCAATTCCTTGGCTGCGGCCGCGGACTCCTCGATGATCCTGACGCACGCGTCCACCGCCGCATCTTGGGCATGGACCATGACCTCGTCGTGAAGGAAGAAGACGAGTTCCCCGGAAGGTGAGCCTTCCAAGCGCGCGGCGCGCAACCGCCGTCGTAATTCCGCCAGCCAGCAGGCCGCCCACTCTGCCGCGGAGCCTTGAACCACAAAGTTCCGTGTGAAGCGGCCGCGGGACCGCGCAAGATTGTCCGCCCGGCGCTGTTCCTCCGCGGTGGTGGATTGCTGGCTCCGTCTCCAGGCGTTCGACGGCGGTGGGCTGCTGCGTCCCAAACGCGTCGTCACGGTCCTCCCGGCTTCGCCCTGGCGCGCGGCCTGCTCAACGAACCCCACGGCGTGTGGATAGGTGCGGGTGAGCTGGGGCATAAGGCGACCGGACTCGCCAGTGGTGGCGCCGTAGATGGCGCCCAACAAGGCCATCTTTGCCTTGGCCCGGTCCCCGCCGAAACCCTGCGCAGCAATGCCCGCGTAGAGGTCCTTGTCCCGGGCAGCCTCGGCCATCCGCGTGTCTTGCGCCAAAGCCACCAGCACCCGCGGCTCCAGCTGTGAGGCATCGGCCACAATCAATTTGTGGCCGGGATCGGCATGCACTGCGGCCCTGATATTGCGCGGAATCTGAAGCGCGCCGCCGCCTTTCGATGCCCAACGGCCTGAGACAACCCCGCCCACCACGTACTCAGGGTGGAATCTACCGTCCCGCACCCAAGCGTCCAGCCATGCCCAACCGTTGGCGGTATGAAGCCGCGACAGCTTCTTGTAAACCAGCAGCGGCTCCATGGCCGGGTGTTTGTATTCCTGGAGTTCCCACTGGCGGGTGCTTTTGACCTCAATGCCGTTGCGGTGGAGGGCGCGCATGAGGTCCTGCGGCGAGTCCGGGTTCAGGCTGGGGGAGTTGAGCAGGGTCCGGAGCTCGGCGCAGAGCGCTTCCAACGCCGGCGGCCTGTGACCGGGTTGTGGCCGCGACCCCAGCACGTCGGCCAGGATTTGTTCATGGAGATCCTCACGCCATGGAACACCGGTGTGCTGCATCTCCGCGGCAATGATTGCCCCGGCCGATTCTGCTGCGAGCAGCAGCTGAAGGTTCCGCTGCTTCTCTTCTGCTGCTTGTGAGACCGCGAGCTGCTGGGCCGCGAACTCTTCCCTGAGCTCCGCCAGTCCTGCCCGGGGAACCTGCGGCGTGATGTCATCGAACAAGGCGCCCTGATCCACAGGCGGCGGCGGAGAGAGAAGTGTGCGGGGCGGGGTCGAGTCGTCGTCCTGGACGATCTTGACCGCGTTGCGGGCATAGTCCGTGTGCGCGGTGAGTTCCGAATGCGCAAGGATGGCGGCGCAGAGGGCCAGATCGTGGCACCGCTCCACCTCAACGCCGTTGGCCAATAGTCCGGGCAACCAGTCCTGGGTACGGTGCCACACCCATCTGGGACGCTGGGTTTCCAGCTCAAGGACGACGCCGGCCAGCTCGCCTCGCGTGACAAGCCGGGGGTCTGCCGTTGGTTTACCTGAAGGTGAGATCCTCTGTATGGCTGCGCCGTCCAGGTGGGCGGCGAGCAGCAAATACATGCCTCCTATTCTGCCCTGCCCTGCGGGGTACCTGTGCTGAGTTATGCACATAGGGGAGATTGCGGCTTATGGTCCGCCCCCAATTCCTCGAATGTGGGTGTCATGAGCATGGAGAACAGCAGGCGACGGAACAACAACAGGCACGCAGGAGTGGTTTCGGAGAGTCAGTGGCTGCCGCCGGTCACGGTCCGCACTCTTTTGGTTTCCAGCGATGCCTATCTTCAGGAAGAAGCCAAACGGATTGTGGCGGCTGCCGGCGGCGAATTATGGATTGCCGCGGACGAGGACGCCGCAACCCGCCACTGGGACAGCTCGGATGTGGTCCTGGTGGGGAGCGATATCAAGGAGTTGCCCCCGCGAAGGCGGCCGCCCACGGTTCTGCTCGGCAGGAACGGCGAAGGAGACAGCTTGTGGGGAAAAGCCACTGCCCTCGGGGCTGAGCGGGTGGCGGTGCTCCCCGACGCCGCTGCCTGGCTCGCCGAATACTTGCTCATCACGGGGTCGCCGGAGCCTGGCGGTGTGGTGACCGGAGTCATTGGGGGCTGTGGCGGAGCGGGTGCCAGCACCACAGCGGTGTGGCTTGCCCAGGCAGCCGCCGCCCACGGCATCAGCACCCTGCTGGTGGACGGCGACCCATGGGGCGGGGGTCTGGAATTGGCTGTGACGGACCACGATGTCCCGGGCCTGCGGTGGCCGGACTTCGCCGAAACCGTGGGCAGCATCGATCCCACACAGTTCCGCGATTCCCTTCCCGTGGTGGGAGGGTTTTCCTGCCTTTCCTGGCCTGGCACCCCCGAGGCTTTTGGGATTCCGGGGTCCCGTGCAGTGGAGGCCGTGATGGACGCCGCCCGGAGGGGCTTCGAACTCACGGTGGTGGACGTAGGGCGGGATTCGGAGTGCATCATGGGCTTCGCCTGGGGATGCGACACCATGCTGCTGCAGTGCCTGGCCTATCTCAAACCCGCGGTGGCAGCTGCCCGCGTCCTCTCGCTAATGCCGTATACGGACGCCGGCCTGCTCATCCGCGGAAATGCGTCAGCGTCAGTCGACCCGGTCATGATTGCTGAGTCCTTGGGAGTGCCCCTCAAAGGGGTGGTTCCGGAGGTGCGTGGGGTACCGGAGGGAATGGAAGCGGGCAGGCTGTTGGATTTCGGGCGCCGCAAACAGGTGCGACGTTTTGCCGACGCCGTCTTGAACCTGCCCCGGGATGGGGCGGCCCCCGAGACCGGTTTCGGGGTAAAAGGTGCCGGGCCGGAAGTGAAGGGCAGAGGACGGTGAACCGGCTGTCCGGGACTTCGCGCTCCTCCGCAGATTCCAGCCGCAAGCAGGGGAGGAGGCTGGACGCCGTTCTACTCGAAACTGTCAGGGAGTCCGTCCTGGCAGGCGCCGGACCAGTGACTGCTTCCACTGTGGCCGCCGCCGTTCAGGCGAGCGGAAAGTTGTTGGGCGCCGCTGGAGCATTGGAGGCAGCAGAGTCGATCAATGCCGAACTCAACGGGCTCGGACCGCTCCAACAACTGGCCCAGGATCCTGCGGTGACGGACATCTTTGTCAATGGGCCGGAATCAGTGTGGTTTGATCGCGGGCGGGGACTCGAACGGTCTACGGTTCATTTCGACACCGAACAACAGATCAAGTCACTGGCCATGCGCTTGATCTCCGCTGGTGGGCGTCGGCTGGATGATGGTTCGCCGTGCGTGGATGTCCGGCTGAACGGGGGCTACCGCGTTCATGCGGTGCTGGCTCCCATCTCCACAGCGGGCACCTTGTTGTCCGTCCGCATCCGCCGTGAAGAGGTCTTTACTTTGGCTGAACTCAGGGCCGGCGCCATGTTTCCGCAGGAAGTGGAGGCGGTACTTCGCGCCATCATGTCCCGGAAACTGAGCTTCCTGATCAGCGGAGCCACGGGATCGGGGAAGACAACGCTGCTTTCCACCATGCTCGGCCTCAGCCACCCTGCGGAGCGGCTGGTTCTGATCGAAGACGCTGCGGAGCTGAACCCCGTTCACCCCCACGTTGTCACTCTCGAATCACGCCACGGAAACCTTGAAGGCGGCGGTGCTTTGGATCTCGGTGAGCTGGTGCGCCAAGCCCTTCGCATGCGGCCGGACAGGCTCATTGTGGGTGAGTGCCGCGGGGCAGAAGTCCGGGAATTGTTGACGGCCCTGAACACCGGACACACTGGCGGTGGCGGGACCATCCATGCGAACACTGCCGAGGCCGTGCCCGCGAGGCTGGTGGCTCTTGGAGCCCTTGCCGGGCTGAGCGCCGAAGCAGTGCGGCTGCAGGTTTCCAGTGCACTGGACGTCGTGATCCATGTGGACCGTACCCCGCGGGGCCGCAGGATCACTTCCATTGGCGTACTCACTGACTCCCCTGAGGGGCAGAAAGTCTCACCGGCGCTCAGTTGTGGTTTTGCGGGATCAGCCCCTGAGCCGGGTGTTGCCTACGGGCCGGCCTGGCCGGAGCTCGCCACCCGGCTGGGGCTCACAGACAGCAGCGGCGGAGCGCCTGGGGCGCGGCGAAGTGGACGCCACTCCGGACAACCCACCCGCGGAAACTCAGTGCTGGCATGATCGTTGCGATGGTGCTGGTCGCGGCAAGCGCTGTTTGGCTGCATTTCACAGGAAAGCGTGCTGACCGGCGTCGGCTCCGGCAGGCTCTTGGTCCAGCGGCTGCACGGGATCGGGCGAGTCGCTTCGCAGGTTTGACGTTTCCGTACGGCAAAAAGCGCCCCGAGGCTTTGTCCTTGGTGGTTCTTGTCCAGCAGTTTGCGGCCCTGCTCCGGGGCGGGCGGGGCTCTGCGCAGCTCTGGGAGGAGTTGTGGTTGGTGCATGCTGGCCCTAACAAATCAGCATCCATGCAGAGCCCAACCCTGCGGCAACGGATCAGGCAGTCCGTGGAAGGGTCGAATGCCGCCGGTGCTGCAACTGCGTTGTCGGAGGAATCCAAGGCAGTGCTTGCAGCAGCCCGCGCCGCGTCCGCCGTGGGTGCCTCTCCTGCCGCAGCAATCCGGTCCTCCACCGCCCGGAGTTACCCCCGACGTGGCAGCTCCGAGCGGCGTGTGTGGATGGAAATCGCAGCGTGCCTGGAGGTAGCCGAGACCAGCGGCTGCCCCCTGGCAGACCTGCTCACCCGCTTCGCCGCCCAATTGGTTGCGGAGGAGGACGCCGAGGCCGCACGTCAAACAGCTCTCGCCGGTCCCAAGGCCACGGTGAAGCTGCTGTCCTGGCTCCCCGTCCTGGGGCTGGTCCTTGGCATGGCCCTGGGCGTAGATCCGGTGGGAATTCTCCTGCAGAACATCGTGGGCGTGGCAACCTTCGGCACGGGAATCATGCTGACCGTGGCCGGGCGTGTGTGGTCATCGCGGTTGGTGGCTGCTGCTGCGGGAGGAACCTGATGGCAGGCTCCTTCCCGCTTCTGATGGTCCTCATCCTGGTGATGGCATCCATCATTTGCTGTTCGGATGCGGCTCGAAATGCAGGTGCCAGGCGGCGCTGGCTGGTGATGCACGGACGATCGCAGGCTGTGGCGCATCCTGGGGATGCCCCGGAATCCGCGCGCCTTGACGGGACTCCTGATGGGCTTGGCGATACTGCCATGATGCTGGAGTTGGTGGCGTCCATGCTGGATGCCGGGGCGGGTATTGGGAGGTCGCTTGAGCTCATAGCCCGTTGCTCACACCCGACCGTGGCCACATCTCTGAGACCCGTTGTAGCTGCTCTGGCCATGGGCGCCGACTGGGGGACCGCCTGGGGGTCTCCCGTGCCCTACCCGCCGGAGGTAGCACGGCTGAAGGAAGCACTCGCTTTTGCAGCCCTGACAGGAGCGCCATCGGCAGCCATTCTCTACGCGCAGGCCGCGCGTGAGCGGAGGGAGCAGTTCCGGGCGGCGGAGAAGAGGGCGGCGGCCTTGGGCGTGAAACTCGTGGTGCCGCTGGGTCTTTGCTCCCTGCCCGCCTTCATCTGCTTGGGAATTGTGCCCGTGCTGATCGCCATGGTGCCTGCCGGTTGATCACGGCTGGTTGATCACTGCCGCTTGTCCGACCAATCCTCCACACAGGGTCCAATGGCCCGGGTTTTCCACTTGCGGACGGCAGCTCCTACCCCGGCGGATCCCATCGCGGAAGAGTCAGGGGTGCAGGCAGAAGCGCCTGTCCCGTCGAAAGGAAACAGAAATGAAAACCCTCGTCAGCACGTCAGCCCCTGAAGACAGGTTCTCTCCGTCAACCCGTCGTCCACGCTTTGGTTCTGAGGCGGGCATGGCCACCGCGGAGTACGCCATAGCCACCTTGGCTGCGGTCGGCCTTGCCGGTTTGCTCGTGGTCATCCTGCGCAGCGAAGAGGTCCGGGGCTTCCTGCTCAACCTGATCCGCACCGCGCTGTCGATGCCGTGAAAGCCGCGCCTGCCGGCACCGTCGCTTGTGCCGCGGCCGCCGCCTCTGCCGCGGCCATCGCTTCTGCCGCGGCCATCGCTTCTGCCGCGGGAGGGGTGCCGGGTTTTAGGGGATGCCGCGGCACCGGTGCAAACCAGCGCGGTGCGGTCACGGCGGAGTTTGCGGTGGCTTTACCAGCGGTGGTGCTGCTCCTGGCCATGTTGCTGGCGGGAGGTGCCGCGGGTATCACCCAACTTCGTCTCGAAGAAGCTGTGAGGGCGGGAGCCAGGGCATCGGCCCGCGGTGAGGCCCCTGCCGCCGTGGAAGGGATCGTGAGACGGCTGGCCGGGGACGCGGTGATCCCGGGTCTCGCCGTTGAAGGACAGTGGCTCACAGTTACTGCATCTTCACCCGTGGGCGGGGCTTTGGGGTCGTTGGTGCCGTGGACCCTCACCGCCTCCGCCTCTGCCATTGCGGAGAGGGACCTGCCGTGGACCCTCACCGCCTCCGCCTCTGCCATTGCGGAGAGGGACCTGCGGTGAAAGTAATCCGCAGGAGCGGTGGGTCGGAAGCCGGGACCGCCGGTCAGGCCACGGTCAGTTCCGAAAGCGGCTCCGGAACCCTCCTCGCCCTTGGCCTGGGGACGGTGGTGATAGCGATGCTGGTTGGAGTCCTGCTGTTGGCGCAGGCGGGGGTCCTGGCTTCCCGTGCCGCTTCGGCGGCGGATCTCGCGGCATTGGCCGGGGCCGATGCGGCCCGCGGCCTGTCCGCGGGGGAGCCGTGTGCCGTGGCTGCGGAAGTGGCCGGACGTCAGCATGCCACCTTGAGCACGTGTGCAGTGGTGGCGGGTGAGCAAGTGGAAGTTACCACGGAGATACCGCATCCGCTCCGGTGGGGCGTGGCGACAGGGCGAGCCAAGGCTGGGCCTCCTCCATAGAAGAAACCTAATGCTGCCTGTGAGGAGCCCTACCTCCCAGAGGATCAGATGGATTCCTTCAGGAGGACGTCCAGCAGCGTGATGGCGGCTGCCTTGTCCAGGGGATTGTTCTTGTTGCCGCATTTGGGGGACTGAACGCAGGACGGGCAGCCGGCCTCACACTCGCAGGCTTTGATGGCATCCCGGGTAGCGGACAACCAGGTCTTGGCTTTCTCGTAGCCCCGCTCGGCGAACCCTGCGCCGCCGGGGTGGCCGTCGTAAACAAAGATGGTGGGCATGCCGGTGTCAGCGTGCAGGGCAGTGGAGACACCCCCAATATCCCAACGGTCGCTGGAAGCCACCAAGGGCAGGAGCCCAATGGCTGCGTGCTCGGCGGCATGCAGCGCACCTGGGAATTGTGCTTCCACCAGACCTGCTCCATGCAACGTCCTGTTCTCAACCACAAACCACACGGCTTTGGTGAAGAGATCCCTTGCGCCGAGCTCCAGCGGTTCCTCGCCGAGGATCTCGTTTGATATCAGTGCCTTGCGTTGGAAGGAGACCACTTGCGTTGTCACTTTGACGTCGCCGAAGTGAACGGTGATATCGCCCCATTGGACGGAGCGGGAGGTTTCCAGCACTTCAATCTGGGTGACATCGCGGGCTGTGGTGTAGAAGTCCGGATTGACCCGCCGGACCATGACGCAATGGTCGGCTTCGTTGAGGTCTTCCACCAGGTAGCTTTCACCCTGATGGACGTATATGGCGCCGGTGTGCGCTTGGTAGTGGGTTTGCGGAGAATCCATGGTGCCCAGAAGGGAGCCGGTTTCCGTGTCCACGATGCTGACGGGCCCGCCACCGTCTGCCCGGAGATTCACCATTCCCGCTGCGCTTTCGGGATGGGTCCAGAACCATCCGGCCGGACGTTTGCGGAGATAGCCCTGGAGCACCAAGCGGTCAAGAAGGCCCTCGGCCGTGGGGCCGAAAAGTTCCAGTTCCGCAGCACCAATCGGCAGTTCGGCGGCCGCCGCGCAGAGGTGGGGTCCCAGAACGTACGGATTGCCGGGGTCGAAGACCGTAGCTTCAACGGAGACGTCGAAGATGGCTTCCGGATGGTTCACCAGGTAGGTGTCCAAGGGGTCATCGCTGGCCACAAAGGCTGCGATTGCGTCCTGGCCCGCGCGCCCGGCCCGTCCGATTTGTTGGAACAGGGAGGCGCGCGTTCCTGGCCAGCCGGCTACCAGAACGGCATCGAGGCCGGAAATGTCTATGCCCAGTTCCAAGGCCGAGGTGCTGGAAACCCCCAGGAGCTGGCCGGACCTCAAAGCCTGCTCCAAGGCTCGCCGTTCTTCAGGCAAATAGCCGGACCTGTAGGCAGCCACCCTGCCCGGAAGGCTGGGGTCCACCTCATCCAAAAGACGTTTGGTGATCGAGGCAATGGATTCGGCGCCTCGGCGGGACTTGATGAAGGCGATTGTCCTCACCCGGGAGGACACCAGGTTGGCAAGGATGTCGGACGTTTCGGCGACGGCGGTCCGGCGCTGCTTCGCACCATTTTCGCCTTTGACGTCGGTCAGGGCGGGTTCCCAGAAGGCCACTGTGGTGGAACCGTGCGGGGAGCAGTCATCGGAAACTTCGCGAACCGGTGCGCCAATAAGCCGGCCAAATGAGACTGCCGGGTCGGAGGCCGTTGCGGAGGCTGCGATGAACACCGGCTCCGGAAAGGTGGTTCCTGCACCGTAGTAAGCACAGATCCTGCGGAGGCGTCGCATCAGGTTTGCGACGTGCGAGCCAAAAACTCCACGGTAGCTGTGGGCTTCATCCACAATGACGTAGCGGAGACGGCGGAAGAACCTTGCCCACCACGTGTGGTTGGGAAGGATGCCAAAGTGCAGCATGTCCGGATTGGCCAGGATGAAGTTTGCGTGATCACGGATCCAACGGCGCGAGGACATGTCGGTGTCGCCGTCGTAGGTTTCCGCCCGGACGGTAGGCAGCTTCAGTGAACGGATGGCGGCGAGCTGATCGGCGGCCAGCGCTTTGGTGGGCGAGAGGTACAAAGTCACGGCGCCGTCGTCGTGAATTTTGCCCGGCTCTGAGAGAACCCGCAGTTCAGAGCGATGTATCGCATCCAGGGTGGGCAGCTGGTACGCCAAGGATTTGCCGGACGCAGTGCCTGTGGCAATAACCACGTGCTGGCCCGAGTGGGCAAGGTCGGCAGCCTGTACCTGGTGCCGGTAGGGCTCCGGGATTCCGAGATTCCCGTAGGCGTCCACAATGTCAGGGTGGACCCACGCGGGCCAGGGTTCGTTGACGGCCTTCCGGGCAGGAATGGTGTGGACGTGACGGAGCTGCTCCGGGTCCTGGGTCCGGCCCAGTAAGGAGATCAGCGAATTCGGTGCGGCCACCGAATCATTCTGTCACTGTCCGCCTCTGCGGATTCACCGGGGAGGCAAAGCGCCGCAGCCCGGGGAAGCAGCGCCGCTGGCCGCCTCGTGCCCTTACGCCCCTGAGAGATCCGATCCTTCTGAACCGCTGGCAGACATCATCAGGACGTGGCACACAACTTCCCAACCAAGGTGGGAATAGAGCTTCTGCCCGTCAAGGGACGCCAGAAGAAGGCCGTTTTGGACGTCGTGGGAGTATGCCTGTGCGGCCAGGGCCTTCATGATGAAGCTGCCCAGACCGCGGCGCTGGAATTCCGGCTCGGTGACAATCTTGTCGAAGATGGCTGTCCCGTTGACCACATGCACGCGGCCGCTGGCTGCCACCTTCTCGCCGGAATGAACAACAGCGTGGTGGACACCGTTGGACTCGGAGACGGCCAGCTCCAGATCGTCGTCCGGCAGCCATGGATCCTCGGCGTCCTGGGTTTCCATGTCCACGATCATCATGGTTTGCGAAGCAGAGGTCACGGAGAGGCCGTGCTGTCCAGCCAAGTACTTATAGCGCTGCACGTCGTTGGTCAGGATCGTCAGGATCCGGCTGGGTGCTTCTGCTGTTGTGGAGGCGAGGGTGCTGAACTCCTCGTTGGATGGATCGTGGGCAAAATACTCCCAGTCGCCGGTTTTGTCGGCACGTAATGCGGCAGGGAAACGGCCCTCATGGCGGGACTCGTAGCCGCGGCAACCGGACCAGCCGGCCACCCAGACCTCCAAGAGGTGCGGAATGTCTTCAACCAAGGCGTCTGGATTCATGTAGTGAGAGTATGCCAGTGCTCCGGGAAGCAACAGAGAGATGCCAGCCCCGGGATGCAATTGTGACTTCTCCTCCACCAGGGCATCTTGAGCAGCGCTGAAAGCACCCGATTTTTCGGCACCAAGTACCCTTTAACAGTGGCTTTGAACCGAATTGTGCTCTTCTATGGCTTTACCCCGATTGCCGACCCTGACGCCGTGCGTCTGTGGCAGCGTGCGCTGTGCGAAAAACTGGGGCTGACGGGCCGGATCCTCATTTCCAAGGACGGCATCAATGCCACAGTGGGCGGTGAGCTCGGCAACATGAAGCAGTATGTGAAGACCACCCGCGAGTACAAGGGCTTCCACGACATTGATTTCAAATGGTCGGACGGGAGCGCGGCCGATTTCCCCCGCCTCAGCGTCAAGGTCCGTGATGAGATCGTCTCCTTCGGGGCGCCCGGTGAGCTCGCCGTGGACGCGAACGGTGTGGTGGGTGGCGGCAAACACCTGAAACCCGAGGAACTCCACGAGTTGGTGGATGAGAAGAAATCCAGCGGCGAAGATGTGGTGTTCTTCGATGGGCGCAACGCCTTTGAAGCGCAGATCGGTAAGTTCAAGGACGCAATCGTTCCGGACGTGGACACCACCCACGACTTCATCAAGGAACTCGAGTCCGGCAAGTACGACGACCTCAAGGACAAGCCGGTGGTCACGTACTGCACCGGTGGCATCCGCTGCGAGGTACTCTCCAGCCTGATGGTCAATCGGGGCTTCAAAGAGGTGTACCAGTTGGACGGAGGGATTGTCCGCTACGGCGAGACCTTCAAGGACAAAGGGCTCTGGGAAGGGTCCCTTTACGTGTTCGACAAGCGCATGCACGTGGAGTTCAGCGAGGAAGCAAAAACCATTGGCCAGTGCGTGCGATGCTCCGCGCCCACCAACAAGTTTGAAAACTGCTCCAACCCCAGTTGCCGCACCTTGACCCTTTACTGCGCCGAGTGCGCGTCCAGCCCGGAAACGCTGCGGTGCCCTGATGGGTGCGCCGCCGTTTAGCTGCGGCTTTACAACTTACTGACCCGGTAGGCGAAGTTGGCGTCTGATCTGGACCCCACGGTGATGGAAAGTACGGCATCTGCTTCGAGCTGAACCACGCTCACCCTCGCGCTGGCGCAACCGAGCGTCAGGTCCACCAAGGCGGCCTCGCCCACGTTGACCGAGAACATAACCCTTCTGGTGCCCCGGCATGCCAATGTCACTGCGTAGGTGCCACTGGGAAGTTGGACCGTCTGTTCCGATTTCGCCTCGCCGGGGCTGAGGTAGCCGCTGCTCGAGTAAAACGATTTGCCCTGGGATTCCGGCAGGGCGGAGCGCGCCCATTTCTCCAACTCGTCACCCATGACTGTCTGTTCCAGAGCTGGGTCGGGCGGCAGCACAATGTTGCTGGGCGCTGAGGTGGGAACGGCACCCGGGCCGGCGTCGCCGTCGTAGGTGTATTCGCAGGCGGTCAGGCCGCCGCACAGCACCAAGACAAGTGCGACGGCGGCTCTTGCCGGGCGTCGCGACGTCACCGAGTGAGCCGCTTTGCTCCCCATGAACCGACTTTACGCCGCTGCTGCGCCCTGTTGAAGAGATGGAGCTGGCAGAGGTTGAGCGGCTAGTTGACTGCCGGCACCAGCTGGTAGGCAAAAATGAGCGGGGCGTCCACGCTGCTTGCGGTGATGTTCAGGGTGCCTGTCCGGGGAACTTTGATCTTCACAACATCCTTGCTGGCATTGCATGCGGCTGCGGCGTCGGCGATCTTGCTACCGTCCAAGGAAACCGCGAAATAGGCCTTGCCTCCGCCATCGCAGGACATGGTGAGCGTGTAGCTGCCTGCGGGAACGTTGGCCGCATCTTTTGGCATGGGATCCCGGTTGAGGATTTTGCCGGAGTCCTCCAAAACTTCTGTCCCGGTTGAGGGCAGGACCTTGGCCTTCCACGCGGGAACGTCCGCATCGGCGATGTTGACCGGCGCCTGGCAGGCGGAAACTGCCAGGACAGTCCCGGCGATCATGGCTACAAGGGCAGGGCGGCGCCTTGTGGAGGAGAAGTTGAGCATGCCTTCAACGCTACCGGTTTCCACCAGCGGTCTTTGTCCACATAGCGCTGAGGGGACCGCGCTGCCATTTCCCGAAGCTCCTAGACTTGCACAGTGACCAACACCCAGTACTTCTTTACCAACGGCAATACCGACGATGCTCCGCGGAGCGATCTTCCCGATCTGCTCGTGGCGCTCGCCGGCGACCTCCGGGCCATCTCCTACACGGTTGACGGCGTCGCCGCACTGTTGGGGGAGTCCGCTTCCGAGGCTTTGGGTAGGGACCAGCTGATACCTGCACTGCTGGCCAGTGAAGTCGTCGAAGAGTCGGGAACGGAGCCGGAACGGGCTCTGGCTGCGGTCATCCGCCTCTGGCTGCTTGCAGTACCTCAGACGATCGTTGCCCTGAACGAGGCACTTCCCGTCATCACCGTCGGCGGATTGGTGGAGCTGGGGCTGGTCACTGTGGACTCGGGACTGGTGCATGCCACAGTGGATCTGCGTCCGTACGGCTGGGATCCCGACCCGGATGGCAGCGGTGGCGCAGACCTCTGGGTTGCCAGCGATCTCGCCGCACACCAGCAGCCTGGGGTGTTGAGGCACGACCACGTTTTGGGCATCGGGCAGGCCTCCACCACCTTGGTACAAACCACCATCCGGCATCACACGGAGCGCGCCTTGGACCTGGGGACTGGCTGCGGTATCCAAACCTTCCACTTGCTGCACCACTGCGACCACGTCACTGCCACCGATATCTCGGAGCGTGCGCTCGCCTTCACGCGGTTCAACCTGCTGCTCAACGCCTCTGAGCTGGGGCTGGACCCGGAACACCCCGAGGCCAGGGTGACCCTGAAGCTGGGCTCTCTCCTGGAACCGGTGGCGGGTGAACGCTTCGATGTGGTGGTGTCCAACCCTCCATTTGTGATCACACCCCGGACGCAGGACGAATCGTCCGCGGAGCAGTTCACCTATCGGGACGGGGGCCTGCCCGGGGATGACATTGTGGCGTCTTTGGTGCAGTCACTCGGTTCAGTCCTTGAACCCGGTGGAATGGCACAGATGCTGGGAAACTGGGAGGTCACGGCAGGATCGGACTGGAAAGACCGTCCCGCCGCATGGTTGCAGGGCTCCGGCCTGGACGTGTGGTTCATCCAACGGGAGCAGGTGGGCCCACAGCAGTACGCTGAGACGTGGCTCCAGGATGCCTCACAGAACCGCGAAGACAGCCACTACAAGAACGCCTACGCGGCCTATCTCAAGGACTTCGAGTCAAGGAACGTTGAGGGCATTGGATTCGGCATGGTCTGGTTGCGCCGGCCCGCCACACCGAGCCCCACCATCAACCGCTTCGAAGAAATCACCTACCCCATAGAACAACCGATCGGCCCCCACTTGGGAAACTTTGTGGAACGGGCAGACTGGCTGGCAGCAAACGACGTGTCCGAGGCCCATTTGGTGGTTGCCGGGGACGTGACAGAAGAGCGGCATCAGCGCCCCGGGGCTGATCACCCCGGCGTGATCCTCCTTCGGCAAGGGGCGGGCCTGCGCCGTACCAATCTGTTAAGCACAGAGTTGGCCGGTTTCGTGTCGGCGTGCGATGGCCAGCTCTCAGTGCGCCAGATTGTGTCAGCACTGGTTGCGCTGTTGGGCGGGGGCGATGACTTCGATGACGTGTCCTTTAGAGACGGCCTCATCAGGGATGTCACCAACCTGGTCCGGGATGGCTTCCTGATCCCGGATGTCCCACAGGCCGGGACGTGAAAAAGGATGTGGGGCCGGGTACCCCTGGTTCCGGAAGTGACCCTGACTACACTGTTCAAGTGATTGCGAACAACGAGACATCTCAAACGTCAGGCGACGTTCCTCCTCGGAAGCGGGCCGAAAAGAAGGTTGAGATCACTGACCCCAAGGCCATCCGTGCCTTGGCGCATGCTGCGCGCCTCGAGGTCATTTCCGAGCTTTATGCCACACAAGTCAGCCACACAGCTACGGAACTGGCTGCTCGGACAGGGCTCACCCCCAGCGCCATGAGCTACCACTTGCGCGCCTTGCAGAAGTGGGGAATCGTGGCTCCGGCGGAAAATGCAGGGGATGCCAGGGAACGGCGGTGGAAAGCAGCGGGTACGGACTTCACCATCTCCGGAGGCAGTGTTGCCAGTCCGGAGATCGCAGTGGTGGACCTGGAACTGGACGCTTTCCGGCGGCGTGCTTCGGCCTTCGCGAAGGCGCGCGGGGAACGGCGCCAGCGTGGCGATGCAGCGGAGGAACCGGCAGCAGTGGTCCTGTCCAGCAACCTTTTATACCTGACCAACCCGCAGCGAAAGGAGCTTAAGGATCGAATCCGTGAGATCCTGCGGGAGTATGAACTCGAGGACCCGACCCGGATACCCGAAGGTGCCGAACGTGTGGCAACCTTGTGGTCAATGATCCCGGACGACCGCGTAGCACCCGGGCACTAAGAGCCCAACCGGGCCCTCTTATCACCGTGTGGGCTGCCCTGCAAAAACGCAGGATTGCCCAAACTATGGTGAACTAGGCCAATATGGGCACCAGCCCAATGACACATTTTTTCTGTAGGAGCACCGTGCCCAGCAAGGCAAAAACCGGCAAGAAACTCGTGATCGTGGAGTCTCCGGCCAAAAGCAAGACCATCGCCAAGTATCTCGGCGAAGGCTTCATCGTCGAGGCATCGATCGGCCACATCCGTGACCTGCCGCAGCCCTCCGACCTCCCTGCAGAGCTGAAGAAAACCCCGCTGGGTAAGTTCGCCGTCGACGTCGAAAATGACTTCAAGCCGTACTACGTCGTTTCCCCCGACAAGAAGAAAAAGGTTGCCGAACTCAAAGCCCAGCTGAAAGACGCTGACGAGCTTTATCTCGCAACCGATGGGGACCGCGAAGGCGAAGCCATCGCGTGGCACCTCCTTCAGGTCCTGAAACCCAAGGTTCCCGTTTACCGCATGACCTTTGGCGAAATCACCAAAGAGGCCATCCACCGCGCCATGGGAAACCTGCGCGACGTTGACACCGCCCTGGTTGATGCCCAGGAAACGCGCCGTATTCTCGACCGCCTCTATGGTTACGAGATCTCGCCGGTTCTCTGGCGGAAAGTTGCCCGCGGACTGTCCGCTGGGCGAGTCCAATCAGTGGTCACCCGAATGGTTGTTGACCGCGAACGTGAGCGCATGGCCTTCCGTGCAGCGTCCTACTGGGACCTCACCGGCCAGTTCGGCGCGGACTCAGGATCGTTCAAGGCCAAGCTCGCCGCAGTGGACGGCTCGAAGGTAGCCAGCGGCCGCGACTTCAACGACAACGGTCAGCTCACCTCTTCCAATGTGGTGCACCTCAACGAGGAACTGGCAATGTCCTTGGCATCCGGCCTGGAAAACGCCGAGTTCCGGGTCCGTTCCGTTGACACCAAGCCGTACACCCGCCGTCCCGCCGCTCCGTTCACCACCTCCACGCTGCAACAGGAGGCCGGCCGCAAGCTGCGTTTCTCGTCCAAGAGCACCATGCAGGTGGCCCAGCGACTCTACGAAAACGGCTACATCACCTATATGCGTACGGACTCGTCCGCATTGAGCGATGAAGCGCTCACCGCATCCCGCCGCCAGGCCGCCGAACTCTACGGGCCCGAGTACGTTCCCCAAAGCCCCCGGGTGTACGCCAACAAAGCAGCGAATGCCCAGGAAGCCCACGAAGCCATCCGTCCCGCCGGCGACTCCTTCCGGACTCCGGCGCAGGTTGCCAAGCAGCTCAGCGGTGACGAGTTCCGCCTTTACGAGCTCATTTGGAAGCGCACTGTCGCCTCGCAAATGGCAGATGCCAAGGGCTCCACGGCCACCATCCGCCTTGGCGCTGTTGCCGCTGACGGCCGGGACGCGGAGTTCAGCGCTTCGGGAACAGTTATTACGTTCCCCGGCTTCCTCGCTGCATATGAGGAAGGCAAGGACGAGAGCCGGGGGGATGACGAGTCGGACGAGGCCCGTCGCCTGCCGAACGTTGCCAAGGGAGACGCCCTTACTGCCCAGGACATCGTGGCAGTTGGCCATGAGACCTCCCCGCCCCCGCGGTACACGGAAGCATCACTGACGGCGGAGCTGGAAAAGCGCGGCATCGGACGCCCGTCCACGTACGCCTCCACGATTTCCACCATCCAGGATCGCGGCTATGTCCGTAAGCAGGGTTCCGCCTTGGTGCCCAGCTGGATTGCTTTCTCCGTTATCCGCTTGCTGGAACAGCACTTCACGGATTACGTGAACTACGAATTCACCGCTGACATGGAAGGCGACCTGGATAAGATCGCCAACGGCCAGGCAGCGGGAACGGCGTGGTTGAAGCACTTCTACTACGGTGAAGATGCCGATCCAGGGCTGCTGAGTATCGTCAATAACCTCGGCGAAATCGACGCCCGAGAAATCAACTCCGTGCCGATCGCTGACGGCATCACACTGCGGGTGGGCAAGTTCGGCCCGTATCTGGAAAGCTCCATCCCTACAGTGGACGAGAAGACCGGTGAAGTTGTTGAAGCTGCCAGGGCCAACGTTCCAGAGGACCTGGCGCCGGACGAGCTGACGGCAGCCAAAGCCAAGGAACTGATGGAGACGGCAGCGCCGGAGGAGCGTGTCCTGGGAACGGACCCGCACACCGGCCACACCGTGGTTGCCAAGAATGGCCGCTACGGTGCCTACGTCACCGAGATCATTCCGGAGATGACCGAAGAACAGCTGGCCAACCAGCCTGTTGAGTATTACAAGAACGGCAAGCCCAAGCCGCCGAAGAAGCCCGTGAAGGCCAAACCGCGCACGGGATCGCTGTTCAAGTCCATGACGGTGGACAGCGTGACGCTGGAGGAGGCACTTCAGCTTATGAGCCTTCCCCGGGTGTTGGGCGAGGACGCCGAAGGCACACCCATCACGGTCCAGAACGGCCGGTTCGGTCCGTACCTAAAAAAGGGCACCGATTCGCGTTCCATCGGCTCGGAAGAGGAGATCTTCACGATCACCTTGGAGCAGGCGCTGGAAATCTACTCGCAGCCCAAGCAGCGCGGCGCCCGCTCCGCTGTTCCACCGCTGGCCGAGTTCGGCCCGGACCCGGTGTCCGAGAAAAACATCGTGGTGAAGGAAGGCCGCTTCGGTCCCTACATCACGGACGGCGTCACCAACATCACGGTGCCCCGCACCACGTCCCTGGAGGAACTGACCAGGGAACGTGCAGTTGAGCTCCTGGCGGAAAAGCGTGCAAAAGGACCGGTCAAGCGGACTACCACCCGCAAGGCGCCGGCACGCAAGGCTGCAGCCAAGAAGTAAGGCTGCACCTGTAGAGCAGCGCACGGCACGGCCGGGACAGCAAGCGTGAATTGCGTCCCGGCCGGCATCGTGGTCGAGTAGAAGCATGACTGAACAGACCGTTTCCCCGGACAACGCCCCTTTGAACGAGCTCGAAGCCCAGCTGGCTTTGGCCGAGCAGCCGGACGCCAACCCCGTGGATGTCATCCTCGCTTTCCTCAACAACGAGGTCTACCTGGTCAGTTCCGAAGAGGTGGACGGCCCGGATTCCGCCGTGGAACCGTTGGTCCTCGCCAACGCCGAGGGCAACCCGGTCCTGGCGGTCTTCAGCCACCCGAGCCGGGTTGACGAGCGCTTCCTCGAAGCAGCACCGCACGTTCTTGGCACCATGGGCTCGGCCATCCTGGGCAACATCGGTGACGAACTGGGCATGGTGATCAACCCCGGCAGCGAGTTCGGCTTCGAGATCGATCCCGAAGGCATCGCAAACATCCGCCGTGACTTCAAGCGTGCCGATGAGGCCGCCGGGCCCGCCGAATAAGGTCATCCGGAAACCCGGGGCAGGAAACGTGGCAGCCAAGTTGCTTCACTGCCTTGGGTTCGGGGAATAATGGCAGAATGCGTCTTGGCGTTCTCGATATCGGGTCCAACACCGTCCACCTTCTTCTGGTGGACGCTCACCCCGGCGCGCGCCCGGTAGCTTTCGCTTCGCACAAGCGTCCGTTGTCCCTTGTGCAGTACCTCGACGGCGACGGAAACATCAGTGAGGACGGCCAGCGGGAACTCATTGAGTTCGTCCTGGAAGCCTGGGAGTTCGCGGGCACACACAAGGCAGAAGACCTCCTTGCGTTCTGTACATCCGCCATCCGTGAGGCCACCAACGGCACGGAGGTCCTGGCCCGGGTCAAGAGGGAAACCACGGTGACCCTGCAGGAACTCACCGGCAGCGAAGAAGCCTCCATGACGTTCTTCGCTGTGCGGCGCTGGTACGGCTGGGGAGCCGGTCCCATCCTGGATCTGGATATCGGCGGCGGGTCCTTCGAAATGGCGTACGGAACGGACGAACTCCCTGAGCTCGCCACGTCCGTCCCCCTGGGAGCCAGCCGGCTGACGCGTGATTGGCTGCACGATGACCCTCCTACTGCCAAAAGCGTGAAGGAGTTGCGGCGCTACATCCGCTCAACCCTGAAGCCCGTGGTCCGGGAATTCGACAACCTGGGCCGGGCCAACCTGGTGGCCGGCACCTCCAAGACGTTCCGTTCTTTGGCCCGCATTGCCGGGGCAGCCCCCAGCGGCGCCGGCCCTTATGTGAAACGTGAACTCCACGGCGCGGACCTGGGGCTGTGGGCGCAGCGCATTTCCGCCATGACAGTGGAGGATCGTCTGTACCTACCGGGTGTTTCGCAGGCGCGCGCCCGCCAGCTTCTGGCTGGTGCGCTGGTGGCGGAGGCTGCTCTGGAGCTCTTTGCTTTTCCCACCATGGAGATTTGCCCGTGGGCGCTCCGTGAAGGCTTGATCCTGCGACGCCTGGACCAGTTGGTTTTTGAAGAAGCCCTGGACCCGGCGCCCCACGTGGGCAAGCGAAAGAAGGACAAATCCAAGAAAAAAGCGGCCAAGGATGGCGGCCAGCCAACAGATAGTGACGAGGCCCACCCCATGATTGAGAAGTTCCCTGTACCTGTGAATACACCCGCACCAGCACCAGCACCTATCCCGGTCCCCATGGCCGGCGGGCTGGCCTCCTGAGATGAGCAACGACGTCGAACCTGCGGTGAATGACCGTCATATCCCCGTGGCGCTGTCCAGCGCCTCTGTCTATCCGCTGAGCGTCCACGACGCATTTGCCGTGGCCCAGGACCTGGGCTACGAGGGCGTGGAGGTGATGGTCACCAACAACGCTGTGAGCCAGAACCCTGACGCACTGGTGCAGCTCAGCCACCGCTACCACCAGAAAATCGTGTCCATCCACGCGCCTACCTTGCTGTTGACGCAGCAGGTGTGGGGTACTGCGTGGAGCAAGATCGAGAAGTCATGCCAGATGGCCGCCGAGGTGGATTGCGACACCGTGGTGGTCCACCCGCCGTTCCGCTGGCAGTCCAACTACGCGGAGAACTTCGTCGAAGGTGTCCGGGAAATGGCCGAGACCTACCAGGTGCGGATCGCTGTGGAGAACATGTACCCGTGGCGGGTGCGCGGCCGCGAGGCTGTTGCGTACCTTCCACACTGGGATCCGCTGGGCCAGGATTACGACGACGTCACATGGGACTTCTCGCACGCCGCCACTGCCGGGGCCAACAGCCTGGAAGCGATCAAGAAGCTGGGCAGCAAACTCCGGCACGTGCACCTCACGGACGGTTCGGGATCCGGCAAGGACGAGCACTTGGTGCCTGGTACGGGAACACAACTGTGCGCTGAGTCCCTCCAGCACCTGGCTGCGAGCGGTTTCGACGGCGTGGTGGTTGCGGAAATCTCCACCCGGAAGGCCAAGGTTGCGGGGGAGCGCGAGGAAATGCTGGCCGAAACCTTGAGGTTCGCCCGGCAGCACCTGAGCGTCCCGCTGGTCCGCAGCGCCGACTAGCATCGCCCACGGTTGGCGGGTCCGGATAACGGGCCCGCTGGCCCGGCACGCCCTGTCGCTGTTAAAAGCGAAAGCACCGGCGGCCGAATCGGGAAATGGGGGAAAACCCGCCCGGCCACCGGTGCTGCTGGCGGACATCCCCATGCCCGCCTCATCACTCGCACCCTCAATGAGGTAATAACTACATTAGGGACGCTCCTTGGGTGCCGCCTGCAATAACCTTGGGAACAAGCTGGGAATCCTGAAGTTGTTAGACCCGGTCCAAGGCCAACTGCAATGATGGAGCCATGAGCAACCGAATCGCATTCCTTGGCTGTGGATCCATGAACGAGGCTATTATGGGCGGTCTGCTGGCCGCCGGTACTGACCCGTCCGACGTCGTCGCTACCGTCCGCCGGGCAACGCGCGCTGAAGAGCTGGCGCAGCGTCACGGTGTCACGGCGATCGCCGGCGAGGAAGAACCGGACAACAACCAGCTGGCAACCAAGGGCTCCTCCATGGTGATCCTGGGAGTCAAGCCGGTGGGCATCCTGGATCTGGCCCGTGAGATCGGCCCGGCACTGGCGAAGGACACGATTGTTGTCAGCGTCGCAGCGGCCGTCTCCATCGCCCAGATGGAAGCGGCGCTGCCGGAGGGGCAGCCGGTGATCCGCACCATGCCCAACACCCCGGCGCGGCTGGGCCGCGGCGTCATCTCAGTGTCCCCTGGAACCCATTGCACGCCGGAGCAGCTGGAATCGGCCAAGAACGCCCTGGCCGGGGCAGGCACAGTGGTGGAGATTCCTGAAGAGCAGGTAGACGCACTCTCGGCCATCAGCGGCTCGGGACCGGCCTACGCTTTCTACTTGGCTGAGGCCATGGCCGCGGCCGGCGTCGAGCTGGGCCTGGACCAGGATCTGTCCGTGATGCTGGCCCGTGAGACGGTGGCCGGTGCAGGGTTCATGCTGGCGGAGCCCGGCGCGGATCCCACGCAGCTGAGGGTGGCTGTCACCAGCCCCAACGGCACCACGGAGCGGGCCATCATGGCCTTCGACGATGGCGGGATCCCCAAGATCATCGCCGACGGTGCGCGCGCGGCAGCAGCCCGCGCAGCAGAAATCACCAAGCAGCTCGGCTGACCGCCAAGGAAGACTGACCCCTAGGGACGGGCTGCGAAGCGCTCCAGCAAGTCCACGTGTCCGGATACGATCAACATGTCGTGTCCGGACACTTTGGTTTCCGGCCGCGCGTACGTGAAGTCTTCGCCGGGGGTTTTCACGCCCACAATCGTCACACCGTATTTGGAGCGGACCTTGGACTCTTCCAGCGTGAAGCCCACGGTCTCCTTGGGCGGGTACATCTTCACGATCGCGTAATCGTCGTCGAATTCGATGAAGTCCAGCATGCGGCCGGACACCAGGTGCGCAGCCCGGACGCCCGCATCGGCCTCGGGGTAGATCACGTGGTTGGCCCCGATCCTGGTGAGGATCTTGCCGTGCGAGGGCGTGATGGCCTTGACCCAGAGGTGCTGGATTCCCAGGTCCACCAGGTTCACGGTGATGAGCACCGAGGATTCGATGGACGTTCCAACGCCCACCACGGCGGAGCTGAACTCCTGTGCGCCCAGCTGGCGGAGGGCGTCGATGTTGGTGGCGTCGGCCTCCACCACGTGCGTGAGGACCGGCGCCCATTTCTGCACCAGCGTCCGGTCGCGCTCGATCGCCAGAACCTCGCGGCCCTGCTTGACCAGCTGCTCAGCCGTGGCGGAGCCGAACCGGCCCAGTCCAATGACCAGTACCGGGGCGTTGTGGGCGGGGCGGTTGGCCGCCCCTGTGCTGTTAGCCAATGATTGGCCTCTCTTCCGGGTAGTGGAACAGCTGGCTGCGCTGGCGCAAGGCCAGCCCGGCAGCAAGGGTTACGGTGCCGACGCGGCCCGCGAACATCAAGGCTGTGAGGACGTAAACGCCCGACGGCGGCAACTCGGCACTGAGGTTGGTGCTCAGTCCCACGGTGGCAAAGGCGGAGATTGATTCAAAGAGCACCCGGTCCAGCGAAGCGCCGCTGATGGACAGGAGCAGGAACGCCGCGACGGACACCAGCGTGGCGCCGGCCACGATCACCGAGATGGCAACCCGCATGGTGCCTTGGGGGATGGTCCGTCCGTACACTTTCACGTCGGCGTCGCCACGTGCTTCGGCCATGATGGCCAGGAACATGACGGCAATGGTGGTCACTTTGATGCCGCCGGCAGTTGAAGCGGAGCCGCCGCCGGCAAACATCAGGGCATCAGTGAGCAGCATGGTGGTGGAGTCCATCTGGTTCTGGTCCACCAGGTTGAATCCGCCGGACCTGGTCATCACCGAGGCGAACAGGGAGTGGATGATCTTGTCGCCGACGTCCATGGCGCCGATGGTCCGGAGATTGTCCCATTCCATCAACGCCCAGAGGAAGGTACCGGCTGCCAGCAGGATGAAGGACACCTGGATGGTGAGCTTGGTGTGGAGGTTCCACTTCTTCCAGTTGAGTCCGTTCTGCTGCAGCACCATCACCACGGGAAAGCCCAGGCTGCCCAGGAAGACACCCAGCATCAGCGGTACCAGGATCCACAAGTCTGTCTCGTAGGGGACGATTCCGTCCGAGTGGGGTGTGAAACCGGCATTGTTGAAAGCGGAAATCGAATAGAAGACCCCATGCCACACCGCTTGCCAGAAGTCCTCGCCCAGCACAATGAAGCGGGGAACCAAGGCCAGCGCCAGAGCAGCTTCGATCACCACGGATGTCACAATCACAATCCGGAGCAGGGTACCTACCTCGCCAAGGCGTCCGGCGTTGTTCATGGCCTCCTGGGCAATCAGCTTGCCGCGCACGCCCAGGCGCTTACTTACCATCAGTGCTAGCAGGGAGGCCAGGGTCAGGGTGCCCAAGCCGCCAACAAAGATGCCCACCAGGATCACCAGCTGGCCAAAGAACGTCCAGTGCGTGGCGGTTGATACAACGGTCAGTCCAGTGACGCACACGCTGGATACTGCGGTGAACATCGCTTGGTACAGGGGCGTCACCTGCCCACTGGTTGAGGCGGCAGGCAGGGACAGCAGCCCGGTGAAAACCAGAATGACGACGGCGAAGACCGTCAGAGCCAGCCGGGCGGGGGAGGTGTTGGCAATGTTGTCAATGAAGTCGCGGACCCGGGTGAAGATCCACAGGCCTTCCCGCTCCTGCTGGTTGGGTTGCCAGTGGGCCGGGCTCGTGGACCGCGACTGGCTTTGAGACATGGCGCTCTTCCTCGGTTTGAACAAGCTTTCCTGAGTAGTAAACCACTATTCCCACGGCCTCACCGGGCGTCGGGGCACTCCGGCCTCGGGTAGCCTGTTCTGGATGAACTCCAGGCCCGGGACAACAGCGTCCAGCATTACGCGCTCCGCACTGCCATCCACGGTGGTGTGGGACCCGGCCATGACCGCGTACAACTTCGGCCCGGGCCATCCCATGGCACCGCAGAGGCTGGAACTGACAGCCCGTTTGGCTGGTTCTTTGGGACTGTTCGACCACCCGCATGTGGCGGTGGAGGCACCCACGGTGGCCACCGACGTCGAGCTTCACACTGTGCACAGCCGGGAGTACGTGGAAGCAGTCCGGCGCGTCAGCGTCGATCCCTCCCATACAGACCAGAACCGCGGCCTGGGCACCGAGGACGATCCCGCGTTCGCGGGTATGCATGAGGCCAGCGCACGGTTGGCCGGTGGTTCCCTTGTTGCAGCGGATGCCATTCTCAGTGGCCGGGCAGTGCGCGCGGTGAACTTCAGCGGCGGAATGCACCATGCCGCCCGGGACCGCGCCAGCGGATTCTGCGTCTACAACGACGTCGCGCTGGCTATTCAGAAGCTCCTGGACGGCGGTGTGCAGAGGATCGTCAGCATCGATGTGGATGCCCATCACGGGGACGGGACACAGAGCATTTTCTGGAATGATCCCCGGGTCATGACCATCAGCCTGCACGAGACGGGACTGACCCTGTTTCCCGGGACAGGCTTCGCCAACGAGACCGGCGGCCCGGAGGCGCCCGGAACGGCCGTCAATGTTGCCCTCCCCACCTTCACCGGCGATGCCGCCTGGCTGCGCGCTTTCCATGCCGTGGTGCCACAACTGGTGGGAGCGTTCCAACCCGAAGTGATTGTGAGCCAGCACGGCTGCGACTCCCATCGGGACGACCCCCTGACGCACCTGACCCTGAGCGTCGACGGGCAGCGCGAGGCCGCGTCCGCCGTCGCCAGCTTGGCGGCCCGCTTCTGCGACAACCGCTGGATCGCCACCGGCGGCGGCGGGTATGACGTGGCCGGCGTGGTCCCGCGGTCGTGGAGCCACCTGATCGGCATGGTGACGCAGCGGCCTGTACCGCTCAAGACCCTGGTGCCGGAAGCCTGGCGGACGTATGTGAAGGAAACGTACGGCGTGTGGGCACCGGAAAAGATGGGCGACGACGTGGACGTCTGGTGGCGCTCGTGGGAGGTTGGTTATGATCCCGCGGACGAGGTGGACAGGACCGTCATTGCCACCCGCAAGGAAATTTTCCCGCTCTACGGCCTGGACCCCTGGTTCGACTGACGTTCCGTGGACGCCCTCTGAGCTCAAGGCGGCCTCCCAAGGAAACAGGGATGCCATCCGGCGTATATGTCGCTAGGGTGTAAGGCATGGTGACTGACGACGTATTTGCCGTCATAGCTGAGGCAACCAGGCGCGACATCCTGGTCTCCCTCCGCTCTGGGGATAAGGCTGTAGGCGAATTGGTGGAGGAACTGGCTGCCAGCCAGCCCACCATCTCCAAGCACTTGAAAGTGCTCCGCGAGGCGGACCTCGTCAGCATGCGCGCGCAGGGCCAGAAGCGTTTCTACGCGCTGAATCCCAAGCCCCTTGCCGGCGTCGCCACTTGGTTGGAAACGTTCGACGTCGGCACGCCAGCGCCCGCAGCCGCTGCGCCTGTGGAGGTTGTTCCGGCAGCCCCGGTTGCTGAAGCGGCGGCAGAACCGCCGGCCACGCGGACGGAGGCCGTGAACCAGGCAGCCAAGGTTCATGCCAGTGCCACGCCGGTGGCCATCGATCTGAACTCGGACGATACCGTTCCGCAGCAGATTGGCCGGACTGTGGGCCGTGCCGCCACCAAGGCTGCTGACCTTCTGGCGAATCTCCCCAATCTTCCCAACCTCCCAAAGTTCGGACGCAAGCGCTGAACGTCGCCACCTAACGTGATACTCCTCACATTGTGAGGTGTTGTTCACCTCATGTTTCCTTGAGATGTCAACGATTTTCTACGGTTGTGTTAACTGGGCTCCGGGGGTCACATTCCCTTCAGATGGAGATCCCATGTCCTCGGATGCGACCATGGGCGGGACTGAATCAACCCGCCGCTTGCCGGCGCACTGAGGATAGGAAATCGCATGGATTCAAGGCTCGAAGCCGTCCGGGACACCGTGTTGGCCCGAAACCCGGGGGAGAAGGAATTCCACCAGGCCGTGGTTGAGGTCTTCGAAAGCCTTGGCCCAGTCCATGACCGCCACCCTGAGTTCCTGGAAGGTGCCGTCCTTGAGCGCCTGTGCGAACCCGAACGCCAGATCATCTTCCGGGTCCCGTGGACCGACGATGCCGGGCGCGTCCACGTCAACCGTGGGTTCCGGGTGGAATTCAACTCGGCCCTCGGGCCGTACAAGGGCGGCCTCCGATTCCATCCGTCGGTATACCTGGGAATTGTGAAATTCCTTGGCTTTGAGCAGATCTTCAAGAACGCCCTCACCGGCATGCCGATCGGTGGCGGCAAGGGTGGTTCCGACTTCGATCCCCGTGGCCGCTCCGACGCCGAGATCATGCGGTTCTGCCAGTCCTTCATGACCGAGCTCTACCGCCACATTGGTGAATACACGGATGTTCCGGCCGGCGACATCGGCGTGGGCGGGCGCGAGATCGGGTACCTCTTCGGTCAGTACAAGCGCATCACCAACCGGTACGAATCCGGCGTTCTCACCGGCAAGGGGATTTCCTGGGGCGGCTCGCTGGTACGCCCGGAAGCCACCGGCTACGGCACGGTGATTTTCGCGCAGGAGATGCTCAAGACCCGCGGCGCCACCTTCGACGGGCAGCGGGTGGTGGTTTCCGGGTCCGGCAACGTGGCCATCCACGCCATCGCGAAGGCTCAATCCTTGGGTGCCACCGTGGTTGCCTGTTCCGATTCGGCCGGTTACGTCGTGGATGAGGCGGGGATCGACGTCGAACTCCTCCGCCGGATCAAGGAAGTGGAACGCGGACGCCTGACGGACTATTCGGAGCGCCGCCCGGGAGCCAGCCATGTGGTGGGCGGGTCCGTGTGGGATGTCACCGGGACGGTGGCCCTGCCGTGTGCCACGCAGAACGAGCTCGACGGCGATGCTGCCGCCAAGCTGGTCAGCAACGGCCTGATCGCGGTGGCTGAGGGCGCCAACATGCCCTCCACGCGCTCGGCCGTCTCGGTCTTCCAGGAGGCCGGTGTCCTCTTCGGGCCCGGCAAGGCGGCCAACGCCGGCGGTGTTGCCACCTCCGCACTGGAGATGCAGCAGAACGCCAGCCGGGATTCGTGGTCCTTTGAGCATACCGAGCAGCGGCTCACGGAGATCATGGTGGGCATCCATGATCGCTGCGCGGCCACGGCGGCAGAATACGGTGCACCCGGAAACTATGTGGTGGGCGCCAACATCGGCGGCTTCGTCAAGGTAGCCGATGCCATGCTGGCCCAGGGCCTCATTTAGCCCCCTTCGTGCCCAACTGAGTCGCAGCAGTGCGCGTTATGAGCTCTCAAAACGCGCACTGCTGCGACCTGCATGGGTGCGGTTAGAGCTGGAGCAGCCGAACGTGGTCCGGGTTCAGGTCCGCCACCTTGCTGACGCCCAGGAGTGCCATGGTCCGGGTCATGTCCTTCTCCAGGATCTGGATGGTGCGGTCCACGCCTTCACGTCCACCGGCCATGAGGCCGTAGAGGTAGGCGCGGCCGATCAGTGCGAAGTCGGCGCCCAAGGCCAGCGCTGCCACGATGTCCGCGCCGCTCATGATGCCCGTGTCCAGCATGATGGCGGCCTTGCTGTTGTCAGCCTTGAGTGCCGAGGTAACTTCCGGCAGCAGGTGGAAGGGGATGGGTGCGCGGTCCAGCTGGCGTCCGCCATGGTTGGACAGGATAATTCCGTCAGCGCCGTGGTCCACCACCCGGCGCGCGTCCTCAACGGTCTGGATGCCCTTGACCACCAGCTTGCCCTTCCAGGTTTCACGCAGCCAGTCCAGGTCCTCATAGGTCAGCGTGGGATCGAACATGGAGTTGATCAGGTCAGCCACGGTGCCGGTGTAACGGGACAATGAGGCGAACGTCAGGGGCTCGTGGGTGAGGAAATTGAACCACCAAGCAGGCCGGTAGGACGCATCAAGCACGGTCTTCAGGGTCAGTGCCGGGGGAATTGTCATGCCGTTGCGTACGTCGCGGAGGCGTGCGCCGGCAACCGCGGTGTCCACAGTGACCATGAGTGTGTCGTTGCCGGCTTTGGCTGCACGATCGATCAGTTCCAGCGAGCGGTCCCGGTCCGTCCACAGGTACAGCTGGAACCAGTTGCGGCCGTTCGGGGCGGCGGTGGCCACGTCCTCGATGGACGCCGTGCCCATGGTGGAGAGGGTGTACGGAATGCCGGCGGCTTCTGCTGCCTGGGAGCCTGCGTACTCGCCTTCGGACTGCATCATGCGGGTGAAGCCCGTGGGTGCTATGCCGAACGGGAGCCGGGATTCCTTGCCCAGAATGTCCGTGCGGAGATCAATCTTTGAGACGTCGCGGAGGATGCCCGGCCGGAACTCGATGTCCTGGAAGGCTTGGCGGGCCCGGCGCAGGGTGATTTCCTCCTCTGCCGCGCCGTCGGTGTAATCGAAAGGCGCTTGGGGGGTGCGGCGCTTTGCCATGTCGCGCAGTTCCCAGATGGTGCTGGCGCGCTTGAGCCGTGCAGTCTTGCTGAACTCCGGCTTCTTGAACTGCATGAGCGGAGCAAGATCGGCCACCTTGGGTACGCGGCGCTTCAGTGCCGGAGGTTGTGCGGCGACGGCAGGCCGGGGCGCGCGGTCCACGTTCTGGTCGCTCCCGGCGTCGGCCGGTGCAGCCGTAACTTTGGGGTCGAGGGTGTCGGTCATGCGGTTCTCCCTTGAATTCATGGCGGCGTGAGCCTGTGGTCCAACCACACTGTAATCCATGTGGTTGGACCACATCAACTAGTATTCCGGTATGCGTACCCACGAGTTGGTCCTGCAATGGATCGAGAAGCAGTTGTCTGACGGAGACCTCGCCCTGGGCGGACGGCTGCCGGGTGAGCGCGCCATGGCCGAGCAGCTACAGGTTTCCCGGACCTCCGTGCGTGAAGCCGTCAGGATCCTTGAGGCGATGGGGGTGGTCCGGGCCGGGGTGGGTTCGGGCAAGGATGCCGGAACGGTGGTGATTGCCGAGCCCGGCTCCGCGTTGGGCTCCACCCTGAGGCTGCACGTGGCCACCCGGCACCTTCCCGTGGCGGACATTGTGGAAACCCGGGTGTTGCTGGAATCCTGGGCGGCCCAGCGCGCCAAGTCCGATGCCCCGGAGCTTCAGGAAGCGGCAGAGTTGTTGGACCATATGGATGCAGCGCCGGACGTGGAGACGTTCCTGGCCTTGGACGCCCGCTTCCATGTGGCCCTTGCCCGCGCAGCCGGCAACTCGGTGGTGAGCGCCATGATGTCTTCTCTGAGGGGCGCGATCGAGGGTTACGCCAGTGGGCTGACCGCCAATCTTCCCGATTGGGAGGCAACGTCCGCCAGGCTGCGTGCGGAGCACCGTGCCATTCTGGCAGCGGTGAACTACCACGACGGCGGCATGGCGGCTGAGTTGGTGGCTGCCCATATCCAGGGCTTCTACAAAGAGGCCGGAGTGGGCTCGGGAGTCCCCCGCCTCTAGATGCAACGCGGGGTCACTTAGGGCCCATGATGACCCTCAGGATGGGCCGCAAGTGACCCCGCGTTGCTTTAGGAGGCGGGGGTGAGGGCCGGCGCTGCGGTACTCTTTCGGATCTCCATCCGGGGGGAGAATCCGTCCTGGGCCTGGACGGTGGCATCGCCGGTGTGCTGGATCTGCTCCCGCATCCGCCGCCATGCCAGGCTGCCCAGCTCATTGATGGGTACGGCGGCCGTGGTGAGCGGCGGGGTGGTGTATTTGGCGAACGGGATGTCGTCAAAGCCGGTCACTGAGATGTCTTCAGGGACGCGCAGGCCATGCTCGTGGAGGCCACTGAGCAGTCCCATGGCAACCAGGTCGTTGAAGGCCAGGATCCCGGTTGCCCCGCTGGAAATGATGGCTTCCGTGGACTCGTGCCCGGAATCAAAGTTGGACCCGCCGGAGAGCATCTGCAGGTCGATCTCCGGATGCTCGTTCCGGAATTGCTCCAGGCCCACCAGTCGCTGGCGGTTGGAAGCGCTGTGCTCCGGCCCTGACAGGAACGCAAGGCGGCGGTGGCCAAGGGAAACCAGGTGGTGCGCCAATTCCTGGATGCCTTGGCCGTAGTCCACGCTAAGGCTGGGGGTGTTGGTGGAGATGGTGGTGCGGTTGATGAGCACCAGGGGATGCAGGGTGGGGGCGAGTTCTTCCAGCTCGGCGTCCGACATGCGGGGGGCGCACAGGACCACGCCGTCGCAGCGGCGCCTCGCCTCGCCGGCAAGGATGGATTCTTCGCTGGTGACTTCCGAGGAGTCCGCGATCAGCACCCGGTAGCCGTCCTGGGCTGCCGCGATACTCAGTCCCCGCAGGATGGCCTGGAAGGTGGGGTTGGCGAGGTCCGGCACCACAATGCCGATGGTGTCCGTCTTTCCGAGGGCCAGTGACCGTCCCACGGGGTTGGGCTGGTACTTCAGTTCGGCGGCAGCAGCCCTGACCCTGGCGGCGATACCCGGGTCCACGGCGGCGTTACCGTTCATGACGCGGGAAACGGTGGCGTGCGAGACGCCGGCCTTCTCCGCGACGTCGGCTATGCCCACCCGCCTATTGGTGTTCCTGCGTGCCATGTGGCCCCTTCCCATTGGTCGTCGTCCTTCAGCTCCGTCGTTGGAGCAGTGGTTGACGTGACCACCAGAGTCTTGATACAAAGCTTATAACGCTCTGAGAAAACGCTTTCTCATGATTCTTCCCATATAAAGCCGGGCCGTCAAGCGGTTCGATCCTGCCTTCTGAAAGGGGCATACTCCATGGTCAACACAGTCAACGTGGACCCAGTCGAGACCCGGACCGCACCAGCCCAAGCATCGGCCCCGGCTAGTTCGGGTAATTCGGGCAAGCGGACACGGATCGCCCTGATCGGAACCGGCGGCCGCTCCGAGATGTACATCAGGGCCATCTATGGACAGCATGCGGACGTCGCCGAACTCGTCGCGCTTTCCGACGTCAACCAAGGACGTGTGGATTTCTACCAGGACCTGATCAAGGAGCTCGGTGGAACCGAACCGGTGGCCTCCTTCGAACCCGGCCACCTGACAGACTTCATCCAGTCCAACGCGATCGAACGCGTCATTGTCACCACCCCTGACTACACCCATGCGGACTACATCGTTGAAGCGCTTGAGGCGGGCGCCGACGTCGTGGTTGAAAAGCCGCTCACCATCGACGTTGACGGTTGCCGCCGCATCACAGAAGCCGTCGCCAAAACCGGGAAGAACGTGGTGGTCACGTTCAACT
The DNA here is from genome assembly GCF_016907545.1 of Paenarthrobacter ilicis. Taxonomy (NCBI): domain Bacteria; kingdom Bacillati; phylum Actinomycetota; class Actinomycetes; order Micrococcales; family Micrococcaceae; genus Paenarthrobacter; species Paenarthrobacter ilicis. The sequence goes on along the minus strand of NZ_JAFBCD010000001.1, from coordinate 3,163,617 downwards.
ACCGCTACTCGCCCCGCAACAGTGCGCTCAAGGAAGTTATCCAGAACGGCGTGATCGGCAAGGTCACGTCCATCGATTTCAGCTGGGTCCTGGATACGGTGCACGGCGCCGACTACTTCCGCCGCTGGCACCGCGAGAAGAAGAACTCCGGCGGCCTCCTGATCCATAAGGCCTCGCACCACTTCGACCTGGTCAACTGGTGGATCAACGATGTCCCCGAGCGCGTATTCGCCTCCGGCGGCCTGCGCTTCTACGGCGACAAGAACGCTGCAGAGCGTGGGCTGGGAGCCCGCCCCGAGCGCGGCACCGTGGACGGCCTTGACCACGATCCGTTCCGTTTGGACATGCGCGAGGACCAGCGCCTCAAGGCCCTGTATTACGACAATGAAAAGTTCGACGGCTACATCCGCGATCAGGACGTTTTCACCGAGGGCATCACCATCGAGGACAACCTCGCGCTGGTGGTGGATTACCAGGGCGGACCAACCCTGAGCTACTCCCTGAACGCCCACAGCCCGTGGGAGGGCTACCGCGTTACCGTCAACGGCACCGAAGGCCGGGCCGAGCTCGAAGTGGTGGAGCGTGCCGCCGTCGAGTCCAGCACCGACAAGAAGACCGTGGTGGATCCCAGCGCGACACCCATCGAGGAAGATGACGCCGTGCGCCGCAACGGCGAACGCCTGGTTGTCCAGCGCCACTGGGAAGCTGCCTACGAAGTCCCCATTATCAACGGCGAAGGTGGCCACGGTGGTGGCGACAACCTGCTGCTCTCGGACCTCTTCAACGGTCCCGGCGTGGACCCGCTGGGCCGCCCGTCCGGCTACATCGATGGGCTCCGTTCCGTGTCGGTGGGCATCGCCGGCAACAAGTCCCTGGACACAGATCTGCCCGTCCGTATCAGTGAGCTCGGCCTCGGCGCCGACCTCAGCCGCAGCCAGGCCTGACCGGTTCACTACCAAACAAGGACAAGACCATGAGCAGGATTTTTGTCACCGGCGGCTCCGGCCGGTTGGGCCGCAGCGTGGTTGCCGGATTGGCCCAGGCAGGCCACAACGTCATCTCGGTTGACCGGGATGCCATCCCGGCAGAACAGCTTCCGGCAGGCGCCGAACAGCACACCGCCGATCTGTTGGCGCCTGGGGAAGCTGAGCGGCTCATCCGGGAAACAGCGCCCGACGCCGTCATCCACCTCGCTGCTATTGCCGTACCTTTCAGCGCACCCGAGGATGTCATTTTCAGTACGAACACCCGGCTCGCCTACGCGGTGGTCAGCGCTGCCACCGATGCCGGCGTACCGAAGATCGTGACGGCAAGCAGCCCCACCGCCCTGGGCTACGGTTCACCGGCCGGGTGGCTGCCGCCGTCGTTCCCCTTGGACGAGGAGACGCCGCCCAAGCCGTGGAACGCCTATGCGCTGTCCAAGCTGATCGCGGAGCAAACCGTGCAGATGTTCGCAGCGGCCCAGGGGGACAAGATCCGGTACGCCGCCTTCCGTCCTTGCTACGTGTTGTCCCCGGAAGAGTGGGAAGGGGCCCTGACGCAGCAGGGCCACACGGTCCGCGAGCGCCTGGATGATCCTGCGCTTTCCGCGCCGGCGTTGTTCAACTACGTGGACGCACGGGACGTTGCCGATTTCCTGGACGTCCTGTTGGAGAAGATGGATTCCATTCCCAACGGCCAAGTGTTCTTTGTTGGCGCGAAGGATGCTTTGGCCACGGCGCCCCTGGCGGAACTGTTCCCCAGGTTCCTGCCCGGCAGCGGACCCCTCACCGAACACCTGGCCGGCACCAGTCCGGCATTTTCCATCAATAAGGCCCGGGAATTGCTGGGGTGGGAGCCCAAGCGTTCCTGGCGCACCGAACTTACGCCTCCCTACCAGGGCACCGACACAGCAGCATCAGAACAAGAAGCACTCAATGACGAGAATCCCGCGCGCCTGGTGGCAGCGGGAGCAACAAAGGAGACACCATGAACTTCGACGGCGTACTGTTCTTCCCCGTCACACCCTTCGCCGAGGACGGCACAGTAGATGTGGCGCTGCTCAAGGAGCACATCACCTCCCGCCTTCCGTTCGGCCCGGGTGGGGTGTTCCCCGCTTGCGGTACCGGTGAATTCCATGCCCTGTCCATTGATGAGGTCCGGACCGTGGTGACTGCCGCCGTCGAGGCCGTCGCCGGAGCGGTGCCGGTGGTTTCCGGTGCGGGTGGTCCGCTGGGCCACGCGATCGCCGCCGCCAAGGTTGCCGAGGAAGCCGGCGCGGATGCCCTTCTGGTGCTCCCGCCGTACCTGGTGACCGGCCCCACCGATGGCGTGGTGGCTTACGTTGAAGCCATTGCTGCGGCCAGCAGCCTGCCGGTGATCGTGTACCACCGCGGCACTGCGAAATTCACGGCGGAGGCCATCACCCGCCTCACCGCCAACCCCAAGGTGGTGGGCTTCAAGGACGGAATCGGCGATGTGGGACTGGCCCAGGAGATCGTGTCGGCCATCAACGCCAGCGGTCGCACGGACTTTGCACTCTTCAACGGCTTGCTGACGGCAGAGCTGACCCAAGGCGCCTACCGCGGCTTGGGCATCCCGCTGTATTCCTCGGCTGCGTTTGCCATGGCCCCGGAGATCGCCAAGGCCTACTACGACGCCTATGTCTCCGGTGACGAGGACCGCCGCAACGCACTCCTTGAGGGCTTCTATGCTCCTCTGGTCCGGCTCCGCGACCAGACCCCCGGCTTTGGTGTTTCCCTGATCAAGGCCGGCCTCAGGCTCGCCGGGCTCCCGGTGGGCCCGGTCCGCCCGCCGCTGGTGGATCCCACGGAAGAACAGCTGCTGGAGCTCAAGTCCATCCTGGCCAAGGGCCACGAGCTGGCCGGCCGCTGATGCCCGCCCGAATCACGGGCCTCGCAACCCGGCTGATCACGGTACCGCTGCTGCGCAGCTGGGGTGTGGAGGCGCCGGAAAACCATGTGATTGTCACCGAACTGACCACGGACGACGGCGGCACCGGCCACGGTTTCTCCTGGACGCCAACCATTGGCCCCAAGGCGGTCAAGGCCCTCCTTGATGACGACATTGCCCCGTTCATCCTGGGGTTGGAAGCGAACGCGGAGATCGTCTGGGATCAGGTGTGGAAGCGGCTGCACGAGGCCGGCGGGGGTGGCCTGACCACCATCGCGATGGCCGGAGTTGACCTGGCACTCTGGGACCTGAAGGCGCGGCAGGCCGGCACGTCCGTCACAGGACTTCTGGGCCAGCGCCGGAAGTCGGTGGAGGTGTACGGCTCCGGAGTGAATCTGCACTACACCCTGGAGCAGTTGGTGGAGCAGGCGCAGCGCTGGGTCGATGCCGGCCACAAAACCGTGAAGATCAAAGTGGGCAAACCCGAGCTCCGGGAAGATGCCGAGCGCGTTGCCGCCGTCCGGCAGGTCATCGGCCCGGACCGGTTGCTGATGATCGACGCCAACCAGCGTTGGGACCTGGCCCATACCTTCCGTGCCTTGGATGTTTTGGGGGAGTACGGACTGGAATGGCTGGAAGAACCCCTCCGCGCCGACGATCTGGGGGCCTACCGCCGCCTGCGCAAGCAGTCCCCGGTGCCTATTGCCCTGGGCGAGAACGTCCACACCATTTACCGCTTCCGTGACTTCATCGAGGCCGAAGCGGTGGATATCATCCAGCCCAACATCGTCCGGGTGGGCGGCATTACGCCCTTCCGGAGGATCGTTGAGCTGGCCCGCGCCAACAGCATCCGGGTGGCGCCGCACCTGCTCCCGGAACTCTCCGGACAGTTGGCCCTCACCCTGGCCGAGGCGGTGAGCGTGGAAGACGTGGAAGACGCCTCCTTCGAGCAACTCGGAATCTTGGCCGGACCCTCCCCTATACGGATCAGTAACAGCAGGCTGAGCTCCGCCGGCCTTCCAGGGCTTGGCTTCGACTTCGGCGCGAAGCCCAACACAAATGAGACGGCCCCACACAGCTCCGCCCTTGAGAGTAAAGGAAACCGCATTGAGTACAGCAACTCTTGACCTGACAGCCATCACCGCCGCAGCCACGGAAGCCGCAAAGGTTACCGCAACGGCTTCCGACGCCGAGCGCGCTGCCTGGCTGAAAGCCGTCGCCGATGCCTTGGACGCCAACGTCACTGAACTGGTGGCCATCGCCGATTCCGAGACGAGCCTCGGCACCGTCCGGCTCACAGGGGAGGTGGCAAGGACCAGCGGGCAGCTGCGGTTGTTCGCCAACGTGATCACGGAGGGCTCCTACCTTGAAGCCGTGATTGATCACGCGGACCCGTCCAGCACCCCGCCCAAGCCGGACCTGCGCCGGATCCTGCGGCCCATCGGCCCGGTGGCCGTGTTCTCTGCGTCCAACTTCCCGTTCGCTTTCTCGGTGGCCGGTGGCGACACCGCCTCGGCGCTCGCAGTGGGCTGCCCGGTGATCGTCAAAGCACACTCGGGCCACCTCCGTTTGTCCGAGCGGACCGCGGAGATTGTCAGCGAAGCCTTGGCCAAGGCCGGGGCGCCGGAAGGAATCTTTGCCCTGGTGAGCGGGCGTGAGGCCGGTACTGCCTTGGTCCAGGATCCTGCCATTAAAGCCGTTGGATTTACAGGGTCCATCCCGGGCGGGCGCGCGCTGTTTGATCTGGCAACGTCCCGGCCCGAGCCCATCCCGTTCTACGGCGAACTGGGCAGCTTGAACCCCGTGGTGATCACTGCGGATGCCTTGGCCCAGCGTGGCCGGCAGCTGGCTGAGGGTTTGGCTGGGTCCTTCACCATGGGCGCGGGCCAGTTCTGCACCAAGCCCGGACTGGTGTTCCTGCCGGAAGGGACGGACTTTGCGGCCCAGCTGGCAGAGGCAAGCAAGGACAAGCCCACAGCAGCAATGCTCACGGAGCGGATCGCAGAAGCGTACCCGGACGGTTTGAAGAACGTAGCCGATCAGCCGGGAGTGGCCGTTGTCAGCGGCACCGTGGAACAGGACAGCCTGGCCGACGGCGCCGCACCCGTGGTGTTCTCCACCAGTGCAGCCAACGTCCTGGAGCGTCCGGACGAGCTGCTGGAGGAGTGCTTTGGCCCCACCACCTTGCTGATCGAATACTCCAGCCAGGAGGAACTTTCCGCAGCGTTGGCAAAGGTTCCGGGCAGCCTGACCGGCACGGTCCACGCCCAGCCCGGCGAGGATGTGTCCGCGCTGGTGGAGCAGTTGAGCACCCTGGCGGGAAGGGTCCTGTTCGATGGGTGGCCCACAGGCGTGGCCGTTAACTGGGCGCAGCAGCACGGTGGCCCGTACCCGGCCACCACGTCCCTGTTCACCTCGGTGGGCGCCACTGCCGTCCGCCGTTTCCAGCGTCCGGTGGCGTACCAGGACGCCCCCGAATCCGTCCTGCACCCGGCCTTGCATGACGCGAACCCGCTGGGCATCCCGCGGCGTGTGGACGGCGTCCTCACACTGGGCTAACGCACCCGCAGGACAGACACAAGGGGCGGGGTCACCATCACGGTGACCCCGCCCCTTTCGCGTTGGGTGCAGGAGAGCTGGGTGCAGGAGTTACGGGCGCAACGTCAGGGGCCGACGGCGGCCGTCCACCAAGGCGGTTGGCCAGCGTTCGTCCACGGTCAGGACGCGCACGCCGGAATCCGTGAGCAGCACCGTGTCCTCGATTTTCACGCCGGGCCCGGACGGGTTCCACGTGAAGGGCTGGTTGGCCACAATGCGGTCAGTGACTTCGGCGGTGACCCGGGGGTCACGGCCCGCGTATCCGGCCGGCCCGCCCTGGTGGTGCAGCGTCCACTGGTCATCACCGAATCCGTGCCGGGCATAGGCGGACCTGATCTCCGCGAAGACTTCGTTGAGGCGGGTGCCGGGAACGGTGGCCCGGAAAATATCGGCCTCAACTGCCGCGATGCGGGCCTCGGCGTCCAGTTCCTCGGCCGTGCCGGCGTCGAAGGCCACCCAGCGCGTGATGTTGGCTACCAGGCCATTGCGGCGTGCGCACACCACGGCCATGGTACGCCGGCCGATGGGGGAGTGCGTGGCCAGCGGGTGCCGGAAATCGCTGCGGGCAGCACCATTGCAGAGCAGCACCAAGGGCTCGGCGCCCATACCCACCACGGCGGAGGCCAACTGCGAAACCAGCTGGAATTCCGTGGTGTCCGGAGTGGCGTTGGCCAGGACATCCGTCATGGCCGCAGCAACCTCGGCGGACAATGCAGCGTACCGTGCAGCTTCTGCCGGAAGGAGGTGCTGCCGGGCAGCCCGCAGTTCAGTGGCCACGGAGGCTTCCACCAACGGATCGCCATCTGCAGCCAACCCTGCCGCGGTGGCGTGGAGTTGCCCGTACCAGGGAACCGTCAGCAGGTTCACCCCTGCCGGGAGCTCCTCTGCGGCGATGCGGCCGGCCTCATTGGCGAACGTCACCAGATGATCCCCCGTGCGGTCCACCAGGAGCGCGGCAATGGGATCACCAGCCAAACTGATGTGCACCCGGCTCCCATCCAGATACCAGGTCAACGCAGTGTTGGTGGTGAGCAGCAACGAGTCACGGCCTGCAGCATCCAGAATGTCCAGCACCCGTTGGCGCTTCACTGCGCGGTCGGCCACATTGCCGGGAGCAGTGCGTGTCTGGTCAGCCGCGGCCTGGGACGGCGTGGTCTGAGTGGTTGTGGTCATGCCGTTTCCCCCAAGGGTGAGATGAGTTGTTCAATGTCTTGTGTTGCCAGGAAGCCGTCCGTGACGATCACGGTGACGCTCCTGTGGACAGGCTGCCCGGGATGGGCGGGGACGGCGGAGTCCCATGCCAGCGACAGGCCCACACCGGGATAGCCCGCGTGCCGCACGAACCAGGGATCCGGCGCCTGTGGCGAGGCCAGGAAAACAAGGGTGGCGGGGTGCCCCAGCCCGGCGTCACCGGCCACGTGGGAAGCGGCGGCGGTTCCGGCGTCGAACGTTCCGGACCATGCCAGCCACGGCGCAACGCTGCCATGCACGGCGTCCTCGCCGCGGGCGTCCGAGGTCCAGATGGTGGCATCGGACACCTGCGGCAGCCGCCAGAAGAAACCGCCGTAACCGCCTTGCGGCCTCCCGTTGGAGCCCGGGCTGCCCAGCAGCACCGTGTCCCCGATTGCAGATTCCAGCGTGAAGTCCAGCGTCAGTTTCCACGCGGAACTCCCGACGGCGGACCACGTCCACTGCCGCTGTTCGCGGAGTACGGGCACGCCGTCCGGTCCAACCCAGCTCAGCTTTTCCTGCCGGATACCAGGGGACTCTTCAACCGCGTCAGTGCGGATCCGGCCATGGTCCTTGCGCCAGACGTACGCCCCGGCATCCCGCGTGTAGGTCCTGCCGCCCCAGAAATTGATGCCGTTGACGTCCTGGAGGGCAACACCGGCGCCCAAGTGCCACACATGGTCCTCCGGCACGTGGTCCGTGACCACGGTTCCCGCCAGCGTCCGCACCGGGTGGAGGTAGGGGCGGGGGGAGGACGTGGGACGGACCGCTGAACCGTCCTGGACTGTTGCCACCGGCACGCCGTCCACCGTGAAAGCGGGCTTGGGGGAAGCGGCCCACGGCGTTTCCAACTCCGCAAACGTGGCTTCTCCCGCGGCAGCCCGGCGAATGAGCGACTCAATATCGTGCACCACCGGGTGTGCGTCGTCGCCGTCGCCCTCCCAGCTCACGTAGTCCGGATCGATCAACCGGGGAGCGTCAGCGGTGCGGACCGCTTCCAGCACGGTGACGTACGCGCCGGCCGCACTGAGCGGGCTGAGGAGATCGCCCTCACTGCGGGCAGTCAGGAGATTCTCCAGCAGGTCCCTCCGCCCGTAGGTCTCCTCCCGGGTCCCGGAGGCAGCAGCAATCTGCACACGGTCCTCCGTGTAAAAGAACGTCAGGGTCCCCAGAGTTCCGTGGACTGTCACCGTGGGGGATTGCTGCGCAGGAGCGCACAACGTCAAGGCACAGGTCAGCGCCGTCCCACCTGTGGTCCGAACCTTGACCACGGAGGTGTCATCGCTTTCAGTGGTGTTGGCCCGGTACAGGTCAGTAACCACCAACTCCACGTCCTGCGTGCTGCGGGCGCCCGCCACATGAAGGCCGGTGGCCACAGCATGGGCCAATGCGTTGGTGACCACGCCATCCACCACGTCCACACCGTTCAGGCTCCTTTTGCCCGCCCACCGGGAACGCTTGAAGTACGCCCGGGTCCGCAGCCACAATCCCGTGGCACTGATGCCACGGACATGGCCGATCTCTCCGGAAGCAACCAATGCCTCTAGTGCGGGCAGCGCCTCCGATCCCAGGCTCTGGAACCCCACCTGGACCAAAACCCCGGCGCTCGCGGCCGCTTCCAGGACCTCCGTGTACTGGGCCATGGAGGCCACGGGCGGCTTTTCCAGGAACACGTTGGCGCCAGCCCTGATGGCGGCCAAAGCCAGGGGTGCGTGGGTCTGGATGGGCGTTGAGATGATCACGATGTCCGGGGCACTCCCGGCTGCCAGGAGTTCGTCCAGCGAGGTATACACCCCAACTCCGCTTCCCAGGGTGCCGGGAGCCGGCGGATGGGGGTCGGCCACGGCTACCAGCTCAAGCAGCCCCAGGGAACCGAGCCTGCCCAGATTGTCCAGGTGCCGTGCACCAAAGCCGTGCACACCCACCAGGGCGATGCGGGGGAGTCGCGGTGTGCTCTCCATGGGGGTGTTTTCCGCAGGTGTGTAGGTCAGGGGCTGTGTCATGGGGATGTCCTTGCCGGAGCGGGTGGGAAAGGTGTGGGAGTCCCTTGGACCTGCAGGGCGGCGGCCAGGAAGGCTGCGGCCTCTTCCTGCATGGCGGGAGAAAATACGTGGGCTTCATTCCAGAAGGTTCCGGTGTAGCGCCCTGCCAGTTGCGCCAACAAGAGGGCATCGGCGTCGCGCATGCCCTGGGCCGGGAACAACGGATCGGCAAGGGCATACTGGACCAGGACCTGACCTGCTGCCGTAACCGCCAGGTCCGGCCAGTCTTTGATGGCGGCCAGCCCGGAAGAGTGGAGCAGCCACGAATGTGCGTCCAGGTATGCCGGGAGCAGTGACCCATAGGTGGTCATCATGCAGGTCACCACGTAGCTGCGCACTGCAGGACTGAGGGCGGAAAGAACCAAGGCCCGGCCCCCTCCGCCGGAAAAGCCCAGGCACCCCAGCCGCTCCGGATCCACACCGGGAAGGCTCCCCAGAACCTCCAGTGCAGCGAGGTCGTCATGGGCAACGGTGCCGGCCACGCTGGTGCCCAGCAGGGCTGCTGCTTTGGCCACGGTTTCCTCGTGGGAGCCGGCCGCCGCGTTGTAAAGGTCCGCGGTGGTTGGTACGACGCCGGCCTCCCGCCACAGTGCCTGCTGTCCGGAGACGGCGCCGGCAGTGCGGTAGGGCAACGGATCCAGGGCGAACCGCCGGCTGCCCCACAGGAAGGCGTCGTGGGCCAGGACAGCGAATCCCTGCTTGGCCAGCCACGTTGCCAGTGGCCGGCCACCATACAACGCGGACCGTTCCCCCAGGGGCGGCAGTTCCAAACCTGCCTCCACGTTCCGCGGCAGCTGAACCAAGCGCGCCGCGCCGTGGTGTTTGACGCCGCCGTGGCAATGCAGGGCGAGCACCCCCGGGAGTGGGCCTGCAGGGTGCGCCGGCCGCACGAACCATGCCGTGGTTGCCGGGCCGAAACCCAACTGCCAGGTCAGCTGGGAGGTGATGACGTCGTCGTGCATCTCCTCCCACAGGACGGTGTAACCGGGGGTGTCGGTCACCGCGGGCACCCCCAGGGCGTCGGCGATTTCCTGCGCGGCCCGGCGGGGCGCACTGTGGCGGGCCCCGCGGGCATGGCCGGGCCAGTCTTCGTAGCCTCCCAGGGCGCTGGGACGCCGGGTGGTGGCGTCAGCTGCGGTCATGGCAGCGGCAGATGGTGGGGAACAATGGTGTCCTGCCTTGGATGCTAAGTGGTGTGGGGAAGCGAACGCCGGGCTTCTTCAGCGTGGAGAAATGTTACGGAAGAGCTTCCTAAGAAAACGCTTTCTCAAAAATTAGCAAAAGGCTGTACATGGGTCAAGAAAACGTTTACTTTGGTACGGAGCCGCTGAAGTCCGGGAACTGATCCTGGTAGATCAGGGGACCGCCCAGTGAACGCAGGCGTCCCGGACGGCAAGCACCAACCACACTTGAACTCCGTGGATGGCCACGATGACCAAAGGAGACCACATGGCCACTTATCACAGCACGGGGACGCCGCAAGGCGTTCGCGCTCCGGCGAGGGGGCAGCAATGAGTGCCATTGGTGAACTCTCCTCCCTGACCCGCCGCAAGGGTCCCATGAGCAAGGAAGAGAAGAAGGCGAACGGCCGCGACAACAAGGCCGCCTACATCTTCCTGCTGCCGTGGCTGGTTGGCCTGGTGGCCATCACCGTGGGTCCCATGTTGATGTCGTTGTACTTGTCCTTCACGGACTACAACCTTCTCCAGCCCCCCGAATGGGTGGGCATGGACAACTTTGTCCGGATGTTCGGCGATGCCCGGCTCCACAACTCCCTGCGGGTCACCTTCACCTACGTTCTGGTGGGCGTTCCGTTGCAGCTGGCAGTGGCATTGCTGATCGCACTGGTCCTGGACAAGGGGCTGCGGGGGCTGCCCTTCTACCGCTCCATCTTCTACTTGCCGTCCCTGCTGGGTGGCTCCGTTGCCGTTGCCATCCTCTGGAAGCAGATCTTCGGCACTACCGGCCTGGTGAACCAGGTACTGGCCATGGTGGGCATCGAAGGCCCGGGCTGGATCTCGGATCCCAGCACCGCACTTGGCTCCATCATCCTGCTGCACGTATGGACATTCGGCGCCCCCATGATCATCTTCCTGGCCGGCCTGCGCCAGATCCCCAACATGTATTACGAGGCAGCCGAAGTCGATGGTGCCACCACGCTCCAACGGTTCTGGCGGATCACGCTCCCGCTGCTGAGCCCCATCATCTTCTTCAACCTGGTGCTCCAGATCATCGGCTCCTTCCAGTCGTTCACGCAGGCGTTCATCGTCTCCGGCGGCAACGGCGGCCCTTCGGACTCCACCATGTTCTTCACGTTGTACCTCTACCAAAAGGGCTTCGGCCAGTTCGATATGGGCTACGCCTCGGCAATGGCCTGGGTGCTGCTGCTCATCATCGGTGTCTTCACCGCCATCAACTTCGTCGCTTCAAAGTATTGGGTGTTCTACGATGACTAAACTCCAGAGCCTTCCGGCGGCCTCTTCCGACGCCAAGGCAGGCAAACCAGAAAAGAGCCCCCGCCGCCGTGAATCACGCGGCAGCCTGGCCTTCAGCCGCAGCGCCCGCATCAAAGGGCTGGTGAAGCACGCCATCCTGATCATTGTGGGCCTGGTGATGATCTACCCGCTCCTGTGGATGGTGGTCTCCTCCCTGCGCCCCAATGACGTGATCTTCCGCGAACCGGGCCTGTGGTTGAACAGCCTGGACATGAACAACTACACCGACGGCTGGTCCGCGCTGACCCACCCCTTCGGCCACTACATGATCAACTCCGCGATCGTGGTGCTGGGCTCCATCCTGGGTAACCTGATCTCCTGCTCCATGGCCGCTTACGCCTTCGCCCGCCTGCAGTTCACCGGCAAGAAGATCTTCTTCGGCATCATGCTGTTGACCATCATGCTTCCGTTCCACGTGGTGATCGTCCCCCAGTACATCCTCTTCTCCCAGATCGGCTGGGTGAACACCTTCTGGCCGCTGATCGTCCCCAAGCTCCTGGCCACGGACGCGTTCTTCGTCTTCCTCATGGTCCAGTTCATCCGCGGCATCCCCAAGGACCTGGATGAGGCGGCCCGCATCGACGGCGCCGGCCACCCCAGGATCTTCCTGCGCGTGATCCTGCCCCTGATGGTCCCGGCCTTGGCCACTACCACCATCTTCACCTTCATCTGGACGTGGAACGACTTCTTCGGGGCCCTGATCTACCTCACGGACCCGGACATGTTCACCGTTCCCGTAGCGCTGCGCGCATTCGTTGACGCGCAGTCGGCCACCAGCTGGGGCTCGCTCTTCGCGATGTCCATCGTGTCCTTGTTCCCGGTCTTCCTGGTGTTCCTGTTCGGCCAGCGGTTCCTTATCAAGGGCATCGCCACCACGGGTATCAAGTAGGCCGCGGGTATCAAGTAGGCCACGTCACCTCATGCGACCGGCGCCGGTGGGGCGGTTCGCGCCGCCCCACCCGCCGCCGTCGAGCATCAACAAATGTTACAAGTTGGTGTCTTGTCATACAGGAGTGTGACTTGTATCATATTCATAAGCAAGAAAACGCTTTCCCATCTCGCATCAAGATCAATGAGGATCGGAGTCATCAGTGCCGGTAAACCCCAAGGGTGAAGCAGTCGCCCCCGTTGCAACAGCAGCGGCCAGTGCCCGTAAGACCAAGCGCAAACTGCGCGCATCCGCCTTGGTGGCGGCAACAGCAGCAGCAGTCCTGGCCCTCACCGCTTGCGGTGGCGGTGGATCGCAGGCCAAGAGCGCGGACGGAAAGGTGGAGCTTCGCTTCGCATGGTGGGGCGGCGACAAGCGCGCCCAGGTCACCCAGGCCGCCATCGCTGCGTTTGAAGCGGAGAACCCCAACATCAAGATCAAGCCGGAATACGGCGACTGGAGCGGTTACTGGGACAAACTCGCTACCCAGGTAGCTGCCAATGACGCCCCGGACATCATCCAGATGGACGAGAAGTACATTACCGAGTACTCCACCCGCGGCGCGCTGCTGGATCTGTCCAAGTACCAGATCGATACCTCCAAGCTGGACAAGGCCGCACTGGATGCAGGCAAGGGGGAGAAGGGCCTTACCGGCATCGCCGCCGGCATCAACGCGGCAACCATCCTCGCCAACCCGGCCGTCTTCCAGGCTGCAGGGGTAGCCATCCCGGATGACAAGACCTGGACCTGGGAAGACTTTGAAAAGGTGGCCGCAGAAGTCACCGCCAAGTCTCCCAAGGGAACCTACGGCGCAGCTGCCTACGGAACGGATGAAGCATCGCTGGGAGTATGGCTCCGGCAGAACGGCAAGTCCCTCTACACCGATGACGGCAAGCTCGGCTTCGAGCCCTCGGACATCTCCGAGTGGTGGTCCTTCCTGAAGGAAATGAGCAAGAACAAGGCTGTCCCGTCCGCTTCCGAGGTTGTTGAGGCCGAGGCAGCCCCGCTGGACCAGAGCGGCCTGGCCACGGGCAAGAACGGGCTGGCTTTCTGGTGGTCCAACCAGCTCCCGGCCCTGGAAAAGGCAGCCGGTGGCGAACTGCAGATCCTGCGCTTCCCGTCCAAGACCGGCAAGGCTGAGGACGCGAAACTCTGGTACAAGGCTTCGCAGTTCTGGTCCGCATCCTCGCGCACCAAGCACCCGGAGGAAACAGCCAAGTTCATTGACTTCCTTGCCAACAACGTCAAGGCCGGGGAAGCCCTGCTGGCTGACCGCGGCGTGTACCCGAACTCCGACGTTCGCGAAGCAATCGCCCCCAAGCTCGCCAAGGCGGACGTGAAAGTGGTGGACTTCATCGACCAGATCAAGCCTGAGCTCGGCGACGCCCCGGCGGCCCCGCCCAAGGGTGCCGGTGCCATCCAGGAAATCATCAAGCGCTACACCTCGGAGGTCCTCTTCGAGAGGCTCTCCACCGATGAAGCGGGCAAGAAGGCCGTAGATGAAATGAAGTCGGCCATCAGCTGACGCTGATCTGACCCCGACCGACAGCAGGCGCCCCGGGCGAATCATTCGTGATCCGCCCGGGGCGCTTTTGTTGTGCCCTGCTTTGGGTCAGTCTTCGGCGATCACGGCCACGGCTCCGGCGGGAACCACGCCACTGAAGCGTGCGCCGCCCAGCAGCTCAACGCCGTCGGCCTTCACCGGCTGGTCGCCGAGGCTGTGGTTGATGGCGAACAGGAACGTGCGGCCGTCAGCGCCGCGCCGCCGGATAAGTTCGACGCCGGCAGCAGCCTCGGTCACGGCGGTCACCCCGGCGTCGTCCAGGAGCCGCGCGGTCAGGGCATCCACGCCATCGGCATCGGGAAGCGTGGCGAGGTACCAGGCGGACCCCTTTCCGGCCGATCGCCGCGTGAGGGCCGGGACGCCGTCCAGGGGGTAGTCCGTGAAGGTTGCCAGGACCTCCGTGGAATCCCCGGCAGCAACGTTTTCACTCCACACCGATCCAACGGTTCCATCGCTCAGGGTCACGGAACCGCCCGGGAACAAGGGGTGGAATTCTTCGCTGCGGATGCCCAGCACGTCCTTGAAGGCCCCAGGGTAGCCACCCAGGCGGACATGGTCCCGTTCATCCACGATGCCGCTGAAGTAGGTCACCAGCACTGTGGCACCGGCCTCTGCGGCTGCCGCGATGGAGCCCGCAGCGGCATCGGTAACGGCGTAGAGGGTACACACCAGAATGAGGTCGTAACCGGAGAGGTCGCCGGACGGGTGTACGAAGTCCGCCGTGACGCCGCGCCAGTACAGGGACCGGTGGAAGGCGCGCATGGCGTCAAGGTACTTCAGCGAATTGCTGGGGTGGGAGTCCAGTTCCGATGCCCACCAGGACTCGTAATCGAAGAGGATGGCAACCCGGGAATCCACCCGCGAGCCCTTGACGGGTTCCAGTTTGGCCAGGGCGTCGCCCAGGTCCACCACGTTCCGCCACACCTGGGTGTCGCGGCCGCCGTGGGGAACCATGGCGGAGTGGAACTTTTCCGAACCCGCTTTGCTCTGCCGCCACTGGAAGAACATCACGGCATCGGCCCCACGGGCCACGTGCGTCAGCGAGTTCCGGAGCATCTCGCCGGGCATCTTGGGCTGGTTGTGCGGCTGCCAGTTGACGGCGGAGGTGGAGTGTTCCATGAGGATCCACGGGGCGCCGCCTGCCACGCCGCGGGTGAGGTCCGCGCTGAAAGCCAGCTCTATGTTGCGCTCGGGATCCGCAGCCACCAAGTAGTGGTCGTTGGCGATCACGTCCATGTCCTGTGACCAGTCGAAGTAGTCCAGGGTTTTGGTGGCACTGGAGACCATGAAGTTGGTGGTGGCCGGAACGTTCGGAGTGACGTCGCGGAGCACTGCCAGAAGTTCGCGGTAGAAGTCGATGAACACCCAGGAATTGAAGCGCGCAAAGTCCAGTTGCTGGCCAGGGTTGAGGGTTGTGGGTGCGGCGCCGGGAGGGATGACCTCGGCAAAAGAGGCGTAGTGCTGGGACCAGAAGGCGGTTCCCCAGGATTCGTTGAGGGCCTCGATGGAACCGTAGCGGCGTTCCAGCCAGGCACGGAACGCGGCGGCGTCCTCTTCGCCGTAAAACTCGCCCACGTGGCAGCCCAGCTCGTTGTCCACGTGCCACAGGGCCAAGGCCGGGTGGTCCTTGTAACGCTCGGCAATCACGCGCGTCATGCCGGTGGCATACCGGCGGTAGACAGCGGACGACGGCGTGTAGTGGCGCCGGGATCCGCGCTCCAGCCGGGTTCCTTCGGCAGTAACGGGGAGGATTTCAGGGTACTTGCGGGCTAGCCACGCCGGCGGTGACGCTGTGGCGGTGGCCAGGGCCACTTTGATTCCTGCCTCGTGGAGGTTGTCCAGGACGGTGTCCAGCCAGCCGAAGTCGTAGTCGCCTTCGCTGGGCTCCAGCAGCCCCCAGGAGAAGATGGCCACGCTGAGGAAGTTCACGCCGGCTTCCTTCATGAGCACGATGTCCTCGGCGCGGACATCCTCCGGCCACTGCTCCGGGTTGTAGTCGCCGCCATACCCGAGGCCGTTGATGGTGTCCCAGATGTTCGGTCCGGGCGTTGTTGCGGGGGAGGTCAAGGGGGACTCCTTTGTCAGGGTTGGTTTGGCAGGGTTGTGGTGGCTGGGCAGGGTCGCGTCGTGTGGAGCTTATCCATGCAGCGTACCGGTGAAACCGACAAGAACCAGCTTCTTCGGAAAACGCTTGCCCAGTTATCGGAAAGCAGCTATTGTATCGATTCAGAACGAGTGTAAGCGAGATCACTGCAACGTTGTAGAGACCCTCTGAAGCTTGCACCAACTGAGCAAGGAGGCTCTCATGATTGATAGAAGGAAATTCCTCGGTACGGTGGCCCTGGGTACGGCATCCGCCGCGTTCCTGGCTGCCTGCGGCCAGTCGGCAAGCTCCTCCGCGGGCCAGACCGGATCAGCGGAGAACCCCGTCACCATCACCTACACCTGGTGGGGCAATGACGACCGTGCTGAGCGCACTCGCAAGGCAATTGCGCTGTTTGAGTCCAAGAACCCGGACATCAAGGTCAACGGCAACTTCTCCGACTTCGCCGGGTACTGGCAGAAGCGCGCCACCGAAGCCGCCGGTGGTGGCCTGCCGGACGTCATGCAGTGGGACCTGTCCTACCTTCGCGACTACGGCCAGAGGAACCAGCTCCTGGACCTGGGGACCGTGAAGATCAACACTGACACCTTTGAAAAGTCCCTCCTGCCCTCGGGCCAGATCCGCGGCAAGACCTACGGCATCCCCACCAGCACCAACGCCTTTGCGGTGTACTACGATCCCGCCAAGCTCGCCTCCATGGGCATCGCGGAACCGGATGGCACCTGGACCTACAAGGAATTCAATGCCTTCCTTACCGAGGTTGGCCAGAAGGGCAATGGGACGCTTTTCGGCGGTACCGACTACACCGGTATCTGGTGGAACTTCAACATCTGGCTGCGGCAGAACAACATCAAGGCCTTCACCGATGACGGCAAGCTCGGCTTCAGCAAGGACGACCTGAAGAAGTGGTGGAACCTCAGCGCCGATCTCCGCGGCACCGGTGCCATTGTGGGCGAGGACAAGACCACCCAGTTGCTGCCCAAGTCCCCGTTCGGGTCCAACGTCACCGCCACCGAGGTCACCTGGGACAACTTCATGGCCGGCTACCTCGCGGACAGTGGGGCGAAGGAACTCAAGCTGGTCCCCGTCCCCTCCGATGATCCGGACAACCTTGGCCTCTTCCTCAAGCCCTCCATGCTCATGGTGGCCAGCGCCAAGACCAAGTTCAAGGATGCAGCTGCCCGCTTCATCGACTTCATGGTCAACGATCCCGAGGTAGGCCAGATCTTCAAGACCTCACGCGGCGTCCCGGCGTCGAAGACCCAGCGTGACGGAACCACCTTCGAAGGCACGGACAAGCTGGTGGTGGACTACGAGAAGTCCATTGAGAAGTACCTGAAGGACGCCCCCGAGCCGCCCATCGTGGGCTTCGGCACCCTGGAGTCCACGTTCAAGCGGGTCAGTTCCGACCTGAACTACGGCAAGCTCACCATCGACGGCGCTGCCGACGCGTGGTTCAAGGAAGCCGAAGACCTCATCAAGCAGAACGCCTGATCCAGGCTTTCACGACACCCTGACGGACTGATCCTGTGACGCAAAGCCCAACCCTGAGCAGGCGTGCCGCCTCAGCTCCCCCGACGCCGCGCAAGTCGCGGCGCCGGGGGGCTGATGCCCGCGCCGGCTACACGTTCCTGTTGCCGTGGCTGCTGGGATTCATCGCCCTGACCGTGGGCCCGATGATCTCCTCGCTGTACCTCTCCTTCACCAACTACAACCTGTTCGACGCCCCCAAGTGGATCGGCTTGGACAACTACACCACCCTGTTCCAGGACGAGCGCTTCCTCCAATCGGTGGGCGTCACCCTCCAGTACGTGGTGTTCGGTACGCCGTTGAAGCTGGCCGCGGCGTTGGCCATCGCCATGCTGCTGAACAGCAAGCGCAAGGGCCAGGGCTTTTACCGCTCAGCCTTCTACGCACCTTCCCTGATCGGGGCCTCCGTTTCCATCGCCATTGTGTGGAAAGCCATGTTTGGTGACTCCGGCCCGGTGGACCAAGGGCTCTCCTTCTTTGGCCTCAACCTGGGCGGCTGGGTGGGCAACCCGGACATGACCATGGGCATGATGATCCTCCTGACCGTGTGGCAGTTCGGTGCCCCGATGGTGATCTTCCTGGCCGGACTCAAGCAGATCCCCGCGGACTTGTATGAGGCCGCCTCCATGGATGGCGCAGGACCGGTGCGGAAGTTCCTCAACATCACCTGGCCCATGCTCTCTCCGGTGATCTTCTTCAACCTGCTCATGGAAACCATCCACGCTTTCCAGATCTTCGCCTCGGCCTACATCATCTCCAACGGTGAAGGCGGCCCCGCAGGCTCCACCCTTTTCTATACCCTTTACCTGTACTTGCGCGGTTTCAGCGATTTCCGGATGGGCTACGCCTCGGCAATGGCCTGGCTGCTGGTGATCGTGGTCGGCATCATCACGCTGATCTTCTTCAAGACCTCCAAGTCCTGGGTCCACTACAGCGGTGATTCAAAGTGACAACAATGGCAACCCCCACCCAATCCACTCCGCCGGCAACGCAGGCTCCGGTGTACAACCCGAAGTCCGAGTCCGTCACGGCCAAACGGATCAAGAGCGCCATCTTCCATATCGTGGCGCTGGCCTTGGTGGCCATGGTCCTTTACCCCGCGCTGTGGATGATCGCCTCATCCTTCAAACCGAACTCGGAGATCGGCGGCGCCAACAACGCCCTGTGGTCCGCCAACTTCAGCTTCGACAACTTCGCAACAGCCATGGACGGTATCGGCGGCGTCTCCACGCTGACGTTCTTCACCAACTCCCTGATCCTGGCGGTTGGCGCGGTGGTGGGCACGGTAGTTTCCGCCTCGATTTCCGCCTACGCCTTCGCCAGGATCAATTTCCCTGGCCGAGGGCTGTTCTTCGGCATGATGATCGCCACCCTGCTGCTGCCGTTCCACGTGGTGATCATTCCGCAGTACATCGTGTTCCAGCAGTTGGGACTGGTGGACACGTACGTGCCGCTACTGATCGGCAAGTTCCTCGCCGCGGATGCATTCTTTGTTTTCCTCATGGTCCAGTTCATGCGGGGGCTTCCGGCGGGACTGGACGAGGCCGCGCGCATTGACGGTGCCGGGCATGCAAGGATTTTCGGCTCCATTATGCTCCCGCTGATGAAGCCCGCGTTGATCTCCACGTCCATTTTCTCTTTCATCTGGAGCTGGAACGACTTCCTGGGACCGTTGCTGTATCTGAACACCCCGGAGAAATACCCGCTGCCGCTGGCGCTGCGCCTGTTCGTGGACCAGACCCAGAGCTCCGACTATGGCGCCATGATCGCCATGTCCGTGCTGGCCCTGCTTCCGGTGCTGGTGTTCTTCCTGGTGTTCCAGCGCTACATCGTCGAAGGTGTTTCGACGCAGGGCCTCAAGGGCTAGGGGACAGAAGAAATGAGCACTATGGATGCCACAGGCAAGTCGTCGGGGAAGCCCGGAATTCCGGTCAACCGCTTTGCGCTCTTCGCCGAGACCATCCTGGCGGGAGTCATCGTGCTCCTTCTTTCCATCCCCTTGGTGACGGCGCCGGCTGCCTACGCGGCCGGCGTCGCCCATCTGGAAAGGCACCTCAGCGGCCGGGATGATTCCCTGCGGAGCTTGTGGGGGAACTTCCGCAAGGCGCTGCCCGGCAGTTGGAGGTTGGGAATCACGACGGCGGCAGCCGCCGTCGTGATTGTCCTGAACCTGCTGCTGGCGCTGGTGGGGCAACTGCCGGGCCGGGCCGCGATTCTTCCTGCCACGGTTGTTCTGGCCGCGGCCGGGGCGGTGCTTCTGCTCCGGACTGCTGCCCAGTGGAGCGGTTTCGGTGACGCTGGAACAACCGCCGAACGTTCCGGGCGTGAGCGTTGGGCCGCTGCCTATTCCTCGGCCAAGCAGGACTCGCTGCGGGACTGGAGCGGTTCGCTGCTGCTCCTTGCCGCCGTGTTCATGGCCGTGGTGTTCGTGTGGATGCTGCAGGCACTGTTCGTCATTGTGCCCGGCACGCTTGTCCTGGCCGCCGCGGCCATCAAAATCCGGGCCAACCACGCTGCCCGCTGAAGCCTGACCCCTTGAAGACCCACCGCTGACTTCCATTCGCTGAAACGAGCAGACCGCCCCGTGCCGCCGCGCCCCTTTGCACCGCGCCCCTCTTCGCCCAGTCCGTTATCCTCGGTTGGCCAGCCGCCGGACCGTTCCACGGAAACCTGGCACTACCCGTTGCGGCAACACAATTACCGGATTTTCGTTGCCCTCTCGCTGGTCAGCAGCGGCGGCGTGTGGATGCAGCGGCTGGCCCAGGACTGGCTGGTGCTGCAACTGACCGGCAGCCCGGCGGCGGTGGGCCTGGCAGTGGCTCTGCAGTTCCTTCCCATGCTGGTGGTGGGCCCGCTCAGCGGAGTTCTGGTGGACTTGTTCCCCAAGCGCCGCATACTGCTGGTGTGCCAGTCCGTTGCCGCGGTGTTGGCTGCCGCCCTGGCCGTCTGGAATGCCATGGGTGGCTCCGATGTGTGGGTGGTGTACGCCTCCTGCGTGGTCCTGGGCATCACCAGTGCCATTGACGGGCCGGCACGCCAGGTGTTCGTCAATGAAGTGGTGGGCGACTCCGGGTTGCCTGCAGCGATCGGCCTCAACAGCGCCATTGGCCAGCTGGGTGCCATGGCCGGACCCGCCCTGGCAGGCATGATCATTGCCGCCGCCGGGCCGGCGGCGGCGTTCGCCGGCAACGCGGTCCTGTGCGTGGCGGTCCTGGTGATGATCACAGCCATCAGGCCGGGGGAGTTGCATCACTCCGCGGAGCACCTGGACCCCGACGCCCGGAAGGGCCGGGTCCTGGCAGGGTTCCGCTTTGTCCGTGCCCGGCCGCCCCTTTTGCTGACCATGGTGCTGGCGGGGCTGCTGGGGGCCTTCGGCATGAACGGTCCCGTGGTGCTCGCAGCTTTCGCGGACCGCGTGTGGCACAGCGGCCCGGCAGGGTTCGGCCTGTTCAACACTGTCAGCGCCGTGGGAGCGTTGGCCGGCGCGTTGGTGGCTACCCGCATCAAGCGCTTTGGCCGCAAGGGGATCGTGGCAAGTGCCGGGCTCTTTGGCCTGAGCCAGTTGGTGGCGGCCCTCATGCCAAGCCAGGAGTCCTTCGTGGTGATGCTGGTGGTGGTGGGCTTCATGACCCTGGTGTTCCTCACCAGCGCTGCCACGGCGGTTCAGCTCGAGGCAGGTGCCAGCGTCCGTGGCCGGGTCCTGGCGTTGTACTTCCCGCTGCTCCTGGGCGGGCACGCGCTGGGCGGCTTGTTGGCCGGATGGCTCACCGAGGACTTTGGCGTCCGCACGGGATTGGTGGTCACGGGCGCGCTGGGCATGTTGTCCGCGGCGGTGATCGGCTTGCTGTTGTGGCTCTACTCCCGCCGCCGCGCCTAGGGGCGCCACGGAAGTTTGAGCACTTTTGTTAACTGCTAATCCAAACAAACAAAAACTCCCTTGACGAGTGACGCAGCCCACATTTAGGCTGAGAAAGCGTTTTCTGCCCGTAGCGCACGACTCAGATAAGGACGTTTGATGTCTACTCGAGCACGAAAAAATCCAGCCGCCAAAATCGCTGCAGCGGCGGTCGCCGTCGCCATCGCCATGACTGGTTGCGGCAGCGGATCCCAGCAGGCCTCCTCGGACGGCACCGTCACCCTTCGCTTCAGCTGGTGGGGTTCGGATGTGCGGCACAAGATGACCCAAAAACTCATTGACGCTTTTGAAGCGCAGAATCCCGGCATCAAAGTCAAAGGCGAATACGGGGATTGGTCCGGCTATTGGGACAAACTGGCCACACAGGTCGCTTCCCAGGATGCCCCGGACATCATTCAAATGGATGCTGCCTACTTGGGGGAGTATGCCGAACGCGGTGCACTGCTCGAGCTGAAGGACGTGGATCTGGCCAAGTTCGATTCAGCAGTGGCAGACGCCGGAAAGGTTGAAGGCAAACAGTACGCGGTCACTGCCGGGGTGAACGCCCAAGTGGTCCTGGCGAACCCGTCGATCCTCAAAGCCAGCGGTGTCACACTGCCCGATGACAAGACGTGGACGTGGGACGAGTACAACAAGGCAGCGGCCTCCATTACCGAAGGCAGTAAGAGCGGGGTTTATGGTTCGGGTGCTGTCAGCGGTGACGCACCCATGAACCTCTGGTTCCGCCAGCACGGAAAATCCCTCTTCACCGCCGACGGAAAATTCGGCTTTGACGAGGGCGACTTGACGGGATGGTACGAATACCAGGCAGAGCTCCGTGATTCCAAGGCCGTGCCGCCCGCATCCGTGATGACCGAGGACGCCACGGCTTCCGTTGATCAGCAGGGACTGGCAACCAACAGGTTTGGGCTCGCTTGGTACTGGTCAAATCAACTGAGCGCCCTCACCAAAGCTTCAGGGCAGCCATTGGAGATCCACCGTCCACCGAGCACGGACGGCAACTCCGCCAGTGCAAAGCAGTTCTACAAGTCCTCCCAGTTCTGGTCCGCGAGCTCACGGACCAAGCACCCGGCGGAGGTGCAGAAATTCATAGACTTCCTCGCCAACAATGTGGAGGCCGGTGAAATTGCCTTGGCCGATCGCGGTATCCCGGGCAACTCGGAGGTACGGGCAGCGGTCCTTCCCAAGCTGACGCCGGAGGACGCCGCCACCGCCAAGTTCATCGATGAAATCTCCTCCGAACTGGGAGATGCCGTGCCGGTACCGCCTGCGGGCTCCAGCTCCGCCGTCGAGGCTTTCGGCCGCTACGGCCTGGAAGTCCACTTCAACCGGTTGTCTCCCGCCGAGGCCGCCAGGAAAGCCATGGACGAAGCGAAGAGCTCGCTGAGCTGACACCTGCCGGGACGACAGTTAACGCCAATCCCCGCGGGGGTTGGCGTTAACTGTCATCCCGCGGGAGCACTACGTGGGCCGTGACTCCTGGAGGGACCGTGTAGTCCAACTCCATGCCTGCCGGAGTGCGGCGCCAGGAAACCGAGACAGTGCCGCGCTGCGTCGGTACGCGGCCCTCGGCATGTTCCAGCCGGCACACCGGTGGTTGAATCACGACGGCGGACGCTCCCGGAGCGGTGACGCGGACGCCGAGGAGGTACTCAAGGATCTCCCGGACCACTGATGCCGACCACGCGTGTGACTGGCTGTAATCAGTGCCCTCATCAAGCTCCCAGGCCTCCCACGTGAAGGAGGCTCCGGCGTCCAACTGGCGGGCCCACCCGGGCTGGCTGGAATCTGTGAGCAGGTTCAGGACATCGTCCACCCGCCCCTGGGACAGCAGTGCGCGGAACAGCCGATGCACGGTCATGGGACCTTGGCGCATCCCCATGCCGGTGATCCGTTCGGCGTCCTTCGCCGCGTGTTCAGCTGTGGTGATCCCCATGGACATCGGGAAGGAGGTCGCATGCTGTGAGGCATGACGGCTCGGCTGGCCGTCTGCGTAGAGCCCGTCCACCATCACACCGTCCACCCGGAGCCGGGCGTTGATCTGTCCGGCAAGCGATGCCGCCGCCCCGGCGAAGCGGGCCGCCTCCAGCTCCAGGCCAGCAGACGCGCAGAGCCGGCTGACGACGTCGAGCACCGACCATGACTGGGCGTTGACCGTGGTGCGCGCCGCGCAGTCCATGTCGTAGCCGAAGCGACCAGGCGCCGGCCAGTCCACAATCCCGTGAAGGTAAGGCCCTCCACCGCCACCTAGATCCGTGACAAGCCCGGCTGTGGGACCGTCCATGGGGATGTGCCGGAGGACGTACTCCGCGGTGTCCTGAAGCTGCGGAAGGAGCTCGGCCACCAAGGCGTCGTCACCACTCAGCCGGTGGTACTCCTCTACCCACTCGGGCATCATGAGCGAGAAATCGGGGATGTCGCGCTTGCCGTCGCCGTTGGGATAGACCGCGTTGTACCGCCCACGCTCTTGTGGTGAATCCCAGTAGCGGCGTGCCGATCCTGCGAACTCACGCAAGGCCTTGGCCGTGAACTGGCGCTCACCAAACAGGGCCATGGTGGCGTAGGAGATATTCGCGGCGTCGCCCAGGAACTGGCCCTTTTCGCGGGTGGGCGTGTCGACAAACTGCTCCTGGACTCCCAGCAGTGCAGAGTCCCGCAGGAGTGTGAAAACCCGGTTCAACGTGTGATCGGAACTGTGGAAACTGCCCTCCTCCGGGTGCTCGGCATGGATCACGGTTGCGCCCACAGTGCCGAGGTCTGCAAGCTCCACGCCAGGGATTTCGAGGTAGCGGAAGCCCAGGTGCACGGCTGCCTCGTAGCGTTGGGGGCCTTCTATTTGGGTGTAGGGGAAGGACATGTCCGTGTTCTGGCTGGGTGTCTTTCCGGTGTCCACGCGACCGTCGGCACGGAGGTTGTAGCCTGCGCGAATCATCACGGTCCGTCCATGCTCGCCACGGAGAAACTCCACCACCGGCCGGCCGGGAGTCACGGCGCCGAAGTCCGCCACAGGAGTTCCGTCATCCGCGGTGAAAATCCCGACGGCGGCTGCGTAGTTGCATGCGACGCTTGCACCGTTGGGCCGCAGGAGTGGGAAGTCGGGGACAGGGTGGGTCCCCAGGGAGATTGCCGGGTGCCATTGCTGTGGTTCCGGCAAGGCTGTCGCATCGAAATGCTCGATGGGATCGCCCTCATCGTTCCGGTATCCGCCCTGCCGGTAGGGACCTTCGGCCACCAGCCACCCAGGTCCGGATCCGAACACGTCCCGGGTGCCGTCGTCGTACTCCACGCTCAGCTGGGCCAGCAGGCCCGGGCGTCCGGCCGCGCGGCCCTGGCCGGGTCCATACCAATGGGCGACGGCGGTCAAGGTGGCGGTGTCGCTGCTCTGCAGGGCTTCAGTGACATCGGCGGCGTTGTAGAACTGCTCTCCCGGATAGCCGAAGTTGGTGGTTTCCAAGCACGGGCTGCCGTTGATGGTGAACGCGGCATGGTGGCTTGCAGCGGCGTAAAGGCGGGCTCTGGCCACAGTGCCTTTGAGTGTGATGGTTGCTTGGGCGAGGGTCCACTCATCGGGCTGCCGAAGGCGAGTGGTGGTGATCCAGCCCGTGAGCGCGGCGGGATTGGTGAAGTCTGTGTCGAGGACAGTGGTCCCACCGCGCTGGACCCGGGCCCACAAATACTCGGCTTGGCTGCGTGGTCCTTGATGGAACGCGATGCCGCTGCGGCCGGTGCCGGGGACCCTGGTGTCCAGGACCATGTCACCGTCAACGCTGACCGTGATGCGTTCGCCGTCGTCCGCGATGGCCAGATCCCGCCAACCGTCTTCCGGAAGTGCCCCGGCACGGGAAACGCCGGTGGCCCCGAACTCCGGCGTTTCAGCCAACGCCTCGGTGGGCGGGGCCGACATTGCGCCGATCTCCCACTCAGGGGCGGGGCGCAGGAGCGCTGACCGGTTCGGTTTGATCTCCAGGAGCAACCCGGAACCAGGCCCGTCGCTGCGAAGGAGTATCCCGGCGGCCCCCAGGCGAAGGCGGAACCGTGCGGTGACGAGTGTGCTGCCTCCGGCTGTGACAGGCCACGGAAGGAAGGGGGAACTGCCCACACGCAGGAAGCCGTCCACCACTTCCAACGGCGCGCGTCCGCCGGGTTCCCGATGAATCCACTCTGCGGTCCAGCCGTTCGCTTCCGGAAGGCCGGTGCTGAAGCGGGCCGGTTGGCTGGGATCACCTGTTGTTCCGGTCGCATCCGTGAGCTGCACAGTCCACTGGTAGTCGTTGTCCGGGGCCAGGTCCGGGCCTGTGTAGGGGCGGTGGTGCTGCTGGTGCGTGACAACGGTGCCCGAGTCCCATATGTCCCCGCCGGTGTGGTCCTGCACCCTGAGGCGATATGCGGTTTGAACCATTTGCCCCGCGCTCGCGGAGGGTCCAGCATCCAGCAACCAGCCAAAAGCCGGTGCGGCCGGAGCCGTCAGGCACCGCACGGCACCATCCACGGTGAGGTCTGTGGCCGTGAGTGGGGTTGCCGCCGGGCCCCTGCTCATCGGCCTGAAACCAGGCCTTCGATGTCGCTGTGCGTCAGGGTTCCGTCGCTGATCCACACCGTGGTGCTCCGGGTGAGGGATTCGCCTTCCGCCAGTTCCACCGCCGTGTCGCATGCCAGGGCGGAACCCACGGCTGGGTAGTCGCTGCACCGCACAAACCATGGGTCCGCAGACTCGCTGGGTGCGCCGAACACCAGAGTGGCAGGGCCGCCGTCGAACTCTCCCGTCCACGCGAGCCACGGCGACACGGAACCATGCACGGACGGCTCACCCTCGGCTGTGGAAGAGAAGACGCGAGGGGACGCGTTGACGGGGAGGCGCCAGAAGAAACCGCCATAGCCGCTGCCGGCGGCACCATGCGAACCGGGGCTGCCCAGTGCAACATCCACGACGGCGGTGAGCCGGGTCTGGATGTCGAGTCGCCAGGTGCGTCCGTCCAGTAGGGTACGGCTAAAGGAGCGCTTTTCCTTCAGGACCAGTCCGCCATCAGCCGCGAGCCAACGGAGATGGAGCGTGGTGAGGTCTCCTTCGCGGAAGAAATCCGAGGTCTCGATCCGGCCGTGGTCCTTCAGATCCACGTACTTACCCGCTGCCCGGCGGTAGCTGCGGCCGCCCCAGAAGTTGCTGCCGTTGACGTCCTGCAGCGCGAATCCGGCGCCGAGGTGCCAAACGTGGTCCGAGGGCAAGTGATCCGTGACCACAACTCCGGCCGGGGTGGTCACCGGGTGCAAGTATGGCCTGGGGGAGAGGTCCGGCTCAAGGTTGCTTCCACTCCGGAGGACCGCGGTGGCCCTGCTCTTGGCGAAGGCAGCTTCGGGGGAGAAGAGAGCCTCGGCACTTCCGGTGCCGGGCCGCGCCCAGGGAAGTCCCAACTCGGAGAACGTGGCGTGGGCGCGGGTGGCACGTTCCAGGATGTCCTCGATGGCGGGGATCACCGCATGCGCCTGGTCACCGGTTCCCACCCAGTTCACGCAGTCCTCCGGAATCAGCGCAGGTGCCTCTGCTGTCCTGATGGCTTCCAGGACGCACATGAACGCGCCGGCGTCGTGGAGCGGGCTCAGCAATGGCGTGCCTTCGGACAGGTGCTGGAGGAGGTTCTCGGTGAGGTCGTCGCGACCGAAAAGGTGGGTGGTTTCGCCGGCTTCGGTGCGGACGGTGACACGGTCCTCGGTGTAGTGGAAGACTGCCGCGCCTTCAGTGCCGTGAAGCGTCACATAGGGTTCCACTGATTCGGTGGCGCAGAGGGTGAGCGCGCAGGTGATGGGCAAGCCGTTGGTGGTGCGCAGGCGGATCACCGAGGTGTCGTCGGCTTCGATGTCGTTGGCGCGATAGAGGTCGGTTTCCACTGTTGCCAGGTCCCCGACGGCCCGTGCTCCGGCGATGCGGAGCGCCGTGGCGATCGCATGGGCCAGTGGGTTGGTGGCGACGCCGTCCACCACATCCACGCCGTCGAGGCTGCGCTTGCCTGCCCAGCGGGATCGCTTGTAATACGCCCGGTCCCGAACCCAGCGGCCCGTAGCTGAGATCCCTTTCAAGGTGCCGATGCCCGGCAGCTCTTCGGAAGCCTGACCACCGGCCAGCTTTTCCAATGAAGCCAGCGCATGGGAGCCGAGGCTCTGGAACCCGATCTGGACACTGCGGCCACCCTTGGCTGCCGCTTCCTGGAGGCGAACGAAGTCGCTCATGGAGGCCACGGGGGGCTTCTCCAGGTAGAGATCCGCTCTGGACGCGAGCACGGACAGGGCCAGCGGGGCGTGGGTCTGAATGGGAGTAGCCACAATGATGACGTCCGGGTGGTGGTCACCGGCCAGAAGCTCATCAAGGTTTCCGTGGACAGCCGTGGTTTCCGGTAGATCTCCGGGGGCAGGCGGATTCGGATCGGCCACCGCAACAAGGTCCACCCTGCCTATGGCAGTGAGCCGATCGAGGTTGCGGAGGTGGTGCGTGCCGAAGCCGTGGACTCCCACCAAAGCGATCTTGGCCGGCGCAGTGGTTGGTGCTTCTGCCTGTGCTTTTGACTCGGCGGAGGTGGTTTCCATGGATCTCCTGGGCTGCGCGGGTTTGGGTAGCTTAGGGCAGGCAAACGCTTTCCCTCATGTGCTGCTGCCCAGTCTAGACCTTGGGCATCCGTGAATGTAACGATTCAAAGGAAATGTGTTTCATCCCCTCGGAAAGTGGTCCCGGTACGACGTAGGATGTCTCCATGCCTCTCTTCGACCTGCCCCTTGAGCAGCTCCGGACCTACACATCCAGCACGTCTGCACCAGCGGACCTCGGCGCCTTTTGGGACCGGACCATCGCGGAGGCACGCGAGCTACCGCTCAATGCGGTGTTTGAGCCCGTGGACAACTACCTCAGCGTGATCGACACCTTCGATGTCACCTTCTCCGGCTTCGGGGGAGACCGCATTAAAGGGTGGTTGCATCTACCCTCCGGCGTTGAGGCGGGGACCAGGCTTCCCGTGGTGGTGGAGTACATCGGCTACTCCGGCGGGCGGGGCCTGGTCAACCAGAACACCCGTTGGGCCCAGGCAGGTTACGCGCACTTCATCATGGACACCCGCGGCCAAGGCTACGGCGGCGTCTCCGGCGACACCCCCGATCCCCATCCCTCCGCGGGTGAGGTGAACTACGCAGGCCTCATGACCCGTGGATCCGGGCACCAGGACGATTACTACTTCCGGCGGGTCTACGTTGACGCCTTCCGCGCGGTGGAAGCGGCGCAGAGCCATGCCGCCGTCGACCCCTCCCAGGTGATCCTCACCGGCGTGAGCCAGGGTGGCGGTATTACTGTTGCCGCCGCCGGCTTGGTGGCCGGACGTCTGGACGGCATAGTTGCCGCCATGCCGGACGTTCCCTTCCTGCAGGACTTCCCCAGGGCAATCGACATCACACCGCGGGGCCCGTACCCGGAAATTGCGTCGTTCCTGGGCCGTCACCGGGACAAGTATGAACCAATGCTGGCAGTCCTGAACTACTTCGACGGCGTCCACCTGGGGCGGGCTGCCTCCGTTCCGGCGCTGTTCTCCGCCGCTCAAATGGACGATATCTGCCCGCCGTCCACAGTGTTTGCGAGCTACAACAACTACGGTCTTGATGCCGGGGCGCCGGAGAAGGACATGGAGGTGTACCGCTTCAACAACCACGAAGGCGGACAGGAGCACCACTGGATCAGGCAATTGCAGTTCCTGCGCAAGCTGCTGTCCTCATAGTGGACACAATTTGGCGGGTGTGACCGTACGTGATTATGGTGTGGCTATGACAAACCGTTGGTATGCGTATTTTTCGTTGGCTCTGGAGGGGCCCGCGTCTAACTGACACGCATCCAACTTTCCTTCAGAGCCAACAGGGCAGAGATCATTCTCTGCCCTTCGCCATATCCGGCGGGTTCTGACAAGGGGCCCGCTCCGCATCCCGGACAGGACCCAAGAAAATGACCAGCATCTCCGCAGAACCCGCACCGCTCCAGCAGGACGGCTCAAACCAGCCCGCCACCTCCAACCTGCGGGTGGCCCGCTTCGAGCCGCTTCCGGCGCCCCAGGACCTCATCGCAGAGTTGCCGTTGGACGCCCGCTCAGCTGCCGTCGTCGACCGTGGCCGTGACCAGGTCCGCGCCATCATGGACGGCGTGGACGATCGCCTGTTGGTGATTGTGGGCCCGTGTTCCATCCACGACCCCAAGGCCGGGCTCGAATACGCCCGCCGGCTGGTCAGCCAGGCCGAAAAGCACAAGGAAGACCTGCTGATAGTGATGCGGACCTACTTCGAGAAGCCCCGCACCACCGTCGGCTGGAAGGGCCTCATCAACGATCCCCACCTGGACGGCAGCCACGACATCGCCGCAGGCCTGCGCGCCGCCCGCGGCTTCCTCAAGCAGGTCACCGCCCTGGGCCTGCCCACCGCCACCGAATTCCTGGAGCCCATCAGCCCGCAGTACATGGCGGACCTCGTCTCCTGGGGTGCCATCGGCGCGCGGACCACCGAAAGCCAGATCCACCGCCAGCTGGCCTCCGGGCTGTCCATGCCCATCGGTTTCAAGAACGGCACCGACGGCGACCTCCAAGTGGCCATCGATGCGTGCGGCGCTTCTGCCGCCGAGCAGGCTTTCCTGGGAATCGACGACGACGGCCGCGCGGCTTTGGTGGCGACGTCCGGCAACCCGGACACCCACGTGATCCTCCGCGGTGGACGCAAGGGTCCCAACTACTCTACCGACGACGTCGCAGCGGCCTCGGCCAAGCTCGCAGCCAAGGGGCTGAACCCGCGTCTGATTGTGGACGCCAGCCACGCCAACAGCGGCAAGAGCCACCACCGCCAGGCAGAGGTTGCATTGGAAATCGGCGCGCAGTTGGAGACGGGTGCTGCCTCGCCCGTTGCCGGTGTGATGCTGGAGAGCTTCCTTGTGGGCGGGGCGCAGAACCTGGATACCGCCAAGCAGTTGGCCGGTCAGCAGGAGCTTGTGTACGGCCAGAGCGTTACTGACGCCTGCATGGAGTGGGATGTGACGGCGTCCGTCCTGGAGCAGCTCGCCGCCTCGGCCCGCAAGCGCAGGGTCGCAGCCGGCGCGTAGCGGCTTGGGTCTCGGGTGCTTGGCCCGAGACCCGGTTGCGAAGCGGGCTACCAGTTGCTGGCGGCTCTTTCACATTGGCCCCATCAGCCTCTAGAGTATCTAGCACATGGTTGTTTGATGGCTCAGCATCGGCACACCGTTCCACTGGGGGTGTCCTACTGTCTGAGAGCAAAGGAATATGGGAAATGTCTGCGGAGACTAACTTCTCGAATGCGCGTTTCATGACGGTGGCTGAAGTCGCCGAGGTCCTGCGCGTTTCCAAAATGACCGTGTACCGCCTGGTTCACTCCGGAGAAATGCCTGCCGTCAGGTTTGGCCGCTCCTTCCGTGTCCCCGAAGAAGCTGTTGCACAGTACCTTAAAGGCGCCGTGGTGGATGGGCAGTCCGAGACCGCCTGAGACGTCGCAGTGACCGTTGAGCGGGTAGTGGTCACAGGGTGCCTCTTTGAAGCGGTACTCTGTTAAGGAACGTTTTACGTCAATGTAAGAATCTGTCAGTTGTACTTGTCTGCTTCCGCGGATCTGTTCCAACAGACAGGAACTTCTAGTTTGTAAGGAACTTTCGTGGGTTCAGTTATTAAGAAGCGCCGCAAGCGTATGGCCAAGAAGAAGCACCGCAAGCTGCTTCGCAAGACCCGCCACCAGCGTCGCAATAAGAAGTAGAGATACTTCATCAAGCGTGAATGCCCGTCGCCTTTCGAGGTGGCGGGCATTTTTGCACCCCCCGTCCCTCTCTCACGTCCCGCCGGGTTTTTCCCGTTGCTCTCTCACTTCCCGCCGGGTTTTTCCCCGTTGCTCTCTCACTTCCCGCCTGACCTGAAGCCCGCCGCAACTGCTGGATCGGTCCAGGCACGGCGAAGAGTCCATTTGATTTTCTGCGCCGCGCGGTCGAATCCGTCAGCCAGATCCTCCTTCCCGAACACCAGGACTGTCCAGCCCGCCGCTTCGAAGGCTTTGTCGCGGCGCCGGTCCCGGGCCCGCTGCTGGTCCTCAAGGTGATGTCCGCCGTCGTACTGGATGGCGACCCTATACTCGCGATAGCCGAGATCCGACGACGGCGAGAAGGGGTCGTTCTCGCGAAGCTTCACCTGAAGTTGGGGTTCAGGCAGATTGAAGTCCAGCATCGCCAACCGCAGCAAGGTTTCCGGCGCTGAGTCGGCGCCAATACGCATGAGGTCCAGGGCTTCCCGTGCGCGGACCACTCCCTGCCTGCGTTTGTGTCGGTCAACCAAGGACCTCAGACCTTTCGGCGTTTGGAAGGGTTCGCGCCTGCCCTCCAGATCCGGCCGCGGAATGCGGATGAGTTGATCTGCCATGCAGGTCAGATGATTCAGGGGCAGAACACTTGCCAAGTCCAGCCACGTGCGCGATCTGGTGCTGATACGCATCCCGTGAACCACTTCAACTTCCCCGTCGTGCACCAGAACAGTGTGCCCAACGATGCCCTTGCGCCGGACCGATGGGAGCTTTCGCGGCTTGCTCAAGTGAAGTTCGTCGGAGTCGGAGAACCATGGCGGAAGCACCAGCCCGTGGAGCCGCGCTGCCGTAATGTGCGAAATCCAGGCTCCCGGGGTTGCCGATGACAAAGACCTTGCCGCTTCGGCGAGATCAAAATCCCAAGATTCGGTTCGGTAGACGCCACGACTGACAGATGCCACGGCATTGCTCCGCCACAGCTGAGGTGGCCTGATGCCAGCAGCCATGGCCTCGGCCAGGGTGAACGGGGCGGAGGGAATAGCCGGCGCGGCGGAGGAGGTCTTCTGCATACCGGCATTGTTACTTGAATCGCCTTTGAGGCGCAGAAGTTATCCACAGGTAGTTCCCGAAGCGGCATTCGGCGAGGAATATTCGACGGCGGCGCTAGGGATGTGAGAGAGGAGCCGCAGGGTGGGGTGGGGATGTGAGAGAGGAGCCGCAGGGTGGGGTGGGGATGTGAGCGAGGAGCCGCCGGGAGGGGTGGGGATGTGAGAGAGGAGCCGCAGGGTGTGGTGGGGATGTGAGAGAGGGCTAGAGCCGCGGTCCGCGGAATCTGGAGAAGCCGCGCCACAGGCCGTAGACGGCGCCGCCAACCGTGGCTGCCTTCAGACCGAGAGTCGCGGCACGCCGGCCGGACCGGAAGTCGTATACGGGCCAGTTGTTGTCGCGGGCATGCTTGCGCAGCTTGGCGTCGGGGTTGATGACCACGGGGTGCCCCACCAGTGTGAGCAAGGGAATGTCGTTGGCTGAGTCGCTGTACGCCCAGCAATGTTCAAGGTCCAAGCCCTCGCGATCGGCGATGAGCTGGACAGCGATTGCCTTGGCCGGCCCATGCAAAATATCGCCCACGAGTTTTCCGGTGTACATGCCGTCGTGAACTTCGCCCACCGTGCCCAGCGCGCCGGTCAAACCCAGACGGGTGGAGATCACGGTGGCCACCTCAATGGGAGTGGCGGTGACCAGCCACACTTTGCGTCCCACTCTGAGGTGCTGTTCGGCGAGGGCTTTGGTTCCGGGCCAGATCCTGGACTCGATCATCTCGTCGTAGACTTCTTCGCCCAAGGCCTTGATGTCGGCCACGGTGATCCCTGCGGCGAGCGTCAGCGCGGAATCGCGCACGGAGTGAACATCCTCCATGTTTTCGCCACGCATGACGAACTTGAACTGCTTCCAGGCGAAGCCGGCCGCCTGCGACAAGGTGAAGGCTTTGCGTTCGTACATTTTCCGGGCCACGTGGAAGAGGCTGGCACCTTTCATCAAGGTGTTGTCGACGTCGAAGAATGCAGCTTCGCCGGTGTGCTTCTGCGCTTGGGCAGTTGCGGCAACAGCGGCGTTCTTCTCGTCGGGCATGCCTCGAGTCTAGTCAATGACAGGCGGGCCGCGTGTTGGGCGCTGATGTGCGCCGCGCCCGACGGGATGTGAGAGAGGGATGGTGGATGGGGGGTGGGGATGTGAGAGAGGGATGGTGGATGGGGGTGGGGATGTGAGAGAGGGACCGGCGGGTGGGGTGGGGATGTGAGAGAGGGATAACGTGGGGGCATGGCAATTCCCGACGTCGTCCTCCTCACCAAAGCTGACTGCCACCTCTGCAAAGAGGCGCGTGCCGCCGTCGAGCGTGTTTCATCGGGCCTGGGTGTGCCGTGGCGCGAGCAGCAGATTGACGAGGACCCGGAACTGCGTGAGCGGTACGCAGAGGAGATCCCCGTGGTGCTGGTGAACGGCATCCAGCGGGATTTCTGGAAGATCGATGAGCAGCGGCTGGCCCGCACCTTGAAGAAGGCCATGGAGGGCTGAGGGTGCGGTTACCCGTAAGTAATCGCTTTGGTTGAGTCTGCCAGGGGGTCATAGAGTGGAACAACAAAGCGACGCAATGGAGAAGACCGTGACTGCGCTTGAACCGTCCCCGGATACCAACACCGAGGACAGCGAACCTGCCGCCAAGCAGATACCGCCCGCGGCTGTAGCCCGGATGACCCTCTATTTGCGCGCGCTCAACTCCCTCTTGGCAGAAGGCGTGGAACGGGTTTCTTCAGAAGCCCTGGCGGAAGCGTCCGGCGTGAGCTCTTCCACCCTACGCAAGGATCTTTCCTACGTTGGTTCGTACGGAACCCGCGGTGTGGGCTACGAGGTCCAGAACCTGAGCCGTCACATCGCGGCCGCGCTGGGTCTGACCCACGATTGGAAAGTGGCCATTGTGGGCGCCGGTAACCTCGGCAAAGCTCTGGCCCGCTATGGCGGTTTTGAGTCCCGGGGTTTCGACGTCGTGGCTATTTTTGATGCTGATCCCATGGTGATCGGCAACGAGGTTGGTTGGCTGAGGGTCAGCGATTCGGCCGAACTGGAACGTGTCCTGGAACGCACGCACACCAACATGGTGGTGTTGGCCCTGCCCGCTACGGTGGCGCAATCCGTGGCTGACCGGGTGATCGCTGCCGGGATCCGCAGCATCCTCAGCTTCGCGCCGGTCCTGTTGCAGGTCCCTCCGCACGTTAACCTCCGCAAGGTGGACATGGCCACCGAGCTCCAGATTCTGGCGTACCACGCACAACGGGCGCAGGCTCCGGGCCAGGCCGTCTAGCCTGATCCGGACCTGCGCCCGTTGTGGTTGGCCGCTGTGCGGCCCGGCCCGAAAGCCAGGTGGTTTCTAGCGGCTGTAAGGGTTGGCGAACGGCTGCGGCTTCCGGAAGTACGGGGCCGACGCCGGCAGGTACAGCATCACAATGGCTGCAACTCCCAGCAGGATGACGATCAGCTGCAGGATGCCGTAGCCGGAACCGAACTGGAAGACGCTGGTGAGGCCCAGTACGGAGATGGCAGCAAACACGGTGCCGAGGATGCGTGCCCAGTTCTTGCCCTTGCGGACCGGGAAAGCAACCAGGGCGTAGAGGCCCAGGGAAACGACTGCACCAATCACGGCACTCACACCGATCACGCCGCGCATGCCCTCCATGCTGCCCTCAGGGAAGTCCGTTCCCTGCTGGGCGGCCTGCTGGTTCATGGCGTTGATGAAGGCGTCGGCACCGGTGGTGGCCAGCAGCAGCGAGCTGATGGCGGACAGAATGCCGGCAGCAACAATCATCCAGAAGGCGTAGTTGACCATGGGCGGCATGGCAACAGGAGCTGCCGGCTGGCCGGGCCAGTTGGAGCCCTGCCCGTACTGCGGTGCTGCCGGTGCCTGGCCGTACGGCGAAGCCTGCTGGCCGAACTGCGGCGCGCCGGGTGCGCTCTGCTGTCCGTACTGGGGCGCTGCCGGGGGAGTGGACTGCTGTCCGTACTGGGGCGCTGCCGGGGGAGTGGACTGCTGTCCGTACTGCGGTGCAGCCGGCGGGGTGGACTGCTCCGGCTGGTTAGAGTCGCCCGGGTTCGACGGCGGGTAGGGAGGGTTGCTCATGGCATTCCTTTGCTTGTTCGACTGCTGGTACGGCCGCCGGGATCAGCAAAATGACCCTGCCCCCAGCGTGGTTCTGCTAACACCGTACCCTTACGCCCCGGCGCCTGAGCACAGTACACGCAGGTTTTCGGCGTGCTGGCGCCAAAAATCATCACGGAGGAGTACGCCTGCATGATGAAGGCCGCGGGGATTCCGGGGAATCCATCCGCGGCCTTCAGCCAGTGGGCCTGCCGTGATGCTCGACGACGGCTGCCGGCTTTGGTTTTAGACCTGGCCCTTGACTGCCTTGAACCAGAGCTGGGAGTTGGGCAGCCACATCAGCACTACGGCTACGGCGCTGACCAGGAAACCGAACCAGTTGCTGCCCAGGCCGGTGCTGGATCCGCCGGCGCTTGCTGCGCTGAAGATGGTGAGGAGCAGCGACGCAGCGGCAACGATTGTCAACGCCAGGCGCGCCCATTCCTTGCCTTCCTTCATCTTCATGGCCAGGATCACCTGCGCCGCCGCCAACGCGAGGGTCAGCAGCAGGATGATCAGCAGGATCGCAGCTATTCCGGGAGCGAAAGCGAAGAGGGCAACAATGGCAAAGAACCCAATGACTCCGAACAGGAGTCCCAGGAGGCCTGAGATGACCCAGATGAAGTAGGACACCTTCAACTCGGTGGGCAGGCCCTGGGTTTTGAACATCCCCGAGAATCCACCTTGCGGCATGACGTCGTTGAAGTTGCGTGGACCATCGGTGGGCATTTCGAAGTGGAAGCCGGGTTGCCCGGGCGCAGGTTGTCCCTGCCCGGGGCCTGGGTTGGGCGGAACAGCACCGGGCTGGGAATACTGGCCGGGTTGCGACGGCGGTTGGTAACCCTGGGGTGGCTGGTAGCCCTGCGGAGGCTGGTAACCCGCAGGAGGAACATTGCCGGGCTGCGGAGGCTGGGAGCCGGGCTGCGGAGGCTGTGGTGCTTCATCTGGGGTACTCATGGCATCACTTTAGACCGCAGGTTGAAGGATGCCTAGGAAATTCGGAGCCAACTCGCAGCCAAGTCCCGGGGAGGTGAAGAACAATTGCGCAGGTGGAACCGCAGAATGCACAACGGCACCCCTGCAGCGTGATGCTGCGGGGGTGCCGTCGCGTTGGTTCTGCCGTGGCCCCGCCCAAGGCCCATGAAGGGGCCCGGGCTGAACCGCGAGGGGAATCAGGCCGCTGCGGGAGCGATGAAGGCGAGTTCCAGGTTGATGACAACCTTGTCGCTGACCAAGACGCCACCGGCTTCGAGGACGGCGTTCCAGGTGAGGCCGAAGTCCTTGCGGCTGATGGTGGTCTCGCCGGAGACGCCTGCACGGGTGTTGCCGAACGGGTCAACAGCTACGCCGTTGAATTCGGTCTCGATGGAGACCTCCTTGGTGACACCCTTGATGGTGAGATCGCCCACGAGGTCGAAGCTGTTGCCGTTGGCCTTGACGTGGCGGGAAACGAAGGTGATTTCCGGGAACTTCTCAACATCGAAGAAGTCTTCGCCCTTGACGTGGCCGTCGCGGTTGACGTCGCCGGAGTCAAAGCTGGCGGTCTGGATGGTGGCGTTGACCTTGGAGTCGGCCAGGGATTCGCCAACCTCGAGGGTGGCTGCAGCGTCCTTGAACTGGCCGCGGACCTTGCTGATTCCTGCGTGGCGGACGGTGAAGCCGATTTCGCTGTGCGAAGCGTCCAGGGTCCAGGTGCCGGTGGTTACGTCTGCGGGAAGGGTCATCATGATGTTGCTCCTATGGGTTGTGGAAGGTCTTGCGTGTTTGCCGGATTGAAGCCATTGCTTGAAGCATCAACCGAGCTTCGTACCCAGTATAAACATGCATATGCATCTTTTATTCCAACTGCAGGGAACATTTCGGAAAAATTTTGAGTTCTACTGTCGGTAGAAGATTTCGGATCGCTCCGCTTCTTTGAGAAACTGGTAAACATGCCCCAAGCAACTGTCCATCTGCTTCGCCATGGCGAGGTCCATAATCCTGACGGCGTCCTCTACGGACGGCTGCCTGAATTCCACCTCTCCGAACGGGGCAGGGAGATGGCGCGCATGTTGGCCGGCCACTTCACGGCCCGCGCCAATGATGGCGCCAAGATCGTGCACCTTGTGGCATCGCCCCTGACGCGCGCGCAGGAAACAGCCATGCCCACCGCCGAGGCCCTGAACCTGGAAATCCACACGGAGCCCCGGATCATCGAGGCCGAGAACCACTTCCAGGGGCTCCACCCCACCAGGAGTGAGTTCCTGAAGCCCAAGCACTGGTTCTACTTCCGCAACCCCATGCGCCCGTCCTGGGGTGAACCGTACAAAGCACAGGCCGCCCGCGTCCTGGCCGCCGTTGAAGATGCGCGGCTTACGGCCCTGGAGTTGGGTGGCGATGGCGCCGAGGCCATCCTGGTGAGCCACCAGCTGCCCATCTGGTCCACCCGCCTGACAGCGGAGGGGCGACGCCTTGCCCACGATCCCCGCAAGCGCGAGTGCACACTGACCTCCCTCACCTCCCTGACGCTCGACGGCGACGGCAAGGTTGTGCGCGTTGAGTACAGCGAGCCCGCTGCCGTGCTTCTTCCCGGCGCTGCCAGCACCCCGGGGGCATAGGACATGGACAACATCAATCCTTCACGCCGCGGCGTGCTGACTGCCGGCGGCGTCCTCCTGGCAGGACTCACCATGGGCTTGTCCGCCTGTGCCCAGGAAGATGCGCTTGCCAAGCAGGCCAGGGCAGGGGACAACAAGAACTACGTGGCCGGCGATGGCTCCGTCACGGAGTTCGCCAAGGCTGACCGCTCGGCTCCCGTGGAACTCAAGGGAACCCTGTTCACCGGAACCCAGGTGAAGCCCGAGGACCTGCTGGGCAAGGTCACGGTGCTGAACTTCTGGTTCGCTGCCTGTGCTCCCTGCCGCATTGAAGCACCCCAGCTTGAAGCCCTGCACCAGGAGTACAAGGACCAGGGCGTCCAGTTCTTCGGCGTGAACCTTCGCGATGAGCAGCCCACGGCAGAGGCTTTCGACAAGACGTTCAACATCACCTACCCCAGCTTCAATGACAAGGACGGTGCGGTGCTGTTGTCCGTGTCCGGCATTGTTCCCCCCGGCGCCGTTCCCACCACCTTGGTGTTGGACAAGGACGGAAAAGTGGCGTCCCGTGTTCTGGGCGAGATCGAAAAGAGCACCTTGAAGGCCCTCATCACCTCAGCTGTGGCCGAGTAGTCCCGTGAACAGTCCTTTCGCCGAGACGATCCTCAACGGATCCCTGCTGCTGGCCGTGCCGGTGGCATTGCTGGCCGGGCTGGTCTCCTTCCTTTCCCCCTGCGTGCTGCCGTTGGTTCCCGGGTACCTGGGCTACGTCACTGGACTGACCGGCGTCGACCTCCAAAAGCAGCGGCGCGGCCGCATGCTGGCGGGCATCGGCCTGTTCGTCCTGGGCTTCTCGGTGATTTTCGTCCTCCTGGGCGGCGCGTTCGGCCAGCTGGGCACCCTGCTGACCGGGCCGCAAAATGCCTGGATCACGCAGCTCCTGGGCATCCTGGTGATCATCATGGGAGTGGTGTTCATGGGTGGTTTCGGCTGGCTCCAGCGGGACGCGAAGATCCATGCCAAGCCTCCCGCCGGACTCTGGGGCGCACCCCTTCTGGGCCTCACCTTCGGTCTGGGGTGGGCGCCATGCATTGGGCCCACGTACTCCGCGGTACAGTTGCTGAGCCTTTCCGGGGGATCGTCGGCCGCCAAGGGAGCTCTTCTGGCGTTCGTATACAGCCTGGGCCTGGGCATCCCATTCCTCCTGATCGCCCTGGCAGTACGCCGTGGCATGGGAGTCATGTCCTTCTTCCGCACGCATCGGCTGGCCATCCAGCGGATCGGCGGAGGCATCCTGATTTTGCTCGGTATCCTCATGGCCACCGGAGTGTGGGGCACCTGGGTGACCGAGCTGCAGTACTGGTTCCAAAACGATGTGAAGTTGCCGATCTGATGAGTGAGTCCGTGAAAGCCAAGAAGAAGTCACCATCTGCCGGCGACACCACCCCGGCAGAAGGCAAACTGGAGCAAGCCAAGGCCGAGGCAGCGCTGCCGGCGCTCGGCGCCAGAGGTATGCTCCGCTGGGCATGGACACAGCTCACCAGCATGCGTACGGCGCTGTTCCTGCTGTTGATGCTTGCCGTGGGCGCGGTTCCCGGGTCCCTCTTTCCTCAGCGTGCCGCCAACCCGGCCGTGGTGACGCAGTACATCAAGGACAACGCGTCCTACGGCCAGTTCCTGGACGCGCTGCAGATGTTCGACGTCTACTCTTCGGCCTGGTTCTCTGCCATTTACATCCTTCTGTTCATCTCCCTGATCGGCTGTGTCACCCCGCGCGCCATCGCCCACTACAAGGCGATGAAGTCCCAACCACCGCGCACCCCCAAGCGCCTTTCGCGCCTGCCGGAGTACGGCACCCTGGCGGTGCCCGCCGACGCCGGGATCCCGGCGTCGAAAGCCATCAATGATGCCGCCGGGCTGCTGAGGAAGCGCGGCTACCGCGTTGAGGTCAGGGACGCCGACGGCGGCCTTCCGTCCCTGGGTGCCGAGCGCGGCTTCCTGAAGGAAGTGGGCAACCTGGTGTTCCACACCTCCCTGATCGGCGTGCTGGTGTCCGTGGCCATCGGCGGCCTGTTCGGCTACAGCGGCCAGCGGATCCTGGTGGAAGGCGACACGTTCGTGAACACCCTGGTGGGCTACGACCAATTCACCCCGGGCACCAACTTCATCAGCAGCAACCTGCAGCCGTACTCCATGCAGCTGGACAAGTTCGAGGCCAAGTTCGACCGTGAGTCACCCGGCAAGGCAGGCCAGCCGATCGACTACACCGCAGAAGTCACCACCAAGGAGACCCCGGACGCCCCGGCCAAAAAGGAAACCCTGAAGGTCAACGATCCCGTGTCCTTGGGCGGCACCAGCCTCTACCTCACGGGTAACGGCTATGCGCCCATGGTCACCGTCCGCGACGGCGACGGAAACGTTGCCTTCCAGGGCCCGGTGATCGCCAAAGTCCAGGGTGACAACTACTACTCTTCCGTGGTTATCAAGGTCCCGGACGCCAAGCCGGAGCAACTCGGATTTGTTGGCTTCTTCCTTCCCACGGCCATGGTGACCGAGGAAAAGATCTCCTACAGCGGCGCACCGGAACTCATCAACCCGCAGCTGAGCCTGAACTCGTTCTACGGGGACCTGGGCCTGGACAAAGGTGTACCCCAGAACGTGTTTGAGCTGGACGTCAAAGACCTCAAGCCCCTGAACAGCCGCACCATGGCGGCCGGTGGCCTTACCCTCACCCCCGGTGCCACAGCCAACCTTCCCGACGGCAAGGGCAGCATCACCTTCGACGGCGTGAAAAAGTACATCGGTGTGGACATCCACCACAACCCCGGCCAGCTGTATGCCCTGATTTTCGGCCTCCTGGCCGTGGCCGGTTTGATGATTTCCCTGTACGTCAACCGCCGCCGTGTGTGGGTCCGCACAGGAACCCACGAAGATGGCCGGACAATGGTGGAGTACGGCTTGCTAGCACGCGGTGAGGATCACCGGCTGGCCGGCGAGGCCGCGGCCCTCCGTGAACTCTTCGCCCGGGAATGGAACATCCCGGACACGCCACCGGCACCCCCCACAACAGCAGTCTCTTCCTCAACCTCGAAGGACCAGTAATGCCAGTCATCAACGAAACCCTGGGCCAGTACAGCGAGCTGTTCATGCTCCTGGCCGCCGGCACGTACACCGTTGCGTTCATTGCCTTTGCCTGGGACCTGGCGAAGAGCAGCAAGACGTTCCAGACCGTGGACCTCAAGGCCGCCGCCACCACTGCGGGGGAGCGGGTAACGGTTGCTGCCGGGCGCGTCAGCGCTGGCCTGAACGGCGCCGACGCCGGTGGGCCGGCAGGCCGTGCCGAGCGGCCGACGTCGAGCCTCACCGTTGAGGGCGGAACCGCTGCGGGCGACATGAAGTACGCTGCCGAACGCCGCGTCCCGGCCCGGATCGCCGTTGCACTGACCGTGCTGGGTGTCCTGATCCACGCTGCAGGCGTGATCACCCGCGCCCTGGGTGCGGGCCGCGTGCCGTGGGGCAACATGTACGAGTTCCTCACCACGGGTGCTTTTGTTGCTGTGGCCGTCTTCCTGGTGACGCTGATCCGTCGCGACCTGCGCTTCCTGGGCACCTTTGTGCTGGGCCTGGTCATCATCATGCTGGTGGCCGCATCAGTGTCCTTCTGGACCCCCGTTGGCCACCTGGTTCCTGCGCTCCAGAGCTACTGGCTGATCATCCACGTTTCCATCGCAGTGCTCTCCGCGGCGCTGTTCACATTGACCTTTGCCATGTCGGTCCTGCAGTTGCTGCAGTCCTACCGGCAGAAGAACCTGGGCCTTGGCCGCAAGGACAACCTGGCGTTCCTGCGGGTGGTTCCCAACGCGTTGAGCCTTGAAAACCTGTCCTACCGCATCAATGCGATTGCCTTCATCGGCTGGACCTTCACGCTGATGTTCGGTGCCATCTGGGCCGAAAAGGCCTGGGGCCGCTTCTGGGGCTGGGATCCCAAGGAAGTCTGGACGTTCGTGATCTGGGTTGTTTACGCAGGCTACTTGCACGCCCGCGCCACCCGCGGTTGGACCGGAACCCGCGCAGCCTGGTTGTCGATTGTTGGCTACGCCTGCGTGATCATCAACTTCACGTTGGTCAACACGGTGTTCCAGGGGCTTCACTCCTACTCGGGACTTTAATCCCCCCGAGGGGACTTGGTCCCGGACGGAGCCGTGCGGCGCCCGGGGCCCGGCTGAGCCGGCGCCGGGGGCCTACTTCAGCTCGTCCGTGTCATGGGAGTCCGGCTCGCTGTGTTTGTCATTGCCTGTGGGTTGGCCGTCCGAACTGGACGCGCCTTCGTCACGGGCTTTGGCGTCCAGTTCGGCCTTGAGCTTCTTCAGGCGCTCGTCTTCGGCCTGGTTGCGACGCCGGGCCTCCAGGTTGCGGAGGAACTCGGGGTCATCGTCCGGGGCCACCGGTTGACGCCGGGCCGGCGCGGTCTGGGGCTTGTTGTAAGGCCGGCCGAAGATGAACCACAGGATGGCCCCGAGCAGCGGGAGGATGATCATCACAATGATCCAGGCGGGTTTGGAGATCCCACGGGTGAGCCGCCCGTCGGTGCGGATGACATCCACCAGGGCATAGACGAAGATGACAAGGACAACAACTACACCTATAACGCGGGGCATGCATCAAGTCTAGTCGCCGGAAGGCGTATAGAGGTTGCCCCTGCCC
The DNA here is from genome assembly GCF_016907545.1 of Paenarthrobacter ilicis. NCBI lineage: Bacteria > Bacillati > Actinomycetota > Actinomycetes > Micrococcales > Micrococcaceae > Paenarthrobacter > Paenarthrobacter ilicis. Next base: position 3,121,048 of record NZ_JAFBCD010000001.1, on the reverse strand, counting down.
GGCCGTGATGAGAGTGCAACCATCCCGGGCGGCTAAACTTGGGTGGTGGCTTTCTTGAAGTATTCCCTCATCCGTTTGGTGCTGTTCGCGCCGTTGTTCGCACTCTTCGTTTTTTTGGGGGTTGGCACGTTTCTGGCGGTGGTCTTCGCCGGGCTGATCGCGTTCGCCATCAGCTACCTGTTCTTCCAGAAGCAGCGCGATGCCGCCACCGCTTCAATGCGGGAACGCTTCTCCGGACGCGCCAAGCCCATCCGCACCGCCGGTGAGGTGGAAGACGCAGCGGCCGAGGACAGCCTGGTAGAGAAAAACCCGGACATTGCCGTGAACAACGACAAACGTCCGGGCTCCGTCTAAAAAGCTGTCGGCGTCCTAGAATCCGTGGCTGAGGATCAGTCCCAGTGAGAACAGGACGCTGTATCCAAGGTTGATCAGGCCCGTCTGCTTGAGGACCGGAATGAGGCTCTTGCGCTTCTTGCCGTTGACCATCAGCCAGGCGGGCATCAGGCAGGCCGGGATCAGCAGCAGGACAATGAGCATCCAAGGCTTGGTGGGGGCCAGGATGAGCACCAGCAGAATTGCGACGGCCAGCATCAGTACATAGCTTTCCCGTGCGTGCCGGTCACCCAGGCGAACTGCCAGGGTGCGTTTTCCGGCTGCCGTATCCGTGGGAATGTCGCGGACGTTGTTGGCCATCAGCAGTGCGCAGGCAATCAGCCCGGTACCTATTGCGCCGATCACCGCGGCCAGGCTCACTTGGCCGGCTTGGGTGTACGTGGTGCCCAGCGTGGCCACCAAGCCAAAGAACACGAAGACGAATACGTCGCCCAGGCCCATGTAACCGTAAGGGTTTTTGCCGCCCGTGTATCCCCACGCTGCCAGTACGCAGCCGATGCCCACCAGGATCAGCCACCAGGACTGGGTGATGATCACCAGGATCAGGCCGCACAGCATGGCAGCCCCGAAGAGGCCGAACGCCGCCCACTTGACCTGCTCAGGCCGTGCAGCCCCAGAACCCACCAGGCGCAGTGGTCCCACCCGGTCCTCGTCCGTGCCGCGGATGCCGTCCGAGTAATCGTTGGCGTAGTTGACCCCGATCTGGAGCAACAGGGCCACCAGGGCGGCCAGGATCGCGTTGGGCAGCTTGAACGCCTGGAGCTCGTACGCCGCTGCCGAACCGATCAGGACAGGCGCGATCGCCGCGGGCAGTGTGCGGAGCCGGGCCCCTTGAATCCATTGTGCAGCTGTCGCCACGTGCAGTACCTCGTGTATTTCGCGGTTGATCGTAAGTCAGGTTCGGGAAGGAAGAACTTGTCTATTGTCCCCGATGCAGCTCCGAAAGCCGGTCAATCATGGCCAGGCGGTCCGGTTTTCCGTTGGGAAGCATCATCAGTTCCTTGTCCACCAGCACTGTTTTGGGCGCCAAAGCGCCCAGTGCAGCTTCGCGTTTGGCAGTGAAACCCTGGATCCCCTCCGGCGTCGGATCCTCCATGGCAACGAACGCGGCAACGGCCTGTCCCCACTCGCGGGACGGAACGCCGGCCACAAAAGCCGCGGTGACGCCGTCGAGCTCTTCCAGCTTGCTCTGGATGAACGCGGCGGAGGCTTTGACGCCGCCGGTGATAATGACGTCGTCCGCGCGGCCCAGGATTGTTAGCTTGCCGTCAGCGGAAAGCTCGCCGAGGTCTCCGGTGACGTACCAGCGCACGCGGTCTTCTTCGAAGAACGCATCCTGGGATGCATCCAGGTAGCCCGCGGCCACCGTATCGCCGCCCAGCAGTACCCGGCCTTCCAGCCCGCCCTCGCCAATGCGGACCTCGACGCCGTCCAACGGCTCGCCGTCGTAAACGCACCCGCCGCAGGTCTCGGCTGAGCCGTAGGTGGTGACCACCGTGAGTCCCTGCGCCCGGGCGGCACTGAGCAGTTCGCCCGAGGCGGGTGCTCCGCCCAGAAGAATGGCGTTGAAGCGGCGCAGTACGGCCAGGGTCTCCGGGGCGGGGGAGTCCAGGAGGCGTTGCAACTGGGTGGGCACCAGTGAGGTGAACCGGATCTTGTCCGTGAGCTCCTGGGCCGCTGCCGTGAAGGCCTCGGGCGTGAAGCCGTTGCTAAGGTCCATGGCCCACGGGCGGGTCCCGGCGTAGAGGGAGCGGACCAGGACCTGCACACCCGCCACATACTGCAGCGGGAGCGCGAGCAACCACTGGCCCTCACCGCGCAATGCCATGGCCGTGGCCACCGAGGACGCAGCCAGTGCGTCAATGGTCAGCACGGTGGCTTTGGGAGTGCCCGTGGACCCGGATGTGCGGACCACCACTGCTGCCTCTTCGACGCCGGTTTCCACACCCACGGCTTTGGGTCCGCCGTCCTGGTCCACGACGATTTCGACGGCGGGGCCCTCACCGTGGAGGGCAGCCATCAGGGCTTTCAGTATGGGATCGATGTCCACCGGGTGTCCTAGAAGTAGTAAGGGAAGTTGGACCAGTCGGGATCGCGCTTTTGCAGGAATGCTTCCTTGCCCTCCACTGCCTCGTCCGTCATGTAGGCCAGGCGGGTGGCTTCACCGGCAAAGACCTGCTGCCCCGCGAGGCCATCGTCAGCCAGATTGAAGGCAAACTTGAGCATGCGGATGGCCTGCGGTGATTGGCGGGCAATGTCCGCGGCATACTCCAATGCGACTTCCTCAAGGCGTTCGTGATCCACGGCCTCGTTGACCGCGCCCATCCGGACCATGTCATCGGCGGAGTATTCGCGGGCCAGGAAGAAGATTTCCCGCGCGGCTTTCTGGCCGATCTGGCGGGCCAGCAGCGCTGAGCCATATCCGGCGTCGAAACTTCCCACGGTGGCGTCGGTCTGCTTGAACTTGCCGTGCTCGCGGGAGGCGATGGTGAGGTCGCTGACCACGTGCAATGAGTGGCCGCCGCCGGCTGCCCAACCATTGACGACGGCGATGACAACCTTGGGCATGGTGCGCATGAGCCGCTGGACTTCAAGAATGTGAAGGCGGCCGGCCCGGGCGGGATCGATGCTCTCCTGGGTTTCCCCCTCTGCATAGCGGTAGCCGTCCCGTCCGCGGATCCGTTGATCGCCGCCGGAGCAGAAGGAGTGCCCGCCGTCTTTGGGGGACGGGCCGTTGCCGGTGAGCAGGACCGTAGCGACGTCCGGGGTCATGCGGGCGTGGTCCATGGCGCGGTAGAGCTCGTCCACGGTTCCCGGGCGGAAGGCGTTGCGGACCTCGGGACGGTTGAAGGCGATGCGGACCGTGGGCAGGTCCTTGACGGTGCCGTCGGTTGAACGCTCAACCTGCCGGTGGTAGGTCATGTCCTTGAAGTCGTCGAAGCCGGACACAGTGCGCCAGCGTGAGGGGTCAAAGACGTCGGAAACCTTGGCAGGGAGATCGTTGTTCACAGTCCGAGTCTAGTAATGGCGCTAGCTGATGCAGAACTCGTTGCCCTCGGGGTCGGCCATGGTGTGCCATTCGTGCGGACCCTGGTTGGCTGTCCAGAGGTGTGTGGCTCCGCGTCCCTCAAGCTCCGCGCGGACTTGGTCCTTGTCCCTGCCGTTGAGCCGGACATCCCAATGCACACGGTTTTTGACGGACTTTTCGTTGGGGTCGGTTTGGAACAGGATCCGCCGTCCGGTGGTGGGGTCCGTGTCCTCCGCCGGGACAATTGCGCAGCCTTCTGCCCACACCAATTTGCCGTTGTGGGTGATGGTTTGGTCTTCCGTGGCGTGGCCCTGCTCGATCATGGAGCGGATAAAGGCCTCGTCCTGGGCCTCCACGGTCCATTCGAGGGTTTGGGCCCACCAGTCGGCGAGTTCGTGGGGCTTCCGGCAGTCCACTACAACCTGGATATTCAATGTCATGCCTTACAAGCTATTCCCGACGGCGGCCGCTGGGTAGGGGGCCGGGTCACCTTCCGTCCTGCGCACCCAACTGGGTCGCATTTAAGCGCATTCTGGGCGCTCAAAACGCGCTTAAGTGCGACCTAGTTGGGGAGGAGCTCCGCGGGAATGGCGTAAATGAGAACCACGGCCATCAGGTTCTTGGCCGAGTGGACGAAGTAGGAGAACATCAGGTTCTTCCCGGTCCACACGTAAACGGCCACCAACACCACGGCCATACCCAGATACGGTGCCAGCGCGGACAGCACCAGTCCTTCGCGGCCAATAACGTGGATGGAGGCGAAGACCAGCACGGAGATCACGCAGCAGACCCAGATGTTCACATAGCGGGAGAGCTTACCGATCAATAGATGCCGGAACAGGTATTCCTCAACAAAGGGGCCCAGCACCACCAGCAGCGGCACCATCAGCCAGGCGGGCACCTGTTGCAGCAGTCCCTGGATCCCCAACTGGTTCTCCGAGGTCTGGGCGGTACCGAACGCCGCCACCAGGACCGCGGTGAGGATCAACATCACCACGATGGCCAGCGGTACCATGCCCAGGGTGAACCACGGCCTGGTGGCCAGAATCTTCAGGTCCCGACCCGCCACCCGCCAGGCAGAGGCCACAGCGAATATTCCGACGCCGGCATAGAACACCGCGTTGACGGCGTAGGAAGCCGTTGCCGGCTCGGAGAAGAGCTGGAGCATCAGGCGTTCAACCGCTTCGCCACCAAAGGAGAAGTAGAGCGTGAACCCCAAGTAGACGGCAACAGCCAGTGCATCGAGGGCCGTGAACCGGTACGGATTGGCTTTCGCGGAAATGGTGCCCATGGGAACAAGCCTAGCTTTGGCCAGGGTCAGGACTGCCCGGCCAGGGTCAGGACTGCCCGGCCAGGGTCAGCGCAATGAGGACGCAGTTCAATCCCACGATCAACCCGGCGCTGGTCCAGCCCGCAATCTTCAGCGCCGTCGAGTCAACATGGATACCCATGACCTCACGTTTTCCGGTCAGGCGGATCAGCGGAATGAGCGCGAACGGAATGCCGAAGCTCAGGAGGACCTGGCTGAGGACCAGGGCAAGGGTCGGTTCGATGCCGGCGCCCAGGATTACCAGCGCGGGGATCAGGGTAATCACGCGCCGGAAGATGAGGGGAATGCGGACTTTCAGGAGGCCGCCCATGATGGTGGCCCCGGCATAACAGCCCACAGACGTGGAGGCCAGGCCCGAGGCCAGCAGCCCGATCGCGAAGATCACGCCGATGGCCGGTCCCAGGGCGGAGGTTACTGCGGCGTGGGCTCCTGCAATGGTGTCCGTTCCCTCAATCCCGCGCAGGCTCGAGGCCGCGAGGAGCAGCATGGAGATGTTGACGACGCCGGCCAGCAGCAGGGCGCCCACCACATCAAAGCGGGTGGCGCGGATCAGTTGGATCCGGACCTGGGGGTTCTCGGAGAAGCCGTGGCGGTCCCGGGCCAACGCCGAGTGGAGGTAGATGGCGTGTGGCATCACGGTGGCACCCAGCATGCTGGCCGCCAGGAGGACGGTGTCCGGTCCTTCGAAGCGCGGAACCAGGCCGCCCAGTGCGCTTCCGGCGTCGGGCGGATTGACGAACAGCCCGGAGACGAATCCCACGGCGATGATTCCCAGAAGGACCAGGATGGCGGATTCAAAAGTCCGTTGCCCGCGCCGTGTTTGAAGCGTCAGCAGCAGCATGGAGGCAACGCCCACGATCACGCCGCCCGCCAGCAGGGGAATTCCGAACAGCAGGTTGAGGGCCACGGCGCCGCCAATGACCTCGGCCATGTCTGTTGCGCCGGCTACGATTTCGGCCTGCACCCAGTACAGGCGCCGGCGTTTGGTTCCCAGCCGCTTTCCCAGAATTTCAGGCAGGCTGAGGCCGGTGGCCAGGCCGAGTTTGGCCGATTGGTACTGCACCAGGACGGCCATGGCATTGGCGGCTACAAGAACCCACACCAGAAGGTAGCCGTAGTTGGCGCCGGCAGTGAGGTTGGCGGCGACGTTTCCGGGATCAACATAGGCGATTGCGGCAACGAACGCGGGCCCCAACATCATCAGCCGCGTCCACAACCTGGCGGGAGCGGCACGGGTTTGCAGGGTTGGTGCAGCCATGGGACTCCTCGTCATTGGGGGTGGTGTTCTCCTCCGAGGATACCGGATATTTAGGCACACCGAAAAGTATTACTTAGGCGTCCCTCTGTAGCCTGCGTCACGGATGTTCCGTCACATGCCGTAAGATGGACGGGTTGCGCGAAGCTTCGGCATTTTGCGTCGTTTGTCACACTTCGGGATCCCTACCGAGCGATTACTCGAATTTTGTGTCTCAAAGATGCCAATGTCCCGGTCCACGGCCGCAACCCCTACAGCAACACCCCGACCCACAAGGAACAGCTGTGCCGCAAAGTACTCCCACAGATCTCAAGAATTCATCGGCCTCATCAAAGGCTGCTGGTTCCACCCTCAGCGCCGAGGGCTACCAGAAGACCCTGAGCCGCCGCCACGTCACCATGATCGCCATGGGCGGCGCCATTGGCGTCGGCCTTTTCATGGGTGCGGGTGGCCGCCTGGCCTCCACCGGGCCGGCCCTGATTTTCTCCTATGCCATTGCCGGCGTCATCGCGTACCTGCTGATGCGTGCCCTTGGCGAACTCATCATGTACCGCCAGACCTCAGGCTCGTTCGTGAGCTACGCCGGTGAGATGTTCGGCAAGAAGGGTGCCTACCTTTCGGGCTGGATGTACTTCATCAACTGGGCCATGACCGGCATTGCCGAGCTCATTGCCATTGGCCTTTACTTCCAGTTCTTCTTCCCCAACGTCCCCATTGAACTCTCTGCCATTGCAGCGCTGGTGCTGCTGGTGGCCGTGAACCTGTTCAGCGTAAAGGCCTTTGGCGAGTTCGAATTCTGGGCTTCCTGCCTCAAGGTGGGTGCAATCGTCATCTTCCTGGCGGTGGGTACCTTCATGGTTGTCACCAACGCCAAGGTTGGCGAAGGCCACGCCTCGGTAGCCAACCTCTTCCACGAAGATGGCGGCATGTTCCCCAAGGGCGGACTGGTGATGATCCTGGTACTCAACGCCGTGATCTTCGCTTACAACGCCATCGAGCTCGTGGGCATTACGGCCGGCGAGATGGAGAACCCGGAACGCGAAGTTCCCAAGGCGATCCGCGCCGTCGTGATCCGCATTGTTGTTTTCTACGTTGGTTCCGTGACCCTGCTGGCCATGCTGCTGCCGTCCGACCAGTACGTGGCCGGCACCTCGCCGTTCGTGACGGTCTTTGGCCAGATGGGCCTCGGCTGGATGGGCGACGTCATGAACATGATCGTCATCACCGCCGCGCTGTCTTCCTGCAACTCGGGCCTGTACTCCATTGGCCGCATTTTCCGCACCATGGCCAACAACGGCCACGCTCCGCAGTGGCTTACCAAGATGTCCACCCGCCACGTGCCGTACGCGGCCATCCTGGCGATCGGCGGCGTCTACCTGGTGGGCATTCTCCTGAACATCTGGCTGGGTGGCTCGCACGCGTTCGATCTCGCCCTGAACACCGCGTCCATCGGCGTGATCTTCACGTGGGGCTCCATCTTTGCCAGCCAGATCGCGCTGCGGAAGAAACGTGGCAAAGTCTCCAGCCTGCCGATGCCCGGTTCGCCGTGGACCAGCTGGGTGGGCCTGATTGCCCTGCTGGCCATCACCGTTCTGATCGGTTTCGATTCCATGACGGACAAGGCCACGGGTGAGGTCTTCCTGCTGGGTCTCTGGACCCTCGCCACCATCCCGTTCTTCGCCTTGATCCTGTGGCTCGGCTGGCAGAAGGTCAAGAACAACCAGCCCAAGAGCGAGCTCTTCAGCTAGGTTCACTTCTTAAAGCGCGACGGCGGGTGCCTCCTTGTGGGGGCACCCGCCGTTTGCGTTGTGGCCCCTTTCGTTGTGGGGCCCGGTATACGTGCTATTCGTGGCGCGAGGGGCGCAGAGCGGGCCTCACACAAGGGGGGGGCCTTGGCGTTGTGGGGCCCGGTCAGCGTCTATCCGAGCTTGGGAATCAGGACGGGAGTGTTTTTCTTGTAGGCCTCGTAGTCCGCCTGGCCGCCCCAGTGCTTGTCCGCTTTCTTTTCCAGCAAGGGGATGCCGCTGACTTTGAGCAGCAACAGCGCCACAAAAACAGGGGAGATCATGGCAACCCACTGCCAGCCCTGCAGCACGGGTGCGGCGATGATGGCCACTCCTACCCACAGCAGGATCTCGCCGAAGTAGTTGGGGTGGCGGGATTTGGACCAGAGCCCCGTGGAGATGAACTTGCCCTTGTTGGCAGGGTCCGCCTTGAAGCGGCTCTTCTGCAGGTCCGCGACAACCTCGATGCCGAAGCCAACAACCCATAGCACCAGGCCCACGATTGCCAGCCAATCCAGGCCCACTTTTTGGGAGCTGGTGATGGCGATCCATGCTGCGGCTGCAGTGAAGACCACCCAGAGGCCCTGGACTGTCCAGACATTCAGAAAGCGGATCAGGGACGGCTTGATCTCGTCAAAGCGGTCATCCTTGCCTGACTTGCTGATCCTGCGGGACAGGAAGGTCCCCAGGCGCAGGGCCCAGATGCTGACCAGGGCAGCCAGCAGGATTCCGCGGGCATCAATTCCCGGCGTCAGGAGTGCCAGGATCACGGTGATCACCACATACGTCAGGGATCCGGTGAGGTCGAAGAACTTTTCCGTCTGCGCTTTGAAGGACGGAATGAACACCAGCCATTGGATGATGAACGCAGCTGCCACGGCGATCGCGAAGATCGGGAAACCGCCCAGGGTGGCCCCGTTCTGGCTGCCTGCCCAGGCCAGCAATGATCCCAGCACCACAACCACCGGGAGGGCGATCAGCCTCTTTTTCTCTGAATCCTGCATCTTTTACCTAGTCTGTTTGGTGTTCAAATTAATTTGATTACTATATAAACATGCAAAACCCCGATAGCGCCAACACCGGACCTGTCCATCCGGTGGCAGCGACGCTCCATGCGCTGCTGGCCTTGGCCAACCAGACCGAGCGCGAGGCCTCCCGAAGCCTCGGCCTCAACCTCACCGATTACCGGGCCCTCACTGTCCTGGCTGAGTCCGGACCCATCACAGTGGGAGCCCTGGCAGCAGAGATGGGCGCAACTGCCGCCACCACCACAGCGGTGGTGAGCCGCTTGGAGGCGCACGCATTGGTTGAGCGCCTGCGCGGTTCCGAGGACCGGCGCCACGTCCACGTGGCCGTGACCGAGGACGCCTCGGGGAGGCTCGCCGCGCTGGCAGGTCCCGTGCTCCCGGCTGCAAGCGCCCACCTGGAAGGATTGGCCCCTGAGCACCAGCGGGTCATGGGTGACTTCCTCAACGACATGAAGCAGCTCATGGAGCAGCATCTCCAGACCTTGGCAGGGAAGGAATCACTGTGAAGGAATTCAGCACGCCACCGTTGGTGGACATCTCCGGGTACCGCAACGCCACTGACCTTTTGATACGCAGGGTCCGCAGCAGCCCCGGGCACAATGCGTTCGAGGTGCGGGGGGAAGGTGCTGACATTGGCGCCCCGTGGCGTCAGGTGACAACGGCAGAATTCGCCCGGGAAGTGCAGGCGCTGGCCAAGGGCTTCATTGCGGCCGGAATCAAGCCGGGGGAGTCCCTGGCCATCATGTCCCCCACGCGGTATGAGTGGGCCCTTGCCGATATGGCGGCGTGGTTCGCCGGCGCCGTCGTGGTTCCTGTGTACGAGACGTCGGCGCTGCCGCAGGTGGTGGCCATCCTGGCGGACGCTGATGTGCGCCTGGCTGTGGGCGGAAGCGGAACGCATGCGGCACTCCTGGAGAGTGGTTTCGCCGAAGCTGGAATCCAGGCCTTGGGGGTGTGGACCTTTGATGCCCGCCCCAACGCGGACCTCAGCCACCTGGTGGAGCTGGGCGTCAGTATTCCGGACAGCGTGGTGGAGGAGCGGCGGCTCCTTGCCGGACTGGACTCTGTGGCCACCATTGTTTACACCTCCGGCACCACGGCCGCTCCCAAGGGTGCGTTGATCACCCATGGCAACTTCGTGGGCCAGGTGATGAACGTTGCTGCGGCCTACACAGAGGTGGTGCGCGAGGGCGGAAACACCATCATTTTCCTGCCCATGGCGCATGTGTTGGCGCGGGGGCTGCAGTTGATCTGCCTGGCCAATGGGATGCGGATCGCCCACCTTTCCGATCCCCGTGACGTGGTTCCCGCGCTGGGGGCGCTGAAGCCGACGTTCCTGGTGGTGGTTCCACGGGTCCTGCAAAAGATCCAGGCATCGGCCGCGGCGGCTGCCACCCAAAAGGGGCTGGGGCGGGTTTGGGCATCGGCCCAGCGGACTGCTGTGGAGTGGGGCCGTCACGCGGAAGCGCTCGACGCCGATCCTGCCGTCCGCGCTCCGCTCGGCTTGCGGTTGAGGCATGCAGTGTTCGACAGGCTTTTCTACTCCCGGCTCCGTGCGTTGGTGGGCGGGCAGCTGGGGTACCTGCTCTCCGGCGCCGCTGCCTTGGATGCCGAGCTGTCCCTGTTCTTCAGGGGGCTCGGCCTGCCCGTGGTGGAGGGGTACGGCCTGACGGAAACAACCGCGCCCCTGACGGGCAACCTTCCGGGCGCCATCACCGCCGGAACAGTGGGTGTGCCCATGCCGGCTACCACCATCCGCATTTCGGAGACCGGCGAGGTGCTGGCCAAGGGTGTTGGTGTCTTTGCCGGCTATCGCCGCCAGGAGGACAACGCCGCAGCCTTCACGGACGGGTTCTTCCGCACGGGGGACCTCGGCGTTCTGGATGGCAAGGGGCAACTTACCCTGCAGGGCCGGATCAAGGACATCATTGTCACCGCGGGCGGCAAGACCATCACCCCGTCCATTTGGGAGGGCTACGTTGAGGGCGATCCTTTGGTGGCCCACGCAGTGATGGTTGGCGAGGGCAAGCCGTATCTGGGTGGCTTGGTGCTCTTGGATCCGGAGTCAGTGGCGGCCTGGGCCGAGCGGGAGGGCATTACGGATTTGAAGGGCCTGACCATCCCCGGGGATGGAGGTGCTGTGCAGGTGGATGACGCCCGCCTTTTGACCGCGATCGGCAAGGCTGTGAGTGCTGCGAACTCCAGGATTGCGCGGTCTGAACAGGTGCGGCGGTTCGTGCTGCTGCTGACGGACCTCAGCGAGGCCAATGGAATGGTGACTCCCACCATGAAACTGAAACGCGGAGCCTTCACGGAGCGTGTCCATCACATCGTGGACAGCCTTTATACGGACGTGAGGGGCCAGCGATGAACCGCAAAGTGGTGGATTGGCTGCGGGCCTACGCGGTGGCGGCCGTCATTTTCGCTGTGATTGACGTGGTCTGGATTGCCCTTGTGGTGCTGCGCCAGTATCAAAGCCAGCTGGGGGACCTTCTTGCCTCTTCGCCCAATCCTGTGGGCGGAATCCTCTTCTACCTGCTTTTTGTTGCCGGCATGGTCCACTTTGGGATCCGGCCGCTGGACAAAGAAACCACGGTAGGCAAACGGGTGCTTTCTGGCGCCCTGTACGGCTTCTTCACCTACTGCACCTGGGCATTGACCGCGCTCGCAGTCCTGAGGGACTTTCCCGTCCTGGTGGCCGTCACGGATATCGCCTGGGGCACCGGGGTCTGCGGCTTGGTGACCTGGCTGACAGTGAAGGTTCTAGGCAGGCGCCTCCGGAGCCGTTAGCGCCGCTTGCGGGCCAGGACTGTCGGTGGGCGGGTTTAGGCTCGATGCATGAGCTTAAAGGTAGTGGCACCAAAAATTTCTCCCGTGCGGTTGGATGAATTGCGCGACGACGACGCCCCGGACTTCCAGCGCGGCGAACGGTATGAGGGTGTCCGGTTCACGCGGGTTTCCGCGGACGGCCAGGAACTCAGCGGTGCGGATTTCATTGAGTGCGAATTCAATAGAGTGTCCTTCAACGAAGCCCAGCTCCGGGGTGCAACCTTCCGGGACTGCGTCCTGAGCGAGCCTTATGCTCCTGTGTTCATGGCAGCGCGGACTTCCTGGCAGGACGTTGAGGTGTCCAATCCGCGGTGGGGTTCGGCGGAAATGTATGAAGGCAGCTGGCGCTCGGTCAGTATTGAGGGCGGCAAGCTGGACTATGTGAACCTTCGCAGTTCCAAGCTCATCGATGTCCGGATATCGGACTGCATCATCAATGAGTTGGACCTGGGCGGATGCAGCGGAACCAGGGTGTCCTTGAAGAATTGCACCATCGGGACCCTGGACGTCACCGGGGCAAAGTTCAAGGACGTGGATCTGAGGACGTCGGAATTCCGGGGCATTAACGGATTGGCGGGCCTGGCCGGCGTGGTGATTGACGATTACCAACTGAGCCTCATGGCACCCCTGCTGGCCGGCCACATGGGGATCCGGGTGGTCTGATGCGATGTGGGCGCGGGCCGGCAGGTGTCGTCATCTGTTGACCGGCCCGCCCTGCCGTGTAATCTTTATAGAACGAACGGTCGGTATATTATTCCGCGCCGGCCCTTTCACTTTTGCGAAGGATGTTCTCATGGTCGAGGCTTTTCTTGTTGGCGGCGCACGCACGCCTGTCGGTCGCTACGGTGGAGCGCTGTCCTCCGTCCGTCCGGACGACCTCGCAGCTTTGGTGGTCCGGGAAGCGGTGGCGCGTGCCGGCGTCGATCCCGACTCCATCGATGAGGTCATCCTGGGCAACGCCAACGGCGCAGGCGAGGAAAACCGGAATGTGGCCCGGATGGCCACCATCCTGGCGGGCCTCCCGCTCCACATTCCCGGGATCACCGTGAACAGGCTCTGCGCGTCAGGGCTCAGCGCCATCATCATGGCCAGCCAGATGATCAAATCCGGTGCTGCGGACATTGTGGTTGCCGGTGGCGTCGAATCCATGAGCCGCGCGCCGTGGGTCCAGGAGAAGCCCGCAACAGCCTTCGCCAAGCCCGGCCAGATTTTCGATACCTCCATTGGCTGGCGCTTCACCAACCCGCTGTTCTCCAAGGGCGGGCTCTCCCGGGATGGCAAGATGACGTACTCCATGCCGGAAACCGCAGAGGAGGTGGCCCGCGTGGACGGGATCTCCCGCGAAGATGCCGATGCCTTCGCCGTGCGCTCCCACGAACGTGCGCTGGCTGCCATCGCCGGAGGCCGGTTCGCGGACGAAATTGTTCCGGTCACTGTCAAGACCCGGAAAGCGGAAACCGTGGTGGACACCGATGAAGGCCCACGCCTGGGGACCACCATGGATGTCCTGGCGGGCCTCCGTCCCGTGGTGGCCGGCGGCTCCGTGGTGACGGCCGGCAACTCCTCCACCCTGAACGACGGCGCCTCCGCCATCATCGTCGCGTCCGAGGCCGCCATCAAGAAGTTCGGACTGACGCCCCGTGCGCGGATCGTTGATGGTGCCTCGGCAGGCTGCGAACCGGAAATCATGGGGATCGGCCCTGTCCCGGCCACCCAGAAGATCCTGGCACGCACGGGCCTCACCGTGGACAAGCTTGGTGCCGTTGAGCTGAACGAAGCTTTCGCCACACAGTCACTGGCCAGCATGCGTCGCCTTGGGTTGAACCCGGACATTGTGAACAACGACGGCGGCGCCATCAGTTTGGGTCACCCTCTCGGTTCCAGCGGCTCCAGGATAGCCATCACGCTGCTGGGCCGCATGGAACGCGAACTGGCTTCCGCAGCAGGTCCCAAGCTGGGCCTGGCCACCATGTGCATTGGCGTGGGCCAGGGCACCGCGATGCTGCTGGAAGGCGTGTAATGGCACTGAACCCGGAAGACTTCACCACCCTGCTCCTGGAAGAACGGGAGGACCGGCTCACAGTCCTGCTGAACAGGCCGGACGTCCGGAACGCCATCGACCAGACCATGGTTGATGAGCTGCACGCAGTATGTGCCGAGCTGGAACGGCATCCCAAAGTCCTCATTATTGCCGGCACGGACGGAGTGTTTGCCTCCGGCGCGGACATCGGACAGCTGCGGGAACGCCGCCGGGACGACGCCTTTCAGGGGATCAACTCCACCATCTTTGTTCGCATCGCCAAGTTGCCCATGCCCGTTATTGCCGCGTTGGACGGTTACTGCCTGGGCGGTGGGGCCGAGCTCGCCTATGCCGCGGACTTCCGCATCGGAACGCCCGGTGTCCGCATTGGGAACCCGGAAACGGGGTTGGGGATCCTCGCTGCCGCCGGTGCCTCGTGGCGCCTCAAGGAATTGGTGGGTGAACCCAAAGCCAAGGAGATCCTGCTGGCCGGGGCGGTGCTGCGGGCCGAGGAAGCCCTGCGGATCAACCTCATCACCGAAATCCATGAGGCTCCGGAGCTGATGGACGCCGCCCACAAGCTGGCCGACAGGATCGGCAGGCAGGACCCCTTGGCCGTGCGGATCACCAAGTCTGTTTTCCACGCACCGGCCGAAGCCCACCCTTTGATTGACACCCTGGCCCAGGGCATCCTCTTTGAATCCCAGGCAAAGTTTGACCGCATGCAGGCGTTCCTGGACAAGAAGTCATCGAAAACCGCCGCCGACCCCTCCAGCGCAACCGCTGCCGACCAGGACAGGAACCAGAAATGAGCACCACATCCACCACCCCGCCCGTTGCAGGAGTGCCCCACGTAGTCGGTGTCCTGGGCGGCGGCCGGATGGGTGCCGGGATCGCCCACGCGTTCCTCACCAAGGGCGCCACCGTGATCGTGGTGGAACGTGACCACGAGGCAGCCGCCGGTGCCCAAGGCCGTGTGGCCGAGGCCGTGGCCAAATCCGCGGAACGGGGAACCCTGAGCGAGGCTCCCGAGGCAGCCATGGCACGGTTCAGCACCTCCACGGACTACGCATCCTTCACCCACTGCGGCCTGGTGGTGGAAGCCGTGCCGGAGGACTACCAACTCAAAGTCACGGCACTGAAAGCCGTGGAGGACAACCTCTCAGCGGACGCGTTCCTCGCCTCCAATACTTCCTCGCTCTCCGTGACGGACCTCGCCAAGGAACTCCGGCGCCCTGCCAACTTTGTGGGATTGCACTTCTTCAACCCGGTGCCTGCTTCCACCCTGATCGAAGTGGTGCTGGCCCAACAGACCTCACCCGAACTCGCTGCAGCGGCGAAAAGCTGGACCGAGGCACTCGGCAAGACCGCCGTCGTCGTCAATGACGCGCCCGGTTTTGCGTCCTCACGGCTGGGCGTTGCCATTGCCTTGGAGGCGATGCGCATGGTGGAGGAAGGCGTCGCGTCTGCCGAAGACATCGATGCCGCGATGGTGCTGGGCTACAAGCACCCCACCGGTCCGTTGAAGACCACGGACATTGTGGGGCTGGACGTGCGGCTGGGCATCGCAGAATACCTGCACTCCACCCTGGGCGACCGGTTTGCGCCGCCGCAGATCCTGCGGGACAAAGTAGCGCGCGGCGAGCTGGGCCGGAAGACGGGCAAGGGCTTCTTCGACTGGAACGGCTGATCCTTCCGGGCGGTTAGGCTGGCCGGGTGACTTCTTTTGAACCCATCACCCTCACCGGCAGGCTCGTTACCTTGGAACCGCTGAGCCAGGACCACCATGACGGCCTGGTTGAGGCGGCACGCGACGGCGATCTGTGGAAGCTCTGGTACACGTCCGTGCCCACGCCCGAGGGCATGGCTGCGGAGATCCAGCGGCGCCTCGACCTTCACGGCAAGGGGTCCATGCAGCCCTTCGCCACGCGGTCCAACGCCACGGGGAAACTCATTGGCATGACCACTTACATGAATATCGACGCCGTGACACCCCGCGTGGAGATCGGTTCCACCTGGAATGCGGCGTCTGCGCAGGGAACGGGAACCAACCCGGACTCCAAGCTGCTGCTCCTGCGGCATGCGTTTGAGACCCTGGGCTGCCCGGCCGTGGAATTCCGCACCCACTTCCTGAACCATCAGTCCCGGGCTGCAATTGCACGGCTCGGGGCAAAGCAGGACGGTGTGCTCCGCAACCACTCCCGGTCTGCCGACGGCGCGCTGCGGGATACCGTGGTGTTCTCCATCCTGGAGCACGAGTGGCCCGCGGTGCGCAACGGCTTGGAGTACCGGTTGGCCAAGTACGGAGCGTAGTGGTGCCTGCCCGCAAATCCGTCGCTTGCCCGCGACTCCGTTGTTGGGCCGCGACGCGATAGCGGGTTGGCAACGATCTTGGCGCGTGGGCAGTGCCTGCCGCGCCCGGTGTGCTTAGCTGGTTTTATGGATGAGACCACCTCCACCCATCAACGGATCCACTGGGACGGCGCCGTCAATGCCTGGCGGATCGCCGGTGACCTCTACCGGATGGGCCGCCATGAGTGGGTCACTGAAACCGGGTGGCGGCAGATGTACGACGACGGCGTCCGCACCGTGATCGATCTCCGCGCCGCACGGGAACTGACGCCGCGCGAGTCAGACTCCGAGGTGCCGGATGCAGTGATGGCGCGCATCGACGTCGTCCATTGCCCCACGGAAGATCCGGACCACAGCCGGTTCGCCGAGCTGTTCGGGCACTACCTGAAGGAACCGGAGCAGTACGCCGACTACCTGCACTTGTTCGCTGACAAGATCGCCGCGGTGTTCAAGGCCATCGCGGCCTCTCCGGGCAAAGTGGTGGTGCACTGCTCTGCCGGGCGGGACCGCAGCGGAGTGATCGCACTGATGCTGCAGCGCCTGGCCGGGTACAGCAATGAGGAGATCATCCACGGGTACGAGCTTGCCGCGAGGGGGATCAACGAGAGGCACCGCACCCATGGCGCGCCGCACGCCCACGACCCCTACCTGTCCGACGCCGAGCTTGAAGAATTGCTGACCCAGCGCCGGTCCAGCCTCCAGTCGTTCCTCGATTCACTGGACCCCGGGCAGTTCCTGTCAGCACATGGTGTCAGCGGCCCGGAACTGGCAGCCATACGTTCCAAAGTGGACGGCCACGGCGCTGCTACCATGCAGAGTTGAACCACTCCCCACCCTTGTTGCCAAACCCCTGGATGGAACCGCATGAGCCATGGCGCCCGCGTCACCATTGTGACCCGAACCAAGAACCGCCCCGTCTTCCTCGCCCGTGCGTTGGATGACATTTTCGGTCAAACCTTCCAGGATTTCGAGCTCGTCATTGTCAACGACGGCGGCAACCCGGCCGACGTCGATCACCTCACCTCCCAGCGGAGCGAGGTTGAGCGGAACCGCATCACCACGTTGCACCACCCGGAATCGGTGGGCATGGAGGCGGCGTCGAACGCGGGCGTGAAAGCGGGTTCGGGCGAATTTGTGGTGATTCATGATGACGACGACTTCTGGGCGCCCGACTTCCTGGCCAGCACCGTTGCGTACCTCGATCAGCCCACGCAGGCGGAGGAAACCGGTGTGATGGTCCGGACGGAGATCGTCATCGAGGAACTGGTTGATGGTGCCATCGAGCCGGTTCGCCGGGAGATCTTCTGGGCGGACATGCGCCAGATCACCCTTGCGGACATGCTGAAGATCAACAGGGCCGTCCCTATTTCCTTCCTGTACCGCCGCAGCCTCCATGACGCCGTGGGTTACTACAACGAGGAACTGCCGGTGGTGGGGGACTGGGAGTTCCATTTGCGCGTCCTGAGCCACGCCCGCGTGGGATTCCTGGACGGCGAACCGCTGGCCTTCTGGTCCCAGCGCCCTGAATCCGCGGGTCATGATGGCAACAGCATTTTTGCGAAGGCCGCGGAGCACGCCCACTACGACGCCCTGGTCCGGGACCAGCACCTCCGCGAAGGGGTGGCGCAAAACGGCTTCGGCCCCCTGCTGTACCTCACGCAAGTACTGGCCGGGCAGGAAGAACTGATCCTGGCCCAGCAGCGGAGGTTGGACGAAACCAATGACAAGCTGGATCGCGTTCTGGAGCGCCTGGACGCCCTCAACCATGCGGCCGCTGACATGAGACAGACCGTGATTGACAGGACCAGCGTGGGGGAGTTCCTCAAAAAGCCCCTGCTGCTGGCGAAGAAGTTCACCTCCCGCTAGGTCCCTCTCTCACGTCCCGTCGCGTTTGGCGGGTCCCTCTCTCACATCCCGTCGCGTTTGGCGGGTCCCTCTCTCACGTCCCGTCGCGTTTGGCGGGTCCCTCTCTCACTTCCCGCGGCATCCCCAAAATTCTGCTGCACTCTTTCCGGCATTCATGTAGGCTGTATATATTACCGAACGGCCGGTCAGTAATGTTGGCACCAGCCAGCAGTGACCGTGCCGCTTTCATGTGCCTTGGAAGGACCCGTCGACGATGACCACTACTGCAGTCGCCCCGGAAACCACAGCCGTTGACACCGTGCCCAGCTATGTCCAGGATTCCTGGTGGACCCCCGGCCAGGATGCCAAGACCGTCCCGGTCCGTGATGCCAGCACTGGAGAACTCCTGGCGAACGTCAGCACAGACGGGCTGGACCTGTCCGCCGTCGTACATTACGGCCGCACCACCGGCCAAACTGAACTCGGGAAGCTGACTTTCCACCAGCGCGCCCTCAAGCTCAAAGAGCTTGCCATGTACCTCAACGGCCGCCGCCAGGAACTGTATGCATCGTCGCTGCAGTCCGGCGCCACCAAGATCGACAACATGATCGATATTGACGGCGGCATCGGCGTTCTCTTCACGTTCGGCTCCAAGGGCCGGCGCGAACTGCCCAACTCGCAGGTGATCGTGGATGGTCCCATGGAGACCCTTTCCAAGGACGGCTCGTTCGTGGCCGAGCACATCTACACCCGCATCCCGGGCGTGGCTGTGCAGATCAACGCCTTCAATTTCCCCGTCTGGGGCATGCTGGAGAAGTTCGCGCCATCGTTCCTGGCCGGCGTTCCCACCATTGTGAAGCCCGCGACGCCCACCGGATACGTGGCTGAGGCTGCGGTGCGGGCCATCATCGAATCCGGCATCCTTCCCGCCGGCGCCCTCCAGCTGATTTCAGGTTCGGCCCGCACGCTCCTGGACGAGCTGGACTACCGCGACCTCGTGTCCTTCACCGGCTCGGCGTCGACGGCCAAGTCCCTCAAGTCCCACCCCAACGTGGTTCAGGGCGGAGTCCGTTTCACCTCCGAGACCGACTCGCTCAACGCCGCCATCCTTGGCCCCGATGCCGTGCCTGGAACGCCGGAATTCGACGCTTTCATCAAATCGGTCGTCACCGAGATGACGGTCAAGGCCGGCCAGAAGTGCACCGCGATTCGCCGTGTGATCGTGCCCCAGGCGCTGACCGCCGACGTCGCGGCCGCCGTCGGAGCCCGCATTAACGAGCGCGTTGTGGTCGGCGACCCCCGCGCTGAAGGCGTCACCATGGGCGCTTTGGCCTCGCTCGATCAGCTCGCCGACGTTCGGGCTGCTGTTCAGTCAATGCTCGACGCCGGTGGGGAACTTGCGTACGGATCTCTCGATTCGCCGTCGGTCACCTCGGTCGGGGGAGCCGTGGGCGTTGTGGAAGATGGCGCGTTCATGTCTCCGGTCCTCCTGAGCTGGACCGATGCGGAAGCTGAGGAAGTGCACTCGCTGGAGGCCTTCGGTCCCGTTTCCTCGGTGATCGGATACTCGGATATTGCCGATGCAATCCGCTTGGCGGCCAAGGGTTCGGGCTCGCTGGTTGCCTCGGTCTGCACCAACGATCCCGCCGTGGCGCAGGAACTGGTGTTGGGAATCGCGGCCCACCACGGTCGCGTCCACATGCTGAACCGCGAGGACGCCCGCTCGTCCACCGGCCACGGTTCGCCCGTGCCGCACCTGGTCCACGGTGGGCCGGGTCGCGCCGGCGGTGGCGAGGAACTGGGTGGCATCCGCTCTGTCCTGCACCACATGCAGCGCACCGCGATCCAGGGTTCGCCCAACATGCTTACCGCCGTCACTGGTGTTTGGCACACGGGAGCGGACCGAAACTTCACTGTGGAAACTGAAGGCGAGCACCCCTTCCGGAAGCACTTGTCCACGTTGCGGATCGGTGATGCCGTGCGTTCCGAGCTCCGGGAAGTGAAGCTGGAGGACATCACGGCCTTCGCAAACTCCACGGGCGATACCTTCTATGCGCACACCAACCAGGAAGCGGCGGAAGCCAACCCGTTCTTCCCGGGCATCGTTGCCCACGGCTATTTGCTGCTCAGCTGGGCTGCGGGATTGTTCGTTGAGCCCGCTCCGGGCCCCGTCCTGGCCAACTACGGACTGGAGAACCTGCGTTTCATCACCCCTGTAGCCGCCGGCGATTCCATCCGGGTCACCCTGACCGCCAAGAAGATCACGCCGCGTGAAACCGATGAGTACGGCGAGGTTGCCTGGGATGCCGTGCTGACCAACCAGAATGACGAAATCGTGGCCACCTACGACGTCCTCACCCTCGTCGAAAAGTAGCCCTCTCTCACATCACACCGCTCCCGGGGCGTCCCTCTCTCACATAATGTCGGGTTTCCGAGGTTCCTCCCGCACGTAGTTGCCGAATAGACGAAACGCTTCTCCCGTTGCCGGAGAAGCGTTTCGTCGTTTCAGGTCGGCTTTTGAGTTGCTAGCGGATGCGTAAAGGGTTCAACCCGGGATGGTCGGTCAATGCGCTGTGTCCGTGCAGTGCGGTGGGGATGTGAGTGAGGAACCGGGGAAGCGGGTGGGGATGTGAGTGAGGAACCGGGGAAACGGGAGGGGATGTGAGAGAGGGATCAGGTGGTGTGGAGGCCGTCGAACGCCATGGTGATCACGTCGTCCGCGAGCTTCTCCGGGGACAGCGAGCCGCCGGGCTTGTACCACTCCACAATCGAGTTGATGGTGCCGAACAGCAGCCTTGTGACGGTGCGGGGATCGATGTCCTGCCGGAGGGACCCATCCTCCCGAGCAGCGGAGATCAGGGCAGCCACCTTGTGGTCGAAGGCGCGCCGCCGTTCCAGGGCATCGCGTTCAATCTCGGTGTTGCCCCGCAGGCGCAGCAGCAGGGTGACGAACGGCAGCCGGTCCACCAGCACGGCAATGGTCTGCCGCAGCACAAACTCCAGACGCGCATCGGCAGGCCCGGAGGTAGCAGACGGCTCCTCGAGGATCGCCTCCAGCCCGCCCAGTGCGTGGTCCAGGGCGAGCTTCAGGAGATCGCCCTTGGACGGCACGTGGTGGTAGATGGCTGACTTGGAGATCCCAAGGTTCTCGGCCAGGATGCCCATGGACGTTGCGTCGTATCCGTGGCGGTTGAAGACGTCGACGGCGATGCGGAGCACGGACTGCTGGTCGTAACCGGGCCGTCCGCGCTTGGTGGTGGTCTCAGTAGGCATGCTGGCATTTTCTCATGAAGTAACTCAGGCCTTGGGACGGAGATCGTAGATGCGGCGGAGCTTGCCGTTGGACCTCTCCAGTGAACCCGGCTCCACAACGTCAACTACGCAGGATGACCCAACGTGAATCTTGATCTGCTCCCGCAAGGTGTGGGCCGCCGTCGTGCTTGCCTCGGTGGTGACTGTTTCGCGGCGCTCGATCCGGACTGTCAGCGAGTCCATGCGCTTGCCTTCGGGCCGTGTGATTTCCAACTGGAAGTGCGGACTCAGCTCCGGGATGCGCAGGGCGATTTCCTCGATTTGTGACGGGAAGAGGTTCACGCCGCGGAGGATGATCATGTCATCGCTGCGGCCGGTGATGCGGCCCATGCGGCGGTGGGCGGGGCGGGCCGTGCCGGGGAGAAGACGGGTGAGGTCCTTGGTGCGGTACCGGATGATCGGCAGCGCTTCCTTGGTGAGGGAGGTGAACACCAGCTCGCCCGGTTCGCCATCCCCCAGGACGCGCGTGTGGTCGAACGGGTCGATGATCTCCGGGCGGAAGTGGTCCTCCCAGATGTGGCAGCCGTCCTGCGTTTCCACTGCTTCGCCGGCGACGCCCGGGCCCATGACTTCGGAGAGCCCGTAGATGTCCGAGGCCTTGATGTTCATGGTGACTTCGAGTTCGTGGCGCATTTCTTCGGTCCACGGCTCGGCGCCCAGCACCGCGTATTTGAGGGACGTGGACGTGGGGTCGATCCCCATCTGGGCCATGGCGTCGGCGATGGTCAGCAGGTACGTGGGCGTGGCCAGGATGGCGTCCGGCTTGAAGTCCTGGATGAGCTGGATCTGGCGTTCGGTCTGGCCGCCGGAGATGGGGATGACGGTGCAGCCCAGTGCTTCGGCGCCGGCGTGTGCGCCGAGTCCGCCGGTAAACAGGCCGTAACCGTAGGCGTTGTGGACCTTCATGCCGGGCCGTACGCCGGAGGCGCGGAAGGAGCGGGCCACCAGGGTGGCCCAGTTGGCGAGGTCGTTTTTGGTGTAGCCCACCACGGTGGGGCGGCCGGTGGTGCCGGAGCTCGCGTGGATGCGTGCCACCTGGTCCTGGGGAACCGCGAACATGCCGAACGGGTACTCCAGCCGGAGGTCTTCTTTGGTGGTGTACGGGAACTTGCCGAGGTCGCTCAGTTCACGCAGATCCGTGGGGTGGACGCCGGCTTCGTCGAACTTCCGCTTGTACAGTGGCACGCGATCGTAGGCGTAGGCCACGGTGTGCTGGAGGCGGGTGAGTTGGAGGGCTTCGAGTTCGTCGCGGGAGATGGTTTCCTCACGGTCCAGTTCGGAGGCGCCGGCCTGGGCGGAGGTGGCGGGTGCTGCCACGGTGTTCTGCGTCATGGTTTTCCTACTTCTTGGTGATGGTGCGGCTGCGGCCACGGAACTCGGCAATGAGTTCGCCGGGCGCCTCGGAGGAGGGGGCTTCGTCAGGGGATGCCGCGAAAATTTGGATGTCGTACAGGCCGCTGCGGCCTGTACTTGCGCGGCGGTTTGCGACGGCGGTGATCACCTGGCCTTGGTAGGCCGGCTTGATGAAGTTGATGTCGACGCCGGACGCTACCGTGATGTTGGCGGCTTCCTGTGGCGTGGGGCTGGCTGGGTTGCAGGCCAGCGCGAAGGCGGTGTCGCCGAAGGCGAAGATCATTCCGCCGTGTGCCATGCCGAATCCGTTGAGCATTTCCTGGCGGAGGGACATGCGGATGGTGGCGTGCCCGTCGTCGACGGTGAGGACTTCGATGCCCATCCATTCGGACGCGTAGTCGTTCGTCAGGATCTGGTGCGAAGCACCGGAGAGGGTTGTTTCAACCATGCGTCATTGCCTCCAGCTTTATTTACCGAATGTTCATTAGGTAATCCCAGATCGCGCCCAGTGTCAAGACCGGACCACTATTCACCAGGACCTAGTAGCCTCAGGAGCATGCCCGATATTGAGCTCCCCATCACCACCGACCGCCTGATCCTGCGGCGTTTTGAAGCCGAGGATCTTGAGCGGTTCCACAGCTACCAATCGCTGCCGGAAACTGCCAGGTTCCTGCTCCGCAAGGAGCTGACCATGACCAAAGCCATGGAGGCCCTGGGCCGCTACGCCAACTTCGAATTCAAGCAGGAGGGCGACTGGCTGTGCCTGGCCATTGAGAGCAAGGACCGGCCCGGGCTGATGGGTGAGGTGGTGTTGAAGTGGCTTGAGGGTACCGGCCAAGGAGAAGTCGGTTGGATCCTGCACCCGGATGCACGCGGCCAGGGGATCGCCACCGAGGCCGCCGGTGCTGTCCTGGACCTGGCGTTTGG
Source organism: Paenarthrobacter ilicis (assembly GCF_016907545.1). Classification (NCBI taxonomy): domain Bacteria; kingdom Bacillati; phylum Actinomycetota; class Actinomycetes; order Micrococcales; family Micrococcaceae; genus Paenarthrobacter; species Paenarthrobacter ilicis. Next base: position 3,097,592 of record NZ_JAFBCD010000001.1, on the reverse strand, counting down.
ACAGCTCGCATTCCACCGGATTGATGCCAAGCTGGACGCACTGAACACGGGCTCTGCGGGTATTTGTCAGCGCCTGGGCATGCGTCTGGAAGCCACCCTGGTGGACAACTGGCATTACAAGGGCCAATGGGCCAGCGAGAAAATCTTCGCCATCCTGGATCACGAATGGCATGCGATCCGGGGCATCAGTCCCGGATGACGGGCCATGCTTTGTGATGCTTCAACTGCTCCGTCAGTTCCGCCTCCGGCAGTGGCCTGCTGAAGTAGTAGCCCTGCCCGCTGGTGCAGCCGATGCCCAGCAGGTACTCGGCTTGCTGGGCGGTTTCGATGCCCTCCCACACGGCGTTCAATCCGCACGCGCGGATCAGCTGCAGCACAGCGGCCAGCAGGGCGGGCTGTGACGGGTCGCTGCCCAGCGCGGCCAGCAGTGTGCGGTCAACTTTGACGGTGTCCACGGGCAAGCGGCGCAGGTAGCTGATGGACGAATACCCGGTGCCGAAATCGTCAATTTCCAAGCCGACGCCCAGCCTGCGCAGGCTGTTGAGCGTGTAGCGGTCCAGATCGTTTCCCTGGATGACGGCGGATTCCGTCAGCTCGAGGACCAGCAACGACGGATCCAGGCCGGAGGCTGTCAACGCCTCACGCACATCTTCAACAAATTCAAGGCGTTGCAGGTCAGCGGCTGAGACGTTGATGCGCATGCTGAAGTCGTGGCTCGCCGTCAGCGGGTCGCTGCGCCATTGCTTCAACTGCTCGACGGCGGTGCGGAGCACCCAGCCGCCAAGCTCGGAGATGATTCCTGTTTCTTCGGCGAGGGGAATGAACTGATCCGGCATGACGAGGCCGCGGGTGGGGTGGTTCCACCGGACCAAGGCCTCCACGCCTTCGATTCCCCGGGTGTCCAGCCGGATGATCGGCTGGTAAAAAAGCACCAGTTGTGAGCCGCTGATGGCCTCTTTGAGCTCCTCCACCAACTGGTTACGCATCTGGCGGGCGTGCAGCATCGCGGGTTCAAAAATCTTGAGCTTCCCGCGGCCGTCCGCCTTGGATTCGTACATGGCCACGTCGGCTTCAATCATCAGCTGCTCTGCCGTGTGGCCGGCATCTGTCATCCGGAGTCCCATGCTGGCGCCGCACCGCAGGTTCTGGCCTTCAATGGTTATTTGTTCCACAACGGCAGTGAGGATTCGGTTGCCTATGGCGGCAGCCTCGGCGGGGGTGGCCTCCGGGATGAGCACCGCGAATTCGTCGCCGCCCATGCGGGCCACCAAGTCCTGTTTGCGCACGGCTCCGCTGATCCTTGCAGCCACGGTTTCCAGCACTTTGTCGCCGATGGTGTGGCCCAGGGAGTCGTTGATGGCCTTGAAACCGTCCATGTCCAGCAGCAGGATGGCCGATCGCTGACCCTTGGCTGCGGTGGCCTGCGCTTCGCCCAGGGCGGTGGCAAAGGCAGAGCGGTTGTTCAAACCAGTCAAAGGATCGGTCATGGCCATGTGCTTCATGGCCTGGTGTGCCTCGTGGAGCTGCCGGGTCCGTGCTTCCACCCGCTGTTCGAGTTCTCCGTAAATGATCTCCAGGTCTTCGGCCAGGAGGTTGGTGCCCATGATCACGGCGTCAATTTCGTCGCGCGCGTCGGATACCTCGATCCTGGTGTCGAGGTCACCAGCTGCCAGGCGCACAATGCCATCCAGGAGGAGCCCCAAGCGGGGATCTTTATTCACTGAGTGTTCTTCCTCGGACATTTTCACCCCCCGTGTGGCTGGCCCCGGCGCTCATTTTCAAGCCGCAGGTGTTCGCGAACTGCCGCGCTGCGTTCGGGCAGGTTTGCTTGTTCGAACAGGGCAGCAGCTTGATCGAAGTTTTCCAATGCGTCCTCAAACCGGCCGGATTCGGTCAAACTCCGAGCCAGCAGAAAGTGTGCCTCGGCAGCGGTTTGAGTTGCCAAAATTGAGGACCTTTCGCAGAGTGGTCCCAGAATGGCTGTGGCTTGGTGCAAATCACCGCTGAGGAAATACCAATGGGCGCGGACCAAGGACATCTCCAGATGGTCGCGTTCCGAGCCGCCCACAATGTCGGTGGCAAGCTCCGCCCTTTCAATGCAGCGGAGCGTGGCAGCATCACTGACCTTGGCCTGCAGCCGCATTTCTGCCGACGCCCTGTTGAACCGCGCCCATAGATCCACGTCCTTGGAAGGGGACAGTCTTTCGGACGCCAGATCGTGGTAGCGCCCGCCGTCGACCACGCGGTCGGCAAGGAAAGCCACGTTGCCAATCACCCAGTAGCCTTTGCCCGCCGTATCCTCATCCACGTCGTCGGTCAGGAGGGTTTCCAGGACCAGGCACTCCTGCCAGGCTTCGTCCAGCAGACGGCTTTCAGCCAATGCGGCAATCAGGGCCCGCTGGGCAAGAATCCGGACATACAGCAGGTCAGGGTTCCACGCTGCGAGGTTTGCGGCCTCGTCCGCCGTCTCGGCAGCTTCCTGAAGCCGGCCCAATCCTTGGTAAGCCACCGCAAGCATGGTGCCGGCCTTTGCCCCCAGTTCGGGCGATGCCGCCGTGAGGGGGTGCTCCTTCAAGTCGATGGCAAGATCCAGGTACTCCTCAATCAGGCCCTGGTCCCGGAGGCATTCCGCTTGCAGGTAGCGCATGTCCCACCAAGCCTCGTCATCACCGGCTTCGGCGGCCTGCCGGGCAGCATCGTCCGCCAACCGGAAGGCTTCCTCGAAGTCGCGGTCCTTCCATTTTGAGCGGGCGTTCAGCCCGGCTACCAGGTGGGAGGCAAGGTGGGGGCTTTGCATAACCTCATTATCCATGTCATTGCAGAAGAAAAGCTCGTATAGTTTGCCTCGTGACTTTATTCAAGTCACACTCAACAAATTCGCATCAGTATGAAAGGGCATGGCGGATGAAAAAATTTGCGGCAACCCTGCTCATGGCGGCGGTTCTGGCAGTGACGGGATTCGCTGCTCCTGCAAACGCTGACTCCAAGCAGGACAGCACGGCTATCGGATGGTGGCCAAACAGCATCACCACGACGAAGACGAACACCACCAGCATCGGATGGTGGCCAAACTAAAATTGGGGGAGCGCCTCTCAAGGCCATATGACGTAAATTGATGCCCCGGGCCGTAGCCCGGGGCATCTCTTTTGTTTCTGAACATGTCGAGCATTTGTGACCGTCAGGCTCAAGGGTGGCTCCCGGCCGTGACACGTATGTCATATTCCGGGGAGGTCAGGGACCGCCCACCGGCAGCTCCACGGACACCGTGGTTCCGGCCCCCAGTGTGGAGTCCAAGTGGAGCCTGCCCATGTGCCGGCTGATGATGTCGTGGGCGATCGCCAGTCCAAGGCCACTGCCGGGAACCGCGGCCGAGGTGGCATTGGAGGCCCTGTAGAACCGGGTGAAGATGTGGGGAAGATCGTGCTCCGGAATGCCCAGGCCGGTGTCCGCGATCTTCACGGTGGCTGCGGGCCTGCCGTCCTCCGAGGCGGAAACGGAACTGGTGATCCCCACGCGTCCGCCCTCCGGGGTGAACTTGATGGCGTTGGCCACGATGTTGGTGAAAACCTGCTCCAGCTTGGCCTCGTCAGCCGTCACCTCGATGTCTTCGCCGCCCTCGGTGAAGGAGACGGACACGTGCCGTGATTCCGCCAGTGGCTGGAGTGTCGCCACCACCACTTGGAGCAGTGCGGCAATATCCACGGGTTTGAGGTCCAGGTTGCTGGCGTCCTGCATGGACACGGTGAGCATGTCCTCGATCAAGCGCCGGAGCCGATCGGAGTTCCGGGCTATGACCACCAGCATCTTGTTGATGCTGTCCGGGACCGGGCCTGCTGAACCGTCCTGGATCATGTCCAGGTAGGCGGTGATGGAGGTCAGGGGCGTCCGTAGCTCGTGGTTGACCGTGGCCAGGAAGTCGGTCTTGGCCTTATCCAGTTGCCGGAGCTGGTGCAGGACCCGTTGCTGGGCGCTGATGAGGTGTCCTTGGATGAGGCCGTGTGCCACGTTGCCGGCCACGTGTTGCATCAAGGCAACCTCGGCGCGGGTCCAGTGGTGCTCTTCTTCCACAGTGGACAACATGATGATGCCCATGGCGCTGTTTCCCTCGCCTACGGGAAGCAGCACCGTGGAAACGGGCCGGAGGCCACAGGACCATCCTCGTAGTGCTGTGGCAATCTCGGAGTCCGGGTCCTTGCGGTGATCGGAAACTGCCAGCACGTCGGCTTCAGCCCACAGCCTGTTGGTGGTGGCGGTGATCGCGGCTTCGCCTTCGCCCATCTTGTCCGGAAGCGGCGGTACGCCCTCACGGCTCCACTGGGCGCGGATGCTGGGAACCCTTTCGTCCTTGAAGGTGGCGAACCAGACGTGGTCAAGATTCATGGCCTCGCCGAAGCCCCGCACCACGTGATCGGCGATGCGTTGGGGATCGTTGGTTTCCCTTATGGCCGAGGAGACGTTCCGCAGGCTCTCGCGGAGGGCCTCGATCTCGCCGCGCGCCCGCGCCCGTTCGGTGGAGCGGCCAATCAGGGTCTGGACGCGGTGCACAACCTCATGGCCGCGCACCGGGGCCATGACGTAGTCCGCAACCCGCCACGATTCCATGTCGGCAAAATCAACGGAACGGTCACCGTCCAGAATGAGCAGAACGGGGACACCGGGGCTTACCAAGCCGTGCGCCACGCTGCTTTCGGCCACAATCACGACGGGCTGATGGGCGGGGAGTGAGCTGGCCAACGCGGCGGCATCGCTGACCGCAAGAACGTCAAAGCCGGCAGTGGTGAGAGCAGTCCGGACCGTGTCCAAACGCTCTGCATCCGGGTCCGCCACCACGGCCGCAAGGCCCTGCATTGCATCGGCAACGGTCTCGCCCACGGAGCCCCTTCCGTTCCAACGTTTCACCCATGGAAATTCCTGATGTGGCAACACCCTATCAGCGGCACCCAGACTCACAGCGTGCCAATGCCAAATGGTCCGGATGAGTCGTGGGCTGTCCCTTTACATTGCGTCCGGAATTGGACAATCTTGGGGAAAACGGGCCAATCAGGCGGCTTCAGAAGATATGGGGGAGGGCTGTGGATCAGCACGCGACATCACAGGACAACCAATCACAGGACAACCAACCACAGGACGGTCAGGAGACCGGCTTTGATCTGGTGTTGGAGGAGCGGGGCTTTCTCCGGCTGACCTGGCCCAGGGGCGCGCGGATTACGGAATCCGATGCCCAGCGCGCCATGGACAGGGTCAACGTGCTGTGCGGCGAGGACCGCCATCCCATGATTGTGGATATGGCCACCACGGATGATGTGACCCGCGGCGCCCGTTCCGTCTTCGCCAAGCCATGCCAAGCCAACCGGATTGCGTTGTGGGGATCGTCCCCGGTGGACCGGGTGATCGCCAATTTCTTCCTTGGAATCATGAAGCCGCCGTGCCCCACCAAGTTCTTCACGTCTGAAACCGAAGCTTTGGATTGGCTGGTGGAACGCTGAATCGCCTTATATTTAGAGGATGTTATCCAGCCTGGGAAAGTATTTGCTGATTCCGCGACTCATCAAGCTCTCCTCTGCTGCCCCCAAGGATCCGCTGACGGCGTGGGACCGGTACTGGGGTGACATCCGCTCCACCGGGGCTACGGGGGATGTCCTGTGGGACTCCGGCAGCGACCATGAGTTGAACAGTTACATCTCCAAGCTCAAACTGTTGGACCCTGCCCTTCCCATTGTTGATGTAGGTTGCGGCAACGGCAGTTTCACCCGGCTGCTTGCCCGGCACTTCCCCTTGGCCGTGGGGCTGGACTATTCCGCCAATGCCGTTGAACGGGCCCGCCGGGAAGCGGAGGGAATTCCGACGGCGTCCTTCGCCGTCTGCGATGGAACGGCACCGGATGCTGCGGCTACTATCGCTTCTGCCTTGGCCGTCGCCGGCTGGCACGGTGACGCGAATGTGTTCATCCGGGGTGTGCTGCATGTCCTGGATGCCAAGGGTCGTGCGGCATTGGCGGCCAATATGCTGCCGGTGGTTGGTGAACGCGGCGCAGTCTTCCTGGCCGAAACCAATTTCCCTGGCACCCCTGTTGACTACGTCAGCCACCTTGGAGCCACCCGGAAATCCATACCGGCTCCCTTGGAGTGGGCCATCAGGGGCTTGCCCATGCCTGGCCGCTTCGGCGCCAAGCAGCGGTCGGCCGCGTTTACGACGTCGGACTGGAACCTTGTGGAGGACGGCTCAGCGGGCATTGAAACCCGCCCGCTGAGCAATCCCGAAACCCCGGACGTGATTCCCGGGTACTTCGCGGTACTCCGCGCCCGCTGAACCGGCCTCCGGGGCCCAAGAACGCAGGGCCCCGGAAACCGGCAGCCCGGAATTACTTCAGGCCAGCGCCGGGAAGCAGTTCCGTGGCACCCAGTGAGTCGGCAATGAACGCATAGTCCCAAGCCCGTTCCCGCCATTGGACGTAACGTCCGGAAGCCCCGCCGTGTCCGCCGTCCATCTCGATCTTCATGACGATCGGCTGGGATCCCGTGGATACCGCGCGCAGGGCTTGCACCCATTTGGCCGGCTCAACGTACAGCACGCGCGTGTCGTTGAAGGACGTCACTGCTGCGATCTTGGGGTAGTCAACAGCTGCCACGTTTTCGTAGGGCGTGTAGGACTTCATATAGGCATAGGCCTCCGGGTCCGTGATGGGGTTGCCCCACTCTTCCCACTCCAGCGCCGACAGGGGAAGCTCGGGATCCAGGATGGTGGTGAGCGCGTCCACGAACGGTACCTGTGCCACCACGGCGGCGTACTTTTCGGGGGCCATGTTGGTAATGGCGCCCATGAGCAGGCCTCCGGCTGAGCCACCCATCGCGGCAATGCGTCCGGGAGCAACCCAGCCGGACTCCGCCAGCCAGTCAGTGGCGGCAATGAAGTCCGTGAAGGTGTTCTTCTTGGTGAGTTTCTTGCCGTCCTCGTACCACCGGCGTCCCAGCTCGCCGCCGCCACGGATGTGCGCAATGACCATCACGATCCCGCGGTCCAGCAGCGACAACCGGGCTACGCCGAATCCGGGGTCCATGCTCATTTCGTAGGAGCCATAGCCGTAGACCAAGCCAGCGGCGGTGCTGTCCTGCTGGACCGAGGCGTGACGCAGCACGGACAGCGGAACCCGGGTGCCGTCGTCGGCTGTCGCCCATTCGCGGGTGGCCACGTAGTCGGAAGGGGTGTAGCCGCCCAGCACCGGGCTTTCCTTGCGGAGCAGCAGCTCTCCACCGGGTGCAGAATCGGTGGGCAGCACAAAGTCGTACACGCGGGACGGCGTGAAGTAGGAGGTATAGCCCATGCGGATCACGGGTGCCTCATAGTCGGAACCAGCCACCCCGGCGGTGAAGAGCTCTTCCTCGAAGGCCGGTTCCACGGGCTGGCCCTGCCCAGGGGTGCCAAGGCCCGCCAGCGGGATGACTTGCACACGCTCAATGGTGTCCTGGCGGACGGAAAGCACCAGGTGCGTCGACGTAACGCCGGCGCCGTTGACGCGCACTTTGTCTGAGTGTTCGACGACGGTGCGCCAGTTCTGCCCGGACAGCGGCTTGGTAAGTTCTTCCGGATCCACCAGGCTCACCATGGAGTTGATGGCGTCCTTGTTGTGGGTGAGCAGCAAAGTTTCACGGCCGTCCAGCAGGAAGGGCTCGGCCTCGTAGAGAAGGTGCTCGTCGCGGGAGATGACGGTGCGCAGGCCGGCGTCGTAGCTGTCAAAGCTTAAGAGCCTGGTCTCGCTGAACTCGGAGCAGCCGATGCTGAGCACCAGGTGGCGGCGGTCCGAGGACAGGTCGAAGCCCAGCCACATGGCGACGTCGTCTTCCTGGTAGATGACCTGGTCCTCGCTGACGGGAGTGCCAAGGACGTGCGCCTTGACCTGGTAGGGGCGCCAGGAGTCGTCCACCACTGTGTAGAAGATGCGTGTGCCGTCCGGGGAGAAGGCCACTCCGTAGAAGATGTCCTCGATTACGTCGGGCAGGAGCTGGCCGGTGCGGAGGTCCTTGATGCGGAGGGTGAAGCGCTCATCGCCGGAGTTGTCCACAGCGTAGGCATAGAGGGTACCGTCCACAGTGACGGCGGCGCCGCCCACGCTGAAGAAGGGTTGTCCTTCCGCTTCCACGTTTCCGTCCAGCAGCACCTCTTCCCCGGGAAGTTCCACGCCTGCTTCCACGGCGGGCGGCGTCCAGTCCGCCACAGGATCCCCGGTGTTCCGGGCCGGGACGCGGCATTGGATGGTGTACTCCTTGCCCTCCACCGAGCGGCTGTGGTACCACCAGCCATCCTTGCGGTTGGGGACGGAGAGGTCCGTTTCCTGGGTGCGTCCCTTGATTTCCTGGAACATGGCTTCCCGCAGAGGTTCCTGATGGGCCGTTACAGCCTCCTGGTAGGCATTCTCCGACTTGAGGTGGTCCACCACTTCAGCGGATTCCTTGTCCCGGAGCCACTCATAGTTGTCTACAAAGACATCTCCATGGTGCTCGCGGCGCGTCGGCACCTGCTTGGCAACGGGTGGCTCAACTGCGGATTCAGGCGCGGAGGAAGGGGCTGAAGATATGTGGCTCATGGGGCCACTCTATAGACGGGGTGTGACAGGCAACCAGCAATTTCGCTCAGAGCGGCCCGCCCGGAAAGCTTGACTGAAATCGCCGCTTCCACATATCCTGAACGAACGGTCGGTAATTTATTAGGAGCAACCATGGCATCTCAGAATCTGCAGTCAGTGCCCGCTGAGCTGTCCCCGGAGGAGCAGGAGCGGGAGGCGGCTGGTCAGGCGTATTTTGATCGCATCATTTCAGAGGACTCACGCATCGAGCCCCGCGACTGGATGCCGGCGGCATACCGCAAGACTTTGCTGCGTCAGATCTCGCAGCACGCCCACTCGGAAATCATCGGCATGCAGCCGGAAGCCAACTGGATCACCCGCGCTCCCAGCCTGAAGCGCAAGTCCATCCTGATGGCCAAGGTCCAGGATGAAGCCGGCCACGGTCTGTACCTGTACTCCGCAGCAGAGACGCTGGGGCAGAGCAGGGACCAGATGATGGAAGACCTCATTGCCGGCAAGGCCCGGTACTCCTCCATTTTCAACTACCCCACGATTTCCTGGGCGGACATGGGAGCAATTGGCTGGCTTGTTGATGGCGCGGCCATTTGCAACCAGGTGCCCCTGTGCCGTGCCTCGTACGGACCCTACGGACGCGCAATGGTGCGCATCTGCAAGGAAGAGTCCTTCCATCAGCGCCAGGGTTTCGAAATCCTGCTTGAGCTCGCCAACGGGACGCCCGCCCAGAAGCAGATGGCCCAGGACGCAGTGAACCGCTGGTACGCGCCGTCGCTGATGATGTTCGGCCCGCCGGACGAGGATTCACCCAACTCCAAGCAGTCCATGGCCTGGAACATCAAGCGCTTCAGCAATGACGAGCTCCGCAGCCGCTTTGTGGGCATGATGGTGGAGCAGGTCCGGGTGCTGGGGCTGACCCTTCCGGATGAGGACATCCGTTTCAACGAAGAAACCAAAAAGTGGGAGCACGGACCCCTGGACTGGAACGAGTTCAAGGAAGTCCTGGCTGGCCGCGGCCCTTGCAACTCGCAGCGCGTTGAGCGCCGCCGCGAGGCGCACGAAAACGGTGCCTGGGTGCGAGAAGCCGCAGTGGCGTACGCCCGCAAGCAAGCAGAGAAAGTGAATGCAGCATAATGGCTCCCCACGGTAACCCCGACGCCCCGGCAAGCGCCGCCAGCGAGATCAACCGGGAGGCCCCCAAGGTTGCGGCCACCACGGAAGAGCACCAGGAAAGCCCCTGGTCCTTGTGGGAAGTGTTTGTGCGTTCCAGCCGTGGTTTGTCCCACGTGCACGCAGGCTCCCTGCACGCCCCGGATGCCGCCATGGCCTTGCGGAATGCCCGTGACCTCTACACCCGCCGCAACGAGGGCGTTTCCATTTGGGTGGTCCCGGCGGAGGCCATCTCGGCCAGCGATCCGGACTCCAAGGGTTCCTTCTTTGAATCCCCCCAGGGCAAGGATTACCGCCACGCCACGTATTACACCAAGAGCGAAGGCGTGAAGCACCTGTGACCTCCCACGAAACTGCCCACAACACGGACTTCGCCATTGACGGCCACGGTGATATCTCCGTAGGCGTCCATGGCGCAGGCGCATCAGGCGATGGCTCGGCCAGCGCCACGCGCATCACTCCAGGCAATGCACTGCGCCCCGAGGATATTGCCTTGGAGATCAAGCGCGGCGAAGTGAAGCCAAGCGAGGACATTGCAGAGTTTGCACTCCGCATTGGCGACGACGGCCTGATCCTCGCCCAGCGTTTGGGGCACTGGATTTCCCGTGCTCCGGAGCTCGAAGAGGACATTGCGCTCGGCAACATCGCCCTGGACCAGCTGGGCCATGCCCGCTCCTTCCTGACCTACGCCGGCGCTGCCTGGGGCAAGTCCGAGGATGACCTGGCCTACTTCCGCCGCGAGCACGAGTTCCGCTCTGCGCACCTCTTTGAACAGCCCAATGGGGACTTTGCCGTCACCATCGCACGGCAGTTCATTGTGAGCTTCTACCAGTACCAGCTCTACACCGCCCTCATGGAATCCAGCGACCCCACCCTTGCGGCCATCTCCGCCAAGGCTGTCAAGGAAGTGGATTACCACCGCGACCACAGCGCCCAGTGGGTGCTGCGACTGGCTGGTGGCACGGAGGAATCCAGGAAGCGGATCATCCAAGGCTTCAAGCTGGTGTGGCCGTACGTGGATGAGATCTTCGAAGACGACCAGCTCACCACGCGCTTGGCCGAGGCCAGGGTTGCCGTGCAGCCCTCCAGCCTCCGGGCAGCTTTTGATCGCCTCACCGGCGAGATCATGGAGCAGGCACAGCTGGACATCCCCAACGTTCCGCAGTCCCTGGGCGGCGGCCGCCGCGGGAAGCACTCGGAATTCCTGGGATACATCCTGGCTGAGATGCAGGTACTGGCCCGTGAGCATCCCGGCGCAAGCTGGTGACAACCGTGTCCATGGAGTCGCCAACACAGGCACCAACACAGGCATCAACACAGGTGCTGACCGCCGCGGAGCAGCAGGCCTGGGACCTCGCGTCCACGGTCTGTGATCCGGAGATCCCCGTGCTCACCATCGCGGATCTGGGGATCCTGCGCGGCGTGAACGTCAGCCAAGCACCTCCGGCAGACGGAACGCACGACGGCGGCAAGGCAAGTACCGCCGTCGAGGTCACCATCACGCCCACCTACTCGGGTTGCCCGGCCATGGACGCCATTGGCGATGACCTGCGGACCGCCTTTCGCAATGCCGGCTATGCCAGCGTGCACGTCAACCTGGTGTTGTCCCCTGCCTGGACCACGGACTGGATGACGGATTCGGGCAAGGCCAAGCTGGAGGAGTACGGCATTGCCCCGCCCACGGGAATGGCTGCGGCAGGGGGGCACTCGGGGCCGGTCCGTTTGAGCCTGGCCGTCAAGTGCCCGCAGTGCAACTCGCTGAACACCAAGGAACTCACCCGTTTTGGTTCCACGTCCTGCAAGGCGTTGTTCGTCTGCCAGGACTGCAAGGAACCGTTCGACTACTTCAAAGTCCTCTAAGGAATTCCATGACCACCGAAACCCAGACGGCCAGCCGCCGTCGTGCGTCTTTCCACAACCTGACCGTCGCGGAAGTCCGGCGCCTCACGGACGATGCCATTGAGGTCACGTTCGGTGTTCCAGCCGAGTTGGCCGGCCAGTACGATTACCTTCCCGGCCAGTATGTGGCCTTGCGCACCACGCTCCCTGATGAGCAGGGCGAGCCTCATGAAGTCCGCCGCAGCTACTCGATCTGCGCAGAGCCGCGCAGCTTCGAGGACGGCAGCAGCGAGATCCGGGTAGCCATCAAGAAGGACCTGGGTGGCCTCTTCTCCACGTGGGCCAATGCTGAGCTGAAGGCCGGTGACGTCCTTGATGTCATGAGCCCCATGGGTGCCTTCATATCCCGGCACGGCAAAGATGGTGCTTCCGTCCAGCACAACGTCATGAACTCCATGAACCACCCCGAGGAACTGGCGGGGGAGCCGGGCAACTTTGTGGCGATCGCTGCGGGCTCGGGCATCACCCCGGTGATCGCGATTGCCCGCACGCTGCTGGCAGCCAACCCGGAAACCACTTTTGACCTGGTGTACGCCAACAAGGCAGCCATGGACGTCATGTTCCTGGAGGAACTGGCGGACCTGAAGGACAAGTACCCCACGCGCCTGGCGCTGCACCACGTGCTGTCCCGCGAGCAACGGATCGCGCCGCTGATGACAGGCCGCATCGACTCTGAAAAGCTGCAGGCACTGCTCAGCAGCGCCATCCGGGCCGAGGATGTGGACGAATGGTTCCTGTGCGGTCCGTTCGAGCTGGTGCAGTTGTGCCGGGACACCTTGGCCGCGCGCGGGGTGGAACCGGATCACGTCCGCTTCGAGCTGTTCACCACCGGCCGCCCGGACCGTCCCGAAGGCAACGCAGGCCGTCCCGTGGTGGCGGACGAATCGCAGGATACCTACAAGATCACGTTCACGCTCGATGGCCTCACAGGTGACGTCACAAGCCCCACCCATGCACGCGAATCCATCCTCAACGCAGCTCTCCGCGTCCGTCCCGACGTGCCGTTCGCATGCGCCGGCGGCGTGTGCGGTACCTGCCGCGCCAAGGTGGTCACCGGTTCGGTGACCATGGATGAGAACTACGCCCTGGAGCAGGACGAGTTGGACAAGGGCTACGTCCTGACCTGTCAGTCCCACCCCACCAGCGAAGAAGTCACCGTCGATTTCGACGTCTAAGGAGTCCCCATGATCGAGCTCTCCATTGAAAACGGCATTGCCGAGATTGTCCTGGATGCCCCCCACAAGCTGAACTCCCTCAACGAGGACGCGCTGGTTGAGTTGGGCAAAGCGTACGACGACGCTGCTGCCGCCGCCTCGCGCGGCGAGGTGCGGGCGCTGCTGCTTCGCGGCAACGGACGTGCCTTCTGCGCCGGGCGTGACATCGCGGAAGTGACGCCCGAAACCGATGACGTCCAGGGTTACCTCGGCGGCCTCGTGGAACCACTGCTCAAGAAGATGGCGGCTTTCCCGGCACCCACTTTCGCAGCAGCCCACGGTGCGTGCCTGGGCGTGGGGCTGGGCTTGCTCCTGGCCACGGACGTTGTTTACGTTGCGGAGAACGCCAAGTTTGGTTCACCGTTCGCCAAGCTGGGTGCAACCCTTGATTCCGGCGGGCACTGGTACTTTACGGAGCGGCTCGGCATGCACCGCACGCTGGATCTGATCTACACCGCGGAGCTCATGTCCGGCACCGAGGCCGTGGCACAGGGGATGTTCAGCCGGGCCATGCCCGCTGAGACCTTGCTTGATTCCACCCGCGAAATTGTTGCCCGCGTTGCTTCCGGGGCCACGCAGGCCTTCACTGCGTCCAAGGAACTGGTGGCGCACATCCGCGATCAACGGGTGGGGCTGTGGGCGTCCATGGCTGAGGAAAACTCCGAGCAGGCGCGTTTGTGCGGCACGGAGGACTATTCGGAGGGGTTCCTTGCATTCCAGGAGAAGCGGACTCCGGTCTTCAAGGGGTAGGGGCTGCGGGCAGCCGCTTAAGTGAGGGCTTTCAGCAGTTGGAAACCTGCGATGCTTTTCTCGGATGAGATCACGGCCATCCCGTTGTCCACAGTGTCCACGTCAGTCAATGCGGCGTAGGTGTAACCCGTTGCTCGTGAGCCACTTTTGAGGCAAGGGAAAGCAATGCGCGATCCAGCCGACACGGCATCCTCGGGGAGGTCCGGGAAGGGGCCATTCGGGGGAGCGGTGTACGAGGTGTCTTTCCAACATACGAAGCCATCCAGGAAGCTCGCTCCGCGGAATTTTCCTGTGCGGGTATCCAAGAGAGTTGATTCCGCATAGAAGCCCGAGATCACCAGATCACCCCGGGATGCCATGGGGATAATTCCGGACGCGGTCCAAGCCCGTACTTCAATGGGATCCCCTTCCCATGCCGTCTCACCAGTGGTGGGATCGTAACCCACTACTTTCGAGTGGGCGCCGCGATACGTTCCCGTGGGGAACTGGATGAAGCCGTCCACGTACTCACAGCGGACCGGAAAGGCTTCCCCTCCCTCCAATTTGGTTTTAGCGGTTCCAACTGTTTTGGCGCACTCCAGTTCTGATCCCTCGGCTGTCCACAGGACGCGCGCGCTGGATGCCCGGAACCCCACGGCCTTGGTTGTCTCGCGCAGGTTCAACTGGAAATCGTGATCCGTGTACGTCCTGGGCTCAAAGTCCTTGGGATTGATACGGACTGAGCCCACAAACAGATCCAGTTTCCTTGAGTAGGTGAAGTGGCTGCCCATATCCGCGATGGCGCCCTTGCCGAACAATTTTTCGATCTCCACCACCCAGCGGACCACTCCGTGGTCCACCCGTGCCAGCGACTCCTTGGTGCCGTTGACCACCGAGTACAGTCCCTTTCCTACAGGCCGAAAGTTGCCCTCAAGGGGATTGACGTCGGCGCCGGACTCCTCATCGCCGGATTCAAGATCAACCCAGTGCTCCACAGAGTTCCACGACTCGTCATAAGCAATGAAGCACATGTCCAGTACTTCGTCGCAGGCAAAGGGGCGTGTTGTGACCATCTGGGCCTTGCCGCGGTGGATTTCCTTGCCTGTCTTCAAATCCACGGCCACGGGAGCCGTCCACCAAGCCATCCCACGGTTGTCGGCCGGCGGAGTGGCTGCCTGCAGGAAAATCGCAGCGCTTCTGCCGCTGGCCGTTTTAGTGACGGCGGGTTCCAGGGGGCTGACGAAGGAATCCATTCCGGGGTGGACTGGCTGGGTCCAGAGCTCCTTACCCGTAGCCACGGTGAAAGCGTGGGCAGCCACACCTGTTGCCGATTTCGCGTAAACCAGCGCCACGCCGTCCGCCACCACCGGCTGTCCGATGGGTTCCAGCGGTACTTCCCAGACCGCCGTCGCAACCTCTGTGTTTCTTTCAACTGCAGCGGCCGAGGGCGCTGGGGGAGTGGCTGTTGGCGTCCCGGGGACGGCAGTCGACGTGCAGGCTGACAGGAGTATTGCGACAGTCAGGACCGCGAGAGCGCGCAGGGCTGAACGGCGGTGTTTCAAGATTCCCCCAAGAACGTGACAGGCCCATCAACCGTTACGGGGTCTCTTGAACCGGACGGCCACTGCATGTGGCTCACCTAGAGGATACAACCATCGGAGCATTCACCAGCCGAAGGTTCTTGTGATGGCCCGGTCCGTCCTGAAGTCGGCTGCGTCCGGGTATGCCCAGCGCAGGATCTTGTAGGAATCGCCCCGCCGCACTGATTCCACGGCGACGAACTCCTGTTTGCCGGCGCGGTTGTATTCAATGACGATGCCGAGCATTTGGTCCTTGCCCGGGACCATTTGATAGATCTTGGGGCTCCACGGGATGGGCTCCGGGTTGGTTTTCAGCTGCAGTGCCTGCCGGGCTTCATCTTCCTTGCACCGTGCTGCATCGTCTGCTTTTGAGGTATCCAGAAGATCGCAGAATTTGCCGTCATGGCCAGCCAGCGAGTAGATGAAGCTGATTCCCAGATCCCGGGCTTTGGCCTCGTCATGTTCCTGGGAGCACGCGCTCAGTACCACTGCAACCAGGGCGACGACGGCAGCGACCACCGCCCGTGCTTGCTGTTTGCGTTTCAAGAATCCCCCATAGAGCCGTGACGAGCCCGCCGGTGGTTTCGGGGCGGCCATCCAGCTTGAGCCTACCCGTTGGAGCTGACACAGGCTGTTAACGAAAGCGTCCCGCCTGATGGGGGATCAGGCGGGACATTTCAATTGTAGGACTGTTAGCTGGCAATTGACCGGGTATGGGTCCATCTGTTCCATGCCCGACTTTCTTGGGCCGGGATTTGGATGGGTCACCTAGGCTTGATCCATGTTTGCCTTCGCCACCTTCACCAAAGTCCACAGGCGATGGCTTCAGGCGGCATTTGCTGTCTACCTGGTGGCTTTGGCCTTGGTGGTGTTCCTACCCTCGCAACAGGCCGGCACCGTGACAGGTTTTGTCGGTGTGATCGCGGGCTGGCTTTACTTCCTGGGCGTGCCGCGGAGCGATGCGGCCGTAGCAGTGGAGTTCGTGTCCAACATTGTCATGTTCATACCGTTTGGTGCGTTGCTGCGGTGCCTCTGGCCGGCCACCTGGAATTGGTGGCGCACTCTGCTTCTTTCCGCAGTGACGTCAACAGCCATTGAGCTGACACAACTCCTGGTCCCGGGGCGTGTGACAGCCCTTTCGGACGTCATAGCCAACTCAGCTGGTGGACTGATCGGCGTTGCGGCGGTCGCCTGGCTGGTCAGCCGTCGCAGCCGTTAGAGGTGGTGGCTCAAAACCGCAACGATGTCCTGGCTGTACCCGTTGATCCGTTGGGCCACATCGCGATGGACGGCCTCGTCGGCGTTGATGGGGTCTGGAATATCGTCTGCTGACGTCAACCCGGCGGTTGAACGGACCGCGGCCGTGCGCCGGACAAGCTCAGCTACCGGACTGCCCGTTGCCGTTCCTGTGACGGAAGCCCAACTGGGCGCTGCGGTCACTGCTGCGGCCTGAGCCAGGGGCAGCCCCTGACCCGCCCGGGCGAACTCGGCCATGGTGAACGTCCGTTGGGCGGCACCGGGAAACTTCTTGACCAGCTCATCCCGCTGCTTCAACGTCATGGTCAACACCAGCTCGGCTGATTCGATCGCTTCCAGTGTGATCTGCTTGCCATGGGAACCAGTGGGGTCTCCGCCCAGCTCCCGGGACAGCATGGCCGGGAGCGGCTCCATGGGGGCGTTGACTGCAGCGTGAAGGCCCGCGCTTGCAACCGTGAAACCGGCCACGCCGGATTGCTGTAAACGGTGCCGGATGACTTGTTCCGCCAGTGGCGACCGGCAAATGTTGCCGGTGCATACGGTCAGAATGGACGACGGCGACTTCCCACCTGTGTGGCTCAACGGCATCACAGTGCGTGCGTGCGTTCGCGACGGCGGCCGCGGCGCTGTTCGCCCAGTGGCTCCAGTGCCGTGGCTTCTACCGCCTTGGATTCGCCGACAGGAACGTGGGAGGCGCGTGCACTGTCCTCGCCTGATTCTTTCCGGTTGTAATACGTGTAGTACTGGTAACCGTAGTCCTCGCCCTTGGTGGACTTGCGGGACACGCCATTGATGATCAAGCCCAGTGGGCGTCCCTTGACGCGTTCAAGGTTCTGCAGGGCCCGCTTGAGCTGGTCGTACGTGGTTTTACCGGCGCGGCTGACCACCAACGCCCCGTCCGTGCGGGCCGTCAGAATGGCGGCATCCGTCACGGGAAGCAGCGGAGGAGCATCCACCAGCACGATTGCGTGCTTGGCGATGTCTTCCAGCATGGAATGCATGGCGTTGGATCCCAGGAGCTCGCTGGGGTTCGGAGGTACCGAGCCTGCACCCAGTACAAACAAATCGCCGCTCTCACCCCACGGCTGGAGGACATCATTGAGCGTGGCCCTGCCAATCAGGACATCGGTGAGGCCCACGTTGGTCAGCAAACCGAATGTCTTGGCTACGGTGGGCCTGCGGAGATCGCCGTCCACCACCACAACCCTTTGCCCGGACGCTGCTATGGTCTGGGCCAGGTTGGCCACCACCGTGGTTTTGCCTTCGCCGGGGAGCGCGGAGGTGACCACAATGATCCGGGGAGGCGCATCCACGTCCATGAACTGGAGGTTGGTGCGGAGCTCACGGATTGCTTCCGCCACGGCGTAGTCCTGGTGGTTCTTGTTCTCCAGATCGTTGCCGCCACGGGAGAGCACCAAGCGATTGACGCCGTCGAAGTTGGTGTGGAACGGCACGGTGCCGATTACTGCGACGCCGGTCTCGGACTCGAGCTGGGCTGCGGAGCGGACGCGGCGGTCGAAGATGTTGCGGAGGAGGGCGTAGCCGATTGCAAGCAGCAAGCCGGCTACGATGCCGATCATCAAAGCGAGTCTGGTGTTTGGGGACGTGGGGGACGTCGGCAGCTGGGCGGCGTCGAGGGATACGAAGCTGACAATCGACGTTTCGCCTGCTTTAGCGCCGCCTCTTTCGAGCTGGTCCACCTGCTGGCCTACGGCCCGCACCCATGCTTCAGCCAGGTCCCGTGCGGACTCCGGAGTGCTCGCTTGGGCGGTGAACTTCAGGGTCGCGGTGTCCTGTGGGTTCTGGGCGGAAATCCGGGAGATCAATTGCTCGGGGGTGGTGCCTTGGAGCTTAAGGTCATCAATGACGGTCTCCGCCACAGAACGCGATTTCGCAACGTCAAGGTAGGACTTGGCCCGGGACTTGGAGTAGCTTTCGCCGGCCATTGCCGTGCCGAGGTCCTTGTTGACCCCCACGGAGATGATGCCGGAGGCATCGGCGCTGTAAACCTTGGTTTGCGTCAGCGTCCAGCCGAAGGCAGCTATGCCGCCCACCAGGGTTATGGCGATGACCGAAACCCAATGTGCGCGGAGGACTTTCCAATAGTCCGTAAGCTCCATGAAATTGTCCCCCTGCTGCTGTGTTGCGTCGACACAAAAGAACGCAGCTGTTGCACTGCGTCCTTTATATCGTAACGTGCTGTTCTAAAGGGGCTACCCACCTTGAGGTGGGATGGGGGGAAATATGACAATGCAGGATACTGACCATCTCAGGTCTATCGAAGATAATTCGCCAGACGTTTCGGCCTTGGTGGAGGAACAAAAAGACTGCGTAATTGGTGCTGTTTCATTGAGCAGGCTTTCCGGTCCGTTGGGGGTCTTGGATGCCGTGGGACCACGCGAGAGCGTGGACATTTATTTTGTGAACTCAGGGTTTCTTCGTGATCCGTCCGGTGCGCTGGTTCCGGCCGCAGAAGCAGTGGTGGTGGTCCCTGGCGGACAAGGCCTCCCCATGCCTTTCGCAGGTGATGGTACTGCCCTCCGCATCCGCATCCAGAGGGCCACCGCGGAGACGTTTGTTCCCCACGCCCTCGACAGTCTGACGGTGAGCCTTGTTCCCTCCCGGTTGGATTCTGCAGCGGCTGCCTTTGTGGCTGCCATCATCGGTCAGCCGTCCCTTGACGGTTCAGCGATCGAGTCCTATGCCACTGAGCAGATTCTTCTTGAGCTGACCGGAAGCCTCCTCCTGGATCACTGCGGGATCTCGTGGAGTTCCAACACCCTGACCTCCGTCCTGAGGGATGAGGCAATGGCAGTCATTGCCCAGCGCTGCGCTGACCGGGAGCTGAATCCTGAGGCTGTAGCCAAGGCAGTGCAGTCTTCCCTAAGGCGGGTCCAGGCGGCCTTCGCTGAGGTGGGAAACTCCATCGCCGCTGAGATTCGCCGGCAGCGCGGGCGACTCGCCAAGAACCTCCTCAAGGATGCGCGCTACGACGTTTTGAGCGTGCAACAGATCGCGGAGCAGACCGGTTTCGGGACAACCGCGGCGCTACGCAGGGCCTTGGATGAGCTATATGGATGTGGACCCAAGGACCTCCGCGAGCGACGCGCGAAGCAGTGAATATTGCGTTGTTCCCTCCGGAATCGGTCAAATCGTGCAGACCTTGAATCATTCAGCGACAAACTCGGCGTTCGGGGCCTGATCTGGACTTTTGCCCCAAAATGCATGGGTAGTGTCTATGCCTGATGGGGGAACTCGGCATGTGCTGGATTCCAACCGATGGCATTCAACCTGAGTCGAAAGAAGAACATGAGCGACGAAATCAACGTTTCCAGGCCGCACTCCCGCCGCGCGGTCGTCAAGGGCGCAGCATGGTCCGTGCCCGTGATCGCCGCTGCTGTGGCAGCACCTGCAGCTGTTGCCTCAGTCAACACCCTGGGCCTCGCTTTCACGGCTTCGCAGACCGCGCTCCTTTCCCTGAACCTCCTTGACGGTGGTGGCGTCCTCACTGCACAGGCGCTGGTCACCGTGCCCACCACGGTGACCTTCACCAACGGTCCTGGTGCCGTCACTGAGAACGCAACAGTGACGGTCTCCGTTGCCCGCCCGGCCGGTATCAACCTTCCCGTTGGACGTGCGCGCGGCTTCGGCGTGTACTCATTCAACGGGGTCCCCACAACATCGGGCCAGCGCACCGCGGTCTACCAGAGCGCACCGATTGTTGGTCAGTTCGGTTTCCCGGCCACCACCTGGACCGGCACCAACGTCCCTGTCACTGTTGCAAGCAACGGCGCCCTGAACCTGCCGATCGTTTTCGGTCTGGCCGGCACAAGCACCGGTGTGACCATCAGCGCGTTGTCCAGCTTCGCCGTAACCATCCAGGTTGTTATCGGTGGCCGTACCCTGACAGCCACCACCAGCATTTCGGTACCAGTAGGCGCAGGCATTCTTTAGTTTCTACTCGTCGGTATTTGCGGAAACGCGTTGGTCCTTGTGGCCGACGCGTTTTCGTGTCTCCGGAACCCTGAATTAGTGTTTGAAGAGGGCCGTCAGTGGTTGCTTTTTTGGCATGGCGTCCATCTGAACAAAGGTAGGAACATGCAGGCAAATGACATCCTGGTAGATGCCCTGGGCAGTGTGGTGCGGGTTCGTTTTGATTATTCCTGCAATGGATACGATCCTGATTTATTCAGTAAGCTGACAACCCCTTGGTCCGACGCAGTTGTTGCACCTTCCGGTCTTAATGGGCCCGCCGGAGACAATGAAGCCGAAGTCCTGTGGCCCTTTCCTGACAGCAGCGGCCTGTCCGGATCCGTGGCCGAACTGTCCACCCACACCACGCTGGCTGCCATTGAGGCGCAGCGGGGACGCCTGCTGATGCTGCATGCGGCAGGTCTAACTGATGATGCCGGGCGGGTGCTGGTTCTGATTGGACCATCCGGACGCGGAAAAACCACCTTGGCTCGAACTCTGGGGACCAGCCTTGGCTATGTCACCGATGAAACTGTGGGCATCGAAGCCAACGGCATGATCCACCCCTACCGGAAGCCCCTCTCCGTTATCCGTTCGGGTGAGGCGTACAAAGAGCAACTTGCACCCTCATCATTGGGGCTGAGGGAACTGCCTCAGGAGCCCCTGCATCTGGGGGCCCTGGTGCTGGTGTCCCGCACGAATGACCATGCCGGAAAGCCCCGGATAACTGCCGTGGGCCTGTGTGCTGCCCTTGCCGCTTTGGTTCCGGAGGCCAGCTATCTTTCAGACATGGACCGTCCATTGCAGACCTTGGCCAGGCATGTTGATCGCTGCGGTGCCATCAAGGAAGTCATCTACGCTGAAGCCTCAGACCTGGTGCCGCTGGTGGAGGCCATGTTCAGCCGGGAAGAACCTGACCCCTGGGTGGCTGTCCTGCCGCAGGAGTCAGCGTACGGCACCGAGCACTCCTTGTCCGGAACACGGTACGTTCCAGCACCCGTTCTGGATGCTGTGGAGGCCGCTGGCCAGACCGCGATCCTCGACGCCAACCGAGTGGTAACAGTCCTTGATGGTGTTGCTCCGTTGGTGTGGAGTGGCTTGTGCCACGGCCTGGATTTCGCAGCGTTGACCCGCCACGTGGAGGCCCGGTTTGGCGCTCCACCGCACCAGGAACTGGATGACGCAGTGGCGGGGGTTCTGGAAGCCTTGGCGGAGGCTGGACTGGCACTGCGCGAAACCACTCTGCAGTCGTGACGCCCATGGCAACAAAAGAGCCTGTCCGTCGCCGTCGTTTCCTGCGTTCGCCGTGGTTCCACGCGCTCTTGGCGTTGGTAGTTGTTGCCTTGGTTCAGGGATTCCTGGTGAAGGTTTATCAGGTCCCTTCAGGTTCAATGGAGCAGACCTTGAACGTTGGGGACCGTGTGCTGGTCAACCGCATTGGGTACTCACTGGGAACACCCCAACGCGGGGACGTGGTGGTGTTCCGAAAGCCAGCCACGTGGGGAAAGCCGCCGGAACGTGGTTTTGTCCGTACCGCCGTCGGATGGTTTGGCGAGGTGACCGGCATCGGACCTGGCAACACCGAGTACCTGGTCAAACGGGCCATCGGGCTGCCCGGAGATACCGTGGAATGTTGTGACATCGACGGGAAGGTCTCGGTGAACGGCGAGGCCGTTGACGAACCTTACGTCTTTCAGGACCTGCCGTTTACGGCGGGTTCGCTTGATTGCACGACGGCGGTCAAGTCACCTCGCTGCTTTCTCCCACTGCACCTCGGCGCAGATGAATACCTGTTCATGGGCGATCACAGATCCAACTCAGAGGACTCCGTGGCAGGTTGCCGGTTCCCTGCCGCCACCGCGGAGTGCGTCAGGACTGTGCCGGCGTCGGACTTGGTGGGCAAGGTTGACTGGTTTATTTATCCGTTCAACAAGTGGGGCAGCAACGCTGACTTGACCGGTGTGCACTAGGCGGGACTTGGTTCCAGGATCTGGTGGGCCTTGGCCACGGAGCGGTATTTCGCGAAGAGCAACAGGCCGGTCACTGTTTCCACCACGGCCAGGCCCAGGAAGAGCAGCGCAAGCGAATCGCTGACGGTCAGGAGCGCCACGCTAACTGCCAGGTAGAGCAGGGAAGAAGCAACCCGGATCCAGAAGACCTGACCAACCAATCCAGCCCGGCGCAGGTAGGTGAAGGGCAGCGTGCTGGGGATGGTGATGAGCTTCCAGAGGCATGCCAGGGACAGCGCGCTCATGGTGACCACATTCCAGGCGGTGCCGAAGAGCGCGTTGAACACGCCAAGGACTTCGAGGAGCAGGATCGCAGCGATGGCCAGCACGCTCAGGCCGGACATTCCCAGAACCAGACTCCTGGAATGCGCACCCAACAGCCTGGTCCGCATGTATCCAAGAATGGGTTGGAGCGCTCCCAGGACTGTGATGGTTGCTTTGAGAGCCACTGCCTCGTCATTGCGCTGAAGCAGGTAGACCGTGGCTACGATGCCCAGCGGCACCAAAGCCACCATGGCAGTCTCCAGCGTGATCCAGGCGGTGGGGGCCAGTCGCGGCCGGCCGGAAGCCTTGTAGGGAGCCTTGATTGCACGGATCAGGATGGCCACGATCATAGCCAGTCCCAGGACGGAGACCGCCCAGGGTGACTTCTGCCCGGCCAACACCAGTGCACCTCCTGCCCCCAGCACCAACGCGGAGGCAGTGAGGGCCTCCATCCTCCATCCTGCCGTGAATGCTGCATGCATCCGGCCTATTTGGAGCGCCAGCATTGCGCATGGCAAACCTACGGCCATGGCTGCAACGGAGCCCGGGAAAATGACCATCCCCAGGGTGCCCGCCACGCCCAAAGCCGTTGCCCATAAAGGTATGTAGGTCTTCTCCATCAACGAGGTGTCAGCCATGCGCGGTTCCAGCAGCCCGGCTGCCAGGACTCCGGCAATGAAGGACCCGAAGCTGAGGAACAGTGCTATGTGGGCTTGGTCGTCAAGGGCAAAGAGACGGGCTGCCACGCCCTGGACGGCGGCCGGAACAATGGCTGTCACTGCTCCCGAGGCAACCATGATCAGTGACTGAAAAGCACCGCGGCCTGTAGCGGTAGCAGCGGTCATACTCTCACAGTCCGGGCTGCGGATTGGAGGCTTTGGGTCAGGGACTCCAGCGTGGCGTGACTGTTCGTTACGGCCTGGTTGATCGCGGCGTCGTAGTCAACCCGCGCATTCTCATCGGACAGAAGCCGTGTGAGCTGGCTGCTGACGGCGTGCGGGTCGAAGGAAAAGGCGTTGTGAACGTACTCCTGAAGCCCCAGGTCCGCGAAAGCTGCGAACCCCTTTCGCTCATAGGAAAGATGAATCACGTAGTGGCCGGCCTGGAGAGCCATGAGGGCTGCATGGAGCCGTACGGCAACCACAACGCGTTTGGTCGTGGCGTCGTTGAGGAAATCCTGACGCTCAAGGATTTTCCGAGGATGCAGGCTTTGCATGGGGGACAGGTCTTGGTTTCCACCCGTCTGGCTTTGCACGTAGCCGTCAAAGGAACCAATCAGTGACGCAAGCTCAGTGATGGGTTCAGGCAAGCCACCGCGGAGATTGCGCACGGAATACACCGGCACGGCCTCCACAGGGCGGGTGGTGCGCGATTGAACGCGCAGTACGGCCATGTCCGGAGACCGCTTTACAACAGACGGCAACCCGAGTTCATCAACCGTACGGTCATCGCGCGCCCAGACCCTGCTTAGCTTGCCCAGGTGTTTCCGGAACCACGGAGCGCTCCGAAGCCGCAGTGGGCCGATGCTTTGCGGCAGGTAGACCACCCTTGACCCGTGACGGCTGGCGGCCCGCAGTTGAACCCCGTGGACAAGCAATGCCTTGGCGAGCTCGACGCAAGTACCCCCGCGCAGGTAGCCCCCGCCAACCCCAACAACCAAGTCGAAAGTTTTCAGGTCCTTCAAGGTATGGAGGTATTCGCGATTGTAGCCACGCAGCGTGGGTTTGCTGCCGCGCAGGGTTACCCCCGGAAGGTCGAAGCTGTCCGGATCCGATGCCAGAACGGTGAGTTGGACATCCTCTGATGGAAATGCCTCGTTGATGAGTTCAATCGCCTCGGTCACCAGCATGCCGTCGCCGATGTTGTTGGCACTGTACGCGTGCAGGATCAGTACTTTCATCGCTGAAGAACCCTTTCATACACAGCGGTGTGAGCGTCCACGCTGCTGTTCCAACTGAAACGTTGTGCCCAAGCCGGGCCCGCTGCACGGACGCCCGCCAATGCCACCGGATCGCTGAGGGCGCCAGCTATGCCTCGCGCCAGCGAGCCGGCGTCGATCCCCTCGAAAATCAAGGAGGGCCCTGCGACCTCTTTGAGGGAACCCCTGTCCGAGCAAATAACCGGTGTGCCGGCAGCCAGAGCCTCGAGGACCGGAAAACCAAATCCTTCATACAGGCTGGGGAAGGCGAAAAGTTCAGCGTGCTGCATCAGTGCCACCCTTTCGTCGTCGTCCACAAACCCAAGGTTCACGACATCCGCGGAGTTAATTGCGGCCATTGACTCATCGGCGTTCCAAGCAGGCTTGCCGGCAATCACCAGCCTTACGCCGAGCTCCTTCAGAGGGGGCATCGAGAATGCACGGACCAGTTCAACGAGGTTCTTCCGGGGCTCGATATTGCCCAGGTAAAGCACATAAGGAGTGGCCGACAGATGCTGAAGCCGGTTGCTCAGGGGGCGATGCCGGGCGAAGTGCTCAGTATCAATACCGTGGGGAATGGTAGTGATGCGTGCAGGGTCCACCCCAAATACGTGGGACACGTCGTCAGCGCTGGAGTTTGAAACCGTGATGACCGCATCAGTGGACTGGATGGCGCGTTGGACCCTTGTGCGCCAGATCTTTTCCTGACGCGGTGAGCGGGCGGTGGTGATCCAACGGCTGGCTACGCCATGGACGGTAACAACAGAGGGGGCACGGGTGGGTAGCAAGGGACCTGTGTCGGCGCTGTAGTGAATCACGAAACCCGGTGATCGTGGCAGCGTCAGTCCCTGCCACGTTTCACCCAAGGCCGTCAGCGCGGCACGTTGTGTTGAGGCTAGCTCAGTGATTTCCACACCGCGTACCTTGAGCCCCTTCGCGATTTCCCTCGCATAAGTGGTGTTACCGCCCACATGTCGGGAAAGGATCCTAGAGGGGAATGCTACTCGTTGGAGTTGGTTCACAAGTCGCTGCCTTTCGGGGCATAGAGGTCACGAAGTGCGGTCTGGAGTGTTTGGCGGTTCATCCGGTCCAGGAGTTCCTGATTGGCTGCCTGCGCCAAGGTGTGTGCTTGAGGTGTGCGAAGAATCGAGTGGACAAGCTCAGCCACTCCGTCGGGATCGGGGGCCTGCAGTAGCCCGGAACCTTCGAACGCCGGTATTGCCCTTGCTGCCACCGGGATACCTTGTGCCGCGGCGTCCAGAACGCTCAGGGGGAAACCTTCATAAGCTGCGCTATGGACGTAAACCGAACTCGCGGCCAGGGCAGTCGCCACCTCGGTGGAGGGCAGCCACCCAGTGACCTCAATGCCTTCTTGTTCCAAATGCCCTCGCAGCACGGGATCACCATCACCAATCCACTGAAAGCGCGCATGGGGTATTTCACGGCGTACGGAAGCGGCGACTCGTTGAAAGAACAAAGGATCCTTCTGCCGGCTGATGCGTCCCACCATGCTGATGGTGGGGGACTCATCGCCTGCAGCCCTTTTTCCGGCAGCATCCGTCCTGGGGATGCTTGGCAGATTGGGAATTCGAACGCAGGTGGCCTCCGGTTTGAGCTCATGGACAAGACGCGTCTCATGCGATGTCAGTGTTCCGAACTTCCACGTCCGGCGGGCCAGGAACTTCTCCACCCGCTGGAACAGCATCCGTTGTAAAGCGGGTGTGTGGGGATCGTCATGTTTGAAGCAGTGCGGCTCGTAAACAACAGGTGAATCCAAGGGCTTAGCGCGCGCATAGAGGCCCGAAAAACTCGAATGGGCGTGAACCACCCTGGGGGAAACAATGTTCACCGTAGTTTTCACTGCTGCAATTCGCCCCAGCAGCCCTTGGCCAAGATCATGGTGGGCAATAACCAGGCCGTTCCAGACCGGCGCGGGACTGCCATTCACGAATGGAGAGAGAATAGTATGCTGGAATTCCGGAGGGCTGTTCTCAATGTAGCCACGAACCGCTTTCGGCACACCGCCGTCGATGCGGTCAACTACGTGAAGTATCTTGTCAGACGCACCTCGAATGACCATCGTGCTCCCCCAAATAAATAGCAAGTGAGACGCAGTCCCATACCAACTGCTGCCTCCGCTGTACACGAATACAAGGAAGTTTTTGGTTGGGGGAGAGTTGCGGTTCAAGTCCAGGTTCAAGGATACCGGATGTGGGCTGTATTTCAGATTACTGCGAAGCGGTCATGGTAAGCCTGCTGTTCAATTCGAAGTTTCGAATTGCGGTAGGTTTAACGGGTAATTGCCTGCCCGCGTGCGAGGGAATCATCAGCTGATCCCCGCCCGTCGCAAAGGCGTCCAAGGGGAGGACAGCGAATGACCAGGTGGGTAGCCATTGCCTACGGGGCTCTGGACCTCAGGGGATGGCATGAAAACCACGCCGGCGTTGAGGTAATGCTGTTGGCCACAGTGCCTTCGGAACCACTGGGACTGATCGGCGCCCCCGCTTCCCTTTGGCGGCGTTTGGTGGCAGGCCCGGTGGCGGACACTGCGCTGACTCCAGACGAGCGGCTTTTGGTTCGGGAGTTTGCTTCGGTGGGGCTTGCCTCAGGTGACGAGGGACATCCGGCACGGGTCAGGCGTCTGGAGAAGCCATGGCTCAGCTCGCCCCTGCATGAAATGGTGTATGCCCTGGTGGCCAGTGTTGCACGGGACATCCACATTGGGGTGGTGGCCATCAAAGGGCCCACCCTCCACCGCCAAGGCCTGCGGGACCGGGAGCACTCCGGGGATGTGGACATCTGGGTGCACCCGGACCATGTGGAGGTTGTCTGCCACGCCCTGGAGCAGTGGGGCTGGAACGGCCAAGCTGACCAGTGGTCCGGGCTCTCCTTTAATCACTCCACGGCGCTGGAACCCGGTGAGTGGGGTTGTGAGGTTGACGTCCACCGCCACATTCCCGGCTGTTCCCTAAGCGATGACGCGGTCTTCGCATCACTTGTGCAGAGCACTGAGACCACGTCATTTGCGGGCGTCGCCGTACTCACGCCGGACCTGCCGGCCCATGCGGTCCTGTTGGCACTCCACGAGTTGCGGCCGGAAGCCCGCCACGGTAAGCCGCCTGCACAAGCGCACGAAGTTGCGGAGAGGCTCAAGGTGGGTGGTGTGGACTCTTTGGACTTCGCCCGGGAGATCAAGGCGCTGGCCGTGTTGGAACCCTCCCTCCGGCTGGCCTTCCCGCGCCATTCGTTTGTTGTTGACCACAAGATTCCCCTGAACTGGAAATGGCGCGAAAGCAGGGGGTGGTGGCGTGCCTACTGGATGATCTTTGCCTCGCTTTCGCCGAGTGAACGCCGCCTTTTTGTGCAACGCGCGGTGTGGCCGCAGCGGGAAGTGCTGGCTGCCTCGGAGGCCCGGGCGGGACGGTCTAACGCTGGGCTCATTGGCGCGCGCGTGCGGAGACTGCGCAAACTCCTGCGGTGGTAGTGGGCGCCGCAAATCAGGCACGGCGGCAAGGCAAAAGAAACTTGGTATTGGGGGCCACGCAGGTGAGGGACTTGAACATGGGGATCAGCAGAACCGAAGAACGCGGAGCTGCGCTGGGCGTTACTGAAACAAGTGCTGAAGAAGCCCGGCCATCAGGTGACGGCCGGGCTACCAAGGTTTCCATACGGCAATTGGTAGCCACAGGTCCGTGGTTTCAGCGCTTCATTCTGCTGAGCGTTGTGTTTATGCCCTTCCAATATGCGCTGACCTTGTCAGTAGGTTTCCCTCTGAAGATCAGTGAGATATTGGCCGTCCTGGGCATCGCAACCTATGTCCTTGGCAAGCGATCCAAGCCCCGCCGCATGGATGTCGCCGGCGGTGCCGCGCTGTTCCTGGCAGTGGCCACCGTCCTTTCGGCGATCGTTAATCTCACCCCAACCGCATCCGGGCTCCGGACGATTGGGTATGAGCGAGGATTCCAGACCGACCTGCTGCTGTACAGCGGTTACGCCTTCCTTGCACTGACTTTTTGGGCTGTTTTGCGCCGGGTTGAACGCCCCAAAATCGTGCAGGCAACCGTACTGTCCATATGGCTTTGCGGTGCGGCCGTACTCCTTCAATGGGCGTCTTCCCTCACCGGAAATACGTCCATTATCGGGCTCCTAGGTTTCCGTACATTGGGTGTGGACGGCACCGTTGATACTTTGCGTTCCGGGCCGTTTTTGGAAGGTCAGCACCTGGGCTTTTATGCGGGCGCGGCAATCCTTGTTGCCTTGTACAACCGGAGCTATTCTGCAGCTGCGATAGCGGCGCTCTGCATCCTCTATTCACAGTCCACTACTGCTTATGCCGGCCTTGCTGCGGGCATCGCCCTGATTGTGGTGCTTAAGTTCTCCAAGGTGGTTGTACCTCTGATTGCCGCTGCATTAACGGGAGTGCTGGTACTGCTTTTCTCGGATACGCTCAGAAATACTCTGGGCCGGCAACTGGCCAAGCTGGGGTTCACGGAATTCGCACCGGACTATCAGTTCGCAACAACATCCCTCAACCAGCGTGGTGTCAAGACCGAAATATCTTTTGATATGAGTTTGGACAACCCCATTTTTGGGGTTGGTCCAGGGCGGTATGGCGCCTTTTTCGACCAGTACGTGAATGGTCGCCAACTCCCTTGGATCTACTCAACGGACCAGACCCGGCCGATTGCCGAGAATGCCTATGCACATGTTGCAGCCGAGCTGGGCTACTTTGCTTTGATCGCCTTCGGCCTGCTGGTTATCTGCCTGATTTGGCGCAACCGGCGGACCTCGCCCGTGTTGGTGATGGTCGCCATTTTTGTGGCTCTGGGTGTAGCCACGCAGTCGTCATGGACGTTTCTACCCATCTGGACGGTGTTCGGCTTGCTCGCCGCAGATGCTCCGGGCAAAGAACCTGATGCAGGTCCACCTGCGGCCGCCGTCCTTGGCTAGTAGGCCCCGTCCTTGGCGACAACGGCTTTGGCCGTCCTGAACAGGATGACTATGTCCTGAGCGAGTGACCAGTTCTCCACGTAGTAGAGGTCAAGTCGGATTGACTCTTCAAGCGAAAGGTCATTCCTGCCGCTCACTTGCCACAAGCCCGTCATGCCCGGTTTGACCAGCAGGCGGCGGACGGATGCGAAGTCGTACATCTCCACTTCGCGTGCAACCTGGGGCCGGGGACCAACCAAGCTCATGGTGCCATTGAGAACGTTGAGGAGCTGGGGGAGCTCGTCAATCGAGTAGCGGCGGATCCAGGCACCCAAGCGTGTGACGCGCGGGTCGTCCTTCATCTTGAAGAAGATGACGCTGTCCTGGCTCTGGGCCTGGAAGGCCTCCAGAAGCGTTTCGGCATCATTTCTCATGGAACGGAACTTGATCATCCTGAAGGACTGGCCGCCCTTGCCAATCCGCTCCTGAAAATAGAAGGCCGAGCCCGGACTGTCCAGCTTGACCATGATGGCGACGATCGCCATGGGGATGGCCAACATCGTCAGGAGAATCAGAGACAGGCCAATATCCAGGGCGCGTTTCGCGAAGGCTTTTACGCCACTGAGTTTGGGAGTGGTCACGTGAATCAGGGGCAGCCCCGCCACTGGCTGCATATGGATTCTGGGGCCGGAAACATCTGTGAGAGCTGGGGCGACGATCATTCCGACGTCGCGAGCTGCCAACTCCCAGCCGAGCCTGCGCAGGAAGGCAGGGTCCAGCTGGGCGCCACCGCACACTGCCACTGTATCGGCGCCCGATTCGGCGATGGAGTCCAAAACCATATCAACGTCTGGTGTGGTGCCCAGGACGCGGAGATCCTCGCGGACCGTCTTGCCTGTGTCGGTCAGCAGGGCTGCCACCGGTTTGTAGCCGGAAACGATGTGCTGGGTGAGGCGTCCGTAGAGGTGGTCCACGTTATTGGGTGCGCCGATCAACAGAACGCGGTGGAGGTTCTCTCCCTGGAGCCGGCTCTGGTGAAGATACCTTCTCTGGAGCAGGCGGACTACCAGGATGAGGGCCACGCCCAGCGGCAGTGCTACAGAAACGTAACCCCGTGCAGTCTGCAATTGGAAGACGTATGAAACTACAGCCAAGCCACCGAAGAGCCACAGCGATGAAACAGCCACACGTTTGTACTCGTCGGTTCCGGTTCCCAGGACCTTCCGGTCCCTTGTGCCGCCGAACTCCAAAATGCCCGTCCAAGCAATGATCAAAACCAAGGAGAGCGTTGTGTAGGACAGCTCTGTGTCTCCGCCGGCAACCGTGACGTCATCAGTTCCGAACCTCAGGAGATGGGCGCCGGCTACAGCCACCACCACACAGGCCAGGTCCAGGAAGCGCATCTTGATGCTCTGGGCGCGCAGCCACGTTGAATCGGTGCTGGTGACGGCAGCGGGGGCAGCTGATACAGCGGCGCTCATGCTAGCCCGAAAAGCTCGGAGACGTGGCGGAATCCGCCAGTTTATGTCCGCCGGGATGATCCAGCAAAGATATAGGTGTATTCACGATTTCAGCCCCCATAGCCCCCAATCGCCCATAAGGGCGAACGTAAATTACCGGCATAAGTCGGCGCTTGGCGCCTGACTTTACGTCGGTAATTTCCATGCTAGGCGCCAACGAGCTGCATCTCAAATTCTGAGTGAATGGTCAGCAGGATGTTAATCGACTACAAAAAACAAAGGAGTCTTTCGTGAATCATTTCGCGCAAAATATGCTAATTTCCGCGCAATGAAAGCATTCTTATATGCTCCAATTTGTGCAGGAAAAAGAACTCTGCGCGCAAAGGAAGCTGGCTTTGGGGCATGGAAAAGGCCCCCGGCTTCCTCGGCGTGAGCCGTGGAGCCGGGGGCCTCGGTCGGTTGCTTCCACCTGATGCCAGGCGGCGTTGATTTCGCTAGTTGCCCTTTTCCAAGGCGTGGGCGGTCACGTAAGCGCCCAGCTGATCCTTGGACAGTGCTGCTGCGATGTCGCTGATGGCAGTGGGATCCTTGACCACAATCGACTGCCCATCCGCAGACGTCCCCGTGCCCAGGGTTGGCAGGGTGAACATCACGGTATCGTTGGCCCGGAGGTCCTTCATCCCAACGGCCAAGCTGCCAATTGCACCAGCGTCAAACCCTTTGTCCACGCTGATGAAGGGGGAGACCGCGGAGACCATGTTGCTCACTGTGACCGGATTGGTCAGGGTCTCCTTGGCGATCGTCTTGCTGATGATCGATTTCAGGTAGGCCTGTTGGTTGCGTACGCGCTGGTAGTCGCCGTCACTGAACGACTTGCGTTCACGCACGAATGCCAAAGCCTCGTCGCCATTGAAGGTCTGTTTCCCGGCAGCGTAGTAGTGCCCCTTCATTGGCCCGGAATTGGGGGCGAACGGAATCTTCACGTCAACCTCCACGCCGCCCAGGGCATCGGTCAATCCCTTGAAGCCCTCGAAGTCGACCATGGCCACATGGTCAATCCGCTGCTGGAACAAAGACTCCACGGTCTGCACCATCAACGGCACACCACCGTAGGCCAGAGCTGCGTTGATCTTTGATTCGCCCCTGCCCGGGATATCCACCCAGAGGTCACGCATGAGCGACACAGCGTAAACGTTCTTGCGGTCGGCCGGAATGTGAACCAGCATCAGCGTATCCGCCCGCTGGTCGGTAGAGGCTTGGTTGTCGACGTCGATCTCCGCAGTTCCACGGGTGTCGCTGCCCATCACCAGGATGTTCATGGGAGCGCTGCCGTTGACCGGTTGGCTCTTTTGGGGACGTGTGGATTCTTCGGGGAAAGCGGCATCAATTTTAGTGGTGCCGGAGTTGAAGGTCTGTGCCAGATTGAAGATGTAGGCACCTCCAATGATGCCCGCAACCAGCACTACTGCGGCGAAGCCAAGAAGTACGTTCCGTGTGGTCTTTTTCCCGCTTTTTTGACGTCGGGGACGGGACTCTGCAGAGGGAGTATCGGTATCTGTCGGGAGCGTCATGTGTTCCTTGGTGTCGGCATCAGCAGTGACGATTCTATCAAGGTGCAATTAGCCCTTCGGCAAACTCTTGGTTCAGGCTGGCTCCCCATTGATTGGTGAGGTCCACTTTCAGGCTGGCCCCGGCGTCGAAATTGACGGCCTTTAGGTCCACGTCCAAGGTTTCCAATTGGGGGTTTCCCTCTGGGTCTTTGACGCTTTTTTTGTGGGTATCTGGAGACGCCGTGGTCCACTCCCGCGGCTGCCCGTCTTTGGAAGTCCCTTTCAGTGTTGTTTGGCCCCCGGCAATGTTGAAGCCGGTTATGGTCAAGCGGTCAGACGAACGGTCGACGGCGGCGCTGGTCACCACAGGGGTCTTGAATCCGGACGCCATTTGCTCCACGAGGGGTGTTCCCGTGCCTTTGCAGGTGAAATAGGGATCCCACATGAATGAAATTACTTTCGTGGCGGGTTCCATCTGCTGGAGTTGGCGCTCGATACGTTTCACGGTGGTTTGGCCACGGAGACTGTTGCTGCAGACGTTTCTGTCCGTGGCGGGTGCCATACCCTCCAAGTTGGCCCAGAGCACCGCGTTGGTCCCCTTGACGCCGGCCGCTGCTGCGCGGAAATAGTCCTTGTTGGGCGCGGCGTATTTCTCCTGCCACGTCCCGTGGCCCACGATCGTTGCGGCGAAAGAATCCACGGGAGTCTTGGCTTCGCTGTCCAGATAGGCGGCACCCTTTCCGGTGCCCATGCCGTCCTGGATAGCAATGTTCACCTTCAACCCTGCGGACGTTCCCGCGATGTTGCGGATGGCCTGTCCGGCCTCCGCGGGGGTAACGAAGGAGGTACTCTTCCGCGACTCTATGTAGGGGCTGATGACTGCCGATCGCGAGGGAAGGAGCTTGTGGATGGCCTGGTTTTGCAACGTATATAAGGACAGGATCGGATCGAAGAAGGGACTTGAACTCAGTGGCATCTCCACATGGTGGTAAAAACCGGCCAACCCGGGCACATCATTCTTTTCGGCCTGGAAGCGCAGGAACCGCTCCGTGAAGAGACTCAAGGTCTGCGTGTAGGAGAGGTCCGGCAAATACTCCAGATCCGTTCGCTTGACCGGGGCGGGAAGCCCCGCGTAGAACTGCATCTTCAAGTCGGTGGCCGCTGCGGCCAATGTCTGCGTGGGATCCGAGTCCGGTGACTTGGTTCCACCGGTCACCACGACGTCGTAGGTGCCACTGGGGGAGTTGCAACCTTGGCTGTCCGCGGGAAGCACCAATACCGCAAAGGTCTTCCCATTGGAAGTCAGGCTGCGATCCCGGGGGCATCCAAGCGCTGAGCCGCTCCATTGAGCGCCATCGGAATAGGTGAAGTAGCGATTTACTTTCAACGAACGAGCCGCGACATCGGCGCAGTTGATTCCCTCAATGAGGCAGTCTTGCGGCAAGCTCTCCCTGGAGGCCGGCCGGAGGAGTGTTCCAAAGGTGATGACGGTGTCACCTCCCAGAGCGTGGATGTCAGCCAATTTCTTACGGTTGGCTGTCGCCGAAGAATTGGCATAGATGAAGTATCCGGAGAGTGGGTACTGGGGGAGGGCTTTAGGTGTAGCCGAAGGTGGGGCGGGGGACTTCTGGGGGGTGGGCAGGAGTGAAATGGCCGCGGCAGTGACGACGGCTACTGCCAGGAAGGCGCCAACCAGCAGAATCAACAATCGGGGACGGGGCGAGCCTGACGTTCGGGAGGGCCTCACGGGTGACATGTCTTCCTCTGGAGCGGGCAATGGAGCCGACTCTACCAACCGCGGCCAGTGAGCGGCGTCAAGGTTCTTCCCAGCCTGATTTGGTAGTTGCGATAAACTATCTCAGGTTGCCCTCCGACAGGGGACGATCTGGCTCCGCCAAGTCTCGGGCGGTGGCGCTCTACAGAACGCTCAGGTTCTGCAATTTATACAACGGGGGGAAAGTTGGGCACCGTGATCAAACGTGTTCAAACCGTGCTGGTGGTTTTGGCGTTGGCTGTACTCGGATTTGTTGGAACTCAACCCGCTTTTGCCACCCAGACCGAGCCTGGCCCCGGGATGGAATCTCCTGCGCCGGGCGAGACGGAACCGCCTATCGTGGTGGAACCGCCCGTGGTTGTCCCCACTTTGGGCCCACCTGCTCCCACCACGGCTCCTTCGCAGCCAGAAACGCCGCCCTCCACGGATCAGCCCGTAGCCCCCGCGCCCGCCCCTCCCGTGGTTCAGCAGCCGGTAGCGCCGCCCGCTGTTGCGCCTGAAGTTCCGGCAGCGCCCGCACCCGAAGCGCCGGTTGAAACTCTCCCCACTCAGCAAGACGCTGGCGAATATCTCCCGGAACCTGAAGTGCCTGCCGAGGCTGAGACAAGTGCTGCGGCCGTGCCCACACCGGATCAAAGGCCAACGCAGACTCCAAGTAAGGCTGCCGCTCCGGTTGCCAGTGCAGACATAGCCGGCCCGTTGAAGGCCGCCATCGCTCCGGTGGCTGAAAACAGTCCGCTGGTCCAAGGCATCACGGTGCTGGTCCTGATCCTCCTTGGTGTGGCCTATTTCCGGGCCCTGCGCTACAAGGGGACAGCCAGGCCCCGCGCAAGCGGCAAGTAACCCATGAAACACCCGCTTCGTAGGGGTAAGACTGTCAAAAATCCTGCATCGCCAATGCGCCTCATGCTCCTTACCCACTCCTATTGGCCTGAGCACAGTCCCCCCCAACGCCGCTGGTCTTCCCTGACCCGCGAATTCAAAAAGGCTGGATGGGACGTGGATGTGATTGCCCCCGTGGCCCATTATCCAAATGGGAGGAGAGACCTTCCGCGACGCCAAGCAGGCTATGCCTTCAAAAGCCAGACTGGACCGCATGGAGAGAAGATCAGGCGGGTTCCCTACTTGCGGCATCTCGGTAAATCGCCTGTAGCCCGGTTGGTTGACCAGGTCTATTCTGCGGTGCTGTCCGTACCGGCCGGATTGATGGTGCAAAAGCCGGATGCAATTGTTGCCACCGCGCCCAGTCTTCCCACACTGGCAGCAGGGTACGCACTCTCCAAGCTTCGGAGAGTGCCCTTTGTTGTTGAAATGCGGGATGCTTGGCCGGACCTCGCCAGGGATGCGCGGCTTGTCCGCGGCAGCGTCAAAAGCCTGGTGGAGCGCGTGGTGGAGTTCCTGCAGCTCCGAGCAGACATGGTCGTCACCGTCACTGAGGGTTTTGCGGAGATTCTTAGGGCTCGCGGCTTGCAGAATGTGATGACTGTGAGCAATGGCCTGGATCTGAAAGCTGTTCCACTTTTGGAACCGCCCACACTGCGGCGGGATGTGTTCCATGCTCTTTATCTGGGCAACCATGGAAAGAGTCAACGTCTGGATGTCCTGATCAGGGCAAGTGCGCTGCTCGGCGACGGCTTTCACCTGACACTGGTGGGACACGGAACCAGTCGCTCGCAGCTGGTCAAGCTCGCCAGGGAACTTGATGCACCCGTGAGCTTTTATCCGTCATTGCAGGGACAGGCGGTGCTCAACAAGTACCGCGACGCCGACACCTGCGTTGTGTCGCTTCGGGATGACTGGAAGTCTTTTGAGGCCACTGTCCCTTCCAAAACCTACGAGGTGCTTGCCATCGGGCGGCATGTAACGGCGATAGTCCGCGGCGAGGCTGAACGCATCATTGTGGAGGCCAAAGGCGGCGACGTTGTTGCAG
The DNA here is from genome assembly GCF_016907545.1 of Paenarthrobacter ilicis. Classification (NCBI taxonomy): domain Bacteria; kingdom Bacillati; phylum Actinomycetota; class Actinomycetes; order Micrococcales; family Micrococcaceae; genus Paenarthrobacter; species Paenarthrobacter ilicis. Next base: position 3,061,362 of record NZ_JAFBCD010000001.1, on the reverse strand, counting down.
CAAACCCGGAGGCAGTGGCCAGGCTTTGGCGTGACCTGGCACAGAACCGGGAGCGTCTGGCCGCCGGGCACAGTGGTCGTGAGTGGGTCAAAGACCATGCCGACTATGCACAGCTTGGACGGCGCTATGTCGCCGGGATCTCACGCTTGGTCCTCGGGAGCCCATCGAATGTTGCGGAGGGTACCCGTGTTGATCCCCAAAGCTAGAAACTTGGCCTTGGCGGCCAGCACCATTACCGACCATCTGACCGAAGCTCCATTCGTCCTGGCTCTCCAAGTCCTCAGGAGGTTGCCGTCGTCGATCGTCCGTCCTTTGGCCCGTTCAGTGGCCGCGGTGGCCCCGAAGTCGGGACATCCCGTCTTCATGCTGGCGAGCCACGCCGCCGGTGATGAGTCTGGTCTGTTGGCGCGTTTTGAAAATCTGCTGACCAACACCGGCGCTCCCATCCGTTCCATCCGCGCAGCTGATGTTGCGCTTGCTGCCGGGCAGCCTGACTGGGCTGATGAGTTTCTTCAGCGGGTGCCTGACATCAAAAGGGCGCTCGGGACGATCGCCCGGCGCAAGTGGTACTCCGGAGACATGAGCGGGGCCGTGGAAGTCCTGGAGGGACAGACCGGGCATATCCGCAAGCAGCGGGAGCGACTGAGATCCGAGCGGGAGATTTTTCGGGGTTGGCGGCCGGAACTGAGGGGCGGAACAGCCGAGCCAAAGCCCACCCGGATCTTGCATCTTCTGACTAATTCCGTTCCCCACACCGGCAGTGGATACGCGCAGCGGTCTCACTCGATATTGACTGCTCAGAAAGCTGCGGGTTGGAATCCTCTGGCGGTCACGCGCTTGGGTTATCCAGTCCAAATTGGGGTCCTCAGGGCTGCAGGCGAAGACGTTGTGGACGGCATTCCCTACCAGCGACTCCTGCCACGCAAGATGGCGAAGTCCATGAGCGGACGTCTGCAACAGCAGGCAGAGGCTCTGTTAGAGATTTCCCAGCAGGTTCGGCCAAGCGTGATCCACACTACGACCCATTTTGTAAATGGCTTGGTGGCACATGAGGTTGCTCATGCGCTTGGTGTCCCTTGGGTGTATGAGGTTCGTGGACAGCTCGCCGATACATGGGCCTCCAGCCGCGGCGAGGACGCACGGCAAAGCGAACGCTACCGCCTCTTTATGGAACGGGAGGCCGAGGTCATGTGCAGTGCGGATCTGGTGGTTACGCTTGGTGAGTCGATGAAGCAGGCCATCCTGGCGGCGGGAGTGCCGGAGGAACGGATCCTAATCAGCCCCAACGCAGTAGGTGGAGGATACCTTGAGGAGCCCCTCCAACAGCAAGAAGCCCGGCAGGCTCTGGGGCTCGAAGGGAACAACCTTTTCATCGGAACAGTGAGCAGTTTGGTTGATTACGAGGGCCTCGACGACCTGGTCACATCATTTGCCTTGCTTGCCCCGCGGCTGCCAAAGTTAAGGTTGGTGGTGGTGGGCGATGGCACCGCCGCGCCGTCCCTTCGGAACCAAGTGAAACTTCTGGGCGTCAGCCACAAAGTGATCTTCACCGGGCGGGTCCCAGCTGAGAAAGCCCGTCTTTACCATCAAGCGTTGGATGTCTTTGTAGTGCCGCGTAAGGATCTCACCGTGACCCGCTCGGTTACTCCGCTGAAACCAGTCGAAGCGCTGGCCAGTGCGCGGCCTGTAGTGGCCAGCAGATTGGACGCCTTGACTGAGATAGTGCACGACCGTATCAACGGGCGTTTGTTTACGCCCGGAGACCCGGGGGACTTGGCTGATGTGTTGCAGGAACTCCTTGAAGACGAGGGGATGCGCCGGCGCCTTGGTGCAGCCGGAAGGCAAGGCGTGCTTGCGAACAGGACATGGGAAGCCAATGCCCTGGCCTTGGGCCGCGCTTATGAGACTTTGATTTTCAACAATGTAAGGAAGGCCAGCTGATGCCGGCAAAGAAAGCAGTCTTGCCAGAGCCGGCGGTGGTCCAGCCTCTGGCTGTGGACATGCGACGACTGACCCGTGTCGGCGCCAGGCCAGGGTTCCTGGAGTACCTCGTGCAGCTCTGGGACTTCAGGGAGTTCATTTTTTACGATGCCCGCGCGCGCGTGCAGAGCGGAACCCGGCGTGACCGCTTGGGGAGCGCATGGTTGTTGCTCAACCCCATTTTCAACGGATTGACGTACTACGTCATTTTTGGTCTGCTCCTCCAGACGGGCCATGGAATCGAAAACTACGTTGGTTATCTGGTCATTGGCATCTTCATCTTTCAAGGGACGTCGGGAGCCATCACCAGCGGTGCCAGATCGATCCACAGCAACAAAGCCGTGGTTCAAGCGTTCAACTTCCCGCGGGCCACGTTGCCGATCGGCGTGAACATACGCGAAATGATGTCGAATGTTCCGTTGATTCTCGCGATGCTTTTGATCATCACGTTGGTACCTCCCGTTGAGAAGATCACGTGGCTGTGGCTACTCATCATTCCCGCAATCGTCCTACAGTCGATCTTCAATCTTGGTGTCAGCCTGATCCTTGCCCGCGTTATCTCCCGGGTTCACGACGCGACTCACCTGATCCCATTCTTTATGCGGGCCTGGATGTACGGGTCAGCGATCTTTTATTCTTACGAGCGCTTCGTCACGCACCCTGATGTTCTGGCGATCATGAAGTTGAACCCCCTCTTCAACGTCATCGACATCGTTCGGAGCTGCGTTCTTTATGCACAAGCCCCTACATGGCAATCCTGGGCAACACTTGCCGTGTGGGCGCTCGGAACACTATTGGTCGGAATGATCTTCTTCTGGCACGGGGAGGAATCATATGGTCGCGGCTGAGCAGGTTTTGGATGTCGAAGGACATCCTTGTGTGGTGGTTGACCAAGCGGCCATGGAATACAGGGTGGTGACTTCGGATGCAAAGGCCATCGCTGAGGAGCGCAAAGAGATCGGCTTGCTCAGCCGCCTCACCCGACGTCCCAATACAGTTACCGTTCAGGCGCTCCATGAGCTCTCCCTGGTCGTCGAACGGGGAGAGTCTGTAGGCATCATTGGGCGGAACGGTTCCGGCAAAAGCACTTTGATGAAACTCATCTGCGGCCAGATAAGGCCTTCGTCTGGAGCCATTTTCGCTTCAAGTACACCGATCATGTTGGGCGTCAACGCGGCACTCGTCGGGGATCTGTCCGGACAGCAGAACGTCGTCCTTGGGTGCCTCGCCATGGGGATGAGCCGCCGCGAAGTAGCCGCAAAGTTCACGGGCATTGTGGAGTTGTCCGGGCTGAGAGATTCCATCTACCTGCCCATGAAGTCTTACTCCTCGGGTATGGCCTCGAGGCTCCGCTTTGCCATTGCGGCGAGTATCGATCCTGAGATCCTCCTCGTTGATGAAGCACTCAATACAGGTGATGCCCAATTCAACGAGCGAAGCAAGCGCCGTATGGACCAACTGCGCGAGCAGGCTGGTTGTGTATTCATCGTCAGCCACTCGCTGGACACCATCACCAGCATGTGCAGCAGAGTGGTTTGGCTGGATAAGGGCCACATGATTATGGATGGTGAACCGTCGGAGACCGTCAAGGCATACCAGGACTTCACCAGCAACCTCGCCAAGGGCAACGGGATAACGGCAGCCAGAATTCTTGATGAAGCACGAGCCAATTTACAAATGACAGAAGTTTTGGGCAGAAGTAAGATGCGTAGGAGCCGGGCATGATTTACACCGTAGAGAATTTACGGAAGGCCGCTTGGCACTTTCGAGCTGGAGGCGTCGCCCAGCTGCAGGCGTTTCACAGGCGCCAACGGGCTTTGGCCGTCAACAAGACTTCCAACAAAGACGTTCAGGCGCGAATGACATCGCAGAAAGCGACCAACGAAAAACGGCAGCTCACCTTTCCGGCATTCGACTACCCGTCCATCCCTTCACGCCGGGATGACCTGAACGTAGCTGTCATCTTGGATGATTTCTCCGCCAAGGCATTTGCTTTTGAGTGGAACCTCGTTTTCCTCACCAAGGACGGTTGGTTGCAGCAGCTTCAAGAGCAGCGAATCGACTTCGTTTTTGTGGAGTCGGCGTGGGAAGGCAACGGAGGCTCCTGGAGATACCAACTGACGGGGACCAGCGGCCCGAAGCCAGAGTTCCTGAACCTGATGCGCTGGTGCCGGGAGAATAATTTGCCCACGGTCTTCTGGAATAAGGAGGACCCACCCCACTTCCACGACTTCCTGCCCGCGGCACGCGAGTTCGACGTCGTCTTCACCTCAGATGAGAACAAGCTGCCTGACTACAGGCAGGAACTGGGGCATAACCGCGTGGATGTGCTTCCTTTCGCTGCACAGCCAGCCATCCACAATCCGATCCGCCCCAGAGAGGGCAGGCACTCCCGGGACGTGGCGTTCGCTGGCATGTACTTCGCGCACAAATACCCAGAGCGCCGTGAGCAAATGCGTCTTCTGCTTGACGGTGCAATTGCCGGCTCGGATCGAGTCAAACACGGGTTGGAAATCTTTTCACGGCAACTGGGAGGCAATCCGGACTACCAGTTCCCGGAACCTTATGCCTCCCACGTAGTGGGATCACTGACCTACGATCAAATGCTCACTGCATACAAGGCCTACAAGGTATTTCTGAACGTTAACTCTGTAGTCGATTCGCCCAGCATGTGTGCGCGACGAATATTTGAAATCACGGCTTCCGGGACGCCGGTAGTTACCACCCCCAGCCCATCTCTGCCAAGGTTTTTCCCCAACGGGGAGATTCACAGCGTTGAAACCAAAGAAGACGCTGCCTTCATTATGAGGGCGTTGATGCGTAGTCCCGAACTTAATGATCGTTCAGTGCATCTCGCCCAACGCCGGATTTGGGCTGAGCACACGTACGCGCACAGAGCCGAAAAGGTAGTGGGAATGGCGCTTCCCCAGCGGGTTCGTCCCGTGCAGCCAGAATCGGTAAGTGCTCTGGTATCCACCATTCGGCCCCACCAACTGGAGCATGTCTTCAAGACAGTCGGCTCCCAGCAAGGCGTGGATGTCGAGCTGGTTTTACTGACTCATGGTTTCAAAGCCAGCTGGTGGAAAATCTGGCGGTTACGCAGGAAATACGGAGTGCGGAAGGTGACCCTTCTCCACGAGCCCCGAACCGTCAGTCTGGGTACGTGCCTGAATTTGTGTGTCTCGGCCGCCAGCGGCGACATTCTCACGAAGATGGATGACGACGACTACTACGGTCCCAACTACCTCCGGGACCAAGTGAACGCCATGATGTTCTCGGGGGCAGACGTCGTCGGAAAGCTGGCTCACTACATGTATATCGAGAGCCGAAATGCCACCTTGCTGAGGTTCAACCATATGGAACATCGCTTTAGCCATATGGTCATCGGGGCGACGATCATGGCCAGGAAGTCGATGTTCGAGCGCTTTCCCTTCGAGGAGTTGGGACGTGGTGAGGACACCGCGTTCATGCGTGCGGTCAGCGATGCAGGGGGCAAAATCTATGCCTCCGACCGATACAACTACTACGTTCAACGTTCAGTCACGGGGCATACGTGGACTGCCACTGACGATCAACTGCTTGCGTCCGGGGACATCAAGTTCTGGGGCAATCCTGCTGAACACATCACTGTCTAGATCAACCAACAAAAAACGGGGAAATACATTGAATACAATTAATCGCGTTGCCGTCATCGGTCTTGGATACATTGGCCTCCCAACTGCTGCGATCCTTGCCACCAACGGCATCGAGGTCATCGGCGTGGACGTCAGTGAACGCACTGTTGACGCCGTAAACGCAGGACAGGTTCCATTTGTGGAGCCGGACCTGGGCGTGCATGTATCAGGAGCAGTCAGCCAAGGCCACCTGAAGGCAACCACAACTACGCCTCAGGCTGAGGCGTATATCGTCGCTGTGCCTACGCCGTTTCAGGAAGATCGCTCGGCTGATCTCAGCTACATTGAAGCTGCCGCCCGCGGTATCGCTCCCCAACTGCAGGGCGGTGAGCTTCTGATTCTCGAGTCGACCTCCCCTCCCGGTGCCACGGCCCACATGGCTAACTACATTTTGGACTTGCGCCCGGACCTGAGCCTTGACGGCTCGGATTCGCGCCCCGCCATCATGGTCGCCCACTGCCCGGAGAGGGTCCTTCCTGGTCGCGTCATGATTGAGCTGGTCACCAACGACAGAATCGTTGGTGGCATGACAACTGAGGCCGCGGAAGCCGCAAAGAACCTGTACTCGGTGTTCTGCCAGGGCGAGATCCTCACAACAGATGCTGTGACTGCCGAAATGGCCAAGCTCGTGGAGAACTCCTACCGCGACGTCAACATCGCATTCGCCAATGAGCTGTCCGTCATCAGTGAAAAGCTTGGCATAGACGTGTGGGAACTCATCCGACTGGCCAACCACCACCCGCGGGTTAACATCCTTCAGCCAGGTCCCGGTGTGGGTGGCCACTGCATCGCAGTTGACCCATGGTTCATTGTTGCCGCTGCGCCCGAGGAAGCCCGCCTGATCAGGACGGCCCGTGAAGTCAACGACGCGAAGCCCGAGTGGGTCTTCCAACAGGTCGTTTCGTCACTTGAGGGTCTTCCCGCAACCGCTGAGGTCTCAGTACTCGGCCTGGCCTTCAAGGCAAACATCGATGACCTTCGCGAGTCGCCGGCCATCGAAATTGCGGCACACCTGGCAGACGAACTGAGCGATCGCCGCATCAACGTCGCTGAACCGCATGTTGAGGTGTTGCCGAAGCAGCTGAGCGGACGCAGCAACGTCGAACTTATGGGTGTCGAGGAATCTATCGAACGCTCAAGCGTCGTCGTTCTTTTGGTTGATCATGACACCTTTAAGGAACTGCCTGATAATGTCCTTGACGGGAAAATCGTCGTCGATACTCGCGGTACTTTCGATCTCAGCCAGCGAGCAATGACAGGCATCCTTCAGCCGTGAAACAGGTCGAGATTGTTGCAAATGGCTCCGCATATCAAATCGTTCTACCCGATGCCGAGAACGACTATATTCAAAAGACGATAGCGAGCACCAAAAAACCTTACGAAGAAGCGATGTTGGTTGACATGGCCGCGATCGTGAAGCCAGGTGACCTCGTGCTGGACATTGGGGCAAATTGCGGAAATCATACGCTATTTCTCAGCTGTGTTTCCGGCGCCTTTGTCCATGCCTTCGAGCCGGACGCGGAGCTCTGCGCAGCAATCTCGACCAGCGTAGCAGCGAACGGCGCTGCGGAAAGGATTACGGTTCATCAAGTAGGAGTTGGGGATGCTAATGGGTTCGGACGGATCGTACAGACGGCTGAAAACAATAGAGGTGCCCAGCGCTTGGAGCGCACTTCAATGGATGAGCAATCCGTAGCAATCATCCGTCTCGATGATCAGGAGTTTGAGGCACCTGTAAAAGCCATCAAAATTGATGTTGAAGGTATGGAGCTCGACGTTCTCCGCGGGTCATCCGAGCTAATTCAACGTGATCATCCTGAAATGTACGTGGAGTGCCAGACCGTTCAGGACTTTGAGAAGATACACCAGTTCTTAGAGCCATTCGGGTATCGATATAAAGCAACATTCAATGCGACACCAACCCACCGCTTCGGTTTCGATGGCGCAGGAAGCAACACTGACCGGCTTGAACAGGTAGTCAAGCAGCAGGTTTCCGCAACCTATTATGATCGCAAGCTGATTGGCGATCTAAGACTCTCTTTGTCGCAGGCCAACCTCAAGTACCGAGAGTCGACTGCGCTCCTTGCACAGCTCAAGGAACGCCTCGAAGCAAATACCGCAACTCTAAAGCGTGATCAAGACCATATCCTCGATCTCCAAAACAAGTTGAATGCGAGCGAAGAGGCTTTGGTTGAGGCCCACTTGGCTCTGGAGAGAAAAGCCGATGAGGTCCGGGCTCTTGACGGAATATCGACTTCCCACGCGGATGCACTTCGTCAAGTCGCAGCGCTGAGGGAAGAATTGGCGGGTAGAGCCGCGCAGATCGTTGAACTGCGACTCCAGCATGAGCAGCGTCTGATTCTCTCTCCCGAGTATGAGAATCGCTTGGCCGCTGGCGCCCGGGCCCAGGAACAGTTGGCGAGTCTTGGCCAAAAGCTGGATGCGCAGGCATCGCACATTCATGATTTGGAAAGGAATGCCAAGCAAAATCATGACGAGCTGCGGGCGGTGGGCGATGCACTCGCTGTAAGCTCCCGGGCGAAGGACAAACTGGTTGCAGCAGCCAACACACGTTCAGCTGTATTGAGTGATGTAAGGTCGCGCCTGTCCTTTGAGAGGGGCAGGGTCAAAAGCGTTGAGAAGCTCATGGCTCAGATCAATAGTCTGAATCTCGCACTCAGGTCAGAGCTGTCTGACCAGCAGGCGATCTTGGACAGTGAGCGTTCGCGCTTTCAGTCAGAGCTAAACAATTCCGAGCTTCGCCTACGGCAAGTGCTGAAGCATGTTAAGCAGCTGCGGGCAAAACTTGCCACCACCAATTCCCGTGCTGAGGAACTGGAAACTCGACTCGCCGATTCAGTGGATCGCTTGAAGGTGAGCCAAGGCAAGCTCACCGATGCCCAAACGCGACTGTTTTCGGCTCAGCAATCCGTAGATGAAGGCGGGCGCAGGCTGACAGTTGAAAAAGGTCTTGTAGCTCGGCTGGAACGTGACCTGAAGGATGCACGTGCTCACAGCGAATCCCTGAAGATCGCCGAACAGGCTCTGATAGCCGCGCGTGACAAGTCCGAAGCCTCGCTCTCCAGCGTCTCAGCAGAACTCAAGTCCGCCAATGAGCAAGCTGACCGTCGGAATTTAGAGCGACAGAATGCCCTCAAAGAAGTTGAAAGTCTGCGCGACGAGCTCACAAATACGCGTTTGCAGTTGGCCCAGGCGGAGGAGAAGACCCGACTGCTTCGGACCAGTATCACTTACCGGCTTGGTCAGACCCTGAGGAATTCTCTCCAGTCACCGGAGGGCCTCCTCAAGCTGCCTGTGGCGCTTGGGGTGTTGATGAAAGAGAACAACCGGAAGAAGCTGAGCGCTGATGCCACACCGAAAGTGGCATCGACTCTGGTTGATCCGATTGCAGTCGCAACATCAAGTGCAAATGTTCCTGGTCTCGTAAACCGGGCCGCAGAGATTCGTCAGGACAGACGACTTCCCAACAGTGCCGCAACCGAGTCTCTTCGACTCAAAGAATCAGACAAGGTGAGGCGAACACGTGTCGCAGCCATCATGGATGCTTTCACTGTCCACTCATTTGCGCCGGAGTGCGATCTGCTGGAGCTGTCCCTTGGACGCTACATCCAAGAACTTGAAGACTTCAAGCCTCATCTCATTTTCCTTGAATCTGCATGGCGTGGCAGAGATGATGAATGGGGAAATAAGGTTGCCCAAACGGCTACGCAAGTACGAGAGATAATTTCATGGGCCAATCATCATAACATCAAAGTTATTCTTTGGAACAAGGAAGATCCAGTTCACTACTCGACCTTCTTGAACACGGCCAAGCTGGTCGATCATGTGTTCACTACAGATATAGATTGCGTACAGCGGTACAAGGGGGATTTGGGCCATGATCGCGTCCATTTCCTTCCCTTCGCCTGCCAGCCCTTCTCCCACAACCCCCTTGAGTTGTATAGCAGGGATTCAGGTTTGTGTTTCGCAGGGGCCTACTATCGGCGTTACCCGGACCGGACACGTGATCTTGAGTCGTTCATCGAAAAGATTCCTGAATACAGATCAATAGAGATATTTGACAGAAATTTCGGTAAAACTGATGAGCAGTATCAATTTCCCGCCGAATATCAGAAATATATCGTGGGCACCCTTGATAGTGCGGAAATAGACCTTGCCTATAAGGGTTATGATTACGCCATCAACCTGAACTCTGTTAAAGAGTCCCAGTCGATGTTTGCGCGAAGGGTCTACGAGCTCCTAGCTTCAAATACCACTGTTGTGAGTAACTACTCGCGCGGACTGGAGCTGATGTTTGGGGGTATACCGGTCATTTCAGACAGTGGTCAAGCTGTGGTCGAGGAGCTCCGCTCAGTCAGCGGTGAGCTAGAGGGGCGAAAGCGCCGCCTAGCGGGACTTAGGAAGGTCATGAGTGAGCACACCTACGCTCACAGGTTGGACTACATCCTGTCGAAAGTCGAGAGCCGGAGCAAGGTGTCCACTACGCCGATAGTTCACGTCTTTAGTCTGGTTTCCCGGGATGCGGAGATAGAGGCAGTTCGAAAATCGGCCGATCGCCAAGCCGGAGTGACAGCTTCTCTTCGCCTGTTTACCAACAATCCTTCGCTGGCCAGCCGTTTTGAGGACGTAGCTCTGACGTCAGATCTGCACGACGTGGAGCTTGCTCAGTTTGCGGAAGCTGGTGAGTTCGTTGGCTTCATGCACCCCGACGACTATTACGGTCCCTGCTATTTGTTGGATCTGGCTCTGGCAGTCCGCTACACATCCGCCCAGGTGGTCGGCAAGGCGACCTACATGCGAGCCACCAGAAGAGGACCTGCGAGTGTCGGCACTGAGCTTGCCTACACGGCTGTTGAACGCCTTCCAATCAGGTCAAGCCTTATCCTCGATCCAACGGCAGTTCAGCTTCGTGCTTCCGAGTGGATCAAGTCCGCAGCAAACGGGGACTACAGTGTTCCCGCGATGATGCAGACAGAGATCTTCGACTACTGCCGTGCCGGCGCAAAGCTCAAGCCCGGCTACGCTGCGACGGTCGACGGAAACTGGTCAGATATAGGCCTTAGCCTCGAGAATCTCACCAGCGCCTCAGACCGTATAAAAGCATCGGAGCTTTCGACTACAGATCTGAATACCCTTACTGGAAAAGACTTGTCCAAGATGTTCCTTGTCACGAAGCGACCAGGGGTGGACTCTTGGGTATCAGGGGACTCTTGGAATTTTGAGTCAACACTAGATGATGGTAGGCATGACTATATCTACTCGTCTGAAATGATCAACCTGCATGATATTGCAGATGATGACGGGCTGAAATTTCACGCCGAAAGTGATCCTGGTCTGAACTTACAGATCGCTATTATCTACTACAATAACGACACCAAAATCGCGGGACTTGTCCGAACAACTAATCAAAACCATACTCTCGATGTGCCACCAGAGGCTACGCACCTGAAGGTTGGTATCCGTATATTCTCGTCTGGCTCGGGAGCGATCCGGAGGGTACTGTGGGAGCATAAGGACATGACTCCCGAGTTCATCGCACAAACCGCCGATAACCTCGTGATCACGAACCGTTATCCTTCAAGCGTCGACCTATATAAAAACGGCTTCGTCCACACCCGTGTTCGACGCTACATCCAAGCAGGCGTGCCAACGGAGGTTTTCGTCCTTGATGAGACGGAGTCTCTTCGATTCCGAGAATTCGAAGGGGTTTCTGTCATCACAGGGAACTCTGAAACCCTCGATAGTTTCCTGAAGCAGGGTTTTCATAGGTCTATATCAGTTCACTTCATCACCGAGTCAATGTGGAATTCTGTTAGCCGACTGCCCCACCAACCACGTATAGCTATTTGGGCACATGGCGCAGACATTCAGAGCTGGTCGCGCCGGGAATTCTTGTACGATGAAGACTCCAAGGATGCAGCAAGGACACTCAGTGATGCCAGGTTGTCACTTTGGAGTAGGATATTCGCTGATTCCACCGAGAATGTCAAAGTCGTTTTTGTCTCCGATTGGTTGCGGCGAACGGCACTTGAAGACCTAGGACTGGAAGTGTCAGATAAGTCTGTTGTCATCCATAACCCGATCAATGCATCGATGTTTTCGTATAATCCAAAAGATGATCAGAAGAGACTGAAAGTTCTTTCTGTGCGACCTTATGCATCTGCAGTATATGCAAATGATCTGTCGGTTGAAGCAATCCGGTTGTTGTCGGATACCCCTCACTTCAATGAAATGGAATTCAGGCTTGTTGGTGACGGTCCGCTCTTTGATGAAATTACGAAGCCGCTTGAAGCGTTCGACAACGTGATCTTGGATAAGAGGTTTCTGACGCAAGATGAGATAGCAAAAATGCATCAGGAGTACGGTGTCTTTCTCTGTCCATCCCGCATGGATACCCAAGGTGTGTCGAGGGACGAAGCAATGTCATCCGGTCTTGTGCCTGTCACGACCGCAGTCGCTGCAATTCCAGAGTTTGCAGACGAGACATGTGCCGAGATTGTGGATCCGGAAGACGCGTCCGCCCTGGCCGATGCAATGCTGAGTCTTATTTCATCTCCCCGACTTTATAGGCGAAAGTCTCAGGCTGCGGCCAAGCGCGTCCGATCACAGAGCGATGCTGATGTCATCGTGCCAAAGGAATTGGCGGTTCTCGGCCGGGGCTGAACGCACTTCGGTCCAAAGCCGTAGGCGAAAGAGGGCCCCTCCACTGTCCATGGACAGTGGAGGGGCCCTTGTTTGGTTGCGATTCAGTCAGGCTAAGTCGTGAAGTTCGGTTCCATCAGGAAGGACATCGCCTATCCGGAGCCAGCTCTTCCCCAGGGCCGTTGTTCCATCCGAGCAGCTCTCAACCATACGATTGACTACGTCAGAGACGGACATGTCGGCGTCAATCATCAACTGAAGGGCAACTAACAGGATGTTTTCGGGAAGCGGCGCGTGCCCGTCCCCATAATTGGCAATCCAGACTTGATGGTTATCATCCGTAGCGAAAATTCCATTTCCCGCATGCTCAAAGTGGCCTCCTCGGAGGAACGGGACGGCGTGGACGGGTGTATGCCAATCGCTTCCATTTTGCATGTAGAGCAGACGTCTAGGCCGAGAAATAAGAACCTCGGTCTGGATTCCCCGTGTTGACGCCTTCGACTTCGCTACGGACTTCCAATCCACGCCGTGGAGTTCGTCGCCGACGCCAAGCGCCCGGGTGAAGTAATTCTTTGCAAAGGTCTCGTTGTACTCCGTGATGCTCGTCTGAGGATTCCAGACGAGCACGGATGCTTTCTGCGACAATCGGTTCCCGTAGTACAAAGAAGCGAAACCGCCGCCTGAACCACCTATAAAAAGCAATTCACGTTCTGCCCTTGATGCGATACCCCGGAGGATTGCATCGAGACTGTTTTGCAAATCCTGAAGTTTGTTTCCGGCATACCAAGCCAAACCCAGCGACGGGTCCAGGTTATGGGACGGGTCGGATACGGCGATGAAGCCGATACCGGCTGCCGCAGCAAGCTTTCGGCCCGAAAAGAAAGGCCCAACTTTGGACTCGCGATCGGAGACGGCCCCGTTGAAGAACACAGGTACAACGGCGGTTTCCGCGTCCAGCGGACTGCCGCTGAAGAACAAGTCGAGATTTGGCCCGGCCCCGATCGGTATCGTGTGTACTCCGTCGTCCCATGACTCTTGATTGAGGAAGTCAATCAGGGAGGGCCACTCGAAGTGGCCGCCAGGCCACGGCTGGTAATCGTTGCTCAGGAATGACGGCGCCAGAGCATCATTTTCGACTGGTTGCATCCAGCCATTCTATCGACCGTCAGTGTCGAGGGGACACAGGCCAATTTGCCGCTAGTCTGCAGGTCGGCGGCTTCACGCCATAAGCAGGCTCGGTGTTAGGTCAAGATCAGGCTATTAGGGGTGTGGCAGGGAATACGGTCTCGTTACTGATCAGAATCGAACCATATCCAACTTGCCACCCCAGAACTCTGACGCTCAGGCAAGTGACACCTTCAGGGATGTCGAATGTCTCATAATAAGACCGCTGACCATCTTGAATTTCTACATACCGAAAGTAGTCGATATCTGGTACGCCGGATTTTACTATTCGAGCAGAAACAAGTGATGTTTCATCTGGGTTTTCCAGCGACAGCGCGATCAGAACGTGCCGGCCCGTCGGGAGAGTACTCTTGGCTTCCAACTGGACACCAAATTTTTGCGTTCCGGGTAGAAGAAGGAACTCTTTGGGTTTGACCGTAGCATCTCTCCACGGGGACCTCAGTGCGGTGCTTCTGACCACCGTGTCCGCAGAGCGGGGAGACTCATTACTTTTTTCATTATCCAGCCTTTTGAACTGTGAGATTACCTCGTTGTAAACCGAATCCCGATAGTGGTATGGAGCAATTCCCCACTTGTGGAGAGTGGAAGCTATGGCTTTTTCCCACGAAACTTCGATGATCTTGACGTTTAGGTAGTCCTGAATCACAGTCGCATACCTAGCCAGCAAATTGTTTGCTTCGGCTGGAGAAAAATCCCAAGTCTTGCCAACAGCCCGCCCTTCTTCGTCGAAGAGAGCCCACGGCAAGTTGACTAGAATAATCTTTGTGTTTGGCAATACTCTGGCAGCGAACCTAGACAGTTTCCTGACCGACTCATGCCAAAGTGAGAAGTGTTCGTCGGTCCCAAACTTTATCCACTCAAGATCTCGAAGGTCATCCATCAAACCGCTCTGGGACAACTCCACGGACTTCGTTATGTATGTTTGTTCATCAACTTTGATGACCCCCAGCCGCTCATCAGTGAGGTCCCAGAAGATGTAATCTGTTTCCGGGGCAATCTCTTCCAGTGTTTGCAAGAGATTTCCGTCGAAGTCACCCTGAAGATTTCTGACCTGGAAGCGGCTTTCAAGTACTCCTGAGTCCGCCGCTACGCCGTAGGGCTGGCTGAATGCGCTGATAAGTGACTGGCGAGCGGTGTATCCAAGTAGCTGGTGGTGAGTTTTATCTATGAAGTCAAAAGAGTCCCTGGAGACGCAGCTTCCGTAGATGTAGATCTTTGCCATTTTGCTCACTTGCTTCTAGAAGATGCACTTCTCGATCTAGGCTGACCCTGCCGGAAGGAAATGGCCCGCCTCACCAATGTCTTAAGAAAAGCTTTCAATGCGGGCGCCTATGCCGAGGAGCTGGGCAACTGCGGCCACGGTACGGGCTGCGGCTTTACCGTCGCCGTAAGGGTTGACGGCGTTTGCCATGGCGTCGAAGGCATCCTGCTGATTGAGGAGACGGTCGACTTCCTTGACAATAGTTTCCTCGTCGGTGCCGATAAGGGCGACCGTTCCTGCGTCGACTGCCTCGGGGCGCTCAGTGTTGTCACGCATGACGAGGACAGGCTTGCCGAGGCTGGGTGCTTCTTCCTGAACTCCACCGGAGTCGGTGAGGACGATGTGTGCAAGGGAAAGGAGCCGTGTGAATTCACCGTAGGCCAAGGGCTCGGTAACAACCACGCTGTCCTTTCCTTCAAGTGCGGGGAGGACGGCCTCCCGAACCACAGGATTTTTGTGCGCCGGGAGGACTATGACCAGATCAGGCTCGGCCTCTGCGATCCGCGCAAGCGCCCGCCCGACTCCGCGCATCGCATCGCCCTGGTTTTCCCTGCGGTGGGTAGTCACCAAGAGAATCTTGCGGCCACTTGCCGCGAGTTCTTCCAACTGGGGGTCAGAGAACGGTATGTGCTTGTCCACGGTGGTGAGGAGTGCATCAATAACCGAGTTGCCGGTGACAACGATGTCTGCCTCTGCGATTCCCTCAGCCAGCAAGTTAGCTTTGCTGACGCTTGTGGGCGCCAAGTGAAGGCTCGAGATCTGACTGGTGATCTTACGATTAGCCTCTTCCGGGAAAGGGGAAAAAAGATCTCCACTGCGAAGGCCGGCTTCAACGTGGACCACGGGGATGCCGTGGTAGAAAGCGGCGATGGCTCCAGCGGTAGATGTGGTGGTGTCGCCTTGGACGATGACTGCGTCCGGCTTGTTCTCTGTGAACAGCTTGTCCAACCCGTCAATGGTACGGGTCATGATGGACGATAGTGATTGACGCTGCTGAAGGATGTTGAGGTCGTGGTCCGGCTTGATCCCGAACAGTTCATTGACCTGGTCCAGCATCTCGCGGTGCTGGCCGGTTACAGTCACAATGCAGTCAAAATCCTCGGACGCCTGGAAGGCGCTGACAATCGGTGCCATCTTGATGGCTTCAGGACGGGTGCCAAAGATTGGCATGACGCTGGGCATGGAATTTCCCCCGGGGTGGCGTTGAGTGACCCCCCGATGCTATCGCACGCCGCACCACTGCCATCAATTGGTTGCGACCAGGGTGGTCTTACTACTGGCCGAAAATCAGTGCCAGGGCCAGGACTGGCACAGTGATCGCGATAAGGATCACAATGATCAACGCCACCCGTCTTTTGCGGTGGCGCTCGGTATCGACGTCGGCTGGAATCCGGACCGCAGCCTCGGCTGGAGTCTGTCCTGCGACCTCAGATGACCGGCGGCTCGGCGCCTGTTTGGGTTTGTCAGGGCGGCGAAAACCGCCCATCATGCTCACCGGAATTTCCTTGCGGAAAGCCTTTCTGCGCAGGTGACGAGGTGCGGGCGACAGGGGCGTCGCCGGGCGGACGTGGTCCGTCACTTCTACTCCTCGATTCAGGCTGGCCGGTGCTGGGGCAACTCCAATTCTTGCATTACAACGGCCAGCTGCAACATCCGTGTGATCATCAACCTCGATCAGAGTAGAGCGCGTCGTTCTTTACTCCCGAGCCGTTGGTCACGTCTATGAAGTAGTTCTTCCCCGATCCCAGAGACGTAGAGCCGAGCTTCGCCGTAACTGATTCCAGCAGTGGATTAATACCCGCCTGCTTGCCATAAGAGGGGTTGTAGCTGGTAGCCGTAACAGTTTTGTCGTTGACCCGCCCCGAAGCATCCGTCCACTTCACTTGGACTGTGCCTCCGCTGAGGTTCTGGCCGGTGACCAAGACATCGCCGTTGCCGTAGAAAATGGAGTCCGTGATGATGGGCGTGTTGCTTCCGGCCTTGAGGCGGTCAATCATTGGTGCCCAGGTTCCACCGCAGGTGAAGTAGGGATCCCACATGAAAGAGATGACCTTCACAGGAGTATTTCCGAATTGCTGCAACTGCTTGTCTACCCTGGCCTTGGTCGTTTGCCCGCGAAGGCTGTTATCGCATGGGTTTTGGGATGTTGCCGGTGCCATGCCTTCCAGATTGGCCCAGAGGTCAGCGCCAGTACCTTGTACTCCTTCGGCTAATGCCCAGAAATAATCTCGTGTTGGTGCCAAGTACTTGCTGCCCCACGATCCGCTGCCCACAATCGACGCAGCCATCGAGTCCACGTTATTGCCGCTTTCACTGCCGAAGAAGGATCCACCCTTGCCAGTGCCCATGCCGTCCTGGACAGCAATGGACAGGTGAACGTCACCTGCCGTGTCAGCGATGTTTGAAATAGCATTTCTTGCTTGGTCAACCGTTACATGGCCCGAGAAGGCCGAACGGGAATCGATGTATGGGCTGACAACTGCCGAGCGGCTCGGTTGGTACTGCGCTATCCGGGAGTTCTGCATCCGGTAGAGGCTGAGAACCGAGTCCCATGCTGCACCATCGCTGAGCGGCATCTCCGTGTGGTGGTAGAAGCCCGCAAGGCCGGCCACATTGTTTACTTTCCCTTGATAAATAAGGAACCGAGCCGTGAACAGGGACAACGTTGCTTGGTACGACAGATCCGGCAGGTATGTCACGTCCGTCCGCATGATCGGGGCAGGCAGGCCAGCGTAGTACTTGATTCCAAGGCTGGTGGCGGCCTTCCCCAGTGAGACTGACATGGAGTTGGTCCCGCCAGTGATCACCACAACGTCATAGGTGCCGCTGGGTGAATTGCAGCCGCTGCCCTCGGTGGGAAGAACAAGAATCGTATAGACGTTGCTTCCACTGGTGACCGTTTTGTCTCGCGCGCATAGGAGTGCGGGACCCGCCCAAGTGTTGCCGTCCGAATAGGTGAAATAACGCTTCACCTTGACGCCCGCAGCAGCTGCCGTTGCGCAGTTGTTCCCGGAGATGGTGCACCCGGCAGGAACAGTGGCCAAGGTGGCTGGCTTGAGCCGTGAGCCGAAGGTAATGACGGTGTCTCCACCGACTGACTTGATGTCCGAGAGCTTTTGATTGTTCGCAGCATCGCTGGTGCTTCCGTAAATGAAGTACCCGCTGATGGGGAAGACCGGGGCCGCAGCTGCTTGTGCTGCAGGTACTTGGAGGAACCCGGCAATGAGGAGGAACGCGGTCAACAGGCTTACCGTAAGGTGCCTGGTCCGGCTGGACCTGAGAGGAATGGAGGGAGAGGTGATTCTTTCCATGGGGGATCCTTGGGCTCGTAGGGTGAGACCTTGGACCTATGGCAAAAGAATGACTTCCAGCCGCGCGAAACTCAATGACTTTACAAATTCTTTCGCATCAATATTTATCAGGAATGGCTGCTGTAATTAGTTGACGTCACTTACGGCTCGGCTAATTGCGGCCATGACAGATTCTGTCATCTTCGCTTCCCCCGTTCACGGGTATCTACCGTTATTCACACTCCGGCCGCATCCACGTGTCAATCAGGCCCCCCCGTTTCCACCACAAATCGATCGAGCCATGCGCCGGCAGAAAGGTCAGGAGGCGACCCGAACATCTGCACCTCGGCGGACGTGCATTGTTCAATGAGGGTCCCTGCCCGCATGAGGTGGTAGTTGGACGTCACCACGGTCACGGACTTCCAGCTGTGCTGGGCAATCAGGGCACTCAAAGATTCGGCTTCACCCCGGGTATTGAGGGGTGAGGGGCGAAAACATACCAGGTCAGGATCATCGGCGTTGTCGTCGCACAGCGCATCGCCTTCAACGTTCCCCGACAATCCTGTGGTCGAGACAACAAGGACGGGTATATCCAGCTGGGCCTGCAATTTCTCAGCCACGGGTAGCCGCTCTTTGCTCATGCCACCCAGGACAATAATTGCATCGGTCTTGTGTGGTTTGGCTTGAGGCGGATTGTAGAAGAACTGGAAAGCGGCAATTAGCCACAGCAGGAAAATCACCAAGCATGTTCCGATAGCGATGCCCAAGGCTCGGGTGGCGGAGACTTTTCTGGAGGGCACGGGGACATTCTAGGGTCCGAAAATGACCGTTCCCTCCAGCAAAACCCGGGAGTGGACTCTTAGCGGGTATCCACATCCTCAAATACAAGGAAAGTCTGGGTGTCCAGTACGCCGTCCATTGACTGCAATTGGTCGAAAATCACACGGCGGAGGTGGATGTTGTCTGTGGCGCGGACTAACAGGATGACGTCGAAGTCGCCGCCCACCAAGGCGATGTGGTGAACCTCGGGGATGGCCCTCAACTGCTCCTTCAACTCACGCCAAGAATGCTGTTGAACCTTAAGCGTCACGTATGCGGATGATCTAAGGCCGGCCTTGATGGGATCCACCAATGCCGTGAATTTTGTCAATACGCCTTCGCCTGTCAGCCGGGCAATCCGGGAGTAGGCATGGGCGCGGCTGATGTGCACGTTTTGTGCCACCTGGGTAACGGACATGCGCCCGTCTGTGGTCAGCTCTTTGATAATGTCCTGGTCCACAGTGTCCAGGGGGACGGCGGTCTGCTCCGCCTCTGCCTCGCTCATTGCTCTCCAAATCGTCTTCGGGAGGGTGCGTTACCCAGCTCACATTTGCAATTCGTCTTTCAGAATACGTGTCTCAGCTAAGTGCTTCCATGATTTCCGCAAAAGCTGGATACGAAACCCGGCACCAGAACATACTGGAAGCACATAGTGGCTATCGAAGGACGGACCAATGACGATCCATGCAGACCACTCTGCGCCGGAAACGGTGCCAGAGGACCAAGCTGCTGACGTTCGGACAAAATTCGGCATCAGCGTTGAGGACTACATGCTTCCCGCCCGGCACCAGATCCAAATGGTGAACCCGGACGGCAGTCTTCGCTCGCGGGACGAGCAAGGAACTGAACCAGGCCACGAATACCCCACGCCCGGCGATCAGCATCTGATGGACGCTTATGAGCAATTGGTCATTGGTCGACGGGTCAACGATCAGAACTCTGCGCTGGTCCGGCAGGGCCGTATGGCCGTCTACCCCTCAAGCCACGGCCAGGAAGCCTGCCAGGTTGCAGCCGCCATGTGCCTCAGTGAAGGCGACTGGCTGTTCCCCACCTACCGTGACGCCGTAGCCGTCATGACCCGCGGGGTGGACCCCGTGGAAGTGATGACCATCTTCCGCGGCGACTGGCACGGCGGGTACGACCCCACGGAGCACAACGTCGGCATCCAGTGCACCCCGCTCACCACCCAGCTGCTGCACGCCGTCGGTGTGGCCCACGCCGCCAAGCTGCGCGGTGAGAATACGGTAGTGATGGCCATGTGTGGCGACGGCGCCACCAGCGAGGGAGACTTCCACGAGGCCCTGAACTTCGCCGCCGTCTTCCACCTGCCCGTCATCTTCTTCGTGCAGAACAACAAGTACGCCATCTCCGTGCCGCTCAGCCACCAGTCCGTGGCTCCGTCGCTGGCCCACAAGGCCGTCGGTTACGGCATGGCCGGTGAGCGCGTGGACGGCAACGACCTCGTTGCGTTGCTGTCAGTGATGGACCGGGCCGTGAAGCTGGCCCGCGACGGATCCGGCCCGCTCCTGATCGAAGCCCACACCTACCGCATGCAGGCCCACACCAACGCCGACGACGCCACCCGCTACCGCCCGGACAGTGAAGTTGCCGAATGGCAGGCCAAAGATCCGCTGGCACGCATGAAGTCGTACCTCACTGACAAGGGTCTCCTTGACGAGGAGGCCAGCAACAGGATCGCTGAGCACGCCGAAGCCGTCGCCACCCAGCTGCGCGAAGGCCTGGGTGAAGATGTTCCCGTCCAGCCGCTAGACCTCTTCAAGTACGTCTTCGACAAGCAAACGCCGCAGCTGAAAGAGCAGTCAGAACTGCTCGCCGGCGAACTCGCCCGCGCTGGTAGCGCCGAAAACACCGGAACGGAGAGCGCAAAATGACCGTCACCACAACTGCCACCGGCACTACCACCGCAAATGTCAGCGCAGCCACCGCCAGCGCCGCCGCTTCTGCCGCGGCCACTGCCGAAGCCACCGGCCCGCAGAGCCTCACCATGGCCAAAGCGCTCAACACCGCCATGGCCGACGCCATGCGCAACGACCCGTCCGTCCTGGTCTTCGGCGAGGACGTCGGAATGCTGGGCGGCGTCTTCCGCATTACCGACGGCCTCATGGCCGAATTCGGCGAACAGCGCTGTTTTGACACCCCGCTGGCCGAATCCGGCATCGTCGGTATGGCGGTGGGCATGGCCATCAACGGCATGCGCCCGGTCATCGAAATGCAGTTCGATGCCTTTGCCTACCCGGCCTTTGAGCAGATCGTCAGCCACGTAGCCAAGATGCACAACCGCACCAAGGGCAAGCTCAAAATGCCCATGGTCATCCGTGTTCCCTACGCCGGCGGCATCGGGGGAGTGGAGCACCACTGCGACTCCTCCGAGTCCTACTACGCCCACACCGCCGGCCTGAAGGTCTACACCCCGGCTACAGTGGCCGACGGATATCGCATGCTGCGTGAAGCCATCGATTCTGACGATCCCGTCATGTTCATGGAGCCCAAGAAGCTCTACTGGTCCAAGGACCAAGTGGACCTGGGCGCCTTGCGCGCAGAGCACGACGCCGGAACCTCCACCGAGGGCCGCGCGGCTGTTGCCCGTCCCGGCACGGACGCGACACTGATCGCCTACGGCCCGTCCGTCCCCACCGCGCTGGCCGCTGCAGCTGCCGCCGCAGAAGAGGGCCGGTCCCTGGAAGTCATCGACGTCCGCACCCTCGTCCCCTTCGACGACGAAACCGTCTGCGCGTCCGTACGCAAGACGGGACGCGCCGTCGTGATCGCCGAAGCCCACGGGTTCGCCTCCGTGTCCTCCGAGATCGTGGCCCGCGTCCAGGAACGTGCGTTCCACTACCTCGCCGCGCCAATTCTTCGGGTGACCGGCTTCGATGTCCCTTTCCCCTCTCCCAAGCTGGAGCACTACTACCTGCCGAGCGTCGACCGTATCCTCGACGCCGTCGACGACCTTCAATGGGAGGACTGACCATGAGCTCAGATATGCAGGTCTTTAAACTGCCCGATCTTGGGGAGGGCCTCACCGAGGCTGAACTGGTGAACTGGCTCGTTGCCGTGGGTGACGAGATTGTGGTTGACCAGCCCATCGCCGAGGTTGAGACCGCCAAGTCCATGGTTGAGGTGCCCTCGCCATACGCCGGCACCGTTGCCGAGCTGCACGGTGAGGCCGGTCAAACGCTCGACGTCGGCAAGCCGCTGATCTCGATTTCAAAGGGGGGCGCCGCGCCGGATGGTTCGGTTGCTGCGGAGACGTATCGCACGGAGGAGAAGGCCGGTTCCGGCAACGTGCTGATCGGCTATGGCACTCCGGGTGGAGCGACAGGAGGACGTACCCGGCCGCGCAAGGCAAGCCTCGCCGTCGTCAATCCAGTAGCCGTTCCAGAACCAGCTGCTGAACCGGTGATGGAGCCGGCGGTTGCCGGGACGCGAATCCCGGGAAAGCTCAGTGCCGTCATCTCGCCCTTGGTGCGCAAGATGGCTCGTGATCACGGTGTTTCGCTCGACGCGA
Source organism: Paenarthrobacter ilicis (assembly GCF_016907545.1). Taxonomy (NCBI): domain Bacteria; kingdom Bacillati; phylum Actinomycetota; class Actinomycetes; order Micrococcales; family Micrococcaceae; genus Paenarthrobacter; species Paenarthrobacter ilicis. The sequence goes on along the minus strand of NZ_JAFBCD010000001.1, from coordinate 3,038,961 downwards.
TTGAGGGTTCAGGTGCGAGTGGGCTGATCATGCGCAGGGACATCGAAGCTGCGATCTCTGCGCCAGAGGCTCCTTTTGCCGCAGCGCCTGCTGTCGTTGCTCCTGCCGTTGATTCGGGGGCTGTTGATAGTCGCACTGGCTTGGCCGTGTCTGCCCGGACACCCGTACGAGGAGTCCGGAAAGCCGTTGCCGCGAACATGGCGAAGAGCCGTTCGGAGATCCCGGAAGCCACTGTCTGGGTGGATGTTGATGCTACGGCGCTGCTGGACATGCGGGCAGACCTGAAGAAGCGCGCTCCGAACGATACGCCAGGCCTCTTGGCCTACATCGCTCGTTTTGTCACGGCTGGGTTAAAAAAGTACCCGGCGCTGAATACCCGGTTCGAAACAACCCACGACGGCTCACAGGAAATCGTAGGCTTCGACGGCATCAACCTCGGTTTTGCTGCCCAGACCAATCGCGGGCTCGTGGTCCCGTCGGTCCGCAATGCCCACAAATTGAGCGCGCGGGAACTGGACGCTGAGATCAGGCGACTCACCGCCGTCGCCCGTGAAGGTAAAGCGACGCCTACGGAGCTTGGCTCCGGCACCTTCACGTTGAACAACTACGGAGTGTTTGGCGTCGACGGCTCGGCCGCGATCATCAACTACCCCGAAGTTGCCATGCTTGGAGTGGGTCGCATCATCGACAAACCCTGGGTAGTGAGCGGTGAGTTGGCGGTCCGAAAGATCACCGAGCTCACCCTCGCGTTTGACCACCGCGTGTGCGACGGCGAGACCGCCGCAGGCTTCCTGCGGTACGTGGCCGACGCGATTGAGAACCCCGGCGGCGCGCTGGCCGACATGTAACACCGCAGGGAGCAGGATCTTGGGCGAAAGCAGCCAGGGTCCTGCTCCCCGGCGTTGAGTCATAAATTTTCCATTGCAACACGGCTGCCTGAGTCTCCCCTTACACTTATCTGGGGGTCAGCTGGTGGTCTCCAGTTGCCGCGCTCAGAATCGACTCTGGCGCGATGTCCCAAGGAAGCCCTCATTATGGTCCTCAACGCCCGAATGCACACCCTGCGAGCTGCCGGTTTGACCGTAGCCTCGCTGCTGATTTGCGGAGGCTTGGCTGTCCAGCCTGCAGCCGCAGGCGACTTCGACACTGTTCCCTCCAAGCCACAGGTCCTTCAGCCCGAGCCCGATACAGGCACGGATCAATTCATTGTTGGCGTTAAGGACAATGCCGCAAAAGCTGCCAAGGCAACAGTTGACGTTGCGGCTGAAAAGGCCGCCGGAAAGCTGGGAGCTGCCACTGAGAGCACCCGCGAGAACGCAACGGGTGGCCATGTCATCAAGCTCAGCCAAAAACTCTCCGCTGCGGCAGCAGAGACCTTTGCGCAGACGCTGCGTTCGGATCCGAGCATCGCTTACGCAGAACCTGATGCCATCATGCACCCGGCCTCCGGCGCCACGGACCCCGGTTACCCCAGCCAGTGGAGCCTCTGGAACTCCGTTGGTGGTCTGCGCATTCCCGGTGCATGGAATTACAACCATGGTGAAGGCGTAGTGGTAGCAGTGGTGGACACAGGGATCACCAGTCACCCGGACCTCAATGGCAACGTTCTGCCCGGCTACGACATGATCTCTGATGCTGCTGATGCCCGTGACGGCGACGGCAGGGATCCGGACCCCACGGACGTGGGCGACTGGGAACCAGCAGGGGTCTGTGAAGCCGGCAGCCCTGAGAACAAGTCATCCTGGCACGGCACTCACGTTGCCGGAACCATTGCGGCGGTGGCCAACAACGGAGAAGGCATCACCGGTGTGGCCCCTGGTGCAAAGATTCTCCCGGTAAGGGCCATGAGTTTCTGCGGCGGATATACATCCGACATCGCTGATTCGATTGTGTGGGCTGCCGGTGGGGTAGTGGACGGAGTTCCTGCAAACCAGAACCCGGCCAAGATCATCAACCTCAGCCTCGGCGGCAAGCGGGCTTGCTCGGCCACCTACCAGAACGCCATCAACTTCGCCCACAACGCTGGGGCAGCTGTGATCGTGGCTGCAGGCAACTCGAACCGCCCAGCAGCTGAATACAGCCCGGCAAACTGCCAGAACGTGATCACCGTGGCCGCCAGTGACAAGTCCGGCGCCCGGGCACCTTACTCCAACTACGGAAGCACTGTGGATGTCACCGCCCCTGGCGGAAACATGTCCAGTGATTACCTGAACGGCATTGTGTCCACCTCCAACTTTGGGACCAGCACAGCAGCAGCCCCTGCCTACTCATGGATGCAGGGCACGTCCATGGCAGCGCCGCACGTGGCCGGTATTGCCGCGTTGCTCTACTCCGCCGAAGGCGCCAACCTGACTCCGGCCCTGCTGGAACAACAACTGAAAAACGCGTCCAGGCCCCTTCCCGCAGGATGCCCGGCCGGTTGTGGTGCTGGCTTGATCGATGCCACGGCGGCGTTGAAGGCTTCAGGGGCAGGTATCAAAGCCGGTGCGGGAAAGAAGAACAACGACTTTGATGGTGACGGGACCGCGGACGTACTGGCCCGAACTCTGGACGGGGCACTGGTGCTCTACCAAGGCAACGGCTCTGGTGGGTGGCGCCAGGCGTACCAGATTGGTTCCGGCTGGAACGGGATGACCGCTATTGAGCTGGCCGGCGACTTCAATGGTGACGGCATGAGCGACGTTATTGCCCGTGCCAGTAACGGTGTGTTGTGGCTTTACCCCGGTAACGGTGCTGGTGGCTGGCTTCCGGCCCAGCAGATCGGTAGCGGCTGGAACGTCATGACAGCCATCGAAGCCCCAGGCGACTTCAACGGTGACGGCAACGCTGACATCATTGCCCGTGCCAGCAACGGTGTGTTGTGGCTGTACCCCGGAAACGGGCTGGGTGGATGGCTTCCTGCCCAGCAGATTGGATGGGGCTGGGACGTCATGACCGCTATTGACGGCGTGGGGGACTTCAACGGTGACGGCAACGCTGACATCATTGCCCGCAATTCCTCCGGTGGGCTGTTCCTCTATCCCGGCAATGGCTCGGGTGGCTGGCTTCCTTCCAAGCAAATCGGTTGGGGCTGGAACGGCATCACTGCAATTGAAGGTCCCGGCGACTTTGACGGCGACGGCAAGGTGGATGTCCTTGGACGTACCGCATCCGGCGATCTGGTGCTCTACCGCGGCACTGGTTTGGGTAGCTTTGCCAACTCGTACCGCGTTGGCGCCGGCTGGAACGTCATGAACGTCATTCTGTAGATCAAGGCGGCGTGCGCGTTTGTTCCGCTGGCTCCCAGCTTTCCGTGGGTAGAGTAGAGGCCTGAACATCGCCGGATTGCACTGTAAACGGAGAATCAATTGTCAGCTTGGCTAGAACTCGGACCCGACAACTACGTCCTGAAAACCGAGGGGTCGTTACTGAACACCGGCCTGGTGGTGGGCTCAGAACTCGCCATGGTCATCGACACTGGCTGCGGCCCACGACAGGGCCGGGAGATTCTGGCAGCAGTCCGCGAAAAGACCCAACTGCCGTTGGTGGTAGTCAACACGCACGCCCACTACGATCACTTCTTCGGCAATGCGGTTTTTGCCGAAGACGGCGTCACGGAGTTCTGGGCGCACGCCAACTGTGCTGCGGCCATCGAGAAGGACGCCGATAACCAGCGACGGTTTGTGGCCACCATCGAACCAGAGATGGCCGCGGCAGAAGGCGACTCCGTTGAGGTAGTGGTACCTAACGCGCTGGTACATGATCAGCCCGTGCTGGTGGACCTCGGCGGAGTAACCGCAACCCTGTTCTACCTGGGCCGGGCCCACACGGACGGCGACCTGCTGGTGGGGACCAGCTCCACGCTCTACGTGGGCGATCTGGTGGAGCAGGGTGCGCATCCGTCCTTCGAGGACTCGTACCCCGAAGAGTGGGCTGACGCGCTGCGGCACATTTCTGCGCTTCGGCACAGGTATGAGCACCTGGTACCGGGCCACGGTGAACCCGCCAGCGATCAGTTTGTGAAAACCATGGCCAACACCATGAGCACCGCTGTCCGGCAGGCAACCCAATCAATCCGGGATATGCCAGCTGACGCAACCAAGGCTATTCCAGTGCTGCCGTATGGCCCGGAGCAGTCCCGCTGGTTCATCAAGCGGCTGCAGGAGACAAACGCGCAAAGCAAGGGATCTCTGGGTGCTCCGGATTTCGGCCCTGGCAAGACGGGCCCCTACCCGTCCTGAGTTGATGGTTCGAGTATCCGCAGACTACAAAGAGTCGGTCCGCCACCTGATCAGGGGGCGGACCGACTATGTTTGAGGTCTCGCTATGGTGAACTGATTCTCATGGGCCAGCCCCTAGAGGCCGACGCCTGAGTTCGAGTATCCGATCTGAATTGTGGATCCGGTGGGCAAAGCGCCGATCGGCTGGTTGAGCACTACCTCAATCATGGTCACCACAATTGCGTTCGAAGACCTGGTGACTTTGTGAAGAGTAACTCGTCCCAAACCCGCTACTTGTACCACTGTGTTGGGGGCGACTGAGGCGTTAATCGCGGGCAGTCCCGCAATTCGTAGATTGGTGAACGTTGAGGTATCCGTCAGCGTCGCTGCCGTTGCCCCAGCTGGCAGGGTAGCGCTCGTCTCCGCCTTGATGGCATCGACTTGAATGAGACCATTCAGCACATTCAGTCCAGCGATATTGTTCGTAACTGAACTCTTGGCTTGGGGGGTCAAAACGCCAGTTGTCGTTGTGGATGCCGCTCCTGCGGTTGCAAGACCTGGGATGTTGAGCCCAGCTACCTTTGCGGAAGTGGTGCCGGCGCCGCAGCGAGTGTATGCGAGCGCTGTCGGTCCGGAGTTGATGAGTCCGTTGGCAAGTGATGCTTTAGTGCTGAACCCGCCACCGGTGAAATAGCCTGATTGGGGGGCTGTCAGGTTTGCAGTAGTGACCCCAAGGCTAATGTCAGTCCCGGCCTTGATGCCAGGCAGCCCGACCTTCAGGACTTCCACTCGAAGGGCAGTTGTGGATACCTGGAAAACGCCGTTAACTAAGCGTTTTTCCTGCCCGTTCAGGGTGACTTTCCCGACTGTGCCGACCAGCGGCACCGACAGGTCCAACACCGTGTTGGCGCCAGGGTTGGCGTTTACCCCGACGCCCAGAACCTTCAGATCGGCGATGGTTGTCTTGTTTGTTCCGACATTGGCTCCAGTGGTGTCCTTTTCAGCGGTGCTTTCGGACGTAATGGCGCCAGCGGTAATCAGCCCACCAAGCAGGTTGGTCCCCGCAATCGTTGAGCGGCTTTCAATCCGTTTGCCCGTTGTCGTGAGCAGTGTCTTGGAACTCGTCGTGGCCGCTCCTACATTGCCTACAGCGGGAACAGTCAATGCCGCGGCGGTGTTAGAGGAAGATTTCCCGGTGGCACCCGTGCAACTGATGCTGGAGCTGGCGGTTGGACCAGAGGTCAGAGTCTTGTCGGTATTGAAAATGTACGACCCATAGGCAGATCCGGAGAACCCCGTTGTGACTTGGGCTGGTGTGGTTGCTGCGACCGCCGGCATTGCCGGTCCTGCTAGCGTGAGTGTGAGTGCCCCCAATATGGCAACATGCGAACGTTTCATGTATTTCTCCCCAGAATGATGTACACGATCCCGTAAGTTGCTTACGATTGCGCCAACGGTACCGCCCTGAATTGCGCCAGAACAAGAGATTCTGAAAATTCTGTCTCCACCTGCGGCTGATTTTCATAGGGTTTTGAAATTTCTTTACTTCCAGCCATGGACTAATTCGATGGCAGCGTTTTAGGATGGTGGCGACCGTTGGTTCGCGACTACCTGGGGGTGTCCGAGATGGGGGTTTCACGCGTGTTCCCGCGTGCTGCCGGCATTCTCCGCTCTGTCATGGTCGCGGGTGCTGGAACGGTATTCTGGCTCACCCTCTCGGCTACCGCGGCAAGTGCCGATGACGGGGCAGTGAACACCACCCCAACCACGGTGAATTCCACAGTGAGCCTCTCGGTCCCCGTGCCAAAGACTTCGCTGCCAGCGCCGATTGCAGCGCTGGCACCCACCAGTCCGGTCAAGATCCCGCTGCCAGCCGTCACCCCAGTGGTCCAGGAGGCTGGTCATGCTGTGGATGGCATCATCGGGGGCCTGCCCGTGGTCAACACTGCGCTTCCGGTGGGCACCAAAGGACAGGTTGTTGAGGCCGCAGTGGTGCCTGTCACGGGGAAAGCAGACGAATTAATTGAGGTGGTGGTGCCACCCATTAACCAGGCAACTGCGCCGATTCTTCAGCCAGTTGTGGATGCAGTGGACACTGTAATTCTGCCAGCTGCGCCGGTGGTGCTCCCAGCAGAACCCGCACTTCCTATCGCGCCCCAGCCAACAGTGCCCGGCGAAGGCGGAGTGCAGCTCATGCCCGATATCGCCGTAGTGCCGCCTGGCTTGACAGCCGGCCGGGAAAACCCTGATGGGAACGACGTCGATAGTGGAATCGCTTCCGCCAGCGGGCAATTACTTTTGTCCGCCGGCGCACCGCTGAAAATAGACAATCCGTCCATTTCGAACGCAGTTTCCGCAAACCAAGACACCCCTGTAATTGGCAGGATTCTGGATTTGCGGGAGATCAAAATACCCCCAGCAGAGCACACTGCTTCGAATACAGAGAATCCAATGGAATTTCCTGCGGACCTTGAGGCAGTACCTGCCGCCGCCACCGGTGCAGGATCCGGCAACTCCCATAATGGTCCGCCCAGCTCTGCCGCAGCAATACTGAACGGCGCCCTGGTTTTTCCCAACAATTCACTTTCAGGCTTGGCTGCAGCCGAGAATGAACAACATCCCAAGCCGGTCAGCTTCGACCCCGGTTCCTCTCCTGACTAGTTTCCCCTCCGCGCCGCTGAACCATCGCGGCAGACGGTCCAACGGACCATCCCGCCCCGGGACGTCCCAGGAAACTGAACCTTCAGGAGTAGATCACCATGAACACCACTCTTCGCAAGTGCCTGCTGGGCACATGCTTTGCCGGGGGCATGATTGTCCTCAGCGCGACCGCGGCCAACGCCGCAGACACCACCAGTGGCAAGGACGGGATTCTTTCAGGAACCCAGGTTGTGGCGCCGGTTTCAGCGCCCATCAACCTCAATGCCACGTCTCTGGGAATTCTTGGCAACTCTTCATCCACTGCATCCGGCGGGGCGCACTCCGCAGGTACGGGAAGCAGCCCTACCGTCCCTGCCGCCAGCACCAGTGGATCCAACAGCATCGGCTCGGGAACGCAAATTGTCGCCCCGATCACGGTGCCCATAAACCTGGGCTCGTCGTCAGTGGGTCTGCTGGGGGGTTCCACTGCGAGGAGCTCAGCCCCACCCGCCGCGCCACCGTCACCAAGTTCGACGCCGGCGAGCACCACCAACGGCAACGGTGGCATCGGTTCGGGAACCCAAGTGATTGCACCGGTGACGGTTCCCATCACGCTGGGTGCAACCTCGGTGGGCGTACTGGGGAATTCCTCAGCGTCGTCCGTGTCCGCGCCGTCGACACCAGCAGCTCCTGTCCCAGCACCGTCAGTGCCAGCGGCGGTCCCGGGTCAGGCAACCACGTCGGGGGGAGAGAGTATCGCGTCCGGCGCTCAGGTAGTGGCTCCGATTTCGGTCCCTGTTAACCTCGGAGCCACTGCTGTGGGTGTCTTGGGCGACTCAAGCGCCACGTCCACGTCTGCTCTTCCATCCACCCCGGCCCCGGCGGGGGCAACCAACGGCGCTACAACATCGGGTAATGGCGGAGTCCTCTCCGGTACCCAGGTGGTCCTCCCTATCACGGTCCCCATCTCCACCGGGGCAACGTCGGTAGGCATTGGCGGAGAATCCACCAGCACCGTGCATCCGCCGGTGGTTACGCCTCCTGTGGTTACGCCTCCGGTGGTGAATCCGCCTGTGGTGAACCCGCCGGTGGTTACGCCTCCGGTAGTGAACCCGCCGGTGGTTACGCCTCCTGTGGTGAACCCGCCGGTGGTTACGCCTCCTGTGGTGAACCCGCCGGTAGTCGCTCCGCCCACCACCGTCACTGACACGGCGACGCCGACCACCGGGATCACTACCGCCGCGCTGGTGACCAGGAGTGCTCCCACCGGCACGGCGAGTGGCGCCCAAGGCGCAGCTGCAGCAGCGGCCACAGCCGCCGTCGGAAGTCCCGCAGCATTAGCCAGCACAGGCCTGAACCCGGTGTTCGTCTTCCTTGCCGGGGCCATGATGCTCATGGGATTGCTCTTGACAACCCTTGGACGCCGCAAGGCGGCAACCAGCCGCCGTTAGGCACTTCTGATCACCGGATGTTGCGGCTCCGTCCGGGGCCGCAACATCTGGCAGTCATTGCAAAACGCAATGCGGCAGGTCCCCGGAAAATGTCAGTCATATGATGAACGGGATGACAAACACCAAAGTAGACACCGATTTCAGCCTCCGCAGCATAGCTCTCCCCGCCTTCGGGCCGGCGCTGCTGTTCTGTATCGGTGAAGGTGCTGTCCTTCCGGTGATTGCGCTTTCCGCCCGGGACCTCGGCGCCTCCGTGGCTGTCTCGGCGCTCATCGTTACTCTGATCGGACTTGGTTCCTGGATATTCAACATCCCGGCATCAATCATTACGGAGAAGTTCGGGGAGCGGTGGTCCATTGTGGGGGCCGGAGCCCTGGGGGCGATTGCCTTGGGTGCTGCGACCTTCGCACCGCACATGGAGAACGGGCTGTGGCTGCTGGCTGCGTCCATGACCCTGGTGGGAATGTCCGCCAGCGTCTTCAACCTGGCCCGGCAGAAGTTTCTCACCGAAGCCGTGCCGGTGGTCTTCAGGGCCAGGGCGCTGTCCACCCTGGGCGGCGTGACCCGGATCGGCATTTTCATTGGGCCGTTCGTGGGTGCCGCTGTGATGCAGTTCGCCGGAATCAGTGGAGCGTACTGGGTGGGGTTCGCCGGAATGATGGCGGCCGCCGCCTTGTCCCTCACTATTCCGGACCTCGTGGTGCCGGAGTCGGGCGACAGCGGGCTGCGTCCGCCGGCGTCTACTTTGCGGACCGTGGCGGCTTCGCATGCCGGAATCTTCTTGACGGTGGGGTTCGGCATCCTGCTTTTGAGTGCGCTGCGTGCTTCACGCCAAGTGGTTATCCCACTGTGGGCTGATCAAGTGGGCTTGGATGCCACGCATGCCTCCCTGCTGTTCGGCCTGTCCGGAGCAATAGACATGCTGGTGTTTTACCCTGCCGGTAAGTTGATGGACCGGAAGGGGCGGCAATGGGTGGCGATTCCATCCACTGTGATCATGGGCACGGCTCTGTTGCTTATACCCTTCACCGGTGGATTCACCTCACTGCTGTTGGCGGCTTTGCTGATCGGTTTCGGCAACGGCATCAGCTCCGGGCTCATCATGACGCTGGGGGCGGACTTCTCACCGGACAACGGAAGGAGCCATTTCCTGGGAATCTGGCGGTTTATCGCTGATTCCGGGGCCACGGGCGGGCCGGTGCTTTTGTCAGGATTGACGGCAGCGGTCTCCCTGTCCGCCGGTATCTGGGCCATAGGTGTCCTGGGCTTCGCGGCAGCCGTTGTGTTCGCCGTTTCCATTCCGCGGTTGAAGCACCGGCGGAACTATTAGGTTCCATCTGCTGGGGTAGCATTCCGGGCCGGACTGTTGCCGCGGCTAGACTACCGGGGTGCCAGATAACCCAGCAGCTGAAGCGCCCACGCCCTCAAAGTACCCGGACTTGGGTTCCTTCCTTGGGGCAATGGAGGTACCTGAGGGGCGGATTGATATCCAGCACAACGGTTTGCCGCTGGAGATCCTTAACGTCCCAGCAGGCTCGAACACCACCTTGGTGTGCTTCCACGGTGCGGCAGAAAAGGACGTCCGGCTGCCGTGGTTCCTGGGGCAAGGCGTCACGGCTGGCTTGCCGGTCAACAGGATCTTCATCTCTGACCCGAGCCTCCGGAAGTCGAGGGACTTCAATATCGGTTGGTACGCGGGCTCCCTGGATCAACCGGATTTGCAGGAGATCCTGGCAGATGTGATTCGCAGGATTGTCCGCGAAACCGGGGGTTACAACGTGGTGTTCTTTGGCAGTTCTGCCGGAGGTTACGCAAGCCTGGCCCTCTCGAGGTTCTTCCCGACGTCCTTGGCGTTGGCGGTGAATCCGCAGACATCCATATCCAAGTTCTATCCGGGGGCAGTGGAACGCTACCTCACCCACGCTTGGGACATCGAGGGCAACGACATCTCCCGCTTGCCGTCATCCGTTGCCCACGATCTGATTCCGGCGTATTCGGCGGGTTTTGACCACACTGTTGCGCTTATTCAGAACGCCAAGGACTGGTTCCACATCCAGAACCACCAACTGCCGTTCGTTGACGCAATTGGGGATTCTCCGGACCTGTACATGCTGATGGACCGGTGGGGTCCGGACAGTGGTGATGGGCATATCCCACCTCCCAAGGAGCTTCTCCGGGAGTGTTTTGAAGCCTTGGGGGCATGCAACGGAGACTGGGCCGCCGGACTGGCTGCCGCTGGCTTCCAGACGGCAACCACACGCCAGGACGTCCGGCGTCGAGTCATGGACACCGCGCCCGCCCCGGCGGGCTAAGCCAGCGTCCGCGGCGTCTTCCACGTCCGCCCTGTTACTCTGCCGGTCACCAGTGCCACAGCCGCCACCAAGAGAACCAGGCCCCACGTGGCGTTCGCGGTATCCAGCCCGCTCCGCATCACCACAAATGGGGGAATGACGGCCAGCACGGTACCGGCAGCGATGCGCCACATGGCCGGCCTCGGAGCGCCGGGAGCCAAGGCCGTGGTGGCCAGTTCCAGCCGAACCAGGGGTGTTGATACCAGCAGCACCAAGGCCCAGGCTGCCACGTAGAACAACGGACGGGTCAGCCACCATTCGGCGCTGGCGGGTTCCGGGAACGGCAGCCGGAGTACCAGCGCAATGCCGAACATGGCGATGATCAGGGGCAGGTGCCACAGGTAGATGGTCATGGCCCGGCTGCCCACCACGAACATCACCTTCTGAACCCAGCCGACCTGGACGAATCGCTGCAGGACCGGGTATACAGCCTTGACCAGCAGCACATGGGCCAGGCCCACCAGGATCAGCGGGAACATGGGCGGATTCTGGTTGGTCAGCATGTCCACCGGGTACGGGCCGGCGTGGGTCAGCGGGATCATCGCCACGTAGCAGGCAATGGCGGCAAGGACCAGGTGCCACCGCGCAAAACGGTCAAAGAACCCATCTGCGTACAGGAAACCCAGCTGCTGCAGCATGCCCCACACGAACACCATGTTCAGCAGCCCGATGGGGTTCGAATCGAACCCCCACGGGTTCTGCTCCAGCCCCAAACGCACAACATCCACGACGACGGCGCCCGCGGCCAACGCTGCGAGCGTGCGGTAGGGTGCCTGCTCGTGAAACCTGGCCATGAGCGGAACCATCGCTTGGCAGATCAGGTAGGCAGCCAGGAACCAAAGCTGAACTCCGGCGCCAACAGCGATCACTGACAGCAGATCACCCGGGACGCCGGCCGCCGTCGCAATCCACAACGCTGCAGCAAGGAACGCGTACAAGGCGACTGTGGGCCGGACCAGGCGCAGGACCCGGTTGCGGAGGTAGTCCCCGGCGTCCCCGCCCTTGCGCCGGAGGCTGCGCCAGGACGTGATGGATGCGAAGCCACCCACAACAAAGAACAACGGCATGACTTGGCCAAACCAGGTTCCCTGCGCGAACCAGCTCAGGGAGGTCAGTGGGTTACCCACGCCTATCCCGGCCCGGTCCACGCTGATGCCCATCATGAGCAAGTGGACGGCGACAACGGCAAACATGCAGGCAACACGAATGAAGTCCACCACCAGATCGCGGGTGGCAGGACCGGAGCCGTTGAGCGCCGGGTGGGTGGTGCTGGAGCCAAGGGTGGAAGACATGGGTACTCCTGGGATTGCACTGTTTATCCATCGATTGGACTAACTTTAGCGCAAGGCATGGTGCGGCGTCGACGTCATCCCCGGAAAGGTTTGGGATTCCGGGTGGGAATGGCGGTGGCCGGGCGTAGTCTGAACGAAGAGGACCCCGTACCAAGCCCCGAGAGTTTGTTGCAGCGCATTGTGGGAGTCCTCTAAGCCCTCCAACAAAGAACGGCAGCGCTGATTATCATGCACATCAGGGAATTTTGGACCCAACTTTCACCGGACACGCAGCAGTGGCTCATGGACAACCCGGGAAGCATGATTGTGCCGCGGACCATGACGGCAATAGTCAACGGGGAAACGGGGGAGAACGGGGCTGTGGATATCCATGGCGGCACGGCGCTCACCGCCGATGACCAAGTTTTTATTCAGGGCCAGGCCCGGGGCCGCGGAGGGCGGAGCTAGGCCTTCCGCGCCGCCAACCCGAACAGCCACGTGCCGCCCAGCGCCGAAAGATATCCGGCCATCACAATGAATGCGGTTCCGGCCCAGAAGTAATCCACGGTGCTGTCGGTGCTAAGGCCCGGTACTTGAAGCAATGAGTACGCGGCCACCACGCCGGCCGCAAGCAATGCGGCGATGGTGAGCCATACCCACAGTCTTGATGCTGCCCAGTGCTCGCCGTATCCCTTCCACACATTCCAGCTGCTGCCGGTCCTGAGGATGAGCCATCCCGCGGGAAGCATGAAGGCGCCCACCAAGAGGAAGGCGGCAACGACGTCGGCAGGTCGGTGCCATTGGTTGATCAGGGTGGAGACGCCGGTGGCCACGGCAAAAGTGCTGCCGAGGAAACCGGCCAAGGGGCGCCACCTGGGCGAGACCATGAGGAACACCGCGGCGGCGGCGGATGCGGCCAGGGTGGTGTGTCCCGAGGGGAGGGAGTTGAGTTCCAGTGTCTGCACCCCGCGATCCGGTCGGTCCGGGATGAGGAATTTGAGGATCTGGGTGGCCACGTTGGCGGCAATGCAGGCCGCAACGGCGATTCCGGCGGCTTTCCACCGCCGGCGCGCCACCGTCACAAAGAGAACCACTACTGATGAGATCACCAGGCACAGCATGGGGAGCATATCCAGGAGGCTGGTGGAGGCTCGGCCTGCCGTCCCGCCCAGTTCCGTGGCTTCCACCAGCGCGGACTCGTCAATGAATTGGCCGGCCGTTGTCCGGACGAAGAAGTAGTAGGTGCCGGCAAGCCCCACGGCGCAGGCGATGGTGGTCAGGGCAAACAGGATGCTGGTGCCGACGCTTGGCCCGCGTCCCTGGAGTGGCCGTCTGCTCGACCTTCCGCTGGTGCGGATTTGCTGGGAACTCATTCAGACAAGATTGCCACAATTCGCTGAACAGCTCATGTGAAGTCCGCGCGACGCGGCGGCGATGGTGAGCTCCCCGCAACAATCCTGTGACGCTTGACACGTGTTAGGCGACGAGCGTACGCTTCCTAACACGTGTTAGGGAAGGAAATCTACATGCCGGGAACCAATGGGGCTTTGCGACAATTCACACGCAGAACAGCCCTCACAGCCCTCGGTGCCGGAATCGTTGGAGTAACCGCGGCGTCGTGGCCGCGCTTAACCGGAACAGACATTCCAGGCCGGGGAGACAGCAGCCTCAGCATCGCCATCATGGGCACGGCAACGGACGCCGCGGCCCGTCAAAAGGTCATTGACGCTTTCTCCAAAGTCCACCCGGACATTAAAGTGAAGGTCCAGGCGATCCAAGCCGTCGATTGGAAGGACTTCTTCACCAAGATCCTCACCATGGTGGCCGCCGGAACCCCGCCGGACGTGGTCTACGTGGCAACGGAAGGCGCCCAGCTGTTCGCCGAAAAGCTGGCCCACCCTTTGGATGAGTACCTTCGCCGCGATGCAGCGGATATGAAGGAGTATTTCGAAGACGTCCACCCCAGCCTGGTGGAGGCCTTCATGTACAAGGGAAGCCTGTTTCAGCTGCCCATCGACTGGAACGCGGCCAACATGTATTACAACACCACTGCGCTCAGTAAGGCCGGCCTGGAACGGCCCGCCGACGATTGGACCCACACAGATTTTCGCGCCACCTTGGCGGCCATGAAGAAATCCAACCCCAAGGACTTCACGCCGTACTACTGGACCAACCGACTGTTCGGGGGAGTGGTGCCGTGGCTCTACGCCAACGACACCAGCTTCCTCAAGGAAACAAAGTCGCCCGGTGGCAACTGGCTGTGGGACAACTTCTACGCCAACGATCCCTCCCGCAGCCTCCGCTCCGGCGGCTACCAGTGGCTGGAACCCAACGCTGATGACCCCCGGGTCTTCGAATCCTTCGATTACCTCCGCGGCCTCGTCAAAGATGGCTTGGGAGTCCGGCCCGAGGAAGGCGGCGGAAGCTCACTGATTGGCCTCTTCGCCTCCAACAGGATAGGTACGACGCCGGCCGGCGGCTACTGGGTGCAAGGCCTCCATGAAACCGGGATGACCGAGGATGGGTTCGACGTCCAGTTCTTCCCCAAATGGCGCAGCCAACGCCACCAGTTCGGCACGGCGGGATACGCCATCATGAGGACAGCCAAGGACAAAGACGCCGCCTGGGAATGGGTGAAGTTCAGCTCCAGCCTCGAGGCGATGCAGATTGTGTTCCCCACGCCCAACACAACACCTGCCCGCCGTTCCATGGTGAACGAGCAGCTCTACGCAGGCACCGGCCCGCGTCACTGGAAGGTCTTCTACGACACCCTGGACAGGTTCCCCACCACAGGTCCCATTCCAGCGCCACCCCAGCAGGCCGCCGTCGAGACCGCCCTCATGAAAAACGTATCCCTGGCTGTCAGCGGTGATGAGCGCCAACTCAAAGATGCCCTCAGCTCCATGCAGCGCGACCTCGAACTTGCCCTGAGGAGGCAGCCATGAGCACCGCAACCAGCACGCCCACCGGCGCGGGAGCCAAGCCGTCCCACAAGCGGGAATCCCAGCCCACAAAGCGGGGCCGCGTGCAACAGCGGTGGCTGCCCTGGGCCTTCCTGGCTCCCACCATCGCAGGGATGGGCATCTTCACCCTGCTGCCGATCGTCGCCTCGATTGCGCTGGCGTTCTTCAGGTGGGACATCATCTCCGCGCCCACGTTCGTGGGTTTCGACAACTTCGCAGAAGTGGTGCAGGACCCCACCGTCCGGGTTTCCTTCCTGAACACCATCGTGTTTGTGATCATCGCGGTGGCCTTGCAGTTGGGCCTGGCACTGGGTTTGGCGATCATGGTGCAGGAGAAGCTCCCGGCCTGGCTGCGGGTGTTCTTCCGCTCCGCTTTCTTCTTCCCGCTGATTCTCTCCGCAGCCTCAGTGTCGATTTTCATGCGTTACCTCTTCAACGAACAGTTCGGCGTAGTGAACTGGTTGCTGTCCCTCATTGGCATCCCAGCGGTACCGTGGCTGACCACGCCAACCGGGTCTGCCGCCGTCGTGATTCTTGTGTATGTGTGGCAGAACTTCGGATTCTCGTTCCTGCTGTTCATTGGCGGTTTGGCCTCCATCCCGGTGGAAACGTACGAGGCAGCGTCCATTGATGGCGCCACCGGCTGGCGCAAGCATTGGTTCGTGACGCTGCCCCTGCTCAGCCCCACCACCTTGGTGGCCTCGGTGATGGCCATCATCAACGCGCTCCAAGTGTTCGATCAGCCGTACGTCCTGACCCGTGGCGGGCCAGGTGACTCCACCCGCACAGCAGTGATGGTCATCTTCGAGTCCGCATTCCAACGCCTCGAATTCGGCCAGGCTTCCGCGATCGGCGTGATCCTGACACTGATCATCATGGCCATCACTGCCGCGCAGTTCCGGCTCAGCAAACGATTCGTCTTCTACCAGTGAGGCCCGCCATGACCACCATTTCAGACCGCACTGAGGCTCCAGCTCCTGTCCGCCCACGGAAGAAGCGCGACTGGTCAGTGGCCGTCCGCGTCATCGTCCTGCTGATCGCGTCCGTCTTTGTCCTGGGTCCCGTTCTGTGGACGCTGTCAACATCGCTGCGGCCGCCGTCGGAATCATTTCAACTGCCGCCGGCGTTCCTGCCGCTCAACCCCGATTTCACCTCCTACGCGCAGGTATTCAAGCAGCTCAACATCGTGCTCCTGGTGCTTAACAGCGCCCTGGTCACCGGCCTGATCGCCGTAGGGCAGATGGTCACGGCAGCACTGGCGGGTTACGCCTTCGCCCACCTGCGTTTCCGGGGGCGCGGTGCGCTGTTCTCGATCGTGCTGGCCACCATGATGGTGCCTGCCCAGGTGACGATCGTGCCCGTGTTCATGCTCATCCGCGGCGTGGGGCTTTCTGACACGCTGCTCGCGTTGATCATTCCGGCCATCCCGACGGCGTTCGGCACCTTCCTGATGCGGCAGTACTTCCTGGGGTTGCCCGGTGAGCTCGCTGAAGCGGCAGCCATCGATGGCGCCTCACCGTGGCGGACGTTCCGGTCCGTGTATGCGCCGCTGGCCGTACCGGGGTTGGCGATTGTTGGGATTCTGGCGTTCAACTTCCACTGGAACGAATTCTTCAGGCCGCTCATCATGACCATCTCCGAGCAGAACTTCACCCTCCCGCTGGGGCTGGTGTCCCTCCAAGGCAACTTGGGCACAGGAAGCATCTCCGTGGTGCTTGCCGGTGTTGTCCTCTCCATGATTCCCGCGCTGGTGGTGTTCATGTTCGGCCAGCGCGCGCTGCAGGACGGGCTCACCGCCGGCACGGGCAAGTAGTTCCCTTCTCCTCTTTGAAAGGCATTTCTCTTGACGGACCTTGCAGTATCTTCCGCCCTGGCCGCCGCTGCCACGCACCCTGACCCGGCATTCCCGCGGTTCCACCCCAGGCCCGCGCAAGGCTGGATCAACGATCCCAACGGGGTCAGCTACATCAACGGGCAGTACCACGTGTTCTTCCAATACAACCCACTGTCCGCGCGGCACCACCAGATCCAGTGGGGCCATGTGAGCTCGCCGGACCTGGTCCGGTGGGAAGAACATCCGGTGGCACTGGTCCCACAGCAGGGCGGGCCCGACTCCGCCGGATGCTGGACGGGCGTGGTCACGCTGGACGGTGGCGTACCCACCGCTGCCTACTCCGGCATCAAGGATCACGGAGGCCACTCGCAGGTAGTGATCGCCCGCGGGTCCGCCGACTTGGTGTCCTGGGAGCAGGACGGGCACGTTGCCGCCTCCATGCCGGCAGATCCCTTGGTCACCGCAGTACGGGATCCCTTCATCTTCATGTTTGAGGGTGTGCGCTATGCCATGCAGGGCGCCGGGCTCTCCGATGGCCGGGCTGCACTGCTGCTGTACACGGTGTCTGACATGGACGCGTGGGAGTACCACGGTATTTGGCTGACCAGCGCCGACCCCGTAGCCGCTGTCCACACACCCGCCGAGATTTGGGAATGCCCGCAGCTGGTGCAGGTCCCAAACACCTCCGGTGAGTCAACGTGGGTCATGATGTTCTCCCTGTGGCTCTCCGGAGACGACCACGAGCACGCCAATGGGGTGGGGCACCTGATCGGTTCCCTGACGGCCGACCCTACCTCCGGGCTCCCCGTGTTCACCCCGTCCGCTGGCGGCAGGTCAGACCTGGGCCGCGACTTCTACGCACCCCAGATTGTCCAGATCGCCCACGGTTCTGCGCCTTCTTCTGGGCCTGCTTCTTCGCCTGCGGCGCTGCTGTGGGGTTGGGCCAACGAAGGCCCCGGACGGGACGGCCGGCGGGGCCGGTCCCAGCAGGAAATCGACGACGCCGGGTGGTCGGGTGTGCTGACGCATCCTCGCGTTTTGTCTGTGGCCTCCGGGGAATTGGTGGTTGCTCCCGCTCCCGAAGTGTCCGCATACAGGGGCCCTCTCGTCGCTTCCGCGGCCGGGGGAGCCGTGGCCGTACCGGCTTTTGCAGAGGTGCTGGTATCCGGTTCCGGTCCTGTGGAACTCACCCTGGGGTCCGGCGGGCAGGTGGTCTACGCCGGGTCAATCGTTGACGGGGAAGAACTCCGCATCTTCATCGATACCTCACTGGTGGAGGTCTACCGGACGGGCTCTGTTGCCACCACTGTGCGTGCCTACCCGGCTCCGGGGGAGGAATGGCAGCTCACCCTGCCCGCTACCGCGACTGCCGACGTCTGGGAGTTGACGCTGCCCGAGTAGGCGGCAGGCCGGCGTCGTACGTCTGTTGGGCCGCCGTACCGTTGCTGGCCCGCTATACCGTTGCTGGCCAGCTATGCCGTTGCTGGCCCGCAACGTGTGAGCGGGTTGACGACGCATTCGCGGGCTATCTGGGTACGGGGCCGGTGGAGTCCCGGGTGACAAGGCGGCAGGGGACCATCGTTTCCATGGTGGTTCCCTCCGCTCCCGTCCCGTTCTCGATCGCGTCAAGGAGCGTGGTCATTGCGGCCCGGCCAATCTCGCGCAAAGGCAAGGCCATGGTGGTGAGGGCGGGGACCATGGTGTCCGCAATCCTGGCCTCATTGTCATAACCCATCACGGACAGATCTTGCGGGATGCTGAGTCCCAGGCGGGCGGCTGCCAGGGTCACGCCGATGGCCAAGCGATCGTTGGCGCACATGATGGCGGTGGGCCGGTCAGCCGGGGAAACGCCGTCGAGCAGTTTCATGGCACCGTGGAAGCCGGCGTCGATGTCCCACCCGGCCATGAAAATGCGGCCCTCATTGACGGTAAGTCCGGCTCCGAGGTACGCCTCCCGGTAGCCCTGGACGCGCAGGGGAGCGGCAGGCGACTCCACGGAACCTGCCAGCAGCGCGATGTCCGTGTGGCCCAACTGCAACAAATGTTCGGTGGCTTCCCGGCCTCCGGCCACCTCATCCGGAATGACATGGTGCAGCTGGGGCTGAGGGTGTTCGTCATAGCAATTGGCCAGGACGGACGGAACCCGAAACATCCCCGGCGGCACGGCAAGCGGCTTCAGGCCCACGGTCACATACATGAGGCCATCAACCTGCCGGTCCAGCAGGGTCTCAATGGCGCTCGCATCCCTGGACGTATCGCGCTCAGTGTCCATGACAACGGTGACGAATCCGCGGCTCCGGGCAACGTCGTCAGCGCCGCCGATGATGTTGCCGTCGAACGGGCTCACCACAACTTCGTCCGAGAGAATGCCGATCACGCGGGATCGCTGGTTCCGGAGGCTCAGGGCGATCGCGTTCGGCGTGTACTTCAGTTCCTCGGCAGCCTGGCGGATCCGGTCCTGGCTTTCCTTGGCCACGTTCCCATCGCCCCGGCCGTTCAGAACCAGGGAGACCGCGCTCCTTGAGACGCCTGCCCTCTTGGCGACGTCCAGTGCGGTGGCCTTGCGGTTCATGGGAACGCCCTTCCGTGCGTGGTTCCCTGCAGTCTACCTAACGCGTGTGAGGGCGTGGGGTTCAGTATCCCAGTTCGTAGAACACCGATTGCATGAAGGGCAGCATTTTGGCGAACCCGGCCACAAAGTAAAGGCCCCAGCCGGAAACGATGACCGCGATGGGCCACAGCCCTCTCCGTGGGGCAACCTTGTGAATTATCACTGCTCGACCAATGACATAAGGCACTCCGCCGGCGAACGACCAAGCCCAGCTGAAGGGACGCACGACGCCTTTGCGGGAGAGCCACCTGTAATCGAACACAGCGAGGACCACAGTTGCGCCGTACGTGAGGAGCAAGCCGATCACGGTCGCGAAATAGCTTGCAGTGAAGATGTAGGTGCGATCGATGGACAGGTAGCCGGTGCTGGCAATATATGTGTGAACTTCCGGGTTCCACGTCAGCATCAGGATGCCCACACCAAACGGGAGGCAAGAGAGCAGCCAGATGAACGCGTTGCCAACTGCCTGTTCTTCGGCCAACATGGGCCGTGGCGTTACCTACGGCGGATACCAGCCAGGTGCTGCTGTCACGCGTTGACCGAGTAACCCAGCTGGTTGTACATGGATTGCATCATGTTGGTGCTCCAGATTCCCGCCACCACAATGCTGAGGATCACCAGCGCGATAGTCACCCAGATGGGCCACAGCCCACGCTTTGGGGCCACCTTATTGACAACCACGGAACGGCCAATGATGTAGACCGCTGAGTTGAGGAACGTCCAGGCCCAGTGGAAAGGACGTTCGACGCCGGCCTTCAGCAGGCGCTGACGGTCCAGGAAAGCGAAGAACACCGACAATCCATAAGCCACAAAGCTGGACCCGATCAGCAGGAAGTATGCGGGGGTGTAGATGGAGAACGGATCAATTGTCCGGACACCCTGCCGGGTGGTCATCATGCGGAATTCAGGCTGCCAGCTCAGCATGAAAATTACCGATACCAAGGGCAGCAACGTGATGGCCCAGATGAACGCGTTGTACACCGGCGTCTGCTCACTGATCTCGCGGCGCCGCGGAAGGACGGGCGCCTGGTACTGCATGGCGCGCGGAGATTGATGGGCAGTCCAGGAGGTACCATCCCACCAGCGGACAAACCGTGCGTCTGAAGGGTCCGGGTACCAGCCGGGAGGTGTTGCAGAACCGGGCGTTGATTGAGTCATGATGTCCCCACATTGAGTCGTGACTTCGAGAATATCGCGGTTGCTGGCTCTCTCTTGTCAGGCGGGACTCCCATGACGCGGCGGGGCGGTGTATGGATTGACTATGAGCTTCTTCGAACACCTCCCGGAGCCCCCAGCCCGGACCACCCCGCCGCAACCGATTCGTCCGGCATGGTCCGGTCCGCCCACGGACGAACTGCCGGGAACAGTGGACATCGGCGAATTTCTTCACCGCGGTGAACACACTGTCCTGGCGGTGAAGACGCTGGAGGTTTACAGCACGGGGTGTTTGCTGACTCTGGTGTGGTCCGTTCGCCGGGGCAATGAATCGGACGGGCAATGGCGGGAACTCGCGGAAGAAAGTTTCAATCGCCCTCTCTCAGGAGTTGGATCGGGACTGGAACTGGGGGTGAAGCTGGCCGATGACCGCAGAGTTGCAGCAACCTTCCATGACGCCTCCGCACGCGAAGATCCCGCAGGGCCGGTGCTGACCGTTTTGGGTGGCGGGGGAAGCGGCAGCAATGACTTCCACGTTCAAGGTTCAGGCCGATACTGGCTTTGGCCGCTCGCGGCAGGAGGCGACATCCTACTGGTGGCCCGTTGGGCCGGGCTTGGGATCGACGAGTCCACTGTGGTCCTCCCCTGGGAGCCCATTGATCAAGCTTTAGGCAGGGTGCGCAACTACTTTTCCACATAGCTTCACTGGTGGGCATTGCGGGTGAAGAGCCGCCGGTACAGTGACAATATGCCTGCTCACCTGCCTGCTCTCGAAGAACTTCTCGACTCCGCCCACGTCGTTTCGCTGCCCATGAGGGTGAAATTCCGCGGCATCATGGAGCGCGAAACACTGCTGCTGCGGGGTCCGCTCGGCTGGGGCGAGTTCTGCCCTTTCCCGGAATACGGCGACCATGAGGCGTCCCGGTGGCTGGCGGCAGCGATAGAGGCCGGGTGGAAGGGATTTCCAGCTCCGCTGAGGCAGAGCATCCCTGTTAATGCGACTGTTCCGGCTGTAGGGGCCGAGCGCGTTCCGGAGGTGCTGGGAAGGTTTGGGCGGGTGGATGCCGTCAAGATCAAAGTGGCCGAACGCGGTCAGGAGTTGGCGGAAGACGTTGCCCGCGTCAACGCGGTCCGTGAAGCGTTGCCGGACGCCGCCATCCGCGTTGACGCCAACGGTGGGTGGGACATCGACACCGCAGTCACGGCACTTGGTGCGCTGTCCGGCGTCGGCCTGGAATACGCCGAACAACCCGTACCAACCATCGACGGTCTTGCCGAGGTCCGCCGCCGCCTCGCAGCAGCCGGCACACCCGTCCTCATCGCCGCGGATGAGAGCGTACGGAAAGAATCAGATCCCCTCCGCGTCGCCAGGGCCGGCGCGGCGGACCTCATCGTCGTCAAGGTGGCACCACTCGGGGGAGTGCAGCGCGCACTGGAGATTGTCCAGCAGGCCGGGCTGCCCGCCGTCGTAAGTTCCGCATTGGACACCTCCGTGGGTATCCGTGCCGGGCTGGCGCTTGCCGCCGCGCTCCCTTCACTTCCCTACGCGTGCGGCTTGGGCACCGTTTCGCTCTTCACCTCGGACATCACCCTGGACCCTCTAGTGGCCGACGACGGCACCATCCGGCTGCGGGACGTCGCAGCGGACGCTGGGCTGCTGGAACGGTACGCAGCGTCCGGCGATCGGCGGGACTGGTGGCTTGAGCGCCTCCGCAGGGTGCACGCCGTGTTGGACGGAGAGCCCGACGGTTTGTTCACCCGCGATTAACCCGGGCGTCCTCTCAGATTCGGTTTGCGCTGACAAGCTCACCGGGAACCTCGTATCCCCTCTGGAAGGTCCCCCCATGTCTGAAACCACCGGACGCTCATTCCCATTGCTGCCCATGCTTGGGCACACCAAGGGCAAGCGCAGCGCCGTGACCTGTGCGCTTAAGTGTGACAACGCCTGCTCCGGCGATGTCTGCAACACCAGCGCCAACGGCTACTTCCGCGACATCGCCTCAACAGCCATGTCCCGCCGCGCAGCACTGGGACTTGGCGCTGCAGGCGCGCTCGCCGTCGTTTTCAGTGGCGCCCTTTCCGGCGGCGACGCAGCAGTGGCGGACCCGGGCAATGGTTTGTCGGACGCGGCGAAGAAGGGCTTCGACAAAGCCAAACTGAAATTCACGCCCATCAAGCCCGTGGATGCAGCCGTGGATGCTTTCACAGTTCCGGAGGGATTCGGCTGGAACCCCATCATTCGTTGGGGCGACCCCCTGTTTGCCGATTCACCGGCCTTCGACCTCAATAAGCAGACGGCTGCTGCCCAAGCCCGCCAGTTTGGCTACAACAACGACTACACGGACATACTCCCCATCCCTGATTCCAAGGACCGGCGGGCCGTGCTCTTCACCAACCACGAGTACACCAATGAGAACATCATGCTGCCCGTGGGATTCGACCCCGCCGAGGCCCGGGCAATCGGCCGTGCTGCCCATGGCTTGGCCGTGGTGGAGCTGGAGCGCAAGAACAAGAACAAGCCGTGGAGCTACGTCCAGGGTGCTGCCCTCAACCGCCGTTTCCTCACGGACACCGTGTATGAGCTGACCGGTCCCGCCGCCGGCACCAATTTGGTCAAGACCATTGACGACCCCGCCGGCCGTTGGATCAAGGGCACCTTGGGTAACTGCTCCGGCGGCACTACACCGTGGGGCACCATCCTGTCCGGCGAAGAAAACTTCAACGGCTACTTTGCCTCCCCGGGAACCAGCGACGGCGACAAGCGCTACGGTCTCTCCGCCAAGCCCACCACCCGTCAGTGGGAGCTGGACGAGCCGCGCTTTGATACCCGTAACTCCGGGTACGCCAACGAGAGCAACCGCTTTGGCTGGATCGTGGAAGTCGACCCCTTCGACCCCACCTCGACGCCCAGGAAGCACTCCGCCATGGGTCGTTTCAAGCACGAGGGCGCCAACGTCATTGTTGCTCCCAACGGCAAGGTAGTGGCCTACATGGGAGATGACGAGCGTTTCGATTACCTCTACAAGTTTGTCTCGAAGGGGAAGTACCAGGCCGGGGATTCCAAGGCGGCCCGCAAGAACAACATGAACCTGCTCTCCGAAGGTGACCTTTACGTGGCCCGGTTCACGGGGGACTCACCGGCAGCCGAGATCGACGGCACCGGCAAGCTTCCCAGTGACGGAGCTTTCGATGGCTCCGGCGAATGGTTGCCTCTGGTGGTTGGTGGCGCCTCGGCAGTTCCTGGAATGTCCGTTGCCGAGGTCCTGGTTTACACGCGCCTGGCCGCAGACAAGGTTGGCCCCACCAAGATGGACCGCTGCGAGGACGTCCAGCCCAACCTCCGCACGGGCAAGGTCTACGTCGCCTGCACCAACAACTCGGATCGCGGAAAGGCCGGCAAGGAAGGCGCCACGGAGGTCAACCCCCGCGCCCTCAACCGTGACGGCCACATTGTGGAAATCACCGAAGGCAAGGACCAGGTTGGCACCAAGTTCAACTGGACCCTGCTGCTGGTTGCTGGCGATTCGTCCAAGAACGCCTCCACGTACTTCTCAGGATTCCCGGCTGACAAGGTCTCGCCGATCTCGTGCCCTGACAACGTGGCCTTCGACTCCGTAGGAAACCTGTGGATCTCCACCGACGGCGCTCCGTCCACCATCGGCTACAATGACGGCCTGTTCAAAGTCACCCTGGAAGGTCCGGAGCGCGGCAAGGTGGAACAGTTCCTGGCCGTCCCGCGTGACGCCGAAACCTGTGGCCCGATTGTGCACGACGACGAGCGCACAGTGTTCGTAGCCGTCCAGCACCCGGGCGAGGAAGGCACGTTCGAAGCTCCGCACTCCTTCTTCCCGGATTATGTACCGGCTGGCTCAGCACCCGCAGCAGGAGCTGTCCGCGCACCGCGTCCCGCCGTGGTGCAGGTGTTCCGCAAGTAGCACCGGAATCTCCGGCCAGATCAGTGTTCTCCCGCCCAGCCGTCCTGGGCGGGAGAACACCCACCACTGTCCCTCTCTCACATCCCACCCTTTTTCCCGGGTCCTTCTCTCACATCCCGCCCTTTTTCCCGGGTCCTTCTCTCACATCCCGCCCTCTTTCCCGGGTCCTTCTCTCACATCCCGCCCTCTTTCCCGGGTCCTTCTCTCACATCCCGCCCTCAACGACTCTGGTAGGCCGACCGGCTCAGGCGTAGGGTCAGTCCCACCATGACTGAACAACAGCCCTATGACCGGGTCCAGCAGTATGCCCACTTTGAACTGCGCCGATATCCCAAGCACGTTCTTGCCGAAGTGCACGTGAACGCCAGCTTCGATCGCGCAGGCAATGAGGCTTTCCGATACCTCTTCAACTACATCAGTGGCAGCAACAGGGCTCAACGTAAGCTGTCCATGACTGCCCCGGTGGTACAGGAATCAGGGTCCTCAGAAAAATTGTCAATGACGGCGCCGGTCCTCCAGAGCGGTCCATCCGGCGGAGGTGCAGACAACGACTACACGGTGGCATTCGTCCTGCCAGCCGGACTGACAGCAGAAACGGCACCCATTCCAGACGAGCCCAGGGTGAAAATCCGTGAGGTGCCAGCGGCGTTGGTGGCTGTAGCACGCTTCACCGGAAACGGTTCGGCCGAGGCCTTCCAGCGCCACACCGTCGCGTTGAATGAGGCGCTGAAGGTGGCAGGCCTGATTCCCCACGGATCACACAGATTTGCACGCTTCGATCCGCCCTTCAAGCCGTGGTTCTTGCGCCACAACGAAGTCATGATCGACGTCGAGGAACAGTAACCGCAGGGACGTGAGAGAGGGACGGTGGTTTGGGGTGGGGATGTGAGAGAGCGATGGGGGAAGGGCGTCGGGATGTGAGAGAGCGATGGGGGAAGGGCGTCGGGATGTGAGAGAGGGACCGTGGGGCGCCAATAGACTGGAACGGTGACTTCCCAGGACTCTCTGACATCCCTCGGCGCTGCGAGGATCGCAGTAACAGCTCTGCTGGACGGCGGTGTGCGGCACGTGGTGGTATCGCCCGGTTCACGGTCTGCGCCCATGGCCTATGCCCTGGCCGAAGCAGAAACCTCGGGCCGCGTCCGGCTCCATGTCCGGATCGATGAGCGCGACGCCGGCTTCACCGCACTGGGCTTGGCCCTGTCCACCCAGGCGCCCGTGGCGGTGGTGACCACCTCCGGCACAGCAGTGGGAAACCTGCTGCCCGCCGTGATGGAAGCCAACCATTCAGCTGTCCCTGTGGTGGTGGTTTCCGCTGACCGGCCCCAGGAACTTCACGGAACCGGGGCCAACCAAACCACCATCCAACTGGACCTTTTTGGCGATCACGTGAGGTTCGCCGTCGACATCCAGGCAGGGGACCACCCCCAAAAGGCTGTTGCCACCGCCCTTTACGCTGCCACCGGAGCACTTGCGGACACACCTCCCGGGCCAGTCCAAATAAACCTTGCCTTCCGTGATCCACTGGTACCGGAGGTGGGGGATGCCCTCCCCGCAATGGAGGGCAGGGGCGTGTTCCATTACGACGCCGGTCCCCGGACTCTCGATCTCCCGCCGGCTTCCAGCGAACTCGCTGAGCGTCGGACGGTGGTGGTGGCCGGTCATGACGCCGGTCCCGTGGCCGAAGCATTTGCCAGAGCCCATGGGTTGCCGTTGCTGGCCGAACCGTCATCCAACGCGCGCTTCGGCCCCAACGCCATTGGCCCCTACCGGCTGCTGCTGGAACACTTCGGACGGACATCGCACGCCCCGATCGAACGCGTCGTCCTGTTCGGCCGTGCCACGTTGTCCCGGCCGGTCTCGGCATTGCTGGCCGATGAAACCGTGGAATCCGCCATTTATCAACCGGTGCCCGTGGCGTGGTACGAGGCTGGCCGACGCAGGGAAACTCCCCTGGAGACACTCCCGGAACTGGCGGAATTTGCCGGGCGTGGTTCTGCCGAATGGTTGGATTCCTGGCTCCTTGCGGGCGCGGCGGCCCAGCATGCCCTTGATTCAACCCTGATGGCCGGGAGCACAGCAACCGGCCCCTCAGTGGGCGCTGCGGTGTGGAAGCATGCGCGCGGCCAGTTGGTGCTGGGCTCCTCCAACGGCATCCGGGATGTGGACCTGGCCGGTCAACCGTCCGCCGAACCCCTGGCCACGGTGCACGCGAACCGCGGGCTGGCCGGCATTGACGGGACCATTGCCACAGCTACCGGAGTTGCACTGGGCAGCGGCCGCGAAACCACCGTGTTCCTGGGCGATGTGACCTTCCTGCACGACGCCGGCGGCCTGCTCCTGGGCCACGGTGAACCTGTGCCGGATCTGCGGATAGTGGTGCTCAACGACTCCGGCGGGGCCATCTTCGGCCTGCTCGAGCACGGTGCGGTGGACAGCTCAGGCGCCTACGGCACCGCCGTCGAGCGCCTCTTTGGCACCCCGCACTCAGTGGACATCTCCGCACTCGCCACCGCGTACGGCGTCGGACACAGCGCGGTCAGCACGACGGCGGAACTCGCCGACGCGCTGAAGGCACCCCTGAAGGGACGCAGCATTGTGGAGGTGCGCGTGGACCGGGCAGGCCTCAGGACGCTGCACGCGCGCATCAAGGAAGCCGTGGGCTCAGCTGTGAGGCAGGTCCTGAACGCCGGCTGACACGCTGGGCGGCGTCGCTACCCTTGGCGCCGTTCGCACCGAGTACCGCGGGTGCGAACGGCGCGAAAGGGTGCGCCATAAGTGAAACTACGCTTCTTCCACACCAATGTGCGTGGGATCCAGGACGCGTCGCAGGAATTCCTTGGTACGCGGCTGGGTAGGGGCGCTGATGACGTGCTCGGCAGGACCTTCCTCCACCACAACGCCGGCATCCATGAAGACCACCCGGTCCGCCACTTCTCGGGCAAAGCCCATCTCGTGGGTAACCACCAGCATGGTCATGCCTTCCTGGGCCAGCTTGCGCATGACGGCCAGGACATCGCCCACGGTTTCCGGGTCCAATGCTGACGTGGGCTCGTCAAAGAGCATCAGCTGCGGGTCCATGGACAGGGCGCGCGCAATGGCAACACGCTGCTGCTGGCCACCGGAGAGCTGATCCGGGAAGCGGTCGGCCAAGTGTCCCAGGCCAACGCGCTCGAGGTTGTGGCGCGCTACGTCGCCGGCCTCGGACTTGGAACGCTTGAGGACCTTCATCTGCGAGATGGTGCAGTTGTCCAGCACGCTCAAGTGCGGGAAGAGGTTGAAGTGCTGGAACACCATGCCAACGCTTTGGCGCATTTTGTTGAGGTCAACATCTGGGTCCGTGGCCTCGAACTTGCCCACGTTGATGGTGCCCGCATTGGGGTGTTCCAGCAGGTTGACGCAGCGCAGGAGTGTTGACTTTCCAGAACCCGACGGGCCGATCAGGCAGACAACCTGTCCGGGTTCGACAGTGAGCGAGATGCCCTTGAGGACCTCGTTGCTGCCGTAAGACTTGCGCAGGTCCTTGATCTCGACGCCCGCGGCACGGACGCCTGCAGTGCTCCCAGTGGAGTTATTCATGACTGTCCTGCCTATCGCTTTGTCCGCGCGGAGCGGCTTTCGAACTTCCGTGCCAGGAGGCTCAACGGGATGGTGATGACCAGGTAAAAGGCACCGGCCACCAGGAGCGGAGTGAGTCCCGCGCCAAGGCTGGAGATGCCGTCGCGGCCGAACTTGGTGAGTTCGTACTGGGAAGCAGTGAGGCCCAGGACGTAGATCAGCGAGGAGTCCTTGGTGAGCAGGATGATCTCGTTGGTCAGCGGGGGCAGGACAATTTTGAATGCCTGGGGGATGACGATTGAAACCATGGCACGCCACTGCGGCATGCCCAGTGAGCGGGCAGCTTCCATCTGGCCCTTGGGCACGGCCTGGAGGCCTGCGCGGAGGGTTTCAGCGATGTAGGCCGAGGCCACCATGCCCAGCGAAACCATGACCACGATGTTGACGTCCCACTGGACACCGAAGGCCAACGGAACACCGTAGCCAAAGGCGATGAAGACCAGCAGGGCGGGAACGCCGCGGAAGAACTCGATGTAGCCGGTGGCCAGCCAACGGTACAGGGGGAAGGAGGAGAGCTTCATCAGGGCCAGCAGCAGACCGCCGGACAGGCCCACAACAAACGCAAGCGCAGTGTAGATGAGGGTGTTCTTGAGGCCCACCAGGAAGATGTCCGGGAACATCGGCCCGATCTTGCCGAAGTTGAAGACGCTGGTACCGATGGTCTTCCAGTCCACGGCAAGGATTACCGCCACCAGGACTACAACGAAGATCCCGGCTTGGACATACAGACTGACTTTGGCGCGTTGACGTGCAGTCATTGCCATGGTGTTCTCACATTCGTGTTGCGCAGGTGGGCCCCGAAACAACATGTGGTTTCGGGGCCCACCTGCGTGGATCTCGGGAGCCGGGGCTCGGACTACTTGGTGGCTTCGCCGAACCAGGTGGTCTCGAACTACTTGGTGGCTTCGCCGAACCAGGTGGTCTCGAACTTCTTCAGGGAACCGTCATCGGTGATGCGCTTCAGGGTGGAGTTCACGGCGTCGGCCATGGCGGTGTTGCCCTTCTTGATGGCAATGCCAAGCTTCTCGCCCGTGGCGTAGTCTTCAACGCGCTTGAGGTTGGAGTCATCCTTGATGGCGTAGCCCAGGACGGACTGGTTGCCGATTGCGGCGTCAATGGTTCCGGCCTTGAGGGCCTGGACCAGGAGGCCGGAATCCTCGAACTGCTGTGCGTCGATGCCCTTGTCCTTGGCGTACTGGGCGCCGGTGGTTGCCTGCTGGACGCCCACCTTCTTGCCCTTGGCGCCGTCAATGTTGTTGATGCCGGAGGAGGACGTGGCCACGAGGGTCAGGTCGTCGTCCAGGTAAGGGGTGGAGAAGTCCATGACGCTCTTGCGGACGTCCGTGATGGAGATCGAGGAAATGGAGACGTCGCAACCGGTCAGGGCGGTGCCGGTCTCGATTGCTTCGAAGGAGCTGTCCACCACATTGAGTTCGGTCTTGGTGTCCTTGGCAATTTCGGCCGCGATGTCCATATCGAAGCCAACGATCTTGCCGTCCTTCTGGAATTCGAAGGGCTCGTAGGGAACATCCGAGCAAACGGTCAGCTTGCCGGCGTTGATGAGCTTGAGGCCGGTGTCGGAGGAGGCGGCCGGGCTGGAGGAACCACCGCAGGCGGTCAGTGCCAGGGCGCCGGCTGCGAGCACGGCGGCAATCTTGGTGCCGGACAGAACCGAACGGGAGATCTGCATGTTGTTTACCTTTTGTTGCAATGGATGCTGAACTGAGTCGGTTTTAGTGTAGCGCCGAACGTGAGATGTACATCACAGGAAACTTTGTTTCACTATTGGATAACTACTTTACCCATTTTGCAACCACCCAAAGCAGGTAGCAGTCTGGAATCCCAGATTCAGCGGCGGATGCCCAAAGCCTCGAGCATCGGACGGAACTTGGCCCACGTTTCGGCCAATTCGGCCTCGGGCTGCGAGCCCTCCACAATGCCGCATCCGGCGTAAAGGCGAACGGTGTTGGCGTCTTCAATGACCGCCCCACGAAGTGCAATGCCCCACTCGCCGTTGCCGGCAGCATCCAGCCAGCCCACAGGTCCTGCATACGGGCCGCGGTCCAGATGTTCCAGCTTCCGGATCAGTGCGCCGGCCACCATGGTGGGCGTGCCGCAAACAGCCGCCGTGGGATGCAGCGCATTGATCAGCGCCAGGCAGGTGGGGACGTGGCCCTCAATATCGGCAAGCTCAGCCTTGACGTCCGACGCCAAGTGCCACACGTTGGGCAGCTCCAGGATGAAGGGCTCGCTGTGCGCGTTCATGGCCTCGGAGAAGGGAGCCAACTGGCGCGTCAGGGAGTCAATGGCAATCTCATGCTCGTGCCGCTGCTTTTCCGAGCCCGCCAGGACCCGCTCGGCGTATTCCATGGGAGAGCCTTCCACGCCCTCGGCATCGCGCCGGTCAAGGGTGCCAGCCAGCACGCGGGCCTGGGCTGTCCTGCCCTCCACCTGGATCAGCATCTCTGGCGTGGCACCCACCAGCCCGTCAACGCCGTATGTCCAGCACTCCCTGTACCGGGCAGCAAGCTGGCGCAACACTTCGGCCGCATTGACGCCGTCGGGCAGGGTGGCCACAACATCGCGTGCCAGCACCAGCTTTTCCAACTTGCCCGCGCGGATCTCCTCCACGCCATCGGAAACGGCTTTCATCCAGGCGGCTTCACTCAGGGAACCGTGGCCAAGGTAGCCGTCCGCGGTGGCAGCGGCAGGTGAGGGCCCGACGTCGGACCCTCCTGCCGCGGTGCCCTCACCGTTGGTGCCGCGAAGCCAATGGTCCACGGAATCGAGGACACCGGCCTCGGTGAGGGGGCCGTCGTCGAACGTCAATTGGGTGGCCCACGCGCGGCCGTCGCGGATACCGATGACCAGCTCCGGGAGGATGAGCCGCGAAACATGCGGGGAGGTTTTGGAGAAGGCGAACGAACCAAAAGCCACCGGACCAGTGCCCGGAAGGTCAACGTGGTCCGTGATGTTGGCCTCAAGAATCAGGTGCCGCCACCAGATATCTGCCTCAAGAAAACGCTCGGGACCGGTGGCGTTGAAACGGGTCAGCTCCCCGTAACCGACGAGGCCGGCTTCGCGCCGTGACCAGCAGAGGACGTCATCCCGCACCAGAAACGACGGCAGCCCCCCTGAGGATGGATCAACATCGAGGGGGACTGTCAAGGTGCGAAGCGTGCTCGTCATGATGGAACAACAGTACTCCCGCGGACAAGCAGTTTCTCAGCCGACTTCTACAGCGCAGCAAAGTCGGCTGAATGTCTGAGACAATTACAGGGTGAACCGAGCATCCTTGGAAAAGCGTCCGGACGAAGTTGCGACGATGTTTGACGATGTCGCGCCAAAATACGATGTCGTCAATGACGTCCTGTCCATGGGGCAGACCCGGCGTTGGCGCCGGATCGTGGTGGACGCCATGGATGTGAAGAAGGGCCAGAAGGTCCTGGACCTCGCCGCCGGAACCGGCACGTCAAGCGAACCGTACGCTGATGCAGGCGTTGACGTGGTTGCCTGCGACTTCTCCCTGGGCATGCTCAAGGTAGGCAAGCGCCGCCGCCCGGACATCGACTTCATTGCCGGTGACGCCACCAACCTGCCGTTCGCGGACAACAGCTTTGATGCCTCCACCATCTCCTTCGGCTTGCGCAACGTTGTTGAACCCAAGAAGGCCCTGCAGGAAATGCTCCGCGTTACCAAGCCCGGTGGACGCCTGGTCATCGCCGAGTTCTCCCACCCCGTGGTGCCGCTGTGGCGCAACCTCTACACCGAGTACCTGATGCGTGCGCTTCCCGCGATCGCCACCAAGGTGTCCTCCAACCCGGACGCGTACGTATACCTCGCTGAGTCCATCCGCGCCTGGCCGGACCAGGACCACTTGGCCCAGTGGCTCACCGAGGCCGGCTGGACTGACGTGACCTACCGCAACCTCAGTGGCGGCATTGTTGCCGTGCACCGTGCGCAGAAGCCCGCCGAGCACCGCGAAAGTGTTCCCGTGGCCAAGCTGCGCCGCCAGATCAAGCCCCGCCACCAGGCCGACTGACTTTTTCTGCCTGCTGATTTAGGACGACGTGAAAGTACTGATTGTTGGTGCGGGCCCGGCCGGGTCCACCGCCGCGTATTACCTCGCCCAGGCCGGCATTGATGTCACAGTCCTGGAAAAAACCGCTTTCCCCCGCGAAAAGGTCTGCGGGGACGGACTCACTCCCAGGGCTGTCCGCGAGATCCAGAAGCTCGGGCTTCCGCATGCTGTGGAGGAGGGGTGGCGGCGCAACAAGGGCCTCCGCCTGATCGCCGGCGGGCGCACCATTGAACTGCCGTGGCCCGAAGTCGCCGATTTCCCCACGTACGGCCTGATCCGCACCCGCTTGGGCTTCGACGAGGACTTGGCCCGCCACGCGCAGGCCGTCGGAGCCGCCGTGCTGGAACGCCACAGTGTCACGTCCGTGCTGCGCGCCGACGACGGCCGGGTCATCGGCGCAACCGCCGCGATCCTTCACGAGTCCGGACGCAAGACGGGCCAAACGCAAGACTTCCACGCCGACGTCGTGCTCGCTGCGGACGGCAACTCCACCCGCACGGCCGTCTCCATGGGGATGCACAAGCGGGACGATCGTCCGCTGGGCGTCGCAGTCCGCACCTACTTCACCTCGCCCCGCCACGAGGACGACTGGATGGAAGGCTGGCTGGAACTGCCCGGCAAATCCGGCAAGCCACTGCCCGGCTACGGCTGGGTCTTCGGCGTCGGGGACGGCACCTCCAACGTAGGCCTGGGCATCCTGAACTCCTCCAAGGAATTCGGGAAGCTGGACTACAAGCAGGTTCTGCGCGAATGGACTGCCGGCATGCCCTCCGAGTGGGGCTTCACTCCGGAAAACCAGGTAGGGGAGATCCGCGGCGCTGCGCTGCCCATGGGCTTCAACCGCACGCCGCACTACTCACCGGGCCTCATGCTGCTGGGCGATGCCGGCGGAATGGTGTCCCCGTTCAACGGTGAGGGCATTTCCTACGCCATGGAGTCTGCACGGTTCGCGGCTGAGTTCATCATTGATGCTTCTTCGCGGTCGGCTTCAGCCGGTTGGTCCACGCACGACGCCGATACCCACCTTTCGCGGTACGCGGACTATGTGCGGGACCAGTGGGGATCGCACTTCACGCTGGGACGGCTCTTTGCCTCGCTGATCGGAAAGCCAGCTGTGATGAAGCTGGCCCTGAGGACCGGCATGCCCATTCCGGTGCTGATGCGCTTTGTGGTCCGCATGCTGGCCAACCTCACGGACCCCTCCGCCAAGGGCTTCGAGGACCGTGTGATCCGGGTCCTGGAGATGCTTGTTCCGGCCACGTCCAACACCTCTTCGTCCGGCGTCTTGACGGCCGCTGGCTCCGACACCGCGGTTTCCGCAACAACTAGTTAGGGTTAACCCGTGACGAACTCTGCCGAACACAGTTGGACGCATGCCGGGCACGGCTTGCCGGACTCCACCGAGCCCTCTCTGGACACCACTGCCATAGCCACGGGGCTCCAGCTGCCTGCCGGTTTTGCTGCCATCGCAGCCGATGCCGAACTCGGCCCTGCCATCACCAACAACCTCGCCCGGGTTGAAAAGAAGCTCCGCGAAGCGATCTCCAACTCGGACCCCTTGGCCGATGCCACCTCGCGGCACCTGGTGGAAGCCGGGGGCAAGCGGATCCGTCCGCTGCTGGCCCTCCTCTGCGCACACCTCGGCGATGATTCGCGTCCGGAAGTGGTCCAGGCGGCCGTTGTGGTGGAGCTGACCCACCTGGCAACGCTGTACCACGACGACGTCATGGACTCCGCGCCGTACCGCCGTGGTGCTCCCACAGCGCACGAAGTGTGGGGCAACTCAGTCGCCATCCTCACCGGTGACCTCATCTTTGCCCGCGCCTCCATCCTGGTGTCAGAGCTCGGCTCCCGCGCACTGGGTATCCAGGCCCGGACGTTCGAACGCCTGTGCCTGGGGCAGCTCCACGAAACCGTGGGACCGCGCGAGGACGAAGATCCCGTGGAGCACTACCTCTCCGTGATCGCGGACAAGACCGGCTCGCTGGTAGCCGCGTCCGGCCAGTTGGGTGCGATCTTCTCCGGCGCCGACGAGTCCTACGAAGACCTCCTGGTGGAATACGGCGAGAAGGTTGGCGTGGCCTTCCAACTTGCCGACGACGTCATTGATGTCACCGGCGTGAAGGTTAAGTCGGGCAAATCCCCGGGCACGGACCTCCGCGAAGGCGTACCCACCCTCCCCGTGCTGTTGCTCCGCCGTGATGCTGCCGCGGGGGACACCTCCGCTGCAGCACTCCTGGAACTGATCGACGGGGACCTGTCCTCCGACGCCGCCTTGGCCGAAGCTGTGGAAGGGCTGCGGGAACACCCCGTCACCAATGAGTCTTGGAAGATCGCACGGCAGTGGGCTGCTGAGGCCGTTGCCGCTTTGGCCCCGTTGCCTGAGGGAATCGTCAAGGACTCGCTCACCAACTTTGCCCACGCTGTGGTGGACCGCAGCAGCTAACACCTACGCACCGCTTCGCAAAGGCAGGTGTCCGGCCCTCCAAGGCCTGGATGCCTGCCTTTGTTGTTTGCCGGGGTGGGGTGGGGCCTTGGCACCCGTTCCGCCACCACCAACTTTGACCGGCTGGCCCACGGAACAGCGGCGGATGGGCGGTGTGTCGTGCTCCAGAAGTTCCAAAGTGGGTGGTGGCGGCACAGGGAAATCCGAGTGGAAGCCAGCCGCCTTGAAGGTAGGGGGTGTTAAACGGAATGGCCCCGGTCCGCTGCAACGTCACGAGTCATACGCTGCACCGAACCGGGACCACAATCTCCGTTCGCATCAGATCCACCGGAGGCATTTAGTGGATCCGTGAATAGCTTATGACAACCCTGTCATAAATGCAACGCGCAGGGTCAAATGATTTTCTTGGAAGTCGCACAGAGGATTACAGGCAGGGGCTTGCCTCAGCCACCTACTTTGAACTGGCGGGAGCCGCGACACGCCGTGCCACAGGACCAAAGGAGCCCAAAGGCGTGCAAAGTGGGTGGCGGCGGCACGGGGGAGTTATCCACATACGTTGAATCGCACATCCCTTTGGCTGCACAGGGATGCCAATCCTTGGCACATGGACATCACAGATTTCCTCAGGAGCCGCCACGGCGTAGCCACCACTGGCTCCCTCCGCAAGGCTGGATTCACTCGGCGGGCGGTGGCCAGCGCCTTGGATGCTGGGTTAATTGGCCGGCTCCATCGGGGCGTGTACACAGGTCAGGATGCAGATACGGATGTCGAGGCTGCCTTCCGGGCCAATGGCCTCATTACCTGCGTTTCAGCAGCTCGTTTCTATCGGCTGTGGAGCCTCGGCAACCCCGGCTCTCTCCATCTGAGCTGCAGCACGGGCCTGAAACGGAGAAACATCATCCACCACGGCGCGTGCCTTCACCCGGCCCACTCGTATCTACCTGTTGCAGGGGTGGCGGATGTCCTGCTTCATGCCATCAGGTGCCTGCCGGAGATTGAAGCGTTGGTCATGGTGCAGAGCGCGGTGTCCCAGGCCCTGCTGTCCGTCCCCTTCCTGGCGGACAAGCTGAATGGCAACAGGAATGGGAAGGCGCGGGAACTACTGGACCTGGTCCTTCCCCGTGCGGACTCGCTACTTGAGGTGCTGGCCCATACACACTTCACTCGAGCAGGTCTCCGGGTCCGTATGCATGTGGACGTGCCCGGGGTGGGAGAAGTGGACTGTCTGGTCAATGAATGCCTGATTGTAGAACTCGACGGCGGCACCCACCTGGAGCCGAGACAGGCCAGGAAGGATCAATACCGGAACAACGCAGGCATGAGTGGTGGACTGCTGAGCCTCCGCTACTACTACGCAGACGTGGTCCATCATCCTCAGCGGATGGTGGACGAAGTCCTGGTGGTTCTTCGGAACAGGGAGGCCGGCCGTTTCGGCCCGGTCCGGTGGTGGCGGATTGAGGAGGGGAACAAAACAGCCCCCGCCGGACCCGTTGAGGGACCAGCAGGGGCTGCCTGAAACAGGGTGTACCTAGTCTTCGTCGTTGAATGCCCAGTCGAACATGTCAAAGACGAACTCGGAGAAGGTGCCTTCCTCGCTCTTCCATTGCCCGCGGGCGTTGTTCCTGCGCCACACAATGGGATCCGGGACGCCGAGGTCCACGGTGCGGAAGCCCCACGTGAATTGTTCGTCCTCGTCCTCCAGGAACATGAGGAAGCCTTCGTCATCAACTTCAAGTTCCTCGGGGTCCCAGAAGTAGTGGTATGCCTCCATGATGTCCTCGCAACCGCCCACGGCAAGGTAGAACTCGCGCAGGACCAGTGGGATGGTGAAGGAGTGATCGGCCAGGGAATCGTCCAGTTCGCCGGGCGTCAGGCCGTCTTCTTCCTGCCATTCATCCTCGAGATACTTTGGGACCAGAGCGCGGAACTTCTCGAGGAACATGTCAGTCATGCTCTAATCCTAACTAATCCCGGGTGCCCGAAATTGCGCCCGATCCGCTGCCGGGCCTATGCCATCCGCGGACAGCCAGCGGCACGTACCAGCTGCGTCGCCAAGCGGTGACCCGGAAGGCGAAAACCACCGCGGCGATCAAGCACGCAGTGAGTCCGGTGAACACTCCCAGGTTCCACAACAGGGTGGTCAGTCCGGCGCCCACAAAGGCGGGGAGGGCGTAAATGTCGCGGTTATTGAACAGGGTGGGAATCTCGTTGGCGGTGATGTCGCGCAACAGGCCGCCGCCCACGGCCGTGGTGACGCCCAAAAGGATGGCGGCAACCGGGTTCATGCCCGCGCCGATCGCCTTCAGCGTTCCGGTGATGCAGAACAGCGCCAACCCGCCGGCGTCGAACAGTGTCAGCAGTGAGGTGTACCGCTGCACTGAGGAAAACAGGAAATAGACCAACAGCGCGGCCAGCAACGGGGGAGCCAGGTACGCCGGATTGGTGAACGCGATGGGCGGGCCCGTGTTGATGATGATGTCGCGGATCACGCCGCCGCCCAAGGAAACGATCGAGGCGAGCAGGACCGAGCCCACAATGTCGAACTGATTGCGGGCTGCCAGCAGGGACCCTGAGACCGCGAAGAAGAACACGCCCACCAAATCGAGCCACAAAAGAACAATGTCAATGGAAATCAAGGTGGCGGTTCTTTCTCAGCGTGCTTCACAACAGGTGCTGGCTCAACGTTACGCTAGCTCCCATGAACAGCCCTGTTTTGATTGCCTGCGCCCATGGAACCCGCAACCCGGTTGGCCAGGCGGCTATCCGCAAAGTCATGGCCGAGATCGGGGAACTGCGCCCCGGACTTCAGGTTGTTGAGGCTTACGTCGACGTTCAGGAACCCGAGTTGGGCGGGGTGGTGGAGGGCCTCCCGGAGGGGACCGACGCCGTCGTCGTGCCGTTGTTGCTGTCCACTGGTTTCCACATCAAAGTGGACGTCCCCAAGGCGATCAAGAGCCGGCCCGAGGTTGTGGCCGCAAGGCCGCTGGGGCCTGATCCGCGGCTGGCCGAGCTGCTTGCCACCCACTTGCGGGCGGCCGGCCTGGAGGAGAACGACGGCGTGTTGCTGGCTGCCGCCGGATCCTCCCTTCCGGACGGCTCCATTGATTCGGAAGAGCAGGCGCGCCTCCTCGGCGGCTTGCTGCCCAACAAAGTACGGGTTGCGTACGGCGCCAGCGCCCAGCCAACGGTGCCCGACGGCGTTGCCTCCTTGCGCGCCGAACTCGCCGCGGACGGGAACAACGGAAGGGTCTTCATTGCTTCCTACCTCCTGGCGACCGGTTACTTCCACGATCAGCTGGCCAAATCCGGCGCGGACGTCATCGCGGCTCCGTTGCTGCCTTCCAAGGTGCTCGCGGAGATTGCACTGGAAAGGTACGACGCCGTCCTTGCAAGGCAATAGGGGCATTCGTGACGAAATGTTTCCCTAGGTGACTTAGCATTTCCGGACCTTTGCTGGCGAAAACTGGCCACACCTACCCTCGATATATGACAGATACAGCTGTAGCCGGTGGGTCCGCGGAGACCGCCAAGCGCCCGGCGCGCACCCGCCCTGCCGCCAAGCCCCACGGCCAGTGGAAGGTTGACGGCACCACGCCCCTCAATGCCAACGAAACCTGGAAGCAGGATGACAACGGGCTCAACGTCCGTGAGCGCATTGAGTCTGTCTATTCCAAAGAGGGTTTCGACTCGATTGAAGGTACAGACCTGCACGGCCGCTTCCGCTGGTGGGGCCTGTACACGCAGCGGAAACCCGGGATCGACGGCGGCAAGACGGCCACGCTGGAGCCGCACGAGCTCGAAGACAAGTACTTCATGCTGCGCGTTCGCATCGACGGCGGTGCGCTGAGCACCGAGCAGCTGCGAGTGATCGGCCAGATTTCCGTGGACTTTGCACGGGGTTCCGCTGACCTCACGGACCGACAGAACATCCAGCTGCACTGGATCCGCGTTGAGGACGTCCCGGAGATCTGGCGACGCCTTGAGGGGATCGGCCTGTCCACCACTGAAGCTTGCGGCGACGTTCCCCGCGTCATCCTTGGCTCCCCGGTGGCGGGCATCGCAAAGGACGAGATCATCGATCCCACGCCGCTGATCCACGAGCTCGCCGAGCGTTTCATTGGCGACCCCGAGCTGGCCAACCTGCCGCGCAAATACAAGACCGCCATCACCGGGCACCCGTCCCAGGACGTGGTGCACGAGATCAACGACTTCGCACTGGTTGGCGTGATCCACCCCGAACTTGGCGCCGGCTACGACCTCTGGGTTGGCGGCGGCCTGTCCACCAACCCCCGCTTGGCCGAACGCCTGGGTGTGTTCGTCTCCGCTGACGTTGCCGCTGAAGTATGGCTGGGCGTCACCAGTATCTTCCGCGATTACGGTTACCGCCGCATGCGCACCAAGGCACGCCTGAAGTTCCTCATGAACGACTGGGGACCGGCCAAGTTCCGCCAGATCCTCGAAGACGAATACCTCGGCTTCAAGCTTCCCGACGGTCCGGCCGCGCCCAAGCCAACCTCGCCCGGTGACCACATTGGTGTCCACGAACAGAAGGACGGCAAGTTCTTCATCGGTGTGACCCCCACTGTTGGGCGCACGTCCGGCGAGGCACTTGTTACGCTGGCGGACACTTTGGAGAAGCACGGCAGCTACCGCCTGCGCACAACTCCCCACCAGAAGCTGGTGATCCTGGATGTTGCCAAGGAACAGGTGGAGCCGCTCATCGCCGAACTGGACACCTTGGGCCTTTCCGCCCGGCCGTCCGTGTTCCGCCGTGGCACCATCGCCTGCACTGGCATCGAGTTCTGCAAGCTGGCCATCGTGGAAACCAAGGTCACCGCAGCCACTGCCATCGCTGAACTGGAACGCCGCCTGGCGGACCTGGTGGAGACCAAGCAGCTTCCCCAGGCACTGTCCCTGCACATCAACGGCTGCCCCAACTCCTGCGCCCGCATCCAGACAGCGGACATCGGTTTGAAGGGCATGATGCTGCCGACGCCCGACGGCGACCCCACCCCGGGTTTCCAGGTCCACCTCGGTGGCGGGCTGGCCAACAACGAACGCGAAGAGGCCGGATTGGGGCGCACCGTCCGTGGCCTCAAGGTCACGGTGGAAAACCTGCCTGACTACGTGGAGCGTGTGGTCCGTAAGTTCGTCGCCGTGGGCGCCGAGGGCCAGACCTTCGCCGAGTGGGCACACTCCGTAGATGAAGGAGACTTGCAGTGACCGTAGCTGTAGCCCTCAAGCGTTCCAACGACGAGCTCAAGGCCCTGGCTGAAGCAGGCGCGGCCGAGCTCGGCTGGAACGCCACCGCCTCCGAAGCGATTGCCTGGGTGGCCCGCAACTTTGAACTGCCCGCCGTCACGGTGGCTTGCTCCATGGCCGACGCCGTCCTGCCGGCGCTGGTGGCGGACCAGCTTCCCGGCGTCGACGTCTTGTTCCTGGAAACCGGCTACCACTTCAAGGAAACGCACCAGACCCGCGATGAAGTGGCAGCAAACCTGCGCGTCAACGTGGTGGACGTCCTTCCGGGGAACACGGTGGAGCAGCAGGACCGGTTGCTGGGCAAGGACCTGTTTGCCCGCGACCCCGCCCAGTGCTGCGCACTGCGCAAGGTCCAGCCCCTGCGCCGCTCCTTGACTGGCTATGAAGTATGGTTCACGGGTGTCCGCCGCGACGAGGCACCTACCCGGACCAACACGCCAATCATCACGTGGGACGAAGGTTTCGGCCTGGTCAAAGTGAACCCGATGGTGGACTGGACCTTCGATCAACTGATCGAGTACTCCGAGGACAACATCCTCCCCGTCAATCCACTCCTGAGCCAGGGTTACCCATCAATCGGTTGCCAGCCCTGCACCCGCCAGGTTGCCCCGGGAGAAGACCCCCGCGCCGGCCGCTGGTCAGGATCCGACAAGACAGAATGCGGACTACACACATGAGCACCTTCACAAGCAGCGAGGACCTCGCGTTGAACCAGCGCCTCTCCTCACTGGACACCCTTGAGTCCGAGGCCATCCACATCATCCGCGAAGTGGTTGCCGAGTTCGAAAAGCCCGCGCTGCTTTTCTCCGGTGGCAAGGACTCCGTGGTCATGCTGCACCTGGCCACCAAGGCATTCTGGCCCGGCAAGGTTCCGTTCCCGGTGCTGCACGTGGACACAGGACACAACTTCCCGGAGGTCATCGACTTCCGTGACCGCACCGTTGAGCGCCTTGGCCTGAAGCTTGTGGTGGGTTCCGTGCAGGAGTTCATTGACAGCGGCGAACTGGCCGAGCGTGCCGATGGAACCCGCAACCCGCTGCAGACAGTTCCCTTGCTGGACGCCATCCAGAAGAACAAGTTCGACGCCGTCTTCGGTGGCGGACGCCGCGACGAGGACAAGGCCCGCGCCAAGGAACGCATCCTCAGCCTCCGCGACGAGTTCGGCCAGTGGGACCCGCGCAACCAGCGCCCCGAGCTGTGGAACCTGTACAACGGCCGCCACACTGTGGGCCAGCACGTCCGCGCGTTCCCCATCAGCAACTGGACCGAGCTGGACATCTGGCGCTACATCGAGCGGGAGAACATCGAGCTTCCCGGCCTCTACTACGCCCACGAGCGCGACGTGTTTGCCCGCGACGGCATGTGGCGTGCGGTGGGCGAGGTTTCCCAGCCGCTGCCGCACGAGGAAGTCATCACCAAGCTGGTGCGCTACCGCACGGTGGGTGACATGTCCTGCACAGGTGCTGTGGAATCCGATGCCCGCACCGTGGCCGACGTCGTTGTTGAAGTCGCCGCCTCCACCCTGACCGAACGTGGCGCCACCCGAGCAGATGACCGCATCTCCGAGGCAGCCATGGAAGACCGCAAGAAGGACGGCTACTTCTAAATGAGCACCGAGACACTGGCTGGCGCGCTGGAAACAGCACTGCCCACAACCCTGTTCCGTTTTGCCACTGCCGGATCGGTGGACGACGGCAAGTCCACTTTGGTGGGCCGCCTCCTTCACGACTCCAAGGCCATCCTCGCCGACACTCTGGACGCAGTGGCACGCACCTCTGCGGACCGAGGCTTCGGTGGCGAAAAGGGCGGAATCGACCTGGCTCTCCTCACGGACGGCCTCCGCGCCGAACGCGAGCAGGGCATCACCATCGATGTGGCCTACCGCTACTTTGCTACCGATCGCCGCAGCTTCATCCTGGCGGACTGCCCCGGCCACGTTCAGTACACCAAGAACACGGTGACCGGCGCGTCTACTGCGGATGCCGTCGTCGTGCTCATTGACGCCCGGAAGGGCGTACTGGAGCAGACGCGCCGACACCTGTCCGTGCTGCAGTTGCTGCGGGTTGCCCACGTCATTGTGGCTGTGAACAAGATCGACCTGGTGGACTTCAGCGAGCAGGTGTTCCGCGACATCGAAGCGGACGTGCAGAAGGTTGCCCGCGAGCTTGGCCTTGGACGCGAAGATTCAACTGCGGGTGGCGTCACCGATCTTTTCGTGGTTCCTGTGTCAGCACTGGATGGCGACAACGTGGTGGACCGCTCGGATCGCACCCCTTGGTACTCCGGTCCGGCGCTGTTGGAGGTCCTGGAGACCCTGCCCGCGGCGGACGAGCTTGAGGCAGACCTGGAGAGCTTCCGCTTCCCCGTGCAGCTGGTGATCCGTCCGCAGGGCGCGCTGGCACCCGATGCTGTTGCCGCCGGGCTGGATGTGGAGGAGTACCGCGACTACCGCGCCTACGCCGGCCAGATCACCGAAGGTTCGGTGAAGGTGGGTGACGCCGTGAGCGTCATCAGCCCGGGCCATGAGCCGCGCACCACCACGGTGGTTGGCATCGACTTTGCCGGCCAGTCGCTGGACGAGGCAGCAGCTCCGCAGTCAGTGGCAGTGCGGTTGGCTGACGAGATCGACATCGCCCGCGGCGACACCATTGCCGCTGCGGGGACGGTGCGCGAGAGCACCGCTGACCTGTACGCATCGCTGGCCTGGCTGTCGCCAAAGCCACTGCGCGAAGGCCAGAAGGTGCTTGTGAAGCACGGTACCCGCACGGTCCAGGCTTTGGTCCGCAACGTCACCGGCAAGCTGGATTTGGCCACGTTCAACGTTGAGCCTGCGTCCACGCTGGAGCTCAACGACATTGGGCATGCCCAGCTTCGGCTGGCCGCGGCGTTGCCGTTGGAGAACTACCTGCACCACCGCCGCACCGGAGCTTTCCTGGTGATCGACCCCATTGATGGAAATACCCTTGCCGCCGGACTGGTCAAGGACCACCCCGGTGACCATGAGGACGAACGTTACGTCATCTAGGGTCACACGTCGTCACAAACCGCAGCTTGTCCGCGGCTCCCACGTGGGGTCCGGGCAGGCTGCGGTTCTGCCTTAAGGAGCATGCATGCCACAGAACACCACCCTCAGCACCCTCGTGGACGCCGGCGAACGCCTGGTCCTGGATGGCGCCCTGGCCACTGAACTTGAGGCCCACGGCTGCAACCTGGAGGATCCGCTGTGGTCCGCCAAAGTCCTTTTGGAGCAGCCGCACCTGATCAAGCGGGTGCACCGGGATTATTACGACGCCGGCGCCTCGGTGGCGATCACGGCCAGCTACCAGGCAACTCCGGACGGTTTTGCCCGCCGCGGGCTGTCGGCGCAGGAATCACTGGACCTGGTGGCGCTCAGTGTCCGATTGGCTGATGAAGCCCGGCAGGAATACCTGGCGGCCAACCCCGGATCCCGCCCCTTGCTGGTAGCGGGTTCCGTGGGGCCTTACGGGGCGTACCTGGCCGACGGGTCCGAGTACCGCGGCGATTACACGCTTTCTCCCGCGGAATTCCGGGATTTCCACCGCCCGCGTATTGCTGCCCTGGTGGAGGCTGGCGCAGATTTCCTGGCCTGCGAGACCCTGCCGTCGTTCGCGGAAGCCGAGGCGTTGCTGGCTCTTGTAGGCGAGTTCGACGTCGAAGCCTGGTTCACGTTTACGCTGCGGGACAGCGCCCACATCAGCGATGGAACGCCGTTGGTGGACGTCGCTGCGCTGCTCGCCGCGGAACCGCGCGTTGCCGCCGTCGGAATTAACTGTGTGCCGCTGGAACTGGTGACGGACGCCCTTGGCACGCTGCAGGAGTTTTCCGATAAACCCCTGGTTGCCTACCCGAACTCGGGCGAGACCTATGACGCCGTCACCAAGACATGGGGGCCGGCCCAGGGCCTCCACGGCGGGGGAACCCTGGCCGGAAACGCGGGCGCATGGCAGGACCGGGGCGCCCTTCTCATAGGTGGGTGCTGCCGCACAACACCGCACGACATTGAAGCTCTAGCGGCCAATATGACGCCAAGTGACCCTGCGTGAACCTTGGTTTCTGCGGGATTGAAGCCGAAATATGACAGTCCCTACTGTGAAGGCATGACCTCTCCGGAATGGTCCTCGCTTGCCCTCGACGGGCGATGTCACGGGGCCTGATCTTCGCCCCGCACGCATCCCACATCTCCGAAGGACCCCATCATGTCGAACACCCCCGAGTCACCCAACCCCGGCACCACCCGCATCGTCGCCGGTGAGACCGCCAAGCCAAAGCGCCGCCGCACCCTGGAGATCGGACTGGCCGTAGGCCTGGTCCTGCTCATCGGCGCGGGCGCCGCAGTTGCATCAGCCGTCAACAACAACAACCAAGCGGCTCCGGCACCCACCACGTCTCCGGCCGCGGAACTCAAGCTCGGTTACTTCAGCAATGTGACCCACGCTCCCGCACTGGTGGGCACCAGCAAGGGCATCATCGCCAAGGATCTTGGCGAGACCAAGCTCAGCACGCAGATCTTCAACGCCGGCCCGGCCGCCATTGAAGCCCTGAATGCCGGCGCAATCGACGCCACCTACATCGGGCCCA
Source organism: Paenarthrobacter ilicis (assembly GCF_016907545.1). Taxonomy (NCBI): domain Bacteria; kingdom Bacillati; phylum Actinomycetota; class Actinomycetes; order Micrococcales; family Micrococcaceae; genus Paenarthrobacter; species Paenarthrobacter ilicis. The sequence goes on along the minus strand of NZ_JAFBCD010000001.1, from coordinate 2,994,545 downwards.
ACCCGGCCATCAACTCCTACGTCAAGAGCAACGGCGAGTCCATCAGCATCATCGCCGGCGCAGCGTCCGGTGGTGCCCAGCTGGTGGTCAAGCCGGAGATCACATCCGCAGCCGACCTCAAGGGCAAGGTGCTCAGCACCCCGCAGCTCGGTGGCACCCAGGACGTTGCCCTTCGCGCCTGGCTGACGGACCAGGGCTACAAAACCAACGTTGACGGCAGCGGGGATGTGAACATCAACCCCACCGAAAATGCGCAGTCGCTGAAGCTCTTCCAGGACGGAAAGCTCGACGGCGCGTGGTTGCCTGAGCCGTGGGCGTCCCGCCTGGTGCTCGAAGCCGGGGCCAAGGTCCTGGTGGATGAGAAGGACCTGTGGGAGAAGGGTGACTTCACCACCACCATCCTGATCGTCAACAAGAAGTTCGCCGCAGAACACCCGGAAACCGTGAAGGCGCTGCTCAAGGGCCACGTGGAATCCGTGAACTGGCTCAACACGGCTTCGGCCGAGGAGAAGGCCACCACCATCAACGCCGTCCTCAAGGACACCGCAGGCAAACCGCTTCCGGCCAACGTAATTGAACGGGCGCTCCAGAACATCAAGTTCACCACCGACCCGCTCGCTGGAACCTACAAGAAGCTCTTGGATGACGGCGTGAAAGCCGGAACCACCAAGCAGGCAGACATCAATGGCATCTTCGACCTCCGGACCCTGAACGAGGTTGAAGGCAAGAAGACCTCGGCCGCGGGTCTTGGCCAGGACTAAGCACTGACAGGCCGGTCCGCTTCCCTCTCCACGAGCGCGAAGCGGGCCGGCCTTCAGCCACATCAGCTCTACCAATCAACACGAAGGACGGGACCATGCCAGTCGTACTCGAGAACCTGGGCAAGCGCTTCGGCAGCGGCGCCCCGGTGCTGGACGACGTCAATGCCACCATCGCGCAGGGCGAGTTCGTCGCGCTCCTCGGTGCGTCCGGCTGCGGCAAGTCCACCTTGCTGAACATCATGGCGGGACTGGAGAAGCCGACGTCGGGCGCCTTGGAGGTTCCCAGCGACGGCGCCGCCTTCATGTTCCAGGACGCCTCCCTCTTTCCGTGGTTGACCGCGCGCGGCAACATCGAACTCGCGTTGCATCTGGCCGACAAGTCCAGCACCAAGGCAAGCCGGCGCCAACGTGCCGGTGAACTGCTGGAACTGGTCCACCTGGGCGGAGCCGGTGACAAGCGCCCCCACGAACTGTCCGGCGGCATGAGGCAGCGCGTTGCCCTGGCCCGTTCCCTGGCCCAGGACCGCCAACTGCTGTTGATGGATGAGCCTTTTGCTGCCTTGGATGCGATCACCCGCGACCTCCTGCACGACGAGCTTGAGCGCATCTGGAAGGAAACCGGCCGGACCATCGTGTTCGTGACCCATAACGTGCGCGAAGCCGTCCGGCTGGGCCAGCGCGTGCTGCTGTTGTCCTCGCGTCCGGGCCGGGTGGTGGCCGAATGGGAAGTCACCGAGGAACACCGGACGGATGCTGGCCGCGCCGGGGAGCTGACCGGTGTCATCACCCGCCGCCTTCGCGAGGAGATCCGCCGCCATGCCAAGTAACCCCATCACCACCGAAGAGCGGGAGCTTGCCGTGACTGACTCCAAAGAACACATCACGTCCCCGTCGCTCAAGGGCAACGCCTCGGAACTGCGGGACCTCGAGGCCGGACTGGACAACCTCCAGTCGGACAACGGCCGTAAGCGCGGCATCGACTGGAAGCGCGTGCTCCTGCCGATCGCCGCCTTGGTGGTCTTGGTGCTGGTGTGGCAGTTCTACGTTTCCCTGGGACTGAAGCGCCGCGACCAGGTCCCCGGGCCGTTGGATGTCCTGGGCCAGCTGGGCGTTCTGTGGAGTGAGGGGAAACTGCAGGAATCCGTGTGGACTTCCCTGCAGAGAGGCCTGGTGGGCTTCCTGATCTCCGTGGTGGTGGCCACGCCTGTGGGGTTGTTGTTGGCACAGGTTGCTCCGTTGCGGCGTGCCTTTGGTCCGCTGATATCCGGCCTTCAGGTGCTGCCGTCCGTGGCATGGGTTCCCGCCGCCATCATCTGGTTCGGACTGACGGACGCCACCGTCTACTTTGTGGTGCTCATGGGCGCGATTCCGTCCATCATCAACGGCCTCATCTCCGGCGTGGACCAGATCCCGCCGCAGTACCGAAGCGTTGGGACAGTCCTCGGGGCGAACCGGCTCCAGATGGCTTTGCAGATTGTCCTCCCCGCCGCACTTCCCGGGTACATCGGCGGGCTGAAGCAGGGGTGGGCCTTCTCCTGGCGCTCCCTGATGGCGGCCGAAATCATCGCTGTGGGAGGAACCATCGGCTTCGGTTTGGGTTCGCTCCTTGACCAGGGGCGTGTGCTCTCCGACATGTCGATCGTCATGGCCGCGATCCTGTTGATCCTGGCCGTGGGCATCCTGATCGAGCTGCTGGTTTTCGGTCCGATCGAGAAGCGCCTGCTGCAGCGCCGCGGCCTCCTGGCCGGCAGCTCCCGCTAACGCCCCTCTCTCACGTCCCGCCGCTTTTTGGCGGTTCCTCTCTCACGTCCCGTCGCTTTTTGGCGGTTCCTCTCTCACGTCCTGCCGTCTTTTGGCGGTTCCTCTCTCACGTCCCGTCGCTTTTTGGCGGTTCCTCTCTCACGTCCCGCCTCCTTCTAGCGGTTCCTCTCTCACGTCCTGCAGTTTGACGCCCGACGGCGACATCCCGCCGTCGGGCTTCTGCGTCACCGGCGCCCTCTGGCCCGGCCCTTTTCGCCCGCTTCTCTCCTGGGGAGTAACGGCGGAAAGGGGGTGTTATGTGAGAGAGGGATGGTGGGGTGGGGGTGTTTTGTGAGAGAGGAACGGCGGAAAGCGGGTGTTATGTGAGAAAGGAACGGCGGAAAAGGGGTGTTATGTGAGAGAGGGGCGGAATTAGACTCGGCGGATGGGCATCCTAACGTTCAGTATCAACGTGACCCTGGACGGCTGCGTCGACCACCGGGAAGGGATCGCGGACGACGAAACGCACGCGCACTTCACCCGGCTCCTGGAACAGGGCGGAGCGATGCTGTGGGGACGCACCACGTACGAAATGATGGAGAGCTACTGGCCCCTTGTGGCGCGCGGGGAGGTGGATGCCCCGCTGGCGCTCCGGGATTGGGCGATCACCCTGGAAGACAAACCCAAGTACGTTGTTTCCAGGACAAGAAGCGACTTCCCTTGGAACAACAGTCACCATCTGGTGGGGGACCTCCGGAGTTCGGTCCAGGCACTCAAGGACGCGACCCCCGATGGTGTGCTTGTTGGAAGCGGGAAGCTGGCCACGGAGCTGGACCGGTTGGACCTGATCGATGAGTACAAGTTCCTGGTCCAGCCCATGATCACGGGCCACGGTCCTACTTTGTACCAGGACGGATTGCCGGGCACCCGGCGTCTCACACTGATCTCCGCCGAACCCTTGAGCAACGGCACAGTGTCCATGCACTACGGGCGGGCAGACTAGGTTCCCGAAAAGAGCAGGCGGCAAAGGGGGCGAAGGAATGCCTCGGCACCAATCCGCGTTATCCCGAACATGCACAACAAACGGATCGGATTCCTTTCTTTCGGGCACTGGGCACGAGTCCCCGGCTCACTGGTACCAACGGCCGGAGACGCCCTGAAACAGGGGATCGACCTTGCCGTGGCCGCGGAAGAGCTGGGAATCGATGGCGCTTTCTTCCGGGTGCACCACTACGCGCGGCAGCAGGCTTCCCCTTTCCCACTGCTCGCCGCCATCGCTGCACGGACCAGCCGCATCGAGATGGGTACCGGCGTGATCGATATGCGTTACGAGAACCCGCTCTACATGGCCGAGGAAGCAGCGGCCACGGACCTCATCAGCGATGGCAGGCTTCAGCTCGGCGTGAGCCGTGGTTCACCCGAGCCCGCCCGGAACGGCGCAGCCACGTTCGGGTACGTTCCTGCTGATGGCGAAGATGGCGGTGACATGGCCCGGCGCCACACGGCCCTCTTCAGGAAAGCCATCGCCGGGCACGGCATTGCGGAGGCGGACAGCCGTTTCGCAGGGGGTGCCAGTGGTTTGTTGCCCATCCAGCCGCAGTCGCCCGGTCTCGGAGAAAGAATCTGGTGGGGCGCCGGAACCCGGAAAACCGCAGTGTGGGCAGCAGAGCAAGGCATGAACCTGATGAGCTCAACCCTGCTGACGGAGGACACGGGAGTTCCGTTCGACCAACTCCAAGCCGAACAGATCAGCCTTTTCCGTGAAGCCTGGGCCGCAGCCGGACATGACTTCGAGCCACGGGTTTCCGTCAGCCGAAGCGTCATTCCCATTGTTGATGACCAGGACAACCACTTCTTCGGACTCCGTGCCCAAGCGGACAGCCAGGACCAGGTGGGCATCCTGGACGGCGCGCAGTCCCGGTTTGGCAAGAGCTACATTGGTGACCCGGACACGTTGGCAGAAGAGCTCGCCAAGGACGCCGCAGTCCAGTCCGCTGATACGGTGCTGCTGACCGTGCCCAACCAACTTGGCGTTGACTACAACGCCAAGCTGCTGGGCAACGTGGCCAAGTACGTCGCTCCGGCTATTGGATGGAGCGCCAATATCGCCGTTCAATGACGAGCGGCCAAAGTAAAGGGTGACCATTGGACATACAGAACCTCCTGGAAGACATCGTGGGAGCGGTTCAACCGCACATCGGCCAAGGCAACGTGGCGGATTACATTCCCCAATTGGGCGCGGTGGACCCGGAGCAGTTCGGCATATCGCTGGTCACCAAAGAGGGCGAAGTCTTTTCGGCCGGGGATGCCCACGTTGAGTTCTCCATCCAAAGCATCTCCAAGGTGTTTGCGCTGGCCTTGGTGCTGGCCGCGGACGGCGACCGCATCTGGAGGCGGGTGTTCCGTGAACCTTCCGGCAACCCGTTCAACTCCTTGGTCCAGTTGGAGAGCGAAGACGGCATTCCCCGCAACCCCTTCATCAACGCCGGTGCAATAGTGGTCACGGACCGCTTGCTGAGCCTCACCGGGGATGCGGCCCACGCTGTGCGCGGAATGATGCGCCAGGAGACGGGCAACAGCGCCGTGGACACGGATCAGCGGGTGGCGTTGTCCGAGCTGGGCAAGGGACACCGGAACGCATCCCTGGCACACTTCCTGGCGAGCTGCGGCAATCTGGAAAACCCGGTGGATGAGGTGTTGGACTCCTACGCGCGCCAGTGTGCCCTTGCCATGACGTGCGAGGACCTGGCGTTGGCCACCCGTTTCCTGGCATCCAATGGCCTGGGCGCGGATGGGCACCTGCTCCTTTCGCCTGCCCAGACCAAGAGGATCAACGCAGTGATGCTGACCTGCGGTACGTACGACGCCGCTGGCGAGTTTGCCTACCGTGTGGGCCTCCCGGGCAAGAGCGGAGTGGGCGGTGGAATCGTGGCCGTGGTGCCCAACAAGTGCGCCATCAGTGTGTGGAGCCCCGGACTTGGACGTTCAGGCAACTCTGTGGCGGGAGTGGCGGCCCTGGACGAGTTCACCACCCGCACGGGGTGGTCCGTCTTCTAGGAGTCACCCGGAATTGGACCAGTAATTTGTGACGTTGGATTACCCAGCGTTACCGGGTGTTTCCGGGCCTTTGAAGCATATTACGGCCCAGCCCTACAGTTTTTTCATGGCAATACAGGACATTTACCCCACCGCGCTGCGGCTGCTCGGCCGCCCGGTGCTGGTGGTGGGCGGCGGACCGGTGGCGGAACGCCGCGCCAAAGGGCTGCTCGACGCCGGCGCGCTGGTCACCGTGGTCGCCCCCGTTGCCACTGAAAACCTCAAAGCACTTCACCACTCGGGCATCCTCACGTGGGAGCCGCGCGAGTACCGCACGGAAGATCTCGACGGCGTCTGGTTCGTTCAGACGGCCACTGGCACTGCCGCCGTGGACACCCAGGTGGCGTCCGACGCCGAGGCGCAGCGGCTGTGGTGCGTCAACGCATCGAACCATGAAGCATCGGCTGCGTGGACGCCGGCCGTGGCGGTGGTGGATGACGTCAGGATCGCCATCAATGCCGGGGGAGACCCGCGCCGCGCCATGGCACTTCGCAACGCCGTAGCCACAGCGCTGGAAACCGGTGACCTGCCTTTGCGGCGTCATCGTAAGCCGGAAACCGACGGCAAGGCCCCGGCCGGTTCGGTGGCCCTTGTGGGCGGCGGTCCCGGCGACTCGGGACTCATCACCGTCCGCGGACGGCGCCTCCTGGGCCAGGCCGACGTCGTGGTGACTGATCGTCTTGGCCCCCGCGAGCTGCTCAACGAGCTGGCCCCGGATGTCCGCGTCATTGAAGTTGGAAAGACCCCCGGCCACCACCCCGTCCCGCAGCTGGAGATCAACCGCATCCTGGTGGAGGAAGCCTTGAAGGGCAACCGGGTGGTCCGCCTCAAAGGCGGCGACCCCTACGTCTTGGGCCGCGGTGGCGAGGAAGCAGAATTCTGCCGGCAGAACGGCGTCGAGGTTGAAGTGGTGTCCGGCGTAACGTCGGCCATTTCCGTTCCGGCGGCAGCCGGCATTCCCGTCACGCACCGGGGCCTGGCCAAGGGGTTCAGCGTGGTCACCGGGCACGAAGAGTTGTCCGAGGTCCCCGCCCGGCCTGACCACACTGTGGTGTTGCTCATGGGAGTGGCCCAATTGCGTGATTCTGCCGCCGCGCTGGCAGGCTCGGGTCTGCCTTCGGACACTCCAGTAGGTATCGTTGAGAACGGGTATTTGCCGGATCAGCGCGTCACCATCGGTACGTTGGGGACCATTGCGGACCAGGCGGAAGCGATCGGCGTGGCCAATCCAGCGGTCATCGTGATCGGCGACGTCGTCCGCGTCAGCCCCTTCGCGCCGCAGCATTTCAGGACCGCTGACTACAGCACCATCACCCCTAATCGCCCGCGCGTTCGCAGTAACTGAGAAGAAGAAGGAACACAGCCGTGTCAATTAGCACTCCCGTAGGTTCTGCGGACCGTCCGCTCCGCGTCGCCGTGATCGGCTCCGGCCCGGCCGGCGTGTACGCAGCAGACATCCTGACCAAGAGCGAGGCCGTGAAAAGCGGCGAGCTCACGGTCAGCATTGACCTCTTTGACCGTTACCCGGCACCCTACGGCCTGATCCGTTATGGCGTTGCCCCGGACCACCCCCGCATCAAGGGGATCGTGAACGCCCTCCACAAGGTGCTGGACCGCGGCGACATCCGATTCTTCGGCAACGTTGATTACGGTACGGATATCTCCATCGAGGACCTCCGTAAGCACTACGACGCCATCATCTTCGCCACGGGCGCCATCAAGGACGCGGACCTGAATATCCCGGGTATTGAGCTTGAGGGTTCCTTTGGCGGCGCCGACTTCGTGTCCTGGTACGACGGGCACCCGGACGTATCCCGCGAATGGCCGCTGGACGCCAAGGAAATCGCCGTGATTGGCAACGGCAACGTGGCACTGGACGTGGCACGGGTGCTGTCCAAGCACGCCGACGACCTCCTGGTCACGGAAATTCCGGACAACGTGTACGCCGGCTTGAAGAACTCCCCGGTTACCGACGTCCACGTTTTTGGCCGCCGTGGCCCGGCGCAGGTCAAGTTCACCCCGTTGGAGCTGCGTGAGCTCTCGCATTCCAAGGACGTGGACATTGTCCTCTACGCCGAGGACTTTGAGTTCGACGAGGAATCCGACCGGCAGATCCAGACCAACAACCAGACCAAGACCATGGTTGGCACCCTCACCAACTGGATTGCGGAGCAGCCGGAGGATCTCTCTGAGCTCACCGCGTCCCGCCGCCTGCACCTGCACTTCCTGCACAGCCCGGTGGAAATCGTGGATTCCGCTGAAACTCCGGGCAAGGTTGCCGGCATCAAGTTCGAGCGCACGGAGCTGGACGGCACCGGCAACGCCCGCGGCACCGGCGAGTACATCGACTACCCGGTCCAGGCCGTGTACCGCTCCATCGGCTACTTCGGCTCTGCCCTGCCGGACGTCGAGTTTGATCACAAGAAGGGCGTAGTGACCAACGACGGCGGCCGCGTACTGGACGCTGACGGCCAGCACGTCCCGGGCCTCTACGCAACGGGTTGGATCAAGCGCGGACCGGTCGGCCTGATTGGCCACACGAAGGGCGATGCCCTGGAAACCGTGACCTACCTGTTGGAAGACCGCAGCAACCTGCCGGTGGCTGAGGTTCCCGCTGCAGACGCTGTGGTGGATCTCTTGGATTCCCGTGGCGTGAAGTTCACCAGCTGGGAAGGCTGGCTGGCGCTGGATGCCCACGAGCTCGCCTTGGGCGCATCGGCTACGGAGGCCGGCACCTCGCATGGTGTTGAGGTCAAGCGTGAGCGCATCAAGGTTGTTCCCCGCGAGGACATGGTGAACATCTCCCGAGATGGGGTTTCCGCGCAGGTCTAAGCGCAGTCCCGAGTTCCTGTAAGGACGTGGTGAAGCCGCTGTTCCGTTGCTTGTCAGCGACGGGATAGCGGCTTCACGACGTTGTCAGGGGTTCAGATTCAGGGGTTCCGCGCAGAAGTCCAGGTTCCGGTACACCGTGGACACCGCGGCCTCGGGATCGCGGGCTTCCAGTGCGGACAGCAGGTCCTCGTGGCCTTCCCGTGGCAGGCCGTTGAACCCTTCTTTGCGTTGCTGCCGCAGGAGGTCGTTGTGGAAGACCCCGCCGAAGGAAACGTAGAGCTGGTGGAGCAATGGGTTGCCTGATGACTTGGCCACGCATTCGTGGAATTCCCAGTCGGCCCGTGCCCAGGTGGGGTAGTCCTCGGAAAGCCACGCGTCGCGGCGCAGGGTCAGGAGCCGCCGCATTTCCGTGAGGTCGGATTCGGTTGCGTGCTTGGTGGCCAACCGTGCAGCTTGTGTGTCCAGGCCCAGGCGCACTTCCACGATGTGCTCCTGCGTGTGTTCCAGGTACATACGTTGGGCTGCGCCGGACATCTCGCTGTTGGCACGAACATAGGTACCGTCCCCCCGCCGGACTTCCAGCATGCCGGAATGGGCCAGGGCTTTGATGGCTTCGCGGAGGGTACCGCGCGAGACCCCCAGAGTGGACATCAGCTCGGGCTCGGCCGGTATGCGTTCCTGCAGTGGCCATTCACCGGATTTGATCATGTCCCGCAGCTTGGCGGTGATTTCCTCAGCCAGTGCCGGGCGGTGCGAAGGAGTAAGGGTCATGCTGTCCTCGGTCCGGTCTTGGTGGCTGTTTTCTTGCTGGTCAACAGGTGGCAGGTCACCATCAGGGCCACCGCCACGATCGACAGCAGGCTAAGGGGAAGTACCCAGCCTCCGGTGGCGCTGTGCAGCAAGCCCATGCCGAACGGGCCAATGGCTGCGATCAAGTACCCCAGCGACTGGGCGATGGTGGACAGCGCGGTGGTCTCCGCCGTCGAACGTCCGCTGCGGCTGATGATCACCAACACCAGGGGGAAGATGCCCAGGCCGAGTCCAAAAAGCACGGCAGGAACAACAGCCAGCGAGGTGGGAAGCCAGATCATGGCCGCGATGGCCAGGAGCGTGGAGCTGCTGGCGAGGTACAGGGCCGGCCGCAGCATCCCTGGCCTGGAACCGAAGGCCAAGAGAATCATGCCGGCAGCAACGGACACCAGCTGCATCACGCCGAACTGCAGGCCGCTTTCGGAGGCGCTGAGGCCCTGGGACGTGAGGATGTAGGCAAACCAGCTCATCACGGCGTAGGCCAGGAAAGCCTGGAACGTGAAGATCGCGGTGATCAGGATTCCCAGGCGGGTCCGCAGCAGGGGCCACATGGACACGCGGGGACGATCGGTCTTGGTGGAGTTGCGGTGGCTGTGGAGGACCACTGGGAGGAAACCCAGGAGCGCGGCCACACCAAGGAGGCCCCAGGCAGCGAGGCCCATGGAAGGGGAGCCCAACTGTTGGGCCAGCGGAACACTGACCGCCGCTGCGAAGGTGGCGCCACCGGACATGGTGAAGGTGTACAGGCCGGTCATCATGGAGGTGCGGTCTGCGTAGTGCTCGCGAATGAAGGACGGCATGGCCACGTTGCACACGGCGAGCCCGGACATGGCCAGGACAGTGCCACCAAGCAGTGCCCCGGTGGCAGGAATACCCCGGACCAGCAGCCCTCCTGCCAACAGCGCAAGGGCAATGGCGATCGCCTTCTCGACACCCACCCGGCGCGTCAACCATGACGTCGCCAGGCCCGCCACCGCGAAGCTCAGCAGTGGAATGGACGGCAGGATCGAAGCCACCAAGGCCCCGTAGCCCAGTACCTGCTGCAGCTCATGGAAGAGTGCGGCGGCGCTGGTGATGCCCGCGCGAAGGTTGAGCCCGATGAGCACCACGGCAATAATGCCGACGACGGCCACCACCCCGGTTTTGCGGGCGGCCGGGGAGGGGGCAGCCGGGGGAGTCGTGGGAATGCTTCCCGTGGTGGGTGTCAGAGGGGTCGTCGAAGCCATATTTAAAGGTTAGACGTTTGACGTCTAATGTCTACACTTCTGTGGCGAAGCTCTCCGCGCATCCTCCGCCTGGGGCCTCAGCGCGGGTTGCGTGAACCCAGTCTTTGCACGGCCAAAGCCAACCAAAGCTGCACCCGGTCTTGGGTCTGGGAGGGGTCATATCCGGTGAGCTCGGTGATCTGCGCCAAGCGGTACCTCACTGTGTTGCGGTGCAGCGTCAAAGCCTCGGCCACGGCGGCCACGGAACCGTTGTGGTTGAGGTAGCTCTCCAGGGTGGCCACCAGCTCAGCTCCGTGGGCGGCATCGAATCTTCTCAGGGGAGTCAACGATTCACTGGCCATGTCAGCCAGGGGGACGTCCTCGCTGGCCAGCAACAGGGAAGTCAGGCTCAACCGTTCGGGTTCGTTGACCGGCAAGCCGTGCGCCACGGCATCGCGCGCTTCAAAGTAGCTCCACCTCAGGCCGTTCGGCTTGGTGTAGGCGCCGCCGATCCCGATCACCGCATGGATGCCGGCCTCCTGCAAGTGGTCGCTGAGGCTTTTGGCCAGAGCGGCGGCCGAGCTGCCGTCGTCGTTGATTACCGTCACGAGGTCCTTGCCGACGACGGCGCTGACGCCGGCTTCCAGCGCTTGGGGCAGCGAGATGCTGACCAGTTGTTTGTGGTGCGCCGTGGACTCCGCCACCAGCACCACGTTCTTCCGTGTGCTGTTGATTCCCACGCCCGCAAGGCGCCGGGCGGCTTCAATGGTTTCCAGTGTGCCGTGGATGACGTCGTCCAGGACCTGCCCTGCCATGGCCCGCTGGGACTGCCGCTGCTTGACCATGTTGTTGAGTTCTACGCTGATCAGGTTCTGGGCATAGCTCACAATGCCGGAATCCGCGAAGGGCTGCCGCAGCCAGAGAGTGCAGGCATCCCTGCGGCCGGTGGGAATCGGGTACGACGACCAACCGTCCGCCGTCGGCGCCGGCTTTCCCACCACGCTGTTGTACAACTGTGCGCTGAACTGGGTCAGCACAACGTCGGTACGCAGCATGCTGCCCAACTGCTTGAGCAGTTCGTTCAGGCCGCCGCCGGTGAGAAGTGAGCGGGCCAGGATCTGGTGCCCGGCCAGAAGGCGTTCCAGGTTGGAATAGTGGTCAGCCGAGTGGGACTCCGCCACCAGCTTGCCGATGGCGATGAACGGGATCTCGTACGGCACTTCCACCAGGGGCAGTCCCCACCTGTTGGCCTCGGCGATCAGTGCCTCCGGGACGGACTCGTGGGTCAGTCCGATCCCGAAGCCGATGCCCACGGCCCCTGCGCGCTGGGCCTGCCGGACGAAGCGGCGCTGGTCGGCGGCGCTCTTCAGGCGCAAGCCGGTGGTGAGGACCAGTTCGCCGCCGCTCAGGAAACGCTGGGGGTCTTCGAGTTCGGTCACGGCCACCCAGCTGATGTCCTGGTGGAGGGTGGTATCCGCGCTGCCTGCCTGACGGAGTTTCAGCGACGGGACAGCAACGAGGGAAGCGAGGGACATGGCCATGATTTAAGGGTAACCCGGCGCTGGTCAAGCGCACTAAGGGCAGGGGCGCTCTGTGTGCAGCTGACTATTCCACCGACCCCCTCCCTGGCATAGGCTCTGATCAGCTCAATCCATGCCCAAATCATCGAAAGAGGGTTGCACGCCGTGGTTCAAACCTTGCAGAACTTCATCAATGGCGAATTCGTCACGCCGGCCGGTACGGGTCTTCTGGACATCGTCAATCCTGCCACCGGGGACGTCGTCGCACAGTCCCCTGTTTCGGTACAGGCTGACGTGGACGCCGCCATGACCGCGGCCAGCAACGCCTTCAAGTCCTGGAAGAAGGCCACCCCGGCCCAGCGCCAGCTCATGCTCCTCAAGCTCGCCGACGCCGTCGAGGCCAACAGCGATGAGCTGGTGGAAGCACAGCACCGCAACACCGGACAGGTACGCTCCCTGATCGCTTCCGAGGAAGTTGCCGCAGGCGCGGACCAGCTCCGGTTCTTCGCCGGCGCAGCCCGCATCATGGAAGGCAAGTCCGCAGGCGAGTACTTCGAGGGCCACACCTCCTACGTGCGCCGCGAGCCCATCGGCGTCGTAGCCCAGGTTGCACCGTGGAACTACCCGTTCCTCATGGCCATCTGGAAGATCGGCCCCGCCCTGGCCGCGGGCAACACCGTGGTCCTGAAGCCCTCGGACACCACCCCCGAATCCACCCTCGTGCTTGCGCGCCTCGCCGGGGAGATCTTCCCGGCCGGCGTCCTCAACGTTGTCCTCGGTACCGGCGAGACCGGCGCCATGATGGTGGACCACAAGGTTCCCGGCCTGGTGTCCATCACCGGTTCCGTCCGCGCCGGCATCGCCGTGGCCAGCGGAGCAGCCAAGGGCCTCAAGCGTGCCCACCTGGAACTGGGCGGCAAGGCTCCGGCGATTGTCTTCAAGGATGCCGACATCAAGAAGAGCGCAGCGGCCATCGCCGAGTTCGCCTTCTTCAACGCCGGCCAGGACTGCACGGCCATCACCCGCGTGCTCATCGAGGACTCGGTCCACGATGACGTTGTGGCGGCCATGGTGGAGCACACCAAGACCCTCCACACCGGTTCGCAGAACGACGAGGACAACTACTTCGGCCCGCTCAACAACGTGAACCACTTCAACGCAGTCACCTCCGTAGTGGAGCACCTCCCGGAGAACTGCAGGATCGAAACCGGCGGACACCGGGCAGGGGAGAAGGGCTTCTTCTTCGAGCCCACCATCATCTCCGGCGCCAAGCAGACAGACGACGTCGTGCAGAAGGAAACCTTCGGGCCGGTCATCACCGTCCAGAAGTTCAGCACGGAAGAAGAAGCACTGGAGCTGGCCAACGACGTCGAATACGCCTTGGCTTCCAGCGTCTGGACCACGGACCACGGCACGGCCATGCGCATGAGCCGCGACCTTGACTTCGGCGCGGTCTGGATCAACACCCACATCCTCCTGACGGCCGAGATGCCGCACGGTGGCTTCAAGCAGTCCGGCTACGGCAAGGACCTCTCCATGTACGGCGTGGAGGACTACACGCGCATCAAGCACGTGATGAGCGCGCTGGACGCGTAACCCAGACGCACAGCGCAGTCGCCCCACCCGTACGAATTCCCAGAAAGGCAAACCCATGACCACCACCGCGAACGAGCTCTCGTACCGCATCGAGCAGAAGCGCAACATCAACGGCACCTTCCCCGGCCCCAAGTCGCAGGCACTTGCCGAGCGTCGCGCCGCCGTCGTTGCTGCCGGAGTTGCGTCCGGCGTTCCCGTTTACGTTGAAGACGCCGACGGCGGCATCATCCGCGACGTTGACGGCAACTCCTTCATTGACCTTGGTTCAGGCATCGCCGTGACCAGCGTCGGCGCGTCCGACCCCGCCGTCGTCGCCGCTGTCCAGGAAGCTGCCACGCACTTCACCCACACCTGCTTCATGGTGACCCCGTACGAGGGTTACGTTGCAGTTGCCGAGCAGCTCAACCGCCTCACCCCGGGCGACCACGCCAAGCGGACCGTGCTGTTCAACTCCGGCGCTGAAGCCGTGGAAAACGCCGTGAAGGTTGCCCGCCTGGCTACCGGTCGCGACGCCGTGGTGGCTTTCGACCACGCGTACCACGGCCGTACCAACCTGACCATGGCGCTGACTGCCAAGGCCATGCCGTACAAGACCAACTTCGGCCCGTTCGCGCCCGAGGTCTACCGCATGCCCATGAGCTACCCGTTCCGTGAAGAGAACCCGGAAATCACCGGTGCAGAGGCAGCCAAGCGCGCCATCACCATGATTGAGAAGCAGATTGGTGGCGACCAGGTTGCCGCGATCATCATCGAGCCCATCCAGGGCGAAGGCGGCTTCATTGTTCCGGCTGAGGGCTTCCTTCCCGCACTGTCCGCATGGGCCAAGGAAAAGGGCATCGTCTTCATCGCTGACGAGGTCCAGTCCGGCTTCTGCCGCACGGGCGAATGGTTCGCCGTTGACCACGAAGGTGTTGTCCCGGACATCATCACCATGGCCAAGGGCATCGCCGGCGGCCTCCCGCTCTCGGCCATCACCGGCCGCGCGGACCTGCTCGACGCCGTTCACCCCGGCGGCCTGGGCGGCACCTACGGCGGCAACCCGGTAGCTTGTGCAGCAGCACTGGCAGCAATCGACACCATGGAGCAGCACGACCTCAACGGCCGCGCCCGCCACATCGAAGAGCTCGCCCTGGGCAAGCTCCGCGAACTCGCCGCTGAAGTGTCCGTTGTTGGCGACATCCGTGGCCGTGGCGCCATGCTGGCCATCGAGCTGGTTCAGGCCGGCTCCAAGGAACCCAACGCCGAGCTCACCAAGGCTGTTGCGGCTGCTTGCCTCAAGGAAGGCGTCGTGATCCTGACCTGCGGTACGTACGGCAATGTGATCCGCCTGCTCCCGCCGCTGGTCATCAGCGATGAGCTGCTGCTGGACGGCTTGGAAGTTCTTGCGAACGCCATCAAGGCCAACGCCTAGGGTTTCACCCACAAGCAGGGCCGGATCCATTCACGGATCCGGCCCTGCTTGCTTTAACCGGTCCCTCTCTCACGTCCCGTCGGTCTTCTGGGGTTGCTCTCTCACATCCCGTCGGTTTTTTGGGTTGCTCTCTCACATCCCGTCGGTCTTTTGAGGTCCCTCTCTCACATCCCGTCGCGCATGGCGCCGTCGGGATGTGATGGAGGGATGGGCGGATCGGGTCGGGATGTGATGGAGGGATGGGCGGATCGGGTCGGGATGTGATGGAGGGATGGGCGGATCGGGTCGGGATGTGATGGAGGGATGGCCGGATCGGGTCGGGATGTGATGGAGGGATGGCCGGATCGGGTCGGGATGTGATGGAGGGACGGCCGGATCGGGTCGGGATGTGAGAGAGGGACGGGTGGTGGGGTCCGACGGCGGCTCCGGGCTACGCGGCGGCCGTCGCCTCGCGTCGGGCCTGCTTTTTGAGGACTGAGTTCTTGCGCGTGGCCCGGAGCATGTCCACTGTCAGCAGGACCAGCGCCAGCCACACCACGCAGAAACCGATCCAGCGGGCCGTGGTCATGGTTTCGTGGAACACCGTCAGCGCCACAATGAACTGAAGGACCGGGGCAAAGTATTGCAGCAGGCCGATGGTGGTCATGGGCAGTCGACGGGCTGAAGCGCCAAAGAACAGCAACGGAACAGCCGTGATCACGCCGGAGGCCAGGAGCAACCAGAAGTGCCCGGCTCCCTGGGTGGTGAGGGTTGCCGTGCCAGTGATGCCCAGAACCACCATGGTGATGGCTGCGAAGGGTGCCAGGACCACCGTTTCCACTGACAAACTGGTCAGGGCGTCAACTTTGGGTCCCACGCGTTTCTTAACGAACCCGTACAGACCAAAGCTGAACGCCAGGATCAGGGCAATCCACGGAAGCTGGCCGTAGGAGAACGTCAGGACACCCACCGCCACGAACCCAATGGCCACAGCGGCCCACTGGAGGGGACGGAGCTTTTCCTTGAGGACAAAGACGCCCAACAGCACCGAAACCAAGGGGTTGATGAAGTATCCCAGCGAGGTTTCCACGGCGTGCCCGGTAGTGACCCCGAAGGTATACGTGAGCCAGTTGACGGCAATCAGCACTGCGGCGACGGCCAGTGGGCCGAAAACGGTGCGGTCCTTCACCGCGGCTCCGAAAACGCGCCAGGCCCGCGTGACGGTGATCAGGAGGGCACAGAAGATCAAGGACCACACGATCCGGTTGGCCACGATTTCGATTGCACTGGCCGGCATGAGCACGAAGAAGTACAGCGGAAGCAGACCCCACAGGCCGTAAGCGCCGATGCCAAACAGGACGCCCGCCGTCGACTCGCTTCTCACAGGCTTGCCGCCCGATGCCGGCGAAGCGCCGGCACTACCCCCAGCTGCCGGCGTCGTTGGCTGGCTTGAAGCGGGTGGGTTGGCAGCTATCTGATCCGGAGTCGACACACTGTGGCCAACATCGCGCAAGCACGCAATATTCCGCAATCTTGGTGATTATGCGGGACTCCTGCCATATAAGCGTCTGCCCCGGGAATGGATGTCTAGAATTGGAATCTCCGCGCCACCAAGTGGGTGCGGCCTCCTGCTTCGGAAGGGCCTACGGTGACCAACTCAACCGGTACCACCCCGCAACGTCCGCTTCGCGTCGCCATTGTTGGCGCAGGCCCTGCAGGCGTCTACGCCGCGGACATCCTGACCAAATCCAATGAGGTCAAGGATGGGGAGGTGGAGGTCAGCATCGACCTCTTTGAGGCGTACCCGGCACCGTACGGCCTGATCCGCTATGGCGTTGCTCCTGATCATCCCCGCATCAAGGGAATCGTGAACGCGTTGCACAAAGTCCTGGACCGCGGGGACATCCGCTTCCTGGGTAACGTGACCTATGGCAGGGACCTCACGCTGCACGATTTCAGGGCTTTCTACGATGCCGTGATTTTCTCCACAGGGGCTATCAAGGACGCGGACCTGAACATCCCGGGCATCGGGCTGGAGGGATCGTTCGGCGGCGCGGACTTTGTGTCCTGGTACGACGGGCACCCGGACGTTCCCCGCGAATGGCCGCTGGACGCCAAGGAGATTGCCGTGATCGGCAACGGCAACGTGGCCTTGGATGTGGCGCGCATGTTGGCCAAGCATCCCGAGGAATTGTTGGTCACCGAAATCCCGGACAACGTCTACCAGGGGCTCAGGAAGTCGCCGGTCACCGATGTGCACGTCTTCGGCCGCCGCGGTCCGGCCCAAGTGAAATTCACTCCCCTGGAATTGCGCGAGCTCTCGCACTGCAAGGACGTTGACATTGTGCTGTACCCGGAGGACTTCGAATTCGACGACGCCTCGGACGAAGCTATCCGCACCAACAACCAGGTCAAAACCATGGTGAACACCATGACCAACTGGTTGGTGGAGGAACACGCGGAGTCGGAACAACCGTCTTCCCGCCGCCTGCACCTGCATTTCCTGCACAGCCCCGTCGAAATCCTGGACTCGACTGCTGCACCCGGCAAGGTCGCCGGCATCAAATTCGAGCGGATGGAACTGGACGGCACGGGCAACGTCAAGGGTACGGGTGACTTCATCGAGTACCCCGTCCAGGCGGTGTACCGGGCCATCGGGTATCACGGCTCGCCCCTTGACGAGCTTGAGTACGACGCTCGCCGTGGTGTCATCCCCAACGACGGCGGCCGCGTGCTGGATGCCGACGGCCAGCACGTTCCGGGCATCTACGCCACGGGCTGGATCAAGCGTGGCCCCGTGGGGTTGATAGGCCACACCAAGGGTGATGCGTTGGAGACCATTGGTTTTCTGTTGGAAGACAGGCTCTCGCTTCCGCCGGCCGAAAATCCGGATCCCCAGGCCATCATCGACCTCCTGGAGTCCCGGGGGATCGAGTACACAACCTGGGCGGGCTGGAACCGGCTGGATGAGCACGAGCTCGGTTTGGGGGCTGCATGGTCTGGAGGCGGTGCCAGCGAAGAGTCCGGCGACGGTCCAGGTGCCGGTTCCACAAGCAGCGTGGTCCGTGAGCGCATCAAGGTGGTTCCGCGCGAGGAAATGATCCGGATCTCCCGCGGCTGACATTCGCCCGTTCCCGAACTAGACTTCACGGTACTGTCCCGCCCACCACAGGTGCAGCGCACTGTAGTTGCGGACTATCAGGGAGTTCGATGAGGAATCCAGTCCATCCGCCGGTTCCCGGCAGCGATGCCGCGGAACTGTTGCAAAAACGTGCCCTTGCTGGCCACGAGCGCCTGGACTCCCCGCAGTTTGGGGTACCCGGGGAGATCGTGGGCCTGCGGCGGCTTGTCCGGGAATCATGGCAGCGCTCGGCCCACCTGCAGGCCAACCCGGATGTTGCCGAGGCACCGTTGGCCATGGACCGCGAGGAGCTGGAGGAGTACCGCCGACAGCATCCGCTGGCCACCATCATGCCCGTCATCAAGAAGCTCCTGGTGCAGCCCAGCCATGACAGCGGCCTGCTGGTGGCGGTAGGCGACGACGTGGGGCGGCTTTTGTGGGTGGATGGGGATCCCGTGATGCAACGCCGGGCTGAGAGCATGATGTTCGTTGCCGGCGCCGATTGGTCCGAAGCCTCGGTGGGCACCAGCGCGCCCGGCACAGCCCTTGCCCTGAACCGCAGTATCCAGATCTCCGGCGCCGAGCATTTCAAGCGCTCCGTACATCCATGGAGCTGCACAGCCGTTCCCTTCCATGATCCCGATTCCGGCGCTGTGCTCGGTGTGGTGGACATTACCGGCACGGAAACAGCCGTCGCAGCGCACACCCTTTCCTTGGTGGAGGCCACCGTTGCTGCCGCCCAGGCCCAGCTGCGCATTGAACGCCTGACGCTGGCCGCCGCCGTCAAGGACAAACCCCGCCGGCGCTCGGCAGCGATCACTTCCGGCAGTGCCCTCTACCGGAATAGCCTTCAGCTGCTGGGCCGTGACCAAGCGCTGCTCAGCATTGAGGGCCGGACGGTGTCCCTCTCAGCCCGGCACAGCGAAATCCTGGCGATCCTGGGCAACCATCCCGAAGGCCTGAATGCCGAGGACCTGTGTGCCCAGCTCTACCCCGGGGATGGCTCATCGGTGACGCTCCGGGCTGAGATGGTCCGCCTCCGTAAGGTGATCCATGAGCTCAGCCCGGACGCGGTGCCGGAGTCCAGGCCCTACAGGCTTCCCATGGAACTGTTGCCTGATTCCGGGCAAGTGTTGAACTGCCTCCAACGCGGTGCCCACCGCATTGCCCTGGAAATCTACAAAGGGGCGGTCCTGCCGCGCTCGGAGGCGCCCGGCGTCGTGCAGTTGCGTGAGCGGGTTTCCCACCTGCTGCGCGAGGCACTGCTCACGGACGGCAGCGTCGAGTCGCTCCTGAAGTACGCGGAGCTGCCTGAGGCGAAGTACGACGTCGACCTCCGCCTTGCGGTGTTAAAGCTGCTGCCGCCGCGCTCGCCCAAGCGGGCCGCCGTGGTGGCGGACCTGGAACGCATCGAGAGCGAGCTCGCAACGTGAGCTGACTCACAACGTTGCAACGTGGCTGCAACCTTCACACTCCTAAGCTCGGATCAACGGCGACAGCCACCGTGATTCGCAGCAAAGGAGCTAGCAATGACCGTTTATGCACAGCCAGGTGCCGAAGGTTCCAAGGTCACCTTCAAGGACCGTTACGAGAACTGGATCGGCGGCGAATGGGTTGCCCCGGTGAAGGGCGCCTACTTCGAGAACATCACCCCCGTCACGGGCAAGGCCTTCTGCGAAGTTGCCCGCGGTACCTCAGAGGACATCGAGCTGGCACTGGATGCCGCCCACAAAGTCGCTCCCTCCTGGGGCAAGACCTCCGCCACCGAGCGTGCGGCCATCCTGAACAAGATCGCAGACCGCATTGATGAGAACGTCGAACTGCTTGCTGTCGCAGAAACCTGGGACAACGGAAAGCCTGTCCGAGAAACCCTCAATGCCGACATCCCGCTGGCAGCCGACCACTTCCGTTATTTCGCCTCCGCTGTCCGGGCGCAGGAAGGCCATCTCTCCCAACTGGATGAGGACACCACCGCTTACCACTTCAAGGAGCCCCTGGGCGTGGTTGGCCAGATCATCCCGTGGAACTTCCCCATCCTCATGGCCGTTTGGAAACTCGCCCCCGCGCTCGCCGCCGGAAACGCCGTGGTGCTCAAGCCGGCCGAGCAAACGCCAACGTCCATCCTGGTCCTGATGGAACTGATCGGCGATCTGCTTCCGGCAGGCGTGGTGAACGTGGTGAACGGATTCGGCGTGGAGGCCGGCAAGCCGCTGGCTTCCAGTTCCCGCATCCGCAAGATCGCCTTCACCGGTGAGACCACCACCGGCCGGCTCATCAGCCAGTACGCGTCCAACAACCTCATCCCGGTCACTCTGGAACTTGGCGGCAAAAGCCCCAACATCTTCTTCGACGACGTCGCTGACCAAAACGACGCCTTCTACGACAAGGCGCAGGAAGGCTTCACTCTCTTTGCCTTCAACCAGGGTGAAGTCTGCACCTGCCCCTCCCGCGCGCTGGTGCAGGAAGGGATCTACGACTCCTTCATGGCGGACGTTGTGGCACGGACCAACAAGATCATCCAGGGCAACCCCCTTGATACCGACACGCAGGTGGGTGCCCAGGCTTCCAACGATCAGCTGGAGAAGATCCTGTCCTACATCGACATTGGAAAGCAGGAAGGCGCCACAATCCTCACAGGCGGCGCCCGTGCCGAACTGGACGGTGACTTCGCCGGCGGCTACTACGTGCAGCCCACCATTTTTGAAGGCCACAACCGGATGCGGATCTTCCAGGAGGAGATCTTTGGACCGGTGGTGTCCGTGACCAAGTTCAGCGACTACAACGACGCAATCGGCATCGCCAACGACACCCTCTACGGGTTGGGTGCCGGAGTATGGTCGCGCAACGGAAATGTCGCCTACCGCGCAGGCCGGGAAATCCAGGCCGGCCGCGTGTGGGTCAACAACTACCACGCCTACCCGGCGGGTGCCGCCTTCGGTGGCTACAAGTCCTCAGGTATTGGCCGTGAGAACCACGCCATGATGCTGGACCACTACCAGCAGACCAAGAACCTCCTGGTCAGCTACAACGAGAACAAGCTGGGCTTCTTCTAAACCGTCTTGTCCACCGATCAAAGGAGATCGTCAATGACCACCATGCAAGCAGCAGTAGTCACGGAATTCGGAACCGACCTTGAGATCAAGGAAATGGAAAGGCCGACGCCGGGTCCCGGCCAGGCTCTGGTCCGCCTGATCACCTCCGGAGTCTGCCACACGGACCTTCACGCGGCCGAAGGCGACTGGCCGGTCAAGCCGACTCCGCCGTTCGTGCCCGGTCACGAAGGCGTGGGTGAAGTGGTGGAGCTGGGCGAGGGTGTCAAGGACCTCTCCGTGGGAGACATCGTAGGGAACGCCTGGCTGTGGTCGGCCTGCGGTGACTGCCAGTACTGCCGGACCGGGTGGGAAACACTCTGTGAATCCCAGCAGAACGGCGGCTACAGCGTCAACGGTTCCTTTGGCGAATACATGCTGGTGGACACCCGGTTTGCTGCGCGGATCCCGAAAGGCTCGGACCCTGTGGAGATTGCTCCGGTTCTATGTGCTGGCGTGACCGTTTACAAGGGCCTGAAAATGACCGAGACCCGGCCAGGGCAGTGGGTCACTATTTCCGGGATCGGCGGACTGGGGCATATCGCGGTGCAGTACGCCGTGGCCATGGGCCTGCGGGTTGCAGCTGTGGACATTGCCGACGACAAATTGGCGCTGGCCAAGGAGCACGGGGCCGAGGTGACTGTCAATGCCCTCCACGAGGATCCTGCGGAGGCGATCCAGCGGGAGACCGGCGGGTGCCACGGCGTCCTGGTGACGGCGGTGCATCCCTCGGCATTCGGGCAAGCCATCGGCATGGCCAGGCGTGGCGGCACGATCGTCTTCAATGGCCTTCCTCCGGGGGATTTCCCTGCACCGATCTTCGACATCGTCCTCAAGGGACTCACAGTGCGCGGTTCCATTGTGGGCACCCGGCAGGACCTCGAGGAAGCGCTTGGGTTCTACGCCCAAGGGAAGATCAAGCCGACCGTCTCCACCCGTGGGCTTTCAGAGGTCAACGCGGTCCTGGATGAAATGAAGCATGCCAAGATCGACGGCCGAGTGGTGCTGACGTTCTGATGAGCCCCAACATGTCCCAGGACATCCTGGAGGCTGCGGTGACGCTGCCCGGGGAAGACTTTTCCCGGGTGGCGCTCACTCCGGCATCCGTTGAACTGCTGCGGAAACTGTGGGAGCAGCACGGTCCGCTGATGTTCCACCAATCGGGCGGGTGCTGTGATGGCTCCTCTCCCATGTGCTACCCGGCGGGGGAATTCCTCACCGGGGACTCCGATGTCCTGCTGGGCCGGTTCGATATTGGAACCGAAGGACAGCTGCAGCCTCTGGAGTTCTGGATGTCCAAGGAGCAGTTCGCCTACTGGTCCCACACCCATCTCACCGTGGACGTGGTTCCGGGACGGGGGAGTGGTTTCTCAGTGGAGTCTCCTGAAGGAAAGCGATTCCTGATCAGGTCCACCTTGATGGACTGGGACGTTCCCCGCATGTAGGGGAGCGGGCATGGAGGGGTGTGGGCACGTAGGGGTGTGGCGGCGGTAACAGCCGTCCGCCACACCTGCACCACCTGCCACACGTACCGAGTAGACGTCTCACTATTTGGGATAAATATGGCCGTCCATTGGTCGGACACTATCCTTGATGAGTCCTATACCACTCCCATCCAGAATGTGGCATTTTTATGAACATTTTCAGGACCAAGTCGATCGAACAGTCGATCGCTGATGCCGACGAGCCAGGCCGGAAGCTGAAACGCAGCCTCAGCACCTGGGACCTCATGATCATGGGCGTCGCCGTCGCTGTCGGCGCCGGTATCTTCTCGGTAGGAGCCAAGGCAGCCGCAAACTTCGCTGGCCCCGCCGTCACCATCTCCTTTGCCATCGCCGCCGTCACCTGCGCGCTGGCCATCATGTGTTACGCCGAATTCGCCACGGCCATCCCCGTCGCCGGGTCCGCCTACGTTTTCACCTACGCCACCATGGGCGAGGTCCTTGCCTGGATCATCGGTTGGAACCTCATCCTTGAGCTGTTCACCGCTGCGGCTGTGATCGCCAAGTACTGGGGCATCTACCTCAGTACTGTCTTTGGTTTGATGGGCGTGGACATGCCACCGTCCTTCCAGGTGGCCGGAATCGATCTCTACTGGGGCGCTTTCCTGATTGTCGCGATCTTCACCGTGCTGCTGGTGCTGGGGACAAAGTTGTCCGCCCGCGTTGGCAACGTCTTCACCTTGATCAAGATCGCCGTGGTGCTGTTCGTGATTGTGGTGGGGTTCAGCTACGTGAAGTTCTCCAACTACACCCCGTTCGTGCCCGCTTCGCAGCCTACCGATGCCAGTGGCGCTGATGTCCTCAAGCAGTCCTTCTTTGGTTTCCTCACCGGTGCAGTCCCCGCCCAGTACGGGACGTTGGGCGTCTTCGCCGGTGCCGCCTTGGTGTTCTTCGCCTTCATCGGCTTTGACGTGGTGGCCACGTCCGCCGAGGAAGTAAAGAACCCGCAGAAGACCCTTCCGCGAGGCATCTTCGGTGGCCTGGCACTGGTGACCCTGCTCTACATCCTGGTGTCGCTGGCGTTGACCGGCATGGTCTCCTACACGCAATTGGCTGAGGTTAAGAACCCCACCCTGACCACAGCCTTCGAGGCCGTGGGCAATACCGATGCTGCCAAGGTCATCGCGTTTGGCTCTCTGGTGGGCCTCACCACCGTGATCATGGTGCTGCTGATGGGCTTGTCCCGCGTGGTCCTGGCCATGAGCCGCGATGGGCTGCTTCCCCGCTCCCTGTCCAAAACCAGCGAGAAGCGCTCCACCCCGGCCCGCCTGCAGATCATCTGCGGTGCAGCCGTGGCCGTGGTTGCTGGAGTCACCAAGGTTGACCTGCTGGAAGAAATGATCAACATCGGCACGTTGTCCGCCTTCGTGATGGTCAGCCTTGGAATTCTTGTGCTCCGCAAGAAGCGTCCGGACTTGAAGCCTGCGTTCCGGGTTCCCTTCGGCAAGGTCCTGCCCTGGGTGTCCGCCGTACTGTGCTTCTACTTGATGACCAACCTCGCTGTTGAAACCTGGATTTTCTTCGCCATCTGGCTGGTCATCGGCATGATCATCTACTTCGCCTACGGCCAGCGCCACTCCCGCCTGAACGAAAAGTTCGCAGCGGCCAGGGCCTCCGTTGATGGCAACGCCACAACCGGCCGCACCAAGGGTGACGAGGACGAAGACTCCTTCACCAGGGCCTAAGCCTCAGCAAGCACGCCGTACGTCGGCAGGCTGATGCTGCTATGAGGGCGCCCGGGAACCATCGGTTTCCGGGCGCTTTCGCGTGTACCCCGGACGTCGGGCAGCTGGAGGGGTAGCGCGGCTACGGCGCAGCATGCTCGCTGACCCACTCCACCAAGGGCCTCAGCACCTCCCAACGGGCAGCAATCTCATCCTTGGCTGCGGGGGTGGACAACCAGTCCGGCTGGCCAACGTCCAGGCCCGCCTGCAGCGATTTATGCTTGAGGAGCTCGGCGCGGGGATGTTCTTTGTCGAAACCCCGGGGGACGGTCTTCAGCTTCTCGCCTTCAATGGCGAAGCCGGCAGCTTCCACCGCGTCAACAATCCACTGCAACTCCTCCCCGCTGGCGGGCGCATCAACGGCTGCACGGTAGCGGGCCAATTGGGCGGGGGTGTGCGAGTGGTAACCGCCGCCGATCAGCAGCCCGTCAGCGCTGATCTGGACGTAGAACCCAACGCCTTCCTGGGTAGCTGCAAAGGCGCCCTGGGCTGTCTTATACGGCGACTTGTCCTGTGAAAAGCGGACGTCCCTGTTGGGGCGGAAAATCTTGGCCGGGCCGAACTCCGCCTTCAGCTCCTCCGTCAAGGCTGTCAGCGGTTCCTTCACACCGGCGTCGTATCTCTTTTTGTTGTCCAACCACCACTCGCGGTTGTTGTTCTCTTCAAGCTCGGCGTAGAAGCTGAAGGCGGATGCGGGAATGCCGTCAAATGTGGTCATGGAAGGATCTTATGAACGGTGGCTGTGGCGCAGCCATAGCCATGAGCCCTTATGTGGAAAAAGAACACCCCGCCGCGCAGTGATCCGCAGCGGGGTGTTCCCGTTGTGTATGTAAGTACCTGGACGCTTAGACCTTGTTGGCTGCTTCTGCGTCGGACTCGGTCTGGCCTGCACCGAGGTTGGCGCGGAGCTTGGCGCCGAGCTCGGCGTCAACGTTGGTCCAGTACTGGATGGCGCGTTCCTTGATGTCGGCGCTCTTCACGCCGCCAACGGCACCGGTGATGGTGTCCAGGAAACGTGCCTTTGCAGCTTCGTCGTAAACCTCGCGGTACAGCGTGCCGGCCTGGCCGAAGTCGCCGTCCTCAGCGTGCAGGGTGTGGGCGGAGAGGGTGAGCTCGCCGTCGTTTTCCCAGCCGCCGGCCGGTGAAGCGGGCTCAACCGCGGCCGGGCCACCAAGGGAGTTGGGTGCGTAGACCGGGGTGGACGGGGAGTTGAACAGGTAGCGTCCCTGGCCGTCCTGGCTGTAGTTGTTGACAGCGTTCTTGGGCTGGTTCACCGGGATCTGGGCGTGGTTGGTGCCCACGCGGTAGCGGTGTGCGTCTGCGTAGGAGAAGATGCGGGCCTGCAGCATCTTGTCCGGGGAAGCGGCAATGCCCGGCACGAAGTTCGACGGCGCAAACGTGGCCTGCTCGATCTGCGCGAAGTAGTTCTCCGGGTTCTTGTTCAGCTCCATGGTGCCCACGTGGATCAGCGGGTAGTCGGAGTGCGGCCACACCTTGGTGAGGTCGAACGGGTTGAAGCGGTACGTCTTGGCGTCCTCGTACGGCATGACCTGGACGTGCAGTTCCCAGGAGGGGAAGTTGCCGTTGGCGATGTTCTCCTGGAGGTCGCGGATGTAGAAGTCGGCATCCGAGCCGGCCAGCTGCTCAGCCTGGTCGCTTGTCATGGAGTTGACGCCCTGGTTGGACTTGAAGTGGTACTTGACCCAGAAACGCTCGCCGGCCTCGTTGATCCACTGGTAGGTGTGCGAGCCGTAGCCCTGCATTTCACGCCAGGAGGCGGGGAGGCCGCGGTCGCCCATGAGCCAGGTGACCTGGTGTGCGGACTCGGGGGAGAGGGTCCAGAAATCCCACTGCATGTCAGCGTCACGCAGGTGGCTGCCCGGGAGGCGCTTCTGGGAGTGGATGAAGTCGGGGAACTTGATGCCGTCGCGGATGAAGAAGACGGGGGTGTTGTTGCCAACGAGGTCGTAGTTGCCCTCGGAGGTGTAGAACTTCACGGCGAAACCGCGGGGATCGCGCCAGGTGTCAGGAGAACCGTTCTCGCCGGCAACGGAGGAGAAACGGATCAGCATTTCCGTCTCGGCGCCCGACTGCAGGAATGCGGCCTTGGTGTAGGCGGAAACATCGCCAGTGGTCTTGAACGTTCCGAATGCGCCGCCGCCCTTGGCATGCACAACACGCTCCGGAACCCGCTCGCGGTTGAACTGTGCCAGCTTCTCGATCAGGTAGTGATCGGTGAGGATGATGGCACCGTCGGCGCCGACGGACTTGGAGTGCGCGTCGGAGGTAACGGGGGCACCTGACTGGGTTGTTGAAATGGCAGTCATTGTTCTCCTTTTTCTATTTCTGGTTGACGGAAGATGCGGGGAGCTGTTGTGCGGACTGGCAGTCCTGGCAGATGCCTTGGTACAGGACATCTGCGATCTGTATGGTCATGGGCTTGGAATTTTCATCCCAATGCGGCGTCAAGCACGGTGCGTGGCCCACTGCGCAATCCACGTCCTCCACCTTGCCGCAGCTGATACACACTGCGTGATGGTGGTTGTCACCCACCCGGGTTTCATAAAGGGCGGGGGAGTGCGGGGGCTCGAACCGGTTGAGCATCTGAAGATCCGTGAGGTCGCTCAGCACCACGTAGACGGATTGTGCCGTCAGTTCAGGCAGTTCCGTGCGGGCTTCAGCAAGGATGCGGTCAGCCGGGGCATGCGGATTATGGTGCACAGCGGCAAGAACTGCCAGCCGCTGTTTTGTCACACGCCGTCCGTGGGCGTGCAGGTCGGCTGCCCATTCTGCTTGCCCAACGGTGTGATCTGTCATGCATTCATTGAAACACTTATTTTGATGAGTTCACAATAAGGCGAGACTAACTTCCGGTGAACGAATCAAAGACTCCATGGGATTGACCTCCTCGGCAGCCGATCTGCCCAGCACATGGAGGCGCACCGCGGTCCTTGGTCCTGAAGGCTCCAGGGCGACGCAGCTCAAACCACTGGGTCCGCCGGCCTGGGGCAGGGCACCCAGCGCCACCCCCATGGCAAGAAGTTCGCCGGGGGTTATCTCCCCGATGGAATCCACGGTCCTGGCCGGACGAATCACTGAATGGTTCGGTCCGGCAGGCGTTGTTTGTACCAGGTCTTCAAGCCCAGGTTCATGCACGACGGCGGCACCCTCCACGGGCGGCGCGGTCACCTCTGCGGCGCCACGTCCCAGTGACAGCCGCATGGCCGCGTCGATGGCCTCCAGCTGCTCGAGGTCTTCCCCGGCGCGGCGGTGGGCCGGCAGCGACAACTGGTGTCCCGGCGTCGTGGTTTCCCCGCTCCAGCGTCCAAAGAGATGGAAGGTGGGCGTGGAGGACTCGGCCACGGGTTCACCAATGGCGCCGCCCAACGGGTGCCAGCGGTGGGCGAACATGACAGGGCACAGGGTGATGTCCAGGGCTTCCTGCAATGCTGCCCGGGCCAAGCGGTAGCAGAGCAGCCAGTCAGAGGCGGAAGGAAGAGCGAATTCCGTGGCCGGATCCGAAAGCCGGATCAGGACATGGCCCGATGTCAAAGGATGACGCGGCCGGGCGATCTCCCACACGGTGGATCGGTATAACAAACGTCGCGACATGGCAAGTCACTTCCTTCCCGGGGTGAGCCTACCAAGCAGGGTGGCGGTGCGGGAGGGCACCACCCGGCGTGGTTAGGGTTGGACGGTGGCGAAACTACTGGCAGACATCACCCCGCTGAAGGAGAGTCCGGAATTCCGGCGGCTCTGGTTGGGAGCCTCTGTCGCCGCAGTGGGAACCCAGTTGACCCTGGTGGCCGTGAGCCTTGAGGTCTACCGGCTCACGGAGGAAAGCTTCTACGTGGGTTTGCTGGGGATCTTCGCGCTGGTTCCCCTGGTGATCGCCGGACTCTATGGCGGTTCCGTGTCCGATGCCTATGACCGCCGCAAAGTTGCCATTACTGCCTCCTTGGTCCTCTGGGCAACCACGGGAGCGCTGGCACTCCAAGCGTGGCTGGGGCTGGGGAACATCTGGATCCTCTACGCCTTGGTGGCCATCCAAAGCGGCGCCCAGGGAATCAACGGTCCCGCCCGCAGCGCCATCATCCCGTTGCTTGTCCGCAAAGAGCTGCTCCCTGCCGCCAATGCGCTGAGCATGCTGACCTTCGGGCTGTCCATGACGGCAGGGCCCCTGCTGGCCGGCGTACTGGTGGCCACCATCGGCTTTGGCTGGACCTACACCATTGATGTCATCAGCTTCACCTTTGCCCTGTGGGGTCTCTTCCGGCTTCCTCCGCTGCCGCCTTCCAAAGACGCAGTCCGGCCCGGGTTGCGCTCCGTGGTGGAAGGCTTCCGTTTCCTGGGGACGCGCCCCAATGTCCGCATGACGTTCATCATCGACCTCATCGCCATGATCTGCGCGCAACCCAGGGCGCTGATGCCGGCCATTGGCGCAGTGATGATCGGCGGAGGGGAGACCACCGTGGGCGTGCTCCTGGCGGCTACCGCCGTGGGAGCCTTCCTTGCAGGGCTTTTCTCGGGACCCCTGGGCAGGGTGCGCAAGCAAGGCAGCGCAGTGGTGTGGTCGGTGGTGGGCTGGGGAGCCTCGATCGCCGGGTTCGGCGTGGTGGTCCTCCTGGCCGGCGACAGTGGCCGGGATGGGGTGACCGCCTGGTTGCTGCCCGCCGCCATCTGCTGCGCGCTCGCCGGTATCGCCGATTCCGTCAGTGGAGTCTTCCGCACCACCATCCTGCAATCGGCCACCCCGGACCACCTGCGCGGAAGGTTGCAAGGCGTGTTCATTGTGGTGGTAGCCGGTGGCCCCAGGGTGGGTGACATGCTGGCGGGTGGCGTGACCCAGTTCCTGAGCGAAGGCGGGGTCCTGCTGGCCGGTGGGATACTCTGCATGGTCTTGGCCTGGCTGGCGTCCCGGTTGCAGCCAGGATTCGTCACCTACGACGCCAAGCACCCAGTGCCCTGAAAGCGCGGCCCTGAAGATCCAGAGGAACACCCGGACCGGCGTCGGCGTTAATGGGTACAGAACCCTTGCCGGAGCGGAAGAAAGCGATCACTGTGCACAGACACAACAATGGACTCAAAACCGCAGCACTCTTCGGTGTGCTGTGGGCCGTGCTGTTGGGACTCGGTGCCATCATCGCTGCCGGGACCCGCAGTGCCGCCCCCCTCTGGATCATGGCTTTAATTGGTGTGGGAACCACCGCCTACGGGTATTGGAACAGCGACAAGATCGCCATAAGGTCCATGGCTGCCTATCCTGTGACCGAAGCACAGGCTCCGCAGCTGTACCAGATAGTCCGTGAGTTGTCCGTCCGGGCCAACAAGCCCATGCCCCGGATCTACCTTTCGCCCACCATGACCCCCAACGCGTTCGCCACGGGGCGCAACCCGAAGAACGCCGCTGTCTGCTGCACCGAGGGCATCCTGCACCTCCTGGATGCCCGGGAGCTCCGCGGGGTCCTGGGCCATGAACTGATGCACGTCTACAACCGGGACATCCTCACATCGTCCGTGGCCGCGGCAGTGGCCGGAGTGATCACGTCCGTGGGCCAGATGCTGCTGTTCTTCGGCGGCGGGGACCGGCGTAATGCCAACCCCCTGGCCACTATCGCCATGGCATTGTTGGCACCTTTTGCGGCATCGCTGATCCAGATGGCCATCTCCCGCACCAGGGAATACGACGCCGACGAGGACGGTGCCGAGCTCACGGGAGATCCGTTGGCATTGGCCTCTGCCCTGCGCAAAATCGAGTCCGGCGTGAGCCAGTTGCCGTTGCCGCAGGACCAGAGGCTGGTGAACGCATCCCACCTGATGATCGCCAACCCGTTCCGTGGCGGGGGAATGCGGCGTATGTTCTCCACGCATCCGCCCATGAAGGACCGGATCAGCCGGTTGGAGCAGATGGCTGGACGGCCACTCTCCTGATACTCGGCTGTGTTTCCGCCACTAACCTCGTTGCTGCCCCACTAACCCGTCGCTGGGCAGCAACGCAGGAGTGGGCCAGCGACGGAATTGCGGGGCACCAACGCAGTCACGGCAGGAACGCAGCCACGGAACGGGCCGAAGGTCAGGCGAACAGCCCTTGCCCGATGAACCCGCCCGCTTCAACACCCGGAGGCACAGCGAACAGCCCTGATCCGGTGTGTTTCAGGTACTCAACGGAGAGTTTGTCGCTCTTGGCCAGCGCCAGTTGCATGGGCACGTAGTGGGTGCGCGGGTCCTTGACGAAGGCGATGAAGAACAGGCCGGCATCCAGGTGCCCCAAACCATCCGAGCCATCAGTGAAGTTGTAGCCCCGCCGCAGCATCCGGATGCCACCGTTCTGGTCCGGGTGCGCCAGCCGTACATGCGAATCAACCGAAATCAGGGGATCCCCGTTGCGCCCTGCCAGCGCGAAATCGGGGGCGGTGAACTCGTCGCCGCCGGACAGGGGAGCGCCGGCTCCCTTGGTCCGGCCAATCACGCCCTCTTGTTCACGCAGGGACGTCCGGTCCCAGATCTCAATGTGCATTTGGATCCTGCGGGCAACAAGGTAGCTGCCGCCGGCCATCCACTGTTCACTGGCCCGAGCCCCCGCCGGGACCCACACGTGGTCATCCAGCAAGGAGTTGTCCTCGACCTTGAGGTTGTTGGTGCCGTCCTTGAAGCCAAAGAGATTCCGCGGCGTCACCTGCGCCCTGGACGTGGAGGACGTGCGGCCAAAACCCAGTTGCGACCATCGGACCCGTACCTTGCCGAACCCGATCCGGGCCAGGTTGCGGATGGCGTGCACGGCAACCTGCGGGTCATCCGCACAGGCCTGGATCACGATGTCCCCGCCCGTGCGCGCCGGTTGCAAATCGTCGCCGGGGAAATGCGGGAGGTCGATCAAAGCTTCGGGCCTGCGCCCCTCCAGCCCGAACCGTGCCTTGCCGTCCTTCTCGAACAGTCCGGCGCCGAAGCCGAACGTGAGGGTCAGTTTTGCGGCCGGAAGGTCCAGGGCTTCTCCGGTGTCTTCCGGCGGAGCGTCGTAGGGGCCGTCCACAGCGCCGGTTTTGCCCGTGGGCGCTCCGGTGGTCATGGCCTCGGCCGCGGCGGTCCAGTCCTTGAGGAGCTTGATGAGCTCTTTCCGGTCCTCCGTGGTCACGTCAAAAGCGGCCATGTGCAGACGGTCCTGCGCGGGCGTGGTGATGCCTGCCTGATGCTCGCCAAAAAACGGTACAACTGCTGACCCGGCATCAGGGGTTGCAGCCTTGGCTGCGCCTGCAGTCACCAGATCATGGCCAAGGAAGCCGGCTGCGATTCCCGCAACAGCACCCGCGCCACCCACCCCGGCGAGGGACAACAGCCCACGCCGGGAGAAGCGCGGGGTGCCCGCCTCAGCGGCAGCCGCAGGGCCGCCGTCGGACGTGGAGGTACTGTCAGACGTGGAAGTACTGTCAGGAGCTGCGGCAGTCACGTCGGAACTTTCGACGCCGGCACCCTCGCCATTGCGGTCAGCGTCGGCAGGCTCCCCGGCGTGCCCGTAAGGGCAGCCGCTCACAACACCACTGCTGCGGTGAGCTTGGAAAGGGGCTCACCCAGCGAATCGACCAGGGCTGCGAGCTGCTGGACCTGCTCCGGGGCCAGCTCGTTGTAGTAGGCGAAACCGTTGCCCTTGGCGTGCTTCTTGAGCTCAGCCTGCAGGGCGCTGAACTTGCCGTCCAGTGAGGTGGCGAGCTCGGGGTCCTTCTGCTCCAGGGCGGGCTTCAGGCTTTCGAAAGCAATCCGTGCGCCGTCCACGTTGGCCTGGAAGTCCCAGAGGTCCGTGTGGGACCAGATCTCTTCTTCACCGGTGACCTTGCCGGTTGCCACCTCATCCAGGAGTTCCTTGGCGCCGTTACCCAGCTTGTCCGCCGTGAGCTCCACGGTGCGGGTGCGCTTGGCGAGGTCCTCGGTATCGGCAACCAGTTGCGTGGAGATGGCGGTCCGCTCGGCGGGGGTCATGGCGGTGTA
The DNA here is from genome assembly GCF_016907545.1 of Paenarthrobacter ilicis. Classification (NCBI taxonomy): domain Bacteria; kingdom Bacillati; phylum Actinomycetota; class Actinomycetes; order Micrococcales; family Micrococcaceae; genus Paenarthrobacter; species Paenarthrobacter ilicis. The sequence goes on along the minus strand of NZ_JAFBCD010000001.1, from coordinate 2,962,179 downwards.
ACCGGCCGGCGGGAACAGGTCCTTTTCTGCGCGGTGCCACCCGGTCCATTCCTGGCCGGGCTCGAGGTCAGCTTCGCGGGCGTCGAGCTTGGGATCCAGGTCCCCGAACGATTCGGCTACCGGCTCGATCCGCTCCCAGTGCATGCGTGTGGCCGCGTACAGATCGCGTGCCTTGGCAGCATCCCCGGCGGCAAAGGCATCCGCGAACGCCTTGGTGCCCGTGACCAGCTGCTCTGTTTGGTCCTTCACATACGCCGTGTACTGCTGGGTTCCGGTGTCCAGGAGCTTCTGCATGTCCGCGTCAACACTGGGTTTGTTGCCGGACTCCGTGACCTCGAAGGACGCCCGGATACCGTCGCCCTGCATGCCCGGCTTGCATGCGGTGTTGTACTTGCCCGCGGGGGCCGTGACCACCAGGTTGCGGGAGATGCCCGGGCCGATGTTTTCCACTTCGCCCAGGATGCGCAGGCCGTCTTCGGCCAGCAGGTAGAACTCGGTGACTTCATTGCCATCGTTCTTGACCGAGAACGTCAGGTTGCCGCTGGGGGCAGTGGCGCTGGAGACCTTGCATTCAGTGGCCGTGCTGGAAACCTGGATGGGTCCGTCGGTGGCGCTGGCAGGTTTGGTGTTGTCGGTGCACCCGGCAAGGACCAGGGGCAGCGCGGCAGCGGCGCCGATCACGGCCAGGGACGTGCGGTGCTTGCGGGAAGCGGGCAGGGGCGTGCCGAACATGGTGTGTCCTTTGTTGAGGGGGAGAGTGGCGACGGGCGCAGGATCAGGGGTGTGCCGTGACCACGGAAGCGGGAGCCTTGATGGAAGATGTGCTTGTTGGCTTACGGTTTGCCCGGATGTACAGGAACATCACCGGGATCACGTAGAGCAGCCAGGCGCCGGCTTCCAGCCAGGTTGTTGCGGGGGAGAAGTTCAGGGTGCCCTTGAGCAGGGTGCCGTACCAGGACGACGGCGGGATGGCGGCTGATACGTCAAAGGCCAGGTTGTGGAGGCCAGGGAGAATGCCGGCTTCCTGCAGATCGTGGACGCCGTAGGCCAGGACGCCGCCCGCAATCACGATCAGGCCGACTCCCGTCCAGGTAAAGAAGCGGCCGAGGTTCACTTTCAGGACACCACGGTGCAGGAGGTAACCCAGGCCGGCGGCCGCCAGGAGGCCCAGCAGTGCGCCGAGCAGCGGGAACGTCGTTTCGCCGGTAGCCTGTGCTGCTGCCCAGATGAAGAGCGCCGTTTCCAGCCCTTCCCGGCCCACTGCCAGTGCCGCCACCAGCACAAGGCCCCAGGCGGCGCCGTCGGCCGCTTTATCCACATGGGACCGGAGCTCGCTGCCCAGGCTGCGCGCGGTGCGGGCCATCCAGAAAACCATCCAGGTGACCAGGCCCACCGCGACGATCGACAGGCCGCCGCCAATGGCTTCCTGGGCTTCGAACGTCAGGCCGCGGGGACCGAAGGTCAGCAGTGCGCCGAAGGCGAGGGAAATGGCGATTGCGAGTCCGACGCCGGCCCAAAGACGGGGAATCAGATGCCGCCTGTCCGACTTGACGAGGTAGGCCATCAGGAGGACCACGATGAGTGATGCCTCAAGGCCTTCGCGCAGGCCGATCAGGAAGTTGGCGGTCATGGGAGTTCTTTCACTAAGGGGGACCATACTTAGGCCCGCCTAAGGAAGAAGAATACTGTCTCCCGGCGATTACGCAAACTATTTATGCCCTAATGCATTTTTCCATTACGGCGGTCGATGGACCAACCGGTGTGGGATTGCCGCGAAACACAACGGGGGCCGCCGGGATCATTGCTGATCCCGGCGGCCCCCGGAGGTCCTGCGGACGTGAACTAGCTGCGGAAGTTCACGAACTGAAGATCGGTTTCCTCGAACTTCTTGAGGATGTTCATGGTTTCCTGAAGATCGTCACGGGATTTGGAGGTCACGCGGAGCTCATCGCCCTGGATCTGGGACTTGACGGACTTGGGCGCTTCGTCACGGATGATCTTGTTGATCTTCTTGGCGATGTCCTGGGCAATGCCCTCCTTGATGGTGCACTCAAGGCGGAATTCCTTGCCGGAGGGGAAAGGCTCTCCCTGGTCCAGGGACTTCAAGGAGATGCCGCGCTTGATGAGCTTGGACTGGAAAACGTCCAGGACGGCCAGGACGCGGTCCTCGGAGTTGGCCTTCATGAGGATCTTCTCGCCGCTGAAGTCGATCTCAGCGCCAACACCCTTGAAGTCGTACCGCTGCGCGATCTCCTTCTGGGACTGGTTGAGCGCGTTGGCGACCTCTTGCTTGTCTACCTTGCTGACGACGTCGAATGTGGATTCGCCTGCCATGACTCTCCTTAGGTTGGGGGCCCTGTGAGGGCGGATTGGTCTGGCATCCAGCCTAGTACGGAAGGCGCCCCTTGGGAGGGTGGATGTGTTTCACAGTTCGCTCACAGCACATGCAGGGCTGGAACCGAGGGGCCGGGTTGAGAGTTGTACCAGTTGTAGGAAGCACAACGCCGGAGGAAAAGCATGAGCAGCAAGGCCGTCCACTACGTCAGCAAATCAGCGTCTGCGGCGCGGGGGTCCATTGGTTCGGCCGCAATCGCCGCCGCCAGTGCCGTGGCCGCCGCGGCTGTTGCTGCGTCCGTGGTGTTGAGCCCTGTTCCCGATGCTGCCGCCCGAATGGACGGGGTCCACGCTGACCTGCAGCGGGCGGTTCAGCTGAACCAGATCACCCCGGAGCAGGCTGAGAAGTTCGAGGCGAAATTGGCTGGCCGGATCCTCGGCGAGGCCTGAGCCCCCGGGCAAAATCCCGGGCCGGAGTCCGATTAGATTCTTCGCAGAAAGTTCTGTACAGTTGTCTCTGCCTTCGGTTGCCGGATCTAAAAGAAACGGTCTCCGGAAGTGATCTTCTTTTGAAGTTCGGCAGATTACCCGAGCGGCCAAAGGGGGCTGACTGTAAATCAGCTGGCAACGCCTACGGGGGTTCGAATCCCTCATCTGCCACCCAAAGGAAATCCCCGGAACCAATGGTTCCGGGGATTTTTTTTATGCCCTCGTCTTTGAGCTGAATCGCCGTCACCACCAACTTTGGAGACATGTCCCCGCGCAGGAGCCCCTGGGTCCGGCGTGTCGTCGGATGTGCGGGCCAAAGTGGGTGGTGGCGGGCGTGAAGGTCCTAAGCCCCGTGCTCCCGCTGGAGCTTGGTGTTTTCACGCAGCTCAGCAATTTCCAGCCTGAGCGCCGCAATTTCGGTCACCAGGTCTGCCATCTCCGCCCGGACGGGTTCCTCGGCAGCGGCGACCTTTTCTCCCGCGGCGGCTCCCGCAGCAGCAGCCGCGCCCTCGGCGTTCTCCTCGATCCGTTGCACAAGCCATGATGCGATGGAGGCGGTGACGATACCCAGGACGGCAATCCCGCTCATCATGAGGGCAGCTGCCACAATCCTGCCGATGGGAGTCACCGGGTAAAGATCGCCGTATCCCACGGTGGTGATGGTGGTGACGGCCCACCACGCGGCGTCGCCAAAGGTTTTGATTTTGGCCTCGGGGTCGGTTTGTTCAACGTCCAGGACCGCGAGCGCACCTACCAGGATGAGCATTGCTGCAGCGCCGGCAACATACGTGGCCACCCTGCCGCGCAGTGTTTCGCCAACGGTGCGTTGCAGGACGGACAGCAGTGTGACCAGGCGCAGGAGGCGCAGGGGCCGGAAGAAGGGCAGCACCACAATCAGGAGTTCGTGCAGATTCCACAGGAACCAGCGCGTTCTGTCCTCGGCCAGCCAGAGGTTGATGAAGTAGTCCAGGGCGAAGATCCCCCAGGTGATCCACAGGATTACCTCGAAGGGAACACCGGCTGCGCCGTCAACCCTGCCGATGACCTGCCAGGCGTAGGCTGCCAGGAAGACCAGTGCTGTGGCCATAAGGGGCCACTCCACCAGGTCCCGGTATCGCGCTTGAGTCATAGGGGAATACTAACCACCGGAAGGCCCGCTGACTCAGGCTTCGGGGCACTATGCTCCGGGTGTCTCCAGCCAGTAGCCATCGAGGTGGTGGATCAGTTGACGGCCCAGGCCGCCCTTGAGCTGGATCCACAGGGTACTCCGGTCATCGGTCATGCCGTCGATGGTTCCCTCGATCCGGTTGCCCCGGGCGTCCTGAAGGATAACGTCCTGATGCCGGGAGAGGTGGGGCCAAACATCGCCGTGGGGCCTGGTGGTTTGCAGCATGCTCAAAGGGGTCTCCCTTGTGTCCATTCATTGATACGGGTTTCAGACATTGTGCATGCCTTGGATGAACCATGGGTAAACGTTGGTGCAATCGTTGGACATAGAGCGCAGCGGGCGTTGGGGAGTCCATCATCCGGACCCGGCGTTTCCCCAAAAGTTACCCACGGGTAACATCAAGATATGCATCTGCTTCTGCGCACCCTCGTGCTGTTGTTCACCTCGTCCAAGCGCTCGCCCTTGGGCATTTGGGAAGAGTCGTCGCTGCCGCTGCGGGTACTGCCCACGGACATCGACATTGCCATGCACGTCAACAACGGAATGTACTTCTCCCTGATGGATCTGGGCCGTTTCGACCTCATGGTTCGCAGCGGGACCTGGGCGCGGATGCGCAAGAAGGGGTGGACCCCGGTTGCCGCCGGGGAGACCATCGCCTTCCGCAAGTCCTTGAAGCTGTGGCAGCAGTACAGCATTGAGACGCGCATCATCGGCCTGGACACCAAGGCCATCTACTTTGAGCAGCGCATGGTGGTGGACGGCGAGATCTACGCCCGCGCGCACATCGCCACCCGGCTGGTCACCAAGGGCAGGCCCGTGACGCAGGAGGAAATCATCGCGGAGTTCGGTGCGCCCCCGGCAGAGATGGAATTGCCGGAATGGATCCATGAGTGGCGGGAGAACAACGCCCTTCCTGGAGCGCGCCGCCCAGCGCCCCATAGTTGGAGTTAACCGCACTCTTGGAGCTAAACGCCCACGTCCCTGCGCTGGAGAGCCAGGGCCGCCAGCAGGATCAGGGCTGCTGAAATGCCCAGCAAGCCACCCACAGCTCCCCAATCCGCGCCGTTGGCCACGGGGGAGTTGCCATAAGCCCAGTGATAGGGCGAGAGGTCCAACAACCAGCCAACGGTGGAACTCTGGCGGCCCACGGCATTGAACACGTAGCCCAGCACGGCCACCGCCGCGCCCGCAGCCACTCCGTACACCTTCCGTCCCGTCAGTGCACCGGCGAAGAGCGCAGCAGTCCCGCTGAGCAAAGCCAGTCCGGCGAACAGCAACACCGCTCCGGCCAGATGCCCGACGTCGACATTCAGCTGGGCGGGTCCGTTCAGTCCCAGCACCAACAGGAAGACCAAGACGGACAGGGCGCCCACCCGGACCACCATGGCCAGGGCGCGTTCCAACACCACCTGCACCCGGGTGACGCTGTGCGCCAGCGTCAGTTCCAGCAATCCGGATTCCTCATCGCCGCCCACCGCCGCGGCGCCCCAACCAACGGAAGCCATGGACATCAACAGGAAGCCGATCAGGCCGAACAAGGTCGCCTGGGTGTAGCCGGGCCCTGACGCAATTTGGTCGTAATTCAAGGCCTTGGTCATCTGTGGCGGCAGGGCGTTGATCAGCTCCTGCATCTGGGAACTGCCGCCAATGGACGGGTACAGCGGCAGGTACAACATGCAGGCCGCGGTCAGCCCCACGGCCCAGGCCAGGGTGGAGCGCCAGGAATCCGTCAAGGCTTTGGTGGCGAGGGGCAGGACGCTAGACATGGTGTGCTTCTTTCCGGGAACCGCTGCCCTTGTACAGCGTCAGGACCGCCTCTTCCAGGTCCGGTTCTTCAAGGACAAGGTCCGTCAGTTCCAGGCGTGCCAGCGCCTGCACCAGCGGTTGAACGTGGCCAGCCACCGTGGCTGTGGCTTCCACGGAAGGGGCGGTCAGTTGGTTGTCGGCCAGAACCCGCACCGCGGAGTTGGTGACGCCCGGCACCCGGTCCAGCAGCGCACCGACGTCGTGGGCTGCCGTTCCGGTACTGATGAACCGCAACTGGCGGACGGCCGCCGCCCGCAGGCCTTCCACGGTAGCGACAGTGACAATGGCACCGTCCCGAAGGATCGCTACCGTGTCCGCGGCCTGCTGGACCTCACTGAGGACGTGCGAGCTCAGGAAGACCGTGGCTCCACCGTCCACGGCTTCACGGACCATGGCGTGGAACTCTTGCTGGACCAAAGGGTCCAGGCCGCTGGTGGGCTCATCGAGCACCAGCAACTCGGGCCGGTGCATGAACGCCTGCAGGAGTCCCAACTTTTGCTTGTTGCCCTTGGAGAGCTTGCGGGTTTGGCGGTCCAGGTCCAGGTGCAGCCGCTCGGCCAACTCGTCCACGTACCCCGCCGCTACAGGCCCGCTGATCCGGGCAAAATGCTCCAGCACCCGCCGGCCCGTGGTCCTGTTTTCCAGCTGCAGTTCTCCCGGCAGGTAGCCGATCCTGCGGCGCAGCCCGGTACCCGCCTCCCGTGGGTCCTGGCCGAGCACTGAGATGGAACCGGCGCTGGGCCGGATGATGTCCAGCAGGCAGCGCATGGTGGTGGTCTTGCCGGCGCCATTGGGGCCAATGACGCCGAAGACAGATCCGCGCTCCACCGCGAAATCGACTCCGTGCAGGACTTCCCGGTGCCCGAACTTCTTACGTAAACCCTCGACGACGATTGCCTGGGTCACGGGGCATGCTCCCTTCCTTGTTCAGCGGTGTTGAGGGCCTCGCGGGCGGCATCAAGGAACCGCGAGTCCGTGTAGTAACCGCGCGTGTACAGTTCCAGCGCGGGCAGGGTGAGCTCCCGCAAAAGATCGGGACCTATCCCGTGGGGCTCTGGCGCTTCGACGTCCAGTGCCCGGGAAATATGCCGGCCCAGCATGAGCATGGAGAGGCTGTTGGAGGCGACAACGACGGCGGTGGACCGGACGTCGCTGAACTTCCGGATGGTGCCGGTGGCGATGCCGGCGGTGATGATCTTTTCGGTTTGGGAAACCACGCCGTCGAAGAAGGCATCTCCGGCGTCGGATTCGTCCCCCAAGGCCCGCCGGATATAGGCGATCTCGTCAGCGTAGTGATCTGGATTGGCGAGGTAGTCCTGGATCAGCTGGCCAGCGGAACGGGGGTCCGTTTTTTCCATTCCCTGCTCCGCGGTCCGGGCCAGCACGTGCTGGTCGCAGGCTGTCCTGAGGCCGGATTTGCTGCCGAAATGATGAATGACCAGCCCTGGACTGACTCCCGCGGAAGCGGCCACGGCGCGGATGGTGGCACGGGCAAACCCCTCCCGGCCAAAGAGGCCGATTGCGGCGTCGCGGATCCGTGCGCGGGTGGTCAAATCTTCTGCGATTGAACGCATGTTCCATACACTAAACACTTGTTCAAAGGCTTTCAAGAGCTTTGTCGGACGGATGTGACACCATAGGCGGAGACGCCGTGAAACAGGATGCCGGCGTCGTAGGAACTGGCCTCACTGTTGTCCTTGGGGGAGCAGCTGGGACAACCCGTAGTTGAGGGGTCAAGAAGTGGGTAGTGCAGGGCCGTTGAGGCGTTGGATGGTGGGAATGGTTGCCGTGCTGCTGCTGGTTCCCGCGTATGCAGGGCAGGTTTCCAGGGCTGAGGCTTCTCCGGCCATCCGGACGGAAAATGCGGCGCCGCCGGTTACCGGAGCAATCGGCCAGCTGTATTCCACCAGTGCGTGGGCCCGCAGCGTGCTTGTCCGGCCCACCAGCGGCGAGGAATGTACCGGCACCGGCAGCGCCCGTGGGTGCATCCAGCGCTTTGCTGGTGGGGATATTGCGTGGTCTGCCCGCACCGGAGCCAAGGTTGTCGCCAACGGCCCCGTCCGCACCGCTTGGTGGGATGCGGAAGGCCCGGCAGGTCAGCACGGCTACCCTACGTCCCACACTGAGACCGGCTTGCGCGACGGCGGTTCAAAACAACTCTTCGAACGCGGCGCCATTTCCTACTCACCGGCAACCAAAGCCCAGCGGACGGGCGGTTCCATCCACAGCGCCTGGGGGCGTACCGGGTTCGAGGGCGGCTACCTGGGTTACCCCACCACGGGTGAAAAAGGCGGACTGCCCGACGGCGGCGTGTACCAGGCGTTCGAACGCGGCTTTGTGGTGTGGTCACCCGTGACGGGTGCACATCCCTCGTCCGGGGCAATCCGCCAGCGGTGGCGCCAATCCGGCCTGGAGAGAGGCGAGCTGGGCTACCCCCTGACCGATGAGGCAACGGGCCTGGCCAGCGGGGGAGCATCCCAGCAGTTCCAGCGTGGAATCATCACGTGGTCCCCGGCTACGGGTGCCCGGGCCATTGGCGGAGCCATCCGGGCCTACTGGTCCTCCACCGGCGCCCAAAACGGCGCCTTGGGGTACCCCGTGGGTGAGGAAGTTCGCCAGAACACCTTCGTCTACCAGCTGTTCCAAGGCGGAACGGTGTATTGGTCTGCCGCCACGGGAGCCCATTCCACCACCCACGGCGATGTCCACAACCGGTATGTTTCCTTGGGCGGAGCCGCCGGACAGCTGGGACTGCCCCTGACGGACAAGCTTCCCCGCGCCGGCGGCCTGGTCCAGCAATTCAGCAATGGTTGGTTGGTGTGGGGCCCGGCCACCGGAGCCAGGATCGTGGGGCACCCCACGTACAAGGTGTGGTCTATCAACCCGGGAGAGTTCGGCTGGCCGGTCCGTGACAGCTGGGCTGACGCACGCGGATCACACGTGGCTTTCCAAAAGCTGGAAACCATTTGGAATGACACCACGGGTGAGCTGTATTCAGCCGAAGCCGTGGATGCGTCCACCGCGGTGATCCTGGGCGACTCGCAGCTGGACATGGACTCCTGGGTGGAGCAAGGCGCCCGCGCCGCCGGATATCCCAAGCAAGTAGTCAGAAGCATCGGCGGGATCGGCTACGTTTCCGGAAGTCCCGCCGTCGGGGGCAACTCGGCCACCGACGCCGTGCTGCAGGACCGGCTCCTGCTCCCGCAAGGCAACCCGGGGCTGGTGGTGGTGAACCTAGGTGGCAACGATGCCAGGATCATGGCCACGGATGCCGCGATCCTCTCCCAGGCAAACAAGCTGTGGGACGAGCTCCGCCGCAAATACCCGCACAGCACCATCCTGGTCAACGGGGTTCTCTCCAGGTACGATTCCCTGCACGCGCAGCGGCGTTGGGTGGACGGATTGGTGACCCGGGAAGCTGCCCTCAGGGGCTGGCCGCGGATCTCCATGGCCGGCACGGCGAGCATTGCAGGGGCCACCGGGGATTACCTGGATAATGCCCACATGAACCAGAACGGGCACAACAAGGTGGGGCCGCTGTACGGGTCTGCCATCAGGTTCGTCCTGGGCCGCTAGCCGTTTATTCCCGGTGACGCGGGAAGCGAACAGTGCCCCTTTCCGCGGGACTTGGCGTGCTGACTCGCGTACCGTTGAACCATGGCTACAGTCGACATCACTGGAGAACAGTTCGCATCGACCATCGAGGACAACGACATTGTCCTGGTGGATTTCTGGGCAGCGTGGTGCGGTCCGTGCCGCCAGTTCGCCCCCACATACGGAGCCGCGTCGGACAAACACACCGACGTCGTGTTCGCCAAGGTTGACACCGAGGCTGAGCAGCAATTGGCCGCCGAAGCAGGAATCAGTTCCATCCCCACCCTGATGGCATTCCGCGAAAAGGTCCTGGTCTTTTCGCAGCCGGGAGCCCTGAACGGCCAGCAGCTGGAGCAGGTCATCGAAGCAGTCAAGGGCCTGGACATGGAGGAAGTCCACGCGCACGTGGCCAAATCCCGCGCCGAGGCCCAGGAAAACTAATCCCGGCCACTTCGCCGAAAAACAGCGGGGTCGCCGGAAACGCAGCGAGGTCGCCGGAAAATTCCGGCGACCTCGATGCGTTAACGCGAATTCAGCGCATAGGGACTAGAGACGCTCCAGCTTCACCGGCTCTGCGAGCAGCGCGCTGAGGGACTCGTTGAGGTCCTGGACGGCGGTGCCCTTGGAGTGCTTGGCGAGGAGTTCCTCGGATTCCCAACGCTCGGTCAGGACCAACTTTTCCTCGGTGGCCTCCGTCAATTCGTAACGGATGCAGCCGGGCTCGTTGACTACCTCATCTATCGCAATGTCCAAGGCGAGCTTGACGCGGAAGAACTCGCCGTCGTTGGGGATGAACGTGGCCTGAAGATCAATGGGTTCACTCATGGTCCCACCTTATCTGCAGGACACGGTGGCGCCGGAGGCGGTTACGGTTCTGTTGCGCGCCCCGTCTTGGTAGCGTTCCGTCATGTTGTCCTACACTGCCGGAGACACTGATGTCCCGCTGCTCGAAGAGACCATCGGCACCCATTTCGAACGCATTGCCGCGCAGTTTCCGCTGCGGGATGCGCTGATCGAAGCGGCCGCGGTTCCGGGCGGGGATGCCCGCCGCTGGAGTTACGCGAAGCTGAACGACGACGTCGACCGCCTGGCCCGCGCGCTGCTGGCCCTCGGTGTGGCCAAAGGAGAGCGCGTTGGCATCTGGAGTCCCAACTGCGCCGAGTGGACCATCCTCCAATACGCCACGGCCAAGATCGGAGCGGTGCTGGTCAACGTCAACCCGGCCTACCGGAGCCACGAGCTCGACTTCGTGGTGAAGCAAAACGGAATGCGCCTGCTGGTGGCGGCTCCGTCGGACAAAAACAGTGACTACGTGGGCATGGCCAGGGATGCCATGGATTCCTGCCCGGACCTCCGGGAGTTGGTGTTCCTGCCCGGCGAACCGGCGCTTGGCCTCACCGCGGGAGATCCTGTGGCCGGGCATGAACTGACCTACGCCGAGCTCCTCCGGCGCGCAGATGCCGTGGGACCGGCAGAGCTGCGTGAACGCATGGCCGGCTTGGATCCCCATGATCCGATCAACCTCCAGTACACCTCCGGCACCACGGGGTTCCCCAAGGGAGCCACGTTGACGCACCACAACATCCTCAACAACGGACACTCAATTGGCCGCTTGCTGAACTACACGGAAAAGGACCGTGTGGTGATTCCCGTGCCGTTCTATCACTGCTTCGGAATGGTGATCGGGAACCTTAATGCCCTGAGTTTCGGGGCGGCCACCATCATCCCCAGCCGCGGATTCAGCCCGGCGGCAGCGTTGGAAGCAGTGCAGGATTTCGGCGGGACCTCGCTTTACGGAGTTCCCACCATGTTCATCGCGGAACTCGCTTTGCCCGATTTTGCTTCCTACGACCTCTCCACGCTGAGGACCGGCGTGATGGCGGGATCCCTGTGTCCCATGGAGGTCATGCGGCGGGTGATCGAGGAAATGCACATGGTGGACGTGGCCATCTGCTACGGCATGACGGAAACTTCGCCCGTGTCCACCATGACGCGCCCGGGGGACACGTTGGAACAGCGCACCAGCACGGTGGGCCGGACCATGCCGCACTTGGAGAGCAGGGTGGTTGATCCCGGAACCGGCCAGGAGGTGGAACGCGGGGTGATCGGTGAATTGTGTACCCGGGGATACGCGGTGATGCAGGGATACTGGGGTCAGCCGGACAAGACCGCCGAGGCAGTTGATGCCGAGGGGTGGATGCACACCGGGGATCTGGCCCGCATGGACGTTGACGGGTACGTGGTGATCGAGGGCCGGATCAAGGACATGGTGATCCGCGGAGGCGAGAACATCTATCCCCGGGAGATCGAGGAATTCCTGTACCTGCACCCGTCCATCCTGGACGTACAGGTCGTTGGCGTCCCGGACGGGAAATACGGGGAAGAACTCATGGCCTGCATCATCCTCAAACCAGGCGCCGGCCCCTTGACCGCAGCCGACCTCGCCGAATATTGCAGGGGAAAGCTGGCACACTACAAGATCCCGCGCTACGTGGATGTGCGGGAGAGCTTCCCCATGACGGTCTCCGGGAAGGTTCGGAAAGTGGACATGCGCCAGGAAGCAGTATCCCGGCTCCACCTCCAAGGGCAACGCGGGGTCACTTAAGGCCCATGTCAGGGGCGTTTATGGGCCGTAAGTGACCCCGCGTTGCCTCTCTGGGAACTCAACCTGTGGATAACGCCTTGGGGGCCGCGCCTGGCCGACAGACTGTAAGCATGGTCCGTATCAATCCGCTGCCCGAGGAACTCCGGCACCGGGCCTTCACCACCTATGAATCGCGCGAGCTTGGCATTCCGGCCAAGAGACTGAGGGCGAAAGACCTGTCCGACGGCGGTCGGTTGATTCACGTGCCAACCGGAAGGTCCCTCGATGTGGTTGAACGCGCACGGGTGCTCACGGAGGCAACACCGGGAGCGTGGATTTCCCACGAAACAGCGGCAATCCTTACGGGTTTGGGGCTTCCTCCGTGGATGGGTGGCGGGAATTCGATACACCTCAGCAAACCGCACACCCTTCCCCGGGTGCGCCGTTCCGGAGTAACCGGACACCGCGTCCGTGTTCATCCGGGGGAAGTCATGGATTTGGAGGGCATTCCCGTATCCGTGCGTCCCCGGACGTGGCTGGACCTGGCCAACGTTCTTCCCCTCAAGTATGTGATTGCGATGGGCGACCAGTTGATCAGGCAGCCACGCCCGTTATTGGAGTTCCGTACGGAACCCTACGCCCACGTTTCCGGACTGCGATTGCTGATACGCCAACACCCCAATCTTCAGGGGGTCGAGAAGGCAAGGCTGGCACTTGAAGAAATGCAGGTAGGTGCTGACTCGTATCCCGAGACCTTCTTGAGGCTGGCCATGCGGGACGCAGGATTACCCGAGCCCGAACTCCAACTGCGCCTTGATCCAAACGATGACTGGTCCCCTGCCGCCGACCTTGGCTATCGCCTGTTCCGCATCGCCATCCAGTATGACGGGGCACATCACCTGACGCGGATGCAGCATTCCCGGGACATTCGGCGTGACGAAGCGTTCTTGAGCGCGGGGTGGTCGTACTTCAAAGTAAATGCAGACGATCTTGCGGAGGGCTTCACCGGGGTCATCTCAAGAATCAAGAGGGCCAAGTTGCGTGCGCCTTAGGCAACGCGGGGTCACTTACGGCCCATAAATGGCGCCAACATGGGCCTTAAGTGACCCCGCGTTGCTTTCAGTGGCCTCGGTGGTCCTGCACGGTCATCCTGGGGCCGAAGGTGGGTTTGCGGAAGCCACTGAGGTAGAGCATGCGGACCAGCCGTTGCCGGTGGCCTTCCCAGGGTTTCAGGAGTTCAATCATGCCGGCGTCGTCCGTTTTCCTGCCTGTGAGGGCGTACCCCACGTAAGCGGCCAGGTGGTAGTCGCCCACGGAGATTGAATCGGGGCATCCATGCGTCCGCTGAACCACTTCCGCCGCGGTCCAGATGCCGATGCCGGAGATGGTCTGCAGTTTCCTGCCGGCCTCCACGGAGTCCAGGGGTGCCAGGCGTTCAAGGGCGACGGCGGACTGCAGCGCCCGCATCACCGTTGCCGAACGCTGTGGTCCCACCCCGGCCTTGTGCCATTCCCAGGACGGGACGGACAACCACTGCCGGGCAGCGGGTGCTACCAGCAGCCCGGTGGGTGCTTTGCCGGGCGCCGGTGTTCCGTAGCGGTACATCAAATACCGGTAGCCACGGCGGGCCTCCAGCGAGGTGACCTTTTGCTCCAAAATGGCGGGCACCAGGGCGTCCACCATCCGTCCGGTGGACGGCAAGCGCACAGCCAGGTTCCGGCGTCGTGCTTCTGTCACCATCCGGGGGAGCGTGGCGTGGAAGGCGGGCTCGTCAAAGGCGGACCAATCGTCCTCAGCGCCCAACAAGCGGGGTACCCCTGCTGCGGCTTCTTCCGCTCCCGGTCCCCAGGCTTGGGCGTCCACAAATGAATCGGCACCGTGGCCGGCACCCGCCAGCCGCAGTGTGGCGGGGCCGGCAGCCGTCGTGAAAGCCATCCAGTAGCCGGTGGGGTGGGCAGCAAACGCAGGGTCGGAGCTCCCACGCATCAGCGGAAACATGGTCTGGTCCAGCCGGAAAGGTGCCCCCGGATACCACCGGATGGATGCGTCTGCCGCGGCCGCAACCAAGGGCGGGGCATCTGCAACAGTCATGTCTTCATGGTCCCACGGCCGGCTGACATTCTGCTGTGCGGAGCTCTGTTAGCTGACGCCGGGCAGGACTGGAACCAATCGTGTCACGCGGGCGGGACGGGCTGCACCGTGGACACCGAAGGTAATGTGCCGGGCCTGTGGCTGGCGGATGCCAACGCTGGAAGCTGAACCAGGGGAGGTTCACAACAGGTGTTGGTCCGCAAGCGGTAGCGTTGTCTCCATGAAGTACGCCCAGTCTGTGTTGGACCTGATCGGCAACACACCACTCGTCAAGCTCAACCACGTCACCGAAGGCATCAAAGCCACCCTTCTGGTGAAGCTTGAATACATCAATCCCGGCGGTTCCATCAAGGACCGGATCGCCGTGAAGATGATCGAAGACGCGGAAAAAGACGGCCGGCTGCTGCCCGGCGGAACCATCGTCGAGCCAACGTCCGGCAACACCGGTGTGGGCCTGGCATTGGTCGCCCAGCAGAAGGGCTACAAGTGCGTCTTCGTTGTCCCTGACAAAGTGGGCGAGGACAAGCGGTCAGTACTGAAGGCCTACGGCGCCGAGGTAGTGGTGACCCCCACCGCAGTGCCCCCTGACAGCCCGCAAAGCTACTACGGAGTGTCCGACCGCCTGGTCAAGGAGATTCCCGGAGCGTTCAAACCTGACCAGTTCTCCAACCCGGCGGCGCCCGCCAGCCACTACGAGTCCACCGGTCCGGAAATCTGGAACGACACCGACGGGAAAGTCACCCACGTGGTGATAGGCGCCGGCACCGGCGGAACCATCACCGGCACGGGCCGCTTCCTCCGCGACGTGTCCGCCAACCGGGCGGAGGCCGACGGCGGCCGGGTCAGGATCATCGGCGCAGATCCGAAAGGCTCTGTCTACTCCGGCGGAACCGGACGTCCCTACTTTGTTGAGGGCGTTGGCGAGGACATGTGGCCAGGCAACTACGACGCCTCCGTGCCGGACGACGTCATTGCTGTCACGGACGCCGATTCCTTCTCCATGACCCGACGGCTTGCCCGCGAGGAAGGCCTCTTGGTGGGCGGTTCCTCCGGTATGGCCGTTGTGGCAGCCCTGCAGGCGGCCAAGGACCTGGACGAGTCCGCAGTGATGGTGGTGGTCCTGCCGGACTCGGGCCGCGGCTACCTGGGGAAGATCTTCAACGATCAGTGGATGCGTTCCTATGGCTTCCTGTCAGGCGGCGAAGAGGCGTCCGTGGGTGAAGTCCTCAAATCCAAGACGGGTGAAATGCCGGACCTGGTCCACATCCACCCGAATGAAACCGTGCGCGATGTCATCAACATCATGAACGAGTTCGGGGTCTCCCACATCCCTGTACTCTCGCAGGAACCCCCGGTGGTGATGGGCGAGGTCCTGGGCGCAGTGGACGAGCGCAGCCTCACCACCAAACTGTTCCGCGGCGAAGCCACGCTGGCGGACAAGATCTCCGAACACATGGGCGAACGCCTGCCCGTGATCGGCTCCCTGGAGACCCTCTCCGACGCCCGGGAGCTGCTGTCCGACGTCGATACCCTGATGGTGACCTTCGCCGGAGCCCCCGTGGGAATCCTGACCCGACACGACCTCCTGGCCTACCTGAGCAACTGAGCCTCCAAATCCGCAGACCAACCTACACAAAGGAGCTTCCATGCCTGCCAACAACAACGCCGGGTTCAACACCCGTGCAGTCCACGCCGGCCAAGCTTTCGAGCCGCGGACCGGAGCTGTTGTCCCGCCGCTTCACTTCAGCACCACCTACGCGCAGGACGGCATTGGTGGGCTCCGGTCCGGCTACGAGTACGGGCGCGGCGGAAACCCCACGCGCGATGCCCTGCAGGAGCAGCTGGCAGCCCTGGAAGGTGGCACCGCAGCATTCTCCTTCGGCTCGGGATTGGCCGCTGAAGACTCACTGATCCGTGCCGTTACCCGGCCGGGAGACCACATTGTGCTGGGCAACGACGCCTACGGTGGAACGTACCGTTTGATCGACCGCGTGCTGGGTGACTGGGGCATCGGCAACACCCCTGTGGACATGGCCGACTTGGACGCAGTTGCCGCCGCCGTTGCCGCGAACAAGACCCGCCTGGTGTGGGTGGAGACACCGTCCAACCCAATGATGAAAATCACCGACATCGAGGCGCTCGCCGCCGTTGCGCACGACGCCGGTGCCCTCCTGGTGGTGGACAACACTTTCGCGTCGCCCTACTTGCAGACACCGCTGGCCCTGGGTGCCGACGTCGTGGTCCACTCCACGACGAAGTACATTGGCGGACACTCGGACGTGGTGGGCGGTGCGATCGTGGTAAAGGATGCAGAGCTCGCCGAAAAGATCGGCTTTATCCAGTTCGCCGTGGGTGCCGTTTCCGGTCCCATGGATGCTTTCCTGACCACTCGTGGCCTCAAGACCCTTGGCGTCCGCATGGACCGCCACAGCGAGAACGGACAGGCCGTTGCAGAGTGGCTGCTGCAGCGTCCCGAGGTGGAAGCAGTCCTCTACCCGGGACTTCCGGACCACCCCGGGCACGGACTTGCTGCCAAGCAGATGAAGAAATTCGGCGGCATGGTGTCCGTCCAGTTCAAGGGTGGCGAGGCAGCAGCCCGCACAGTGGCGGAGTCCACATCCGTGTTCACGCTGGCCGAATCCCTGGGTGGCATTGAATCGCTGATGAACTACCCGTCGGAAATGACCCATGCCTCGGTCAAAGGCACCGAACTGGCCGTGCCGGTGAACCTCCTCCGGCTCTCCTGCGGCATTGAGGACGCCGAAGACCTGATCGCCGACCTGGAGCAGGCGTTCGCCAAAATCGGCTAAAGGGGCAGCCCCAGGGTCTGGCTTTTTTGAAAAAAGTCAGCTAGTTTCACTCCATGCCTCTTCGATCTGACTGGTCTGCCCGTTCCTGCAGCCTCGCCCGCGGCCTGGACGTCCTGGGTGACCCCTGGGGCACCTTGGTGCTGCGGGAACTCTTCTTCGGCAATGGTCGCTTCGATGCCATCAAGCAGCGCCTTGAGGTGGCAGACAACGTCCTCAGCAAGCGCTTGGGATGGCTGGTTGACGCGGGGTTGGTTGCCCGGCGTTCCTACGTGGACGGCTCACGGACGCGCCAGGAATACGTCCTCACTCCCAAGGGGGAGGACACGTTGCCTGTTCTCAACGCCATCATCATCTGGGCAGAGAAGCATGCTGAGGCTCCCGACGACGCTTCGCATATGCGCGTGATCCACACTGGATGTGGCCGGACAACGTCCTCTGCCGATACCTGCAGGCACTGCGGTGCGGCGCTGAATGCCGCGAATACCAGTTGGCATAGCGGCAAACGCAGTGGGCAGCCGGTTCGCCTGGCTGTAGCTCCCGTTGGCAGCGGCAGTGAAGCGGAAATCTCCGCATGAGTGCTCCCGACGTCACCGGGGCGCCTGCTGCCAGTGATGGCCCGCCTCCTGGTCCCCGTCCAGCGGGATCCAGGCGTCCAGCGGGGTCCAAGCGCCGCCTCCATCCCGCGTGGATCGTGGCTGCCGTAGCATTCCTGGCCTTGGTGGGCGCGGCGGGCTTCCGTGCCGCGCCGGGTGTCCTCATGGTTCCGCTGCAGCAGGAATTCGGCTGGTCCACCACGGTGTTGTCCTTGGCCGTCAGCATCAACCTGGTGCTGTTCGGCCTGACCGCCCCCTTTGCTGCGGCCCTGATGGAACGCTTCGGCATCCGGACGGTTACCTCGCTGGCGTTGTGCCTGATTGGCCTGGGCTCGGCCCTCACGGTGTTGGTCAACCAGTCGTGGCAGATCCTGTTGACCTGGGGTGTGCTGATCGGTCTGGGTACCGGCTCCATGGCCCTGGTTTTCGCCGCCACGATCGCCAACACGTGGTTCGCCAAGAGTCGCGGCCTGGTGATCGGCATCCTGACAGCGGGCAGCGCCGCCGGGCAGTTGGTGTTCCTCCCGTTCATCGCCGCGCTGGCACAGGACCCCGGATGGCGTGGGGCTTCACTGCTGATCGCGGCCGGTGCGTTGGCCGTTGTACCGCTGGTACTGAGGTGGCTGCGGAACTCGCCCGCCGACGTCGGGGCCTTGCCTTATGGTGCGGAAGTCGCCGACGCCGGGACGCCCACGGCTGGAACTCCTGCTGCCGTTACGGCCTCTGCGCCTCCGGTGGCGGTTCCCGTAACGAACGATTCCAGCAATGCCGCAGTCCGGGCGTTGCAGGTGCTCAAACGCGCCAGCAGGGTCCGCACTTTTTGGGCCTTGGCGGCCGGTTTCGCGATTTGCGGGGCCACAACCAACGGCTTGATCGGGACCCACTTCATACCCTCAGCACACGATCACGGCATGCCCGAAACCACAGCGGCAGGCCTGCTGGCCGTCGTCGGAATTTTCGACATCGTGGGAACCATCGCCTCGGGCTGGTTGACTGACCGCTTCAATCCCAAGGTGCTGCTGGCCGTCTACTACCAATTCCGCGGGATCGGGCTATTGGTATTGCCGATGCTGCTGGATTCATCGGTGCAACCCAGCATGATCATTTTTGTGGTGGTGTACGGGCTGGACTGGGTTGCCACCGTCCCGCCCACAGCCGCGATTTGCCGTTCGGTGTTCGGCGCCGACGGCTCCGTGGTGTTCGGGTGGGTGTTTGCCGCCCACCAACTGGGTGCTGCCGCGGCAGCACTCGCTGCAGGTTTCATCCGCGATTCGACGGGCCACTACAACTACGCCTGGCTTGGGGCCGCCGCCATGTGCACGGTGGCCGCCGTCATCAGCGCCACCATCCGCAAGGACTCAGCCAAGAAGGAACCCGTGGCGGTCACCTGACGTTGTGGTCCAGTACGTTGCGGGGCCTGCTCTGCATGCCATTTGCGCAACAAAGCATGCAGAGTGGGCCCCACAACGAAGGTTTTAGTCCGCTTCAGTGAACCGGAACGTCATGGTCCGGGCGTCGGGACGCAAGGCGTACTGCGGCCAGACGTCCGGCCCGCAGGCCCTGGACCCCAAACCATGCTGGGCGGCGTCCAGGTACAAATAGCTGCCGCGGCTTGTTGGCAACTCATGCGGATGCGCCGCTCCTGAGACCTCCTGTGCACTGTGCCGCGTGAGGGTGAACCCCGGCAGCCTGTCCCGGGAGTCCGGGATGGCCGTGATCTCCAGCCAAGGATTCCCGGAGTTGCCCAGTTCCAGCGAGCGGACGTTGCTGCGGTGCCCGGTTTCCTGCGGCTTCGCGTACGTCACGGCGAGATCGTCGATTCCCGCTGAGAAGCGTCCCACCTGGGTGGCATGCATGCTGTCCGGGTAGGACTCACGCGGACCTGCTCCAAACCAGGAAGCACCGTCCACAGATGCCGGCAGGTCAAAGCGGACACCTACGCGGGGCCAGATGATGTCCCATCCGGCGCTGGGCACAATGTCCACGCGCAGGAAGAGCTCGCCATCCAGCAGTTGCCAGTCCTCCTCCACAGTGACCCAGTGGGCGACGTCGGCCGCAGCGTAGCGTGTACGGACGGAGACGCCCGATCCGCTGGCCGAGACCTTCTCCACCCGGGCCGTCAACCTGTTCAACCCGGCATCGCGCCACACCTTTTCCAGGGAAGGTGCAGCAACGCCGTCGCCGTTGTTCAACCACGGATCGGCGAGGTCGTAGCTGCCGCGCCCCGCGCCACAATCGTTGTCCGTGGGTGCGCGCCACAGTTCCAGCCGCGGGCCGGACACCGGGAGGCCTGCCAGGGAAACCAAGCGGCCCTCCTCAAACCGTGCCTGGCCCAATGCCACGTCGCCTTCCACGTGCCCGGCTGCCCGCATCACGGAGGACAACGGGCGGGGTGCCACCACGGAGTGCCGGCCATTGTTCAGGTCCAGCTGCGCGAACGAGATGACATGGCCCGCCTCAGCCCAGGCCGTGTCCTTGCGCAGGACCGCTTCCACAGTGAGCCAGTGCTCGCCTGCTGCGTCCCCCGCTTCAAGGTCCGGCAGTTCAATCGTTGTGGAGGCACCAGCCGCCAGCGGTACACCTGCGGAAGAGTCGACGTCGAGCTCACCGGACGCGGTTACCTCGCCGTCCACTTCGGTGCGCCAGCGCAGGACGACGTCGGACGCATCAGCCGTGTGCCGCAGGTTGGCAACGGAGACGGAACGGCGGGTGCCGTCGTCGTGCGTTTCCGTGCTGAAGCCCAAGCGGAGGGGAGCGACGATCTGCTTGTACTCGAAGAGTCCTGGGCTGGGGGTGGAATCGGAAAGGACCATGCCGTCCATCACGAAGTTGCCGTCGTGGACCACTTCGCCGAAGTCCCCGCCGTAGGCAAAGAACTCCTTGCCGTTGGCGTCCGTGGTGCGGATGCCGTGGTCCCGCCACTCCCACACAAAGCCGCCGTGCAGCCTCGGGTAGCGGTCCACCAGGTCCTCGTACTGGTCGATTGCGCCGGGTCCGTTGCCCATGGCATGGACGTATTCGCAGAGGATGAACGGTTTGGTCCGCTGGCGTGCGGACTCCGATGCGGAGCACCCCAAAAGCAACGAGCCGGAGTCGTCCCGGCCGATCGCTTCGGTTTCCGGCACGGAGGAGTACATCCGGGAATACACGTCTGTATAGGCGCCGGTGTAGTCGCCTTCGTAGTGGACGGGGCGGCCAGTGTCCCGGGCGTGCGTCCATGCGGACATCGCAGCCAGGTTGGAGCCGCTGCCCGACTCGTTGCCCAGGGACCACATGACGATCGAGGGGTGGTTCTTGTCCCGCTCCACGGTCCGTTCCATGCGGTCCAGGTACGCTTCACGCCACGCGGGATCATCGCTGGGGTTACCCACCCAGCCGTGCCGTTCAAAGCCGTGGGTTTCAAGATCGCATTCGAGGATCACCCAGAAGCCCAGCTCGTCCGCGATGTCCAACAGGCGGGGATGCGGCGGGTAGTGGCTGGTGCGGATGGCGTTGACGTTGAACTTCTTCATCAACGCAAGGTCCTGGCGGGCAAAGTCCTCGTCAAACACGCGGCCGCGGTCAGGGTGGGTCTCATGCCTGTTGACGCCATGGAACACCACGCGCTTGCCGTTCACCAGGAACCGGTCGCCCTTGATCTCCACGGTCCGGAATCCCAGGCGCAGCGAAATGGTTTCCCCATCGCTGGACACGGTGGCGTTGTAGAGGCGCGGAACCTCTGCGGACCAGGGCTCGACGGCGGCGATCGCCACCGGGGCTACCTCGGCAGGAGAGTTCCAGACGACGTCGACGTCCAGCTCGGGTACGGACAGCCGCACCGGGTAGGCGGCGTTGTCAGCCGTGATTTCGGGATCGATGACGCCGGAGTTGTTGGCGTAGGACGTCCGCAACCAGGCGTCGTCGATGCCCTTGGCAGGGCGGGCCTGCAGCGTGACGTCGCGGAAGATGCCCGGCATCCACCACTGGTCCTGATCCTCCACGTAGCTGGAGGCCGACCATTGGTGGACCCGCACAGCCAGAACGTTCTGTCCGGGGCGTGCTGCCTTGGTGACGTCGAATTCCTGGACCAGCCGGCTGCCGGTACCCACACCGATTTCGCTGCCGTTGAGCCAGACCTTGTAACGGGATTCGACGCCGTCGAACCTCAGGACCAGGCGTTCGGCGTCCTTCCATTCAGCAGGCAGCTCGAAGCTTCGGCGGTAATCGCCGGTGGGGTTCTCATCCGGAACATGGGGTGCATCGGTGGGGAAGGGAAACTGGACGTTGGTGTAGATGGGCCGGCCGTAGCGGCCATCGCCTTCCAGGACCCAGTGGGCGGGAACCGGGATCTGGTCCCATCCCGAATCATCCAGATCTTCCGTGCCCACGCCTTCAGTGGGCTCGCCCGCGGGGAGGACACCCCGGCCTCCGGGTGTGCCCGGAGCTCCCGGGAGCAGGCGGAAACGCCACGTCCCATTCAGGGACAGGGTGGGAGCATCTGTGTGCAGCCAGGAGCGGGCAGGGAGTCTTGCGCCTGATCCCGGGCCGGCATCCGTGATGTAGCTGGTGGTCATTACTTAACGGCTCCTTCAGTCAATCCACCGCGCCAGAAGCGCTGCAGGACAACCATGGCGATGCTGAGCGGAATGATGGACAGCAGCACACCGCCAGTGGTCAATTCATAGAATTCGGGCAAACGGTCAACCTGGCTGAGCCAGTTGTTCAACCCGAGCGTGATGGGATACAGCTCGGAATCGGACAGCATGACCAAAGGCAGGAAGTAGTTGTTCCAGATACCAACCAGTTGGAACAGGAACACGGTCACCAGCGCGGGGGTGAGTACTTTGAGCCCAATGGTGTGGAAGATGCGGAGCTCGCCCGCGCCGTCGATCCGTGCGGCCTCAATCAGCGAGGTATCCACGGTGGCCTGCGCGTAGATCCGGCAAAGGAACAGCCCGAACGGGGAAACCAGGGAGGGCAGCAGGACGCTCCAGTAGGTGTTGGCAAGGCCCATCTGGCTGAACAGCAGGAAAAGCGGCAGGGCAGTGGCGGTACCTGGAACCAGCACGCCGCCCAGGATGGTGCCGAACACCAGGTTGCGTCCCTTGAACTGGTACTTTGCCAAGGCATAGCCGCCAGCCGCCGCGAAGTATGTGGCCAGGAGCGCGCCGACGCCGGCGTAGATCGCGGAGTTCAGGAACCAACGGCCGAAGATGCCGTTGTCGTAGCTCAGGACGCGGCTGATGTTCTCCCACAAGGAGAACGTGGGGGCGAACCAGAAGCCATTCGTGGAGAAAAGATCCGACGTGGACTTGGTGGAGGCCACGAGGACCCAATACACGGGAATCAGGAAGTAGAGGGCAACCACCACCAGAAGTGCGGTGACGATGATGGTGGAGGACCGGCGTCGTCCGGCTGAGCGGTCCGGACCTGCGGACGGCTTGCTGCGCACCGGTGCGGTGGGCTGCTTGGTGGCTGTAGTGGTCATGATGACTTCCTGTTCGTAAGCGCCAGGAAGGCGAAGGAAAGGGCGAAGGCGGCCACGGCGATGATGACCGATTGGGCTGCAGCAACGTTGTAGTCGTTGTAGGCGAAGGCCGTGGTGTAGGCGCTGAGGTTGGGTGTGTACTGGCTGTCGATGGCCGGAGCAACGGTCTTGAGGACCTGCGCTTCAGCGAACAGTTGCAGCGTTCCGATGATGGAGAACACCGTGGTGAGCATCAGCGCCGGGCGGATCAGGGGGAGCTGGATGCTCCGGGCAACGCGCCATGTGGAAGCACCGTCCACTTTGGCTGCCTCGTAGAGTTCAACCGGTATGGCTTTGAGCTGCGCCACGATGATCAACATGTTGTAGCCGGTGTAGCTCCACGTGACGATGTTGGCAATGGACCACAGGACACTGTTGGCGCCCAGGAAATCGGGAGTCAGGCCCACGATCTTGGCTGCGTCAAAGAGCGGGCTGAGCCCTGGCACGTACAGGAAGGACCACAGAATGGTGGCGATCACGCCGGGAACGCCGTAGGGCAGGAAGTAAGCGGCGCGGAAAAAGCCGGGCCACTTGGCAGAGGCTGATTCCAGCATCAGCGCCAGCACCGTGCACAGGACAATCATCACCGGGACCTGGACGATGCCAAAGAGCAGCATCCGGCCGATGGAGGCCACAAAACTGCCATCCGCCAGGGCCTGGGCGTAGTTGCTGAAACCTGCAAACTCACTGGTCACACCGGCTTCGCCAAAGAGCCCGCTCCGGGTCACCTTGGTGAAACTGGAAACAATGGCCACCACAATGGGCAGCAGGAACGTGAGGACAAAGAGAGCCAGGAACGGGGCCAGCAGGAGCCACGGAGCGCGTGCGGCAGCACCCGTCCGCTTACTGCTGCGGGAGGTCGCGGCCGTGCGCTTCCCAGCGGGTGCTGTTGGTGTGGTGGTCATGCCGTTTCCTTCCGGATGGTGAGGCCCTTGTTCTTGAAAACGGTGATGATCTGCTGTTCCGAGGCAGCAATCGAGTCCACCAGGGATGTCCCAAAAGCCTTCTTGCGGAAACCGTCGCTGAGGATGTTGAAGGACTGCTGTGTTACCGGCCACCAGGACCACTCAGTGTTCTGCTGCTTCGTGGCCTTCACAAAGACTTCCTCGTTGTAGCGTTGGCCGCCGAAGAAGGCAGAGGGCTGTTGCCGGTCTGTTCCGATGAATTCAGGATTAGGTGACCAACCGATGCCGCTGTTCTTGATCTCGGCGTCGATTCCCTCTTTTGACGTGGTGAGCCAGACAGCAAACTCCAAGGCTTCCTTGGGGTGCTTGCTGTTGGCGAGCACTGCGGCCGTTGAACCGCCCAGGTAGCTGGACCCGAATCCGGTGTTCCCCCACGTGGGCATGGGAGCCACGCGCCACTTGCCTTCGGAGCCGCTGACACCCTCAATGAGGGCATCACCCCAACTGCCGGTGACGGTGGAGGCGATGCCGCCCTTGCCCGCTGCAGCAAACCAAGCCGGCGTGAAAGCACCATAGGCGGTGGTGACGAGGTCGTCGTCGATCGCTTTGTCGAAGAAGCGCGCGGTGTTGAGCGTGGCGTCGTCCGTCATGTTGATGACCCAGCCGTCCTCTTCCGGGCGGAGCCAAGTGGCGCCGGCCTGCCCTGCGAAGGACGCGAAAGGGGAGGCGTCGCTGATGGGGAAGCAATCCAGATAGGTATCCACGGAGCGGAGCTCCTTGGCCAGGACGGCCCAGTCATCCCACGTGCGCGGGGTGGTGCCACCCACTTTCTTCAGGATTTCCGGCTGGTAGAACATGGCCATGGGGCCTGAGTCCTGTGGCAGTCCGTAGACGCCGCCGGTGTAACTGACCTGCTTCCACAGCGTGGGGTCGTACAAGTGGGCGTGCTCGTTGGCGCCGTAGCGGGACACGTCCACCAGACCGTTCACCAGTAGGAATTCGGGAAGGGACCGCAGTTCCACCTGAGCCAGGTCGGGGCCGCCACCAGCGGCAAGAGCCGAGTAGAGCTTCTGGTAGCCACCGGCATTACCGCCGGGAATCCACACAACATCCACCTGGATGTTGGGGTTCTGCGCGTTCCAGATATCGGCAACGTTCTGGAAATCCTTCAACCACGCCCAGTAGGTCAGCCGCACGGGCTCGCCGGCGGTGGCAATGGTGGGGGCGCTGTTGACGGACTGCATCCCGGGAGTCGCGCAACCGGCCAGCAGCCCCATGGCTGCCGTACCCAGTCCTGCGCCCAGGAGTTGTCTTCGCGTGAATGGGGTCATGAACCTTCACCTCTTCGTGTCAGATGCCGGCGCGCATGGATTCTGGGTCCATTCCACCGGGGTGTGACTACGGTAACAGAAAATTCGAGTGCCTACTCGAATTTGAGATATCACCTCCGACCCGCATGTACACTGTCTAGCCATGACCACAAAGGACGTGGGCCGCTCAGCGCGGCGTGGCCCCTACGCAAAATCCGAGGAACGGCGCCGGACCATCATGGACGCCGCCCACGCAGTCTTTGCGGCGCGCGGTTACAGGGGTGGATCACTGCAGGATGTGGCGGACCGTGCGGGCATGAGCCAGACAAGCCTGCTGCACTACTTTCCCTCCAAGCGCGATCTCCTCATGGCAGTCCTGGAGCGCCGCGACGAGATCACCAGCGGCGCTTTTCCTGACGACATGGAGGAGGGCCTGGCGGACTCGGTGGTCCGCACAGCCCTCTACAACGAGGACATCCCTGGAGTGATCGAGCTCTACACGGTGCTGTGCGCGGAATCCGTCACGGACCAGCACCCGGGGAGGGATTACTTCACCGCGCGTTTTGAAAGGTTGCGCTCCAGCTATGCCACGCGTTTCGAGGAGTTGGCCACCGAGGGCAGGCTCCGCCCGGGCGTGGACCCCCGGGAAGCCGCGGCATCGTTGGTAGCCCTGTGGGACGGGCTGCAGACGCAATGGCTGCTGGCCCCCGACGACGTTGATGTCGCCAAAGGCCTCAGGGGATTCTTCAACTTGGTGATCACGCCGGACCCCTGACCCAACTGGATGCGCTAGCCGCGGAACGCACCCAGGCCAGTGATGTGCTGGCCCAGAATCAGGGTGTGAACCTCGTCCGTGCCCTCATAGGTCCGCACGGATTCCAGGTTGTTGGCGTGCCGCATGGGGGAGTAGTCCAACGTGATTCCGTTCCCGCCCAGGATGCTCCGGGCTTCGCGGGCAATCTTGATGGCCTCGCGTACATTGTTCAGCTTGCCCAGGGAGATCTGTTCGGGTCGCAACCGGCCGGCATCCTTCAACCTGCCCAGATGGAGTGCCAGCATGGTGCCCTTCTGGATGTCCAGCAGCATGTTGACCAGCTTCTCCTGCGTCAACTGGTAGCCGGCCAGGGGCCTGCCGAACTGCAGGCGCCCGGCGGCGTAGTCCAAGGCGGCTTCGTAAGAATCCCGGGCCGCGCCCATGGCGCCCCACGCGATGCCGTACCGGGCTTCATTCAAACAGGTGAACGGCCCCCTCAGCCCCGCAGCCAACGGAAGGAGTGCCTCCTTACCCAGCCTCACGCCGTCGAACGTTACATCGCATTGAATGGAGGCCCGCATGCTGAGCTTCGGTTCTATGGCTGTGGCCGTAACGCCCGGAGTTCCGGCGGGAACCAGGAACCCGCGGATGCCGTCTTCAGTGTTCGCCCACACCACCATGACATCGGCTATGGACGCCAGCCCTATCCACCGCTTGGCACCATCGAGGACCCAGCCGTCCCCGGTGTCCCGGGCAAAAGTAGTCATGGACGACGGATCAGAGCCCGCAGTGGGCTCCGTCAAGGCGAAACAGCCGATCAATTCCCCGGCGGCCATTCGAGGCAGCCACTGCTCTTTCTGCTCCTCCGAGCCCCATTTATGGATGGCCGTCATGGCAAGTGACCCCTGCACCGAAACGAACGTGCGGATCCCGGAATCGCCCGCCTCCAGCTCCATGGCCGCAAGGCCATATTCGACGGCGGTCCGGCCGGGGCAGCCGTAACCCTCCAGATGCATGCCCAGGACACCAAGCTCCCCGAGTTCCGTGGCGATCCCGCGGGGGAACACAGCATCCTCGTACCAGCGTGCGATGTTGGGGCGGATCCGTTGCGCGGTGAAGTCGCGGACCTGCTCGCGAAGGGCCAGCTCCTCCGCCGTCAGCAGGGAATCGAGGGCAAGGACGTCGGAGGTGTTCGTCGTTGAATCGCTCATTCCAGCATCCTAGGCGCCCACCACTGCCTACTCGCCGCGGACCACACCCACCTCGGCGCGCTCACCGGTGAAGTAACCGCGGGTGGACGGAGCAAAGCGGCACACCACGGCAAGCACAACGCCGAGGGCCAACAGCAGCACACCACTGACGAACGCCCCACCGATGCCGAAGATTTGCGTGTCACCGTAGGCCGGATCCCACATCTGCACGGCCGAGATGAAGAAGGCAGCTGTCAGGGACACCGCACCAAGCAACGGGAAGATGCCGCGGAACCAGAGATTCCGTGCAGAATCCTTGAGCGTGGACCGGAAGAACCACACGCAGGAGAACCCGGTCAGGGCGTAGTAGAACGCGATGAACAAGCTGATGGCGCTGATGGAATCTGCCAGCAGGTTCTGGCTCAGGAAGCTCATGGCCACGTAGTAGACCACGGCTACCAGGCCCATGATCTGGGTGGAGAACCCGGGCGTCTGGAAACGCTCGTGGATCTTCCCGAAACGCGGCGGAAGAGCTCCGTGGACGCCCATGGACAGCGTTCCGCGGGCCGTCGGAAGGATGGTGGTCTGGGTGGACGAGAGCACCGAGGCCAGAACGGCCACAATGATCAGCCAGCCCCACGGTCCCAGGACGACGTTCTTCATGGCCAGGAAAACGTCATCCTGATTGGCCGTGTTGCCCAGTCCGATCCCGTCCGTGCCGATGGTTGCGTACATCATGACCAGCAGTGCAACGGAAACGTAGATTGCCAGCAGTACGGTGGCGGAGATGACGGCGCCACGGCCGGGGGTCTTCCCGGGGTTTTCGGTTTCCTCATTGAGGGCCAGGCAGGTGTCCCAGCCCCAGTAGATGAACAGCGCAAGGAGCACACCGTGAACCACTGCGCCCGGATCCGCGAACGCGCCGGCAGGGTTGAACCACTCGAAATCAAAGGCCTGGCCTTCGGGCGCTCCGCCGGCGATGCGGAAGACGATTGCCACTGCGAAAATGCCCAAGGAAATGTACTGGATGTACGTCAGGGTCCGCTGGACGTGTTCACCCAAACGGATTCCGCGGTGATTCACGTACGTCATGAACAGGATGAACAGGACACCGGTGGCGGTCACCAACCACGTGTTGTCCGCCAGGGAGCCGTCACCGATCAGCAGCCAGAGGTATTTGCCGGCGATCTGCGCCAAGTTGGCCAGTACCACCACACCCGCCAGGGCAACGCCCCAACCACCAAGCCACCCGGCCCACGGACCGAACGCCTTGCGGGCCCAGAAGAACGTGGTGCCGCAATCCGGCATGGCGCTGTTCAACTCGCGGAACGCGTAGGCGATGAAGAGCACGGGAATGAAGCCCAAGACAAGAATCAGCGGAGTGTAGTTGCCGTTGACGGCCACAATGAGGCCCAGGGTTGCTGCCAGCGAATACACCGGCGCGGTGGAAGCCAGGCCCAGCATGACGGAGTCACCCAGGTCCAGGATCCCTGCGCGCAAACCTTTGGAGGGGACGGCATCGGTGCCGCTGCCCGCAGGGCCGCCGCCCGGCGTCGAGATTTCAGTGCTCATAGTGTGGCTCCGTAAGCAGTAGCAGGCGGCGCGACGGGCGCCGGGGCATCAATGGTGTTGGGTACAAAGCGGCAGAAGTAGTCCGTGATGGGGCCGTCCGATTCACGGATGCCGCAGCCCACGGATTCACCGTCCACCACCCACAGGCCCAGGACCGGGTGGTTCCCGTCAAAGTCAGGAAGGGCATGGTACTGCTGGAAGCACCAGCCCTCACGGCCGTAGCCGCCGGGCTGCTCCATCTCTATGCCCGGGGCGTGGATACGGATGTTGTCCCCTTCGCGGCCGTGCAGGGGTTTGGCCACCCATTCCTTGAGGGGCCCGGGATCACCCAGGTAGGCAGGCAACAGGTTCTTGTGGTTGGGGTACAGATGCCACAGCGCAGCCAACAAGGCCTTGTTGGAGAGCAACATCTTCCATGCAGGCTCCACCCACCGGGGATTATGGGCACGCTGCAGGAGCCTCTGGCCAAAGGGCTCCTTCATCATCAGCTCCCATGGATACAGCTTGAACATGGTGCTGATCATGAAGTTGTCCAGGTCAACAAAGCGGTTCAGGTTGGGATCCCAGCCGATGTCCGACATGTTGATGCCGATGGTGGTCCATCCGCCCTGGCTGGCGACGTCCCGCATGTAAGCCGCCGTCATCCAGTCCTCACCGGATTCCTCGGCCTCTGAATGCGCCACATGAAGGGTGCTCATGCCGGTACGGAACTGCAACTTCTTCCACTGCCGGATCAAAGCCTCATGGATGCCGTTCCACTGGTCCTTGTCCGGGAAAACATCCTGCAACCAGAACCACTGGGCCACGGAAGCTTCAAGCAGCCCTGTAGGGGTATCCGCGTTGTACTCCAGCATCTTTGCCGGCCCACCCTGGCCGTCATAGATGAAGTCGAACCGGCCGTAAATGTCCATGTCCGCAGCCTGCAGCGATTCGCCGGCCAGTTCCAGGGCCTGCTGACCAATGCCGATGTGGCCCATGGCGCCCGTGGCCAGGTACTTGGCGGCCTCCAGGCACATGAGGTGCATTTCCTCGGCAGTGTGCTCCAGGGTCTCCACCTCGTCCACGGTGAACTCGTAGTAGGCGGACTCGTTCCAGTACTCGATCTTGCGGCCATCGGGCATGGTGGTGGTGGAGAAAACCAGGCCCTGCTCTTCTATCTTCTGTTTCCAGTCCGGCCGGGGGGTGGAGGGGAGTCGACGCACGCCTAGCCTCCCGAGCTTCCACTTTTGGAGCTGCTGCCGAATCCGCCGCGGCTGACGGTACCGCCCTTTGTGCTGTACCCCGTGGAGGATTTGGCGCCGGTGGGCACGTTCTTGGTGTAGCTCGGGTAGGAGCTCCTGTTCTGGCCCACTGCAGGCACACTGGCGCCACGGGAGTAGAAGTACCACGCGTACGCCCCGGAGCTCCGGCCGGCAGAGCTGCTGTTGTTGCACTGGGTGTCGTCTACGCGCTCGCCGGTTTCCTCATTGAAACAAACCTGCGCATAATCGGCTTCCTGCTCGTTGCTGGCCACTATCGCGGTGATGGTGCCGGCCAACAGGGCAGTGACACCCAAGCCCACCACAACGGTGCGGCGCTGCAGGCGCTTCTTCTTTTTGGCAGCGTCTGCGGAGCTGCGTTCGCGTTCCTTGGCGAAAGGGTCCACCACGGGCAGGGGCTGGCCAGGGGCATTGCCCGGGCCGGGGGTCTGTGCCGCTCCGGCGGGTACGGGCCGCTGCTTGCCCTTGTTCTTGGCCTTGCCCTGCTGGTTCTGCGGGGGCGCCGGTGCAGGCTCCTGCACCGGGGCGAACAGCTCGGGGTGCAACTCTGGTTTGGGCACCTGCCAGGGCGGGGGCTTCGGCGGGTTGTTGCCCGCATCAAAGTCAGAGTTGTTGTCCCTGCTGCCGCCGTTGTTTCCGGCTGCGTCAGGGCTGTCTTTCGGGCCCATGAATATCCCCCTGGATAGACCGTTGGTGTGCCCGGCACCACGCCGGACCAGAATGCTCAGAGCAAGCCTAGCCCTTAGTCTGCGCTACAAGCACTGATGACAGTCCCATATGGGGACAACTTCCCATCCCTGCCAGCGTGTAAGGATGTAGCCATGGCGGCACCTGAAGCAGAGAGCAACACCGGAGACAGTATGGTGCTGCGGATGCCTACCGTCCGCGGTATAGGCAGGGGGCGCGTTGCAACCGGGCTTGCCCTGGCCATAGTGCTGCCGCCCACGGTGGAATTGATGGTTTCCGTGACCGGATTCCGGAACTTCGCCATGATCATGCTCCTGCAGTTGGCGGTTGCCGTGGCCGTTGCGGCGATTGGCGGCTTGTGGCCGGCAGTGGTGGCCGCGGTGCTGGGCAGCTTCCTCCTTAACTACTTCTCCGCGGATCCCGTGGGTTCCCTCTCCATCGCCGATCCCACCACGCTGTTCACGCTGGTGGTGTTCCTGGCCGTGGCGTGTGGGGTCGCCCTTGCTGTGGGGCTGGCCAGCCGCCGGGCGCAGGAAGCGGCCCGGTCCGGTGCCGAGGCCACCGCCTTGAGTGAACTGGCATTGCGGATGCTCAGCTCGGACGGAAGCCTCGAATCGTTCCTGGAAAAAGTACGCAGCACCCTGGGCATGGACGCGGTGACCTTGCTGGGCGATCAGCCGCTGGGCCGGGAAACGCCTGCCGGAGGTTCCGCCCAAGGCTGGCGGGTGCTGGCGAGCGCCGGCCCGCAGCCGCCGGTGACGCACGGCGCCGCTGACCATGCCGCCGTCGTCGATCCGCATTACACGTTGTTGCTCCGCGGCGGTCCGTTGTCGCCCCACCATGAGCGAATGCTGGCGGCTTTCGGCGCTTTTGTGGTGGCGGTGCGCGAGCGGCAGCAGTTGGTGCAGAGCCGGCGGGACAATGTGCGGCTTGCCGAGGGCAACAAGATGCGTACGTCCATCCTGCGTGCGGTGTCGCACGATCTGAGGACGCCACTGGCCGGCATCAAACTGGCGGTGAGCAGCTTGCGGCAGGAGGATGTGGATTTCCCGCCCGATGTGGAGGGGGAGTTGTTGGAAACCATCGAAGACTATGCAGACCGGTTGGACCATTTGGTGGACAACCTCCTGGACATGTCCCGCATTACGGCGGATGCCGTGAATCCCTTGCTGCGTGGCATTGCCTGGGCCGATGTCTTGCCAACTGCATTGCGCGGCCTTGCCCGCGAGCGTGTGCGGAACGAACTGCCGCCCAACCTCCCGATGGTTCAGGCAGACGCGGGGATGCTTGAGCGCGTTGTGGCCAACATCGTGGAGAACGCGCTGAAATATGCGCCTGAGTCCGATGTCGTGCTGAGCGCCCGTGCCGGCGCGGGCATTACCTTGGGCGCCCGGCCTGCCAGTGAATTCCGCATTGTGGATGGTGGGCGGGGCATGGGCCAGGAGGAGGTCCTCACCATGTTCCAGCCTTTTCAACGGTTTGATGATGTGCCGGGCGTTGGCGCGCAGGGGAGTCCGGGAGCCGCCGGCGGAATCGGGCTTGGGCTTGCGGTGGCCAAGGGTTTCAGCGAAGCCATGGGCGGAACGCTGGTGGCGGAGCCGACGCCGGGCGGCGGGCTGACGTTGGTGCTCACACTGCCGCTGTGGACGGGGGAGCAGTTGTGACCATGGTGCTGATTGTGGAGGACGAGGCACGGATTGCCCGGGCCATGCAGGTGACGCTCCAGGCCCACGGATACCAGGCACTGACCGTGGGCAACGGCACGGATGCCTTGGAGGCGGCTGCCAAACAACCCGTCAACATCGTGGTGCTGGATCTGGGTCTGCCGGACATGGATGGGGTGGAGATCATCCGCCGCATCCGCGGCTGGAGCAGCATGCCCATCATCGTGTTGTCCGCCCGCCATGCCTCCGAGGACAAGGTGGAAGCGCTCGACGCCGGTGCGGACGACTATGTGACGAAGCCTTTCGGTTTGGATGAGCTGCTTGCGCGGCTGAGGGTGGCGTCCAGGCGCGCGGTCACTGAAGGCGAGGAGCCTACGTTGGCTACGGCCGATTTTGTGGTGGACCTTGCCGGTAAAAGGATCGTCAAGGACGGTGCCGAGGTCCGCCTGACTCCCACGGAGTGGAACATCCTGGAATTGCTGGTCCGTAACAAGGGCAAGCTGGTGAGCCAGCAGCAGATCCTCACCCAGGTGTGGGGGCAGGCCTATGCCAAAGAGACCCAGTACCTGCGCGTCTATATTGCCCAATTGCGGCGGAAGCTGGAGCGGGACCCAGCGGCGCCACGGCATCTGCATACGGAGGCAGGTATGGGTTATCGGTTCGATCCCTGACTCGTACACTGTTCCCATGAACCCCGCTTCCGTCCTTGCCGTGTGCCGTGTCCACCAGCTTCGTCCCGATTCCGGGAATGTTGGAGTGACGGCCATAGACAAGCGTCCGGTTGAAGGGCCGGTGAAGGTCCACAAACTGGGGCTCCACGGGGATGTGCAGGCTGACCGCGCCCATCACGGCGGCCCCGACCAGGCGCTGTACGCGTACTCACAGGCGGATGCCGACTACTGGTCCGGTGAACTGGGTCGGGAGTTGGCTGCGGGCTTCTTTGGCGAGAATCTTCGGGTTTCCGGTCTCGGGACTACCAGTGCCGTGATCGGTGAGCGGTGGCGGATTGGCCTGGACGTGGAGGTCGAGGTGACATCGCCCCGGACCCCGTGTGCCACCTTCCAACGAGCCATCGGCGAGCAGCAGTGGGTCAAAAGGTTCACCCAGGCCGGGAGGGTGGGCAATTATCTGCGGGTCATCACAACGGGGAATATCTCTGCGGGGGACCACATCCACCGCACCTTCGTGCCGTCCCATGGAATTACCGTGGGCCAATGGTTCAGTGAGCCGACTCCCGCCATGGTCCAAACCCTGCTGGATGCCGAGGCCGATGGAGAGATCCGGCTCCAGGACGAGTACCACGTGAAGTTCGCCAGGGTCCTCCAACGCAACGGGCTGTAACGGGCAGCCAAGCGAGCGGTGGCAGGCACCAAGGCAAATGTGAAGAAGCTCACCGGATCTTAACTCGCGGTGGTGCGGCCCATTGCCCTACACTTGAAATATCCCCCACTCCGGAAATCCCTTTATCCTGCCCAATTCTTGAGGCAGGACTGGTAAGTGTTGGGGCCCGCAAATGTGAGCGGGCATTTTCATAGGGAGAGCCGGCTAAAGAAAACGCTGTACAGACTGCTGGGATAGCAGCCAAGAGATGCAGCGGGAAGTCCTGCCATGGGATTGCGATAGCGCCGGACTTCTTGCGAAAGCAGGGCACCATGTTCTGTCATTTCGCGACGAGTACTGCGGCCAGCCCAACCGGGTCGCGCCGACTGCCCTATGGATGAGGAATTTCCCCCTATGACCGAAAATCTCAACGAAGACTTCGACGCACAGAACACCGTCTCCGCAGAAGCCGAGACCACCGCTCCCGCCGAAGCCGAAGCACCGGCTGCTGCCGCTGCCCCCGTCGAGACTGCTGCAGCCGAGACTGCAGCCCCCGCCTCCACCGACGCTCCCGCCTCCAAGGGCGAGGAAGACGAAGAAGGCATCCGCTTTGCCGAGCTCGGCATCGACGGCCGCGTCCTGGCCGCACTCCAGGATGTCGGCTATGAGAAGCCGTCTCCCATCCAGGCTGCCACCATCCCGCTGCTCCTTGAGGGCCGCGATGTAGTGGGCCTGGCCCAGACCGGTACCGGCAAGACCGCAGCGTTCGCTGTTCCTGCCCTGTCCCGCCTGGCCGAACTCCACGACCTCAACGGTCCCTCCCGCAAGACCCAGGCGCTGGTCCTGGCTCCCACGCGTGAACTGGCCCTCCAGGTTGCCGAAGCATTCACCTCCTACGCCAAGCACATCGATGACTTCACGGTTCTCCCGGTCTATGGTGGCTCGGCTTACGGCCCGCAGCTTGCCGGCCTTCGCCGCGGTGCACAGGTTGTTGTTGGTACCCCCGGCCGCGTGATCGACCACATCGCCAAGGGTTCCCTGGACCTGTCCGAACTCCAGTACCTGGTGCTGGACGAAGCCGACGAGATGCTGCGCATGGGCTTTGCCGATGACGTTGAGCAGATCTTCCAGCAGACCCCCGAGGACCGTCAGGTTGCCCTGTTCTCTGCCACCATGCCGGGCCAGATCCGCCGCATGTCCAAGCAGTACCTGAACAACCCGGCGGAAATCTCGGTCAAGTCCAAGACCACCACCGGCGCCAACACCCGCCAGCGCTACCTGCAGGTCATGGGCCCGCACAAGCTGGACGCGCTGACCCGCATTCTCGAAGTTGAAGAGTTCGACGGCGTTATCGCCTTCGTGCGGACCAAGATGGCTACCGAGGACCTGGCTGACAAGCTCAAGGCACGGGGCTTCCAGGCTGCCGCCATCAACGGCGACATCCCGCAGCAGCAGCGCGAACGCACTGTTGACGCGCTGAAGGAAGGCCGCATCGACATTCTGGTTGCCACCGACGTCGCGGCCCGTGGCCTTGACGTTGAGCGCATCAGCCACGTCATCAACTACGACATCCCCCACGACACCGAGTCGTACGTCCACCGTATTGGCCGTACCGGCCGTGCAGGGCGTTCCGGTGATGCCATCCTCTTCATGACGCCGCGTGAGAAGTACCTGCTGCGTTCCATCGAGAAGGCCACCCGCCAGCCGGTGGAGCAGATGCACCTGCCCACCGCCGAGACCGTGAACACCCTGCGCCTTGGCAAGTTCGCCGAGCGCATCACCGAGACCCTGGCGTCCGAGGATGTTGCAGCGTTCCGCGACCTCATTTCTTCCTACGAGGAAGAGCACAACGTACCGGCTGCCGAGATCGCCGCAGCCCTGGCCGTCATGGCCCAGGGTGGTCAGCCCCTCCTGGTCAAGGAACTGCCCGCAGCTCCTGAGTACCAGAAGCGTGAGCGCGCCAAGGACGGCTTCGGTTCCCGTGGCCCGACCCGCGCACTCACCGAGGGCAATGCAACCTACCGGATCGCCGTCGGACGCCGCCAGCGCGTCATGCCGGGATCGATCGTGGGTGCCATTGCCAACGAGGGCGGCATCTCGTCCGCACAGATCGGCGGCATCGACATCCGCTCGGACCACTCCCTGGTGGAGCTCCCGGCAGACCTGAGCCCCGAGCAGCTGCGCGCTCTGTCCCGCACCCGCATTGGTGGCGAACTGATCCACCTCGAGCTGGACAACGGCCGCAGGCCAAACAGCGAACGCGGCGGCTCCACTGGCGGTGGACGTGGTGGCTACGGCGACCGCGAAAACCGCGGCGGTGGCAACTTCAAGGGCAACGGCGGTTTCAAGAAGGACTTCCGCAAGAACGACGGCGAGCGGTCCTCCGCTGACCGGGGCGGACGCACCTACAGCGACCGTTCCGAGCGCACGGCAGGCAGCTTCGGCGACCGCGACCGCGGCCAGGCCAGCGGCTCCCGCTTTGGTGGCCACGGCGACGGCGCACGCAAGCCCCGCAGCGGTGGCGAAGGCGGCCACCGCGACTTCAACCGCAAGGGCAAGTGGTAAACACTCCCTCGTGGCTGACCACTGAGTAGTAGTTCCCATCAGGGGGCCGGCTTCCACGCCGGCCCCCTGATGTGTTTAACCTCTCCTTTGTCGAGATTCCGTTGGGGTGCACCGGGGCCCGGATGGGTCCGAAAAAGCCCGGAATGGATCATATTTTCCGGTGGTTCGCCAATTGTGTCGGAGCATTTTCAGCCGCTTTTTTCGCCGATTTGTAGCTTCTGAAAACGTCCGGTAGAGTATTTACTCGTTGCCCCCCTAGCTCAGTGGTAGAGCGCGTTCTTGGTAAGAACGAGGTCACCGGATCGATTCCGGTGGGGGGCTCTGGATGAGGGCCTGCGTCAAGGCGGTTTTGACCGGCTTGCGCAGGCTTTTCTCATCCGTGGCGGTGTAGCTCAGTTGGTTAGAGCGCACGACTCATAATCGTGAGGTCGGGAGATCGAGCCTCCCCACCGCTACAAAGGCAAGACCCCGCAGAATTTCTGCGGGGTCTTTTGTTTTGGGACAGAATGGGTCCATGAGTCGAATCGCAATCATTGGCGGCCACGGCAAAGTGGCCCTGCACCTTTCCCGCATTCTCAGTGACGAAGGGCACGACGTCACCTCCTACATCCGCAACCCGGACCACGCATCGGATGTCACCGATACCGGCGCATCTGCCGAGGTACTGGACGTGGAAAACTCGACGACGGCGGAACTCGCCTCTGCGCTCAGTGGGCACGACGCTGTGGTTTGGTCGGCCGGGGCCGGCGGGGGCAGTCCTGAGCGCACTTACGCCGTGGACCGTGATGCCGCCATCCGTTCCATGGACGCAGCGGCACAGACTGGCGTCAAGCGGTACGTGATGGTGTCCTACCTGGGCGCAAGCAAGAACCATGGGGTTCCGGAGGACAACTCCTTCTTTGCCTACGCAGAGGCCAAAGCAGCGGCCGACGACTACCTGCGCGGCACGGACCTTGAGTGGACGGTCCTGGGCCCGGGTACCCTGACGGAAGACCCTGCAAGCGGCCTGATCGAGCCGGACCCGGCAGATACCAAGGAGACCGGCACCTCGCGCGGAAACGTCGCGTT
Source organism: Paenarthrobacter ilicis (assembly GCF_016907545.1). NCBI lineage: Bacteria > Bacillati > Actinomycetota > Actinomycetes > Micrococcales > Micrococcaceae > Paenarthrobacter > Paenarthrobacter ilicis. Next base: position 2,924,910 of record NZ_JAFBCD010000001.1, on the reverse strand, counting down.
GGTGGCAGCAGCGGTGTTGGAACTGCCCGGGACCATCGGCAGGACCATTGAGTTCAAGGATGGCAGCCAGGACGTGGTGGATGCCCTGACGGGCGAGTGACAGCCGGGTGAGTGACAGCACAACTGAGCAGTGATGCGCAGATCTTTTGTTGTCTGACCTCCGCGATATGTTGGTAGGGATCTTTTTCGGGTTCTCCCGGCGGAGAGACTCGAAATATCTGGGGAAGCGGGATTATGGATCAGTTGGCGCTCATCATTGGACTGTTGCTGGCCACTGTGGTGGCCGTGGGCCTTGGAGACAGGCTCAAGCTTCCGTACCCGGTGCTGATGCTGCTGCTGGCTGTAGCCCTGACGTTCATTCCGGGGTTCCCGGAATTCGAAATTTCCCCTGAGCTGATCCTGCCGATCTTCCTGCCGCCGTTGCTTTTCGCGACCGCGCAGAAGAGCTCGTGGGCGGTCTTCCGTGTCCGGTGGCGGACACTGCTGCTCATGGCCGTTGCGTTGGTGGTGGTGTCCACCGCGGTGGTAGCGGGCGCCGCGTGGCTGATGATCCCGGGAATCGGAATTCCCGCAGCAATTGCCCTCGGCGCCATGGTGGCGCCCCCGGACCCGGTGGCTGTGGAGTCCGTTGCTGGCCGGGTGCACATGCCGCGCCGGCTCATCACGGTCCTTCAAAGCGAGGGACTGTTCAACGACGCCGCAGCTATCGTGATCTTCCAGGCAGCTGTTGCTGCCACCGTGGCAGGCAAGGAAGTCGGACCCGGCGTCATTCCCCAGTTCATCATTGGTGCCGCATTGGCCATCCTGATCGGCATAGCCATGGGCTGGTTGACCCGGTTCATCACCAAGCTGGTGACCTCCATGGTGGCGCGCAGTGCCATCACCCTGGTGGTCCCGTTCGCCGCGTACATCCTCGCGGAAGAGCTGCACGCCTCAGGTGTGGTGGCCGTCGTCGTCACGGCGTTGGAGCTTCAACGCCACACGCGTCCGCAGGACGCTGCTGAACGCATCACGCAGACAGCCTTCTGGGATGTGGTGGAGCTGCTGGCCACGGGTTTGGCGTTCGGCCTGGTGGGACTCGAGATCCGGCACGTGATTCGTGACGAGGGTACTGCCATCTTCGGGATGATCGGCATGGCTGTGGTGATCTGCGTGCTGGTCTTCGCTGTCCGGTTCCTGTGGTTGGGCTTGCTGTCATTGACGGCCCGGCGACGCCGGAACCTCCTGCCGACCTCGCCCAAGGAAGTCCTGATCCTGACGTGGTGCGGTATGCGGGGCCTGGCAACATTGGCGCTTGCCCTCGCCTTGCCCGTTACGCTTCCCGATGGCAGCGACTTCCCTGCGCGTCACGAGATCCTGGTGATTGCGTGTGCCGTACTGCTGGCGACGCTGGTGCTGCCGGGACTGACGCTGCCGTGGCTCATGAGGGTGCTCAAAGCAACGGAAGATGGCTCCCATGAGCAGGAGGCCGCACGCGTGCTGGCCAGGAGGGCGCAGTCCGCGGCTGTGGCAGCGTTGAAGGACCATGACCTGATGAAGGAGCTGCCGCCGGAGAAGGTGGCCTTGGTCAAGGAGAAGATGCGCCGCCTTCACGCTGAGTTGCTGGATGGCACCCTGCAGAACGAGACAGCTTCAGAGAAACGCAAGCGCGGACGCGAGCTGTCCATTGCAGTGCAAACCATCGCCCTGGACGCCGCCCGCCAGGAAGTCGTCTCAGCCCGTAACGAGCCGGGTACTGATCCCGAGGTGGCAGACCGCGTGCTTCGGCAGTTGGATCTCCGGACCATGTCCATGCCGGACTAGGTACCTTGCCTGCCGGCTGCCCCGTGTTTCGGCAGCGATGCCGGGTAAAGGTCCAAAGCATGCTCTTCAACGTAGTCCAGTGCGTGCCGGATTGCGCCCAGGGAGACTATCCCGTCGCCGAGGGGAGAGGTGGCCAGGCGTGGGGGAGTGTGCGTGAAGTCCGGAAGCGCTTGCTCCATGGCCGGCAGCAGTGCGTTGGCTGACGCTGCCACCCCGCCGGCAATGACCACGAGTTCCGGATTTACCAAGGTGCTGATGGCTCCAACCGCCCGTGCCATGCGCTGTGACAGCCGGTCGAGGATGCCAAGGGCGGCCCCGTCTCCTTCAGCAGCAGCTTGGAACACCATCTCTGCCGTCAGCACTGATGGATCCCCCCCGCTGAGGTCTTTGAGGTACGTCGGTTGCTTCGAGGCCAGTGCTTCCCGGCCCCAGAGCGTGGCGTAGTGGGCTATGCCGTAGGTGTCGCCCACCCCGTCCAGGTGGTTGAGGTAGCCAAGCTCTCCGAATCCGCCAAGGTGGCCGCGGAGCAGCCGGCCGGACTCCATCACACCTGAACCCAGCCTGTCGCCAGCAAGCATGACCACCAGGTTGTCCACGCCCGTGGCGGCGCCTTTCCAGCGTTCGGCAAGGGCAGCAAGGTTGGCGTCGTTTTCGAGCAGAACGTGCCAGCCGTAGCGTTCCGAGATCACCCGGCGGACATCAAAGGACTGCCAGAATTTTTGGACCGTGAGGACGTCACCGTCACGGCCAACCGGGGCGGCGACTCCTACCGATACGGCAAGGACGGAATCGGCCTCCACTCCTGCCTTTTTGAGGGCTTCCGCCGCAATGCGGCCCACCACGTCTGCGCGTTCGTCGGCCGCGATGGTATCGGTACGGAACGGCATGGTGACTTGCGACAGTGCCGTTCCGGCCATGTCGCCCACGATCGTGGTGATTTTGGTGGCGCCAATGTCGATACCCAGGACGCTGGCTGCATCGACGTTGAAGACAAAGCGGCGGGCCGGCCTGCCTTTGACGTACTCGCCGGTACCGCGCTGGTTCTCCAATTCCTGCAACCACCCGAGCCGCACCATTTCATCGCAGATCGAGATGACCGTGGCCCGCGAGAGTCCGGTGGCCTCCATCAGTTCGGTGCCAGTGAGCACACCGGCCCCGCGCATCACCTTGAGCATCGCGCCGGCATTGACCCGGCGCACCAGCTGGGTGGAAGGTGCAGTCCCAGTCAGCATGGGGAACTCCAGACTCTTTGGTTCGTCCTTCGGGAGCGATGGAACGATCCCTCTAAATTTAGTCCATAAATTTAGATGACGAAGCATTTCACGGAAAGGCTTGACGTTGTGGCGCGGATCACTCACCATTATCGACAGGTTATAAATTTACATCCTATCTAAACTTCTCCGCGCTCACGTGCCGCGGGGCAGGGCACGGCGGCCACTGGGGTCCGCATGACGAAAGGACCACGGAGTCTGTGAAACCTACACGCAAGAAACGCCGGGCGGCGGTGACCCTTGGGCTGGCGCTGGCATTGCTGGCCGGCCTCCTCACGGGGTGCACCGGGGGCCAAGGCAAGGAAACCATCCGTTTTACCTTCAGCAAACGTGAAGCTATCGGCTTCATGACCAAGCTGGTAGCGGAGTACAACGCTTCGCAGAGCAACACCGAAGTTGTCCTGGACACCTCCGGCGTGGACGTGGTCTCGGCCAGCTTTGTTCGGGGCAACCCGCCGGACATCGCCTTGGCCAACTACAACATGGAGACGTCCCGGTTTGTCCAGCGCGGTGCCCTGAGTGATCTTTCCGATACCGGGGCTGCCACCCGCATCCGTGAGGACCTCAAACCCCTGATGGACCAGTACGGCTCCTATCAGGACCGGACCAGCGCGCTCCCGTACTCCGTGATGGCGTCCTCGGTCATTTACAACAAGGAGATCTTCGCCGCCAACAACATCAAGATACCCACCACGTGGAGCGAGCTGACGGCAGCTTGCGAGAAATTGAAGGCTGCGGGGGTCACGCCCTTTTATGCCACATGGAAGGACGACTGGACCATAGCCCAGGGCTGGTTCGACTACTCCGTTGGCGGCCAGGTGGACACCCTGGACTTCTTCGACAAACTTGCGGCGGAAGGCACGGGTGTGGGACCGGAGTCCGCGGTTTCCTTCCGCAAGGACTTCGAGCAGCCCGTGGCCAAGATGCTCAAACTGGCCTCGACGTATGTCAACAAAGACGCTGCCAGCAGGGCCTACGGTGACGGTAATCTGGCCTTCTCCCAAGGCAAGGCTGCAATGTACCTGCAGGGACCATGGGCCTTCAGCGAGATCGCCAAAACGGCCCCTGATCTGCAGCTCGGTACTTTTCCCCTGCCGATGACCGAGGATCCCCAGGACCTGCGCGTCCGCGTCAACGTGGACCTCGCGGCATGGATCCCGGAAGCATCAAAACACAAGGAAGCTGCGCGGGACTTCCTGGAGTACCTCTACCAGCCGGACGTTATTGAGGCCTACAACAAGTCGCAGCTGGGATTCGCCCCCACCAAGGACTCAGCGGTGGTCCCGGATCCCCGGATTGAGGGCATGGTGCAGTACTACGACGCCTCGCGTGTGTATCAGGGACCATCCGTCCTGGTGCCAAAGACCATCCCGATCATGAACTACACGCAGGCACTCATCTTCGGCGCAACGCCGGAGTCCACCCTCAATACACTCGACGCAGATTGGGCGCGCCTGGCTTTCCGCCAGTAGTGCCGGACCACGGAGTCATCACCATGTCCCAGATCACCACATCCTCCACCACCGCCGGGCAGCGGCGCAGCAAGCGCCGGGTCGAGCCCATTTTTTACCTTTTCCTGGTACCCAGCCTGGTCCTGTTCACCCTGGCCATCACCGTCCCGGGCATCGTCGGCATCTTTTTCAGCTTCACGGATTCCATTGGAATCGGTGACTGGAAATTTGTGGGCCTGACCAACTACATCGCGATCTTCAGCGATCCCGCGATCCTCCAGAGTTACCTGTTCACCTTCGGGTTTTCCATCGTCACAGTCATCGCGGTCAACGTGGTGGCCTTCCTCCTGGCGGTGGGGCTGACCTCCCGGATCCGGATGAAGTCCGCGCTGCGCACCATTTTTGTGATTCCGATGGTGGTGTCCGGCATCATCATCGCCTACGTCTTCAACTTCCTGTTTTCCAACTCGCTGCCATCGCTCGGCGCCGCGGCCGGAATCCCGTGGCTGGAGAGCAGCCTGCTGGCCAATCCCGATTTTGCCTGGGTTGCCATCGTGCTGGTCACGGCCTGGCAGGCTGTGCCGGGGGCGCTGCTGATCTATATTGCCGGCCTCGTTGCGGTGCCCGGCGACGTCTATGAGGCGGCGGAGATCGACGGCGCCAGCAAGTTCCAGCAGCTGGTCAAGATCACGCTCCCATTGGTTTCCGGTTACGTGGTCATCAATATCATTCTTGGCTTCAAGGGCTTCCTGAACGCCTACGACATCATCGTCGGGCTGACCAACGGTGGCCCGGGAACCTCAACCAGAAGCATCGCGATGACCGTCATCTCGGGCTTCAATGGCGGCGACTACGCCTACCAAATGGCCAATGCCACGATCTTCTTCGTGGTGGCAATCGTGATCTCTCTTGTACAGCTTTCGCTGACACGCGGACGGAATGCACTGTGATGACCAACCAATTGACCCCCGGCAAGACCACCTCCACCGAGCGCACAGCAACGTCCACCTCCACCAAGCCGGCGTCGCCCGGCAAGTCCGGTTCCACCGTGGAGCGGGTGAACTGGTCCGCCACCACCATTCTGGTTCTGTGCGCAGTGACAGTGCTCCTGCCCCTTTACGTCACTATCTCCATGGCGTTCAAGACGCAGGGCCAGGCCGTGGATGGAAATGCCTTTTCTTTCCCGGCACCATTGAGCATGGACGGCTTTGTGCAGGCCTGGACCCTGACCAACTTCCCGGTGGGTGCTGCCATGTCCTTGCTGGTCACCGCCGGCACGGTATCCGCGACCATCATCCTGGCGGCTTTCGCCTCCTACGCGATTGTCCGCAACTGGGAACGCAGGCTGTTCCGGTACTCGTTCTTCTACCTGTTGGGGGCAATGTTCATTCCCTTCCCAGTAGTGGCGCTGCCGCAGATCCAGCTGACGGGCCGTTTGGGCCTGGACAATCCGTTGGGCGTGATCCTGCTGGCCACCATGTTCCAGTTGAGCTTCAGTGTCCTGTTGTTCACGGCTTTTCTGCGGTCGATTCCCATGGAGTTGGAGGAGAGCGCCAGGATCGACGGCGCCACCACGTGGCAGACCTTCTGGAAGCTGATTTTTCCCTTGCTGGCGCCGATGAGTGCAACCGTGGGCATCTTCGCCTTCCTTTACGCCTGGAATGACTTCATGATGCCGTCGCTGATTATTTCCGATCCGGCACTGCAAACACTGCCTGTCCGTCAGAACCTCTTCCAGACCCAGTTCAGCAATAACTACCACGTGTCCTTTGCGTCCTACTTGATGGCCATGGCACCCGCGATTGTTGCGTATTTGTTTACGCAACGGTGGGTCATGGCCGGCGTTACCCAGGGCGCGGTGAAGGGCTAGCCCTGTTGACCTTCAACCTCCGGCCGTTTCATACTGGACCGGAACATAAATTTAGATTCTAAATCAAAGGAGTTTCGTGAGTACCCCCACTACGCAGGCACATCGTACCGACGCTGAGCGCATGGCAGACCCCAACTGGTGGCGCCAGGCAGCTGTCTACCAGATCTACCCGCGCAGCTTCCATGACGCCAACGGCGACGGCCTCGGCGACATCAAGGGCATCACTGCCAAGGTTCCTTACCTCAAGGAACTGGGGATCGACGCCGTCTGGCTGAGCCCGTTCTACCCGTCGGCGCTGGCGGACGGCGGCTACGACGTCGATGACTACCGCAACGTGGATCCGAAGCTCGGCACGTTGGAGGACTTTGACGAGATGGCGGCAGCACTGCACGCCGCTGGCATCAAAATCGTGGCGGACATCGTTCCCAATCACTCGTCAGACCGCCACGAGTGGTTCAAGGAAGCGCTGGCATCGCCCAAGGGTTCTGCTGCCCGTGAGCGCTACATCTTCCGCGATGGCCGTGGCGAGAACGGCGAATTGCCGCCGTCGGACTGGGATTCTGTTTTCGGTGGCCCCATCTGGGAGCGCATCACCGAACCGGACGGCACGCCGGGGCAGTGGTACATGCACATCTTCGCCAAGGAGCAGCCGGACTTCAACTGGGAGAACCCGGAGATCCGCGAGGACTTCCTGAAGACTCTGCGTTTCTGGTCGGACCGGGGCGTTGACGGCTTCCGCATCGATGTTGCCCACGGCATGGCGAAAGATCTTTCCGAGCCGATGCCCATGAAGGCGGACCTTGCGGCCAAGGCGCACGGGACCGACGGCTTCACTGACGGCTCGCACCCGTTCTGGGATCGCGACGAAGTCCACGAGGTCTACGCTGAGTGGCGCAAGCTGTTCAACGAGTACACGCCGCCCCGTACCGCGGTAGCGGAAGCGTGGGTCCACGAGTCACGCCGTGCCCGTTACGCCAGTCCGGAAGGCCTCGGCCAGGCCTTCAACTTCGACCTTCTGCAGTCCGACTTTGATGCTGCCTCGTTCCGGAAGATCATCACGGACAACCTGGCGGCGGCCCAGGAATCCGGAGCGTCCTCCACCTGGGTTTTCTCCAATCACGACGTCGTCCGTCACGCCACCCGCTACGGCCTGCCCAAGGGCGGTTCCGTGGCTCAGGGAACCAACGCAGCCCAGGATCTCACCGGTGGGGAACCCAAGGGCCAGGACGGCAAGGGCTGGTTGCTGGCAGGCGCGCCTGCGGATGAGCTCAACGTCGAACTCGGCTTGCGCAGGGCACGCGCCGCGTCCTTGCTGCTGCTGGCGTTGCCCGGCTCGGCGTACCTGTACCAGGGCGAAGAGCTCGGGTTGCAGGAAGTCACCGATATCCCCGACTCGGAGCGCCAGGACCCCTCCTTCTTCCGGAACAAGGGCGTTGAGATCGGCCGCGACGGTTGCCGTGTACCGCTGCCGTGGACACCGGACGGTACCTCCTTCGGTTTCGGATCCGGCAACGCCCACCTGCCCCAACCGGAGTGGTTCGCCAACTACGCAGTCTCCACGCAGGAAGGCGTCAAAGGTTCAACCCTGGAGCTCTACCGGGAAGCCTTGAGGCTGCGCAGCGAGCTGCAGACCGCCGAGGAACTTCATTGGGTGGAGACCGGCAACCCGGATGTGCTGCACTTCAGCCGCCCCGGCGGCTGGCACACGCTGACGAACTTCGGCAGCGAGCCCGTGGCTCTGCCCGAAGGCGACGTCCTGGTGGCCAGCGGCCCGTTGGAGGACGGCAAGCTGCCTTCTGACACCACGGTGTGGATCCTGGACAAGGCCTGACCGCGTGACTGCTGCGAACGGGCGGGGACGCCTCATTTACGGCTGCATGGGCCTGGGTGGGCCGTGGGACGGAACGTCCTATGGATCCGCTGACATCGATCAGGCAGCTGCGGCGATTGACGCCGCACAGGACATCGGCATTGAGTTGTTCGACCACGCGGATATCTACCGCAGTGGGAAGTCCGAGGCCGTCTTTGGTGAAGTCCTCGCCCGTTCGCAGGGTTTGCGCGACAAAATCCAGCTGCAGACCAAGTGCGGGATCAGGCTGGGGGAGCGGGGGCTCGAAACGCACTACGACCTCAGTAAGGCCGCCATTCTTGAACGGGTCAACCAAAGCCTGGCAAGGCTCCGGACCGATTACGTGGATGTGCTCCTCCTGCACCGCCCCGATCCCTTGATGGACCCACGCGAGGTGGCGGCCGCCGTCGGGCAGTTAATGGCGGAAGGCAAGGTGCGGCAACTGGGTGTGTCCAATATGTCCGGTGCGCAGATCGCCTACCTGCAGGATGAGCTGGAGACACCCATCGTGGCGAACCAGCTGGAAATGAGCTTGCTGCGGCGGGACTGGCTGGAAAGCACAGTGCTTGTCAACAACGCGGAGGGGCTGGATCACAGTTTCCCGCACGGAACGTTGGAGCACTGCATGGGCCGGGGGATTGAACTGCAGGCTTACGGGTCCTTGGCACAAGGCAGGTACACGGGAGCCGACACGCAAGATCCTGCCGATGAAGCTGCCGCGGAGATGCTCGCGGGGCTTGCCGCCGAGAAGAACACAACTCCCGAGGCGGTGCTGCTGGGCTGGCTCATGAACCATCCGGCCCGCATCTCTCCCGTGGTGGGAACCACCAACCCCGCCCGCATCCGGGCCTGCGCCGATGCCGCAACCGTGGCGGAGGGCATGACCCGGGCTGAATGGTATGGCCTGTGGACGGCCGCCCGCGGGCACAACCTCCCCTGACACTTAACCCAACTGAGTCGCAGTTGTGCGCGATATGAGGACTCAAAACGCGCTTAACTGCGACTCAGTTGGGTGCGGACAGCAACACATGGGGGGCGCCTACGAGTCGAGGCCCACAGGAGCCACCACGGAGTACGTGCTCGAATCACCCTGGATCGCCTGGCTGGCCTTGCCCTCAATACCCACTGGAATGTCGCCGGCAATGGTCACCCGGTTGAGCTTGCGGGGCTGGCCGTCGTAGTTGTCCGGGGCGTAATGCTGCGTGATGCGGTTATCGAACAGGACCACCTGGTTGGGCTCCCAGTTCACGCGGACCACATTCTCCGGGCGCGTCACGTACGCCTGCAGCAGACGGATGATGTCCTTCGATTCGGTGTTGGACAAACCCACAATCCGAAGCCGCTGCGCGAAGCCCCCAATAAACAATCCGCGCTCGCCGGTCAGCGGGTGGACCCGGACCACGGGGTGTGCGGTTTCGAACTTCAGGCGGGTGAACTCCTTGCGGCGTTCCTCAGCATTGCTGTGTTCCAGGTTCTTTGGCACCGAGTAGTCGTAGTCGTTGGTGTGGATGGCCCACAGGTTGTCCGCGAAGGTGCGAAGCTCCTCCGGAAGGTCCTGGTACGCACCGGCCGAGGAAGCAATCAACGTCTCGCCACCGTAGGCAGGAAGATCGATGCTGCGCAGGGTGGATGCCTGCGGCGGGTTGACCACAAACGTGACGTCCGTGTGCCAGTTGTTGGCCGAACCGTTTTCGCTGTCAACGGGCAGGACGTTCTCCTCACCTTCCACCGAGGCAACCGTTGGATGGGCCTTGGTGAGTGGGCCAAAGTGCGAGGCAAACTTCACCTGCGCTTCATCGGTGAGGATGTTGGCCTCACGGAACACCAGGGCCTTGTGCTGGTTGAGCGCAGCCCGGATCTGGGCCACTGTCACGGGATCGAGGTCTCCGCTGATATCCAGTCCGCGTATTTCAGCCCCGATGCGGGAGCCGAGCTTGGCGAACTGGAGCTTGGTTTCGGTAATGACGGTCATTGCTTTTCCTTACTTTGTGGATGCTTGCGGCGGTTGCCGCGGGGGTGGTTCAGGCCGCGGACTGGTTCAGGACGCGGTGGCGCCGACGGCGGTCCGCCAGCGCGAGAAATGCCGCTCCAGGGCCACCAGTGCGAAGTTCACGCCGAGCCCCAACAAGGACACCGTGAGGATGCCCGCGTACATATCGGGGATGAGGAAACTGCTCTGTGCGTTGACGATCAGGTACCCCAGACCGGCTTTCGCTCCTACCATTTCCGCGGCGATCAGCACCAGGATGGACGCGGTGCCGGCCATGCGGATGCCGGTGAAGATGGTGGGTACTGCCGAGGGGAGTATCACCTTTTGGAAGAGCCGGAAGCTGTTCAGCCCCAAGGACCGCGCGGCCCGGATGAGCAAAGGGTCCACCGTTTTCACCCCGGCGATGGTGTTCAGCAGCACCGGGAAGAACGCAGCGTAGGCAACAATGCTGATCTTGGATTCTTCGCCGATGCCCAGCAACAGCGTGAACACCGGCAACAGGGCCAGTGCGGCGGTGTTGCGGAACAGTTCCAGCAACGGATTCAGCACTGAGTTCAGGCGCCCGTACCAGGCAATCAACAGGCCCAGCGAAACCCCCGCCACCAGCGCGGCTCCGAACCCGGCCACCGATCTGGTGAGGCTGGCTGCAATGTGGCTCTGGATGGTCCCGGAGTCGAAGAGCTTGGCCCATGCCAGCAGCACTTCGTGCAGCGGTGGTAGGAACACCCTGGTGGACGGGCTGGCCAGATAGGTGGGGCCGAATTCCCACACCGCAAGGAAGGCCAGGATCGCGGCTGACTTCCACAGCACCGCGCCCGCTGCTGAGGTGAGCCGACGCGCGGCGGCCAGTGCCGTCGTCGTGCCCGCCTCCGGTGCCGGCTGGGCAAGGGAAGGTTCGACGGCGGCACCTGGCCGGGGTGCCGATCCCGCCGTGGCTGGTGCCTGGCCGTGGGTGAGTGTGCTGGTCATCAGGCCGCGCTCTTTTCTGCAGCGATGGCTGCGGGTTCGTCGGGGGCGCTTCCGTCCGGGAGGATCTTGCGGTGCCCGGCATACTGGGCTTTGCGGACCTCGTCATGCAGGAGCGTCCACACCTGGTGGCGGTGTTCAACGAAGGCCGGGTTGGAGCGAATGTCCTGGTCTCCGTCACGGTCCGGGATGGCGATGTCCACGATCTCCTTGAGCCTGCCCGGGCGTGCACTCAGCACGGCCACCCGCTGGCCCAGGTACACGGCTTCATCGATGCCGTGGGTGATGAACACAATGGTCTTGCCGGTGGCTTTCCAGATCCGCAGGAGCTCGTCCTGGAGTTGCTCCCGGGTCTGGGCATCCAGGGCCGCAAAAGGTTCATCCATCAGCAGCACATCCGGTTGGTAGGCCAAACTCCGGGCGATCGCCACGCGCTGCTTCATGCCGCCGGACAGCTCGTGGGGGTAGCGGTCCTCAAAGCCGGCCAGGCCCACCAGTGCCAGGTACTCCTTGGCTTTCGCGGCCCGTTCGCGGCGGTTCAGCTTTTTGCCGTCCTGGCCGACCCCCTCAAGCCCGATCGAGACATTGGCCGAAGCCGTCCGCCACGGGAACAGCGCGTACTGCTGGAACACCACGGCACGGTCCTTGCCCGGCCCGGTCACCGGTGTGCCATCCACCAATACTTCGCCGGAGGTGGGGGCTGAGAGCCCGGCAAGCAGGTCCAGCAGTGTGGTCTTACCCGAGCCGCTTGGCCCCACCAGGGTGAGGAATTCGCCGTCGTGGACATCCAGGTTGAGTGAGTCAATGGCCGTCAACCGGCCAGCGGGGGAGGTTTTAGTGGCCCGGACCGTGAACTGCTTGGTCACGTTGCGGAGGCTGATCTTCGCTGTCATGGCTCATCCCTTCTTTTCAACCGCGGCAGGTTCGGCCAGGTCGTTGAATTGGTTGGTGTAGTACTTGGCCGGCGTGAGCTTGCCCTTGACGATCCCGGACGAGTTGAGCCACGACTCCCAGCGCGTGAAGTCCTGGTCCTTGATCACGCCGTTGTCCGGAACCCCGGTGCTCTTCCAGAACTTCAGGTTGGCTGTGCTCTCGTTGCGGCCCCGGCTTTCGATGATTTTGGTGTACCGGGCAATCACCTCGTCGCGGGGCGTTTCGGTGGCCCACTTGATCGCCTTGGCCACTCCCGTGGTGAAGGTGCGCGTGGTAGTGGGGTTCTTTTCAATGAAGTCGTTGCGGAGCACGATCTGACCGCCGGCGAAGGTGCCAAACAGTTCACCATCGCTGAAGAGGGAGCGGAGTCCTCCCGCTTCGATGGCCCGGTCCTGCAGCACTCCGCCCAGGGTTCCGGCGTCAACCTGTCCGCGCCGGATGGCTTCTTCAGTGTCGTTCGGCGCCAGCGGTACCAGTTGGACCTGCTTGATGTCGTCTTGGCTCAGGCCGTTCTTGGTGAGCCAGGTGTTGATCACGGCTTCATGGTGTGCGCCCAGGGTGTTGACGGCAATCTTCTTGCCAATCAGGTCCCGTGGCTCCTTGATGGGACTGTCCGCCTTCACGTAGTAGCCGCTGAAGGTCTTCTCATCCGAGCCGTAGTAGTTGACCACCGCCTTGACCGGAGCCCCGGCTTCGATGAGTTTCACCACCGCTCCGGAGAAAGCCCCGCCCGCGTCCGTCTGGTTGGTGGCCGCGGATTGGATGTCCTGGGGGCCGCTGGTGGTGTTGCCCACCCAGTTCAGTTTTACGTCACCCAGATATCCCAGATCCGCAGCCAGTTCGGGGAAAGTGACGTTGTTGGCTGAGCCCTGGTACCGGATCTCCTTGACCTCGTTGCCGGGTTGATTGGCCTGGCCGGCCTCGGCAGCGCCGCCGCAGCCGCTCACCGTCAGCGCTAGTACGACGGCGGTCGCGACGCTCAGCAGGGGCAGGTGCAGTTTCATGGGAGCTACTTTCGATGAGTTGGAGGATGTGCGCCGGTGAACGGCTTGGGAACGATGAAAGCCCATTGCGTGCACCCAGGGGAAGCGCGCCGGTAACCCCCGGAAACGATCGGAAACAGCACGAAACACGGGGAAATCCGGGGCCTCTCCCGGCAATCCGGGGACACAAGACGCTGCGTTGAGCCGTGTGAACCACAGCGGCAGGCGGGGTGCCTTTGACTGGCGGGGACCGCCGTCGGGCTTCATACTGACGAACCCCACAGTCATATGGGGTTTAGTTCGTATTGATCCTCACAACCGGGCGGAATTCTTCGCCCTCCGGCCCACTGGCCGGATACGGTAGATACATGACGTCAAGCATCGCCGCCGAGTCAGTTCGGCCCACCCGCAACATTCCCGCAGACATTGCCCGTTCCTGGCTCCTTGTTAATGCCATGAAAACGGAGCTCTTTGATGAATCTGCGGGTTCGCGGGCGGACGCCATCATCCTTGACATCGAAGACGCCGTGGACCCGTCCCAGAAGGACGCGGCCCGGGAGAACGTTGTTAACTGGCTGACCGCCGGTGGCCAGGCCTGGGTCCGCATCAACGATGCCATCAGCCCCTTCTGGGCCGACGACCTCGCAGGCTTGCGCGGTACCCCGGGTCTCCTGGGCGTCATGCTCGCGAAGACCGAGTCCGCGGACCAGGTGACCGAGTCCTACCACCGCATGGACGGCAAGACCCCCGTGGTGGCATTGGTTGAGTCCGCACTGGGCATCGAGGAAGCCAACCACATTGCACGCGCCCAGGGTGCGTTCCGCCTGGCCTTTGGTTCCGGCGATTTCCGTCGCGACACCGGCATGGCCGCCACCCCCGAAGCCATGGCGTACCCGCGGGCCAAACTGGTGGTAGCCAGCCGCGTAGGCAATCTTCCGGGCCCCATTGATGGACCCACCGTGGGCACCAACCACCCCATCCTGCGCGAACAGACCGGCATCACCGTCACCATGGGCATGACCGGCAAGCTGTGCCTGGCCATTGACCAGACCACGGTGATCAACGAGGTCATCAGCCCCACGCCGTCCGACGTCGCCTGGGCCACGGACTTCATGAACGATTTCGAAGCCAACGGCCGGGTCATCCGGGACGGATCCGACCTCCCGCGCCTGGGACGTGCAGAGAAGATCATGAAGCTTGCCGTGGCATTCGGAGTCCAGCCTTCCCTGTAAGGATGCTGGTTCACGGGGTCGTTTGGGACTCCTCCTCCCCGTCGTTGCGGCTTTTGCCGGCCGACGGGATCTTTGAAGACATCACGTTGGCCCGGGGCTCCGCCCTGGGCCTGCGTGTTGATCCGGGTTTGTGGTGCCTCGGCCACACCAAGGTCCACGGCCCGGGGAACCGCACCCACGTCCCCTGCCGCAGCGCTTCTCCCGCCGAGCGCGGCAAACAGTGCGGCGCCTGTTTCGCGAAGGACGATTCGCGGCTGATGCACGACTTCCACCGCGGCGGTTCCGTGCCTGCCGGCCTCCGGGCATACCTCATGCAAGCCCACTGGCTGTATGTGGCCACGTTTGCCCACGGCGTCAGCAAGGTGGGCACGGCCTCCGGTCCGCGCAAATGGAACCGGCTGGCCGAGCAAGGAGCAGTCCATGCTTCCTACGTGGCCCTTGCCGAGGACGGACGCGTGGTCCGTTTGCTCGAAGACCTGGTGACGCAGGACCTCGGTTTGGTCCAGCAAGTCCGTTCCGCTGCCAAGGTGGCGTCGCTGGTGCAGCCGCGTCCCGCCGTCGAACTGTCGCAACTGAACCTCGAGCACGCCGGACGGGTCCGGGACTTGCTCGGTGGCTTGGCCATGGGTGGTTACACGGTGGTGGAGGAGGTGTGGGAGCGGCCGGCGCTGGCCCATGCTGTTTGTGCCTCGGGCACGGGTTCGCGGCATCCTTACCCTGCGACGTTCGACGGCGGCGGGCACGGACTGCAGATCGACTCACTGTCCGGTTCCATCGCCTTGGCGTCGTTGCCGGATGCAGCGGGCAACCCGGTGGATGGCAGTTTCGTGGCTGACCTCGGCGCGCTCAAGGGCCGCAGGATCGAGTTCGGTGCCCACACTACGGAGATCCCGGCATTGCAGGACTCATTGTTCTAAATCCCAGCCGGTAGACTTGGACGGTGCTGAACGACTTCTGGGCTACCGCTCCTACCTCCTACAAAGTGCTGGTTTTCGGCGCCATGGGCCTCATTGCCGTGGGAATCATCCTTTCCATTGTTGGCAATACCTCCGGCAACCAGGGCCTCGCCATGGCTTCCTTGCCGCTGATCGGCATCGGGTTGTTGATGCACGTGGCCGGGCTGGTGGTCCGGGGACAGAAAATCCGGAAGAGCTACAAGAAGTAACATCCATCCCGTGCCCGTGGGCCGCTAGGGTTGGAGCATGAGTATCAATCCGGATTTGCAGGGGCGCAGCTACCCTGCCGCAGAGGTGTACGACGTTGGCCGTGAAAAGATTCGCGAATTCGCCACGGCCGTGAAAGCCACCAACCCAGCCCACTTTGATGTGGAAGCAGCCAAGGCCCAGGGCCACAGCGACCTCGTGGCGCCTCCCACGTTCGCCATCATTGTTGCCCAGCGTGCGGATGCCCAGCTGGTGGAGGATCCCGAGTCCGGCATCGACTTCTCCCGCGTGGTCCACGCCGACCAGCGGTTTACGCACCACCGCGCCATCGTTGCCGGTGACCGCCTGGTGGCAGAGCTCCATGTTGACGGTGTCCGGGCCATGGGCGGCGGCGCCATGATCACCACCCGTTCGGAGATTTCCACCGAGGCAGGCGAAAAGGTCGCCACCACCACCTCATCCATCCTGGTCCGCGGAGAGGGACAGTAACCATGAGCCCCACCTTCGAAGAACTGACAGTCGGCCAGGAAATCGGCGCCCGCAGCATTGACGTCACCCGGCAGGATCTGGTGAAGTACGCGGGAGCATCCGGCGATTTCAACCCCATCCACTGGAACGAGGCGTTCGCCACGTCCGTGGAACTGCCGGGAGTCATCGCACACGGCATGTTCACCATGGGCGCGGCAGTGCAACTGGTGAGCGACTGGGCAGGCGACCCCGCAGCCGTCGTCGATTACCAGACCCGCTTCACCAAACCGGTGCTGGTCACGGACACCACCGGGACCCCGGACGCTGGTGCCGTCATTGACGTGACCGGCGTAGTGGGAGCCCTCGACGCCGAAGCCCGTACGGCACGCATTGACCTCACGGTGATGGCCGGTGGCCTCAAGGTACTCATGAAGTCCCAAGCCGTAGTGAAGGTCTCTTGAGTCAACAGAACGATTCCCTGCGGCGCGCCACTGCGACTGAAATGTCCCGGTGGCGCGTCGCTGTTTTGGCCTCTTACGGCGCCAGCGGCATTGCCTTCGCCACCTGGGTGTCCCGCTTGCCGGCCATCCGCGACGGGCTGGACCTGACGCCGGGCGGCATCGGGCTCCTGCTGATGTGCATGACCGTTGCTTCCTTCATCTCCATTTCTGCCTCCGGACTTATCGTGCTGCGCTTGGGGCCGCGGCTGACCAGCTGGATTGGCAGTTGCATGGTGGGCGCCGGACTGGTGACCATCGGCTTTGGTGCCTCCGTTGCTGCCAGCCCTCCGGTGGTGGCCACGGGCCTGGTGGTCCTGGGCTTGGGAACCGCCAGCTGGAACACGGCTTCCAACGTTGAAGGTGCAGCACTGGAACGTGCCATGGAGCGGCACATCATGCCTCATCTGCACGGCTCCTTCAGCCTGGGTACCGTGGCCGCAGCGGGCTTCGGTGCCTGGGCAGCGGCCATCCATCTCCCCGTGGTGTGGCATTTCCTGATGGCGGGAGTGGTGGTTGCCGGAGCGGTGGTGACTGCAGGCTTTTTCTTCCGTGCTGAGAAGACCACGACGCCGGCAAGCACCTTCCGTCCGGAGGAAACCGATACGTTCCGCGACCCTTCCACCGGTCCGCTTCCGGTCATTGCACCCGGGTCAACGGGACGCGGGGACTCGACGACAGCTGCCTCTGACAGTGTTAAGCCGGATGCCGAGCCGCTGCATAACAAGCCGTTGGACAACAAGCGGCTGGTGGCCATGGCCTGGCGGGACCGCCGCACCCTGCTCATCGGCGTCCTGGTACTGGGGCTGGCCTTGGCCGAAGGCGCAGCGGGGGACTGGGTGGCACTTGCCCTTGCCGATGGCTACGGCCAGACCGACGCCGCGGGCGCTGTGGGCTATGGGCTGTTCGTTTCCTTCATGACCATCGGCCGCTTTGCCGGGACGGCCATCCTGGACCGGTTCGGCAGGGTGGTGGTGATGCGCTGGTGCTCAGCCACCGCCGTCGTTGGCCTTGCGCTGTTTGTCTTTGCGCCCGTGCCGTGGCTGGCCTTTGTGGCCTTGGCTTTGTGGGGGCTTGGTGCCTCCCTGGGCTTCCCCGTGGGCATGTCCGCGGCGGCCGATGACCCCGTGCATGCGGCTGCGAGGGTTTCGGTGGTGTCCACCATCGGCTACGGTGCCTTCCTCTGTGGACCTCCCTTGCTGGGCCTCCTTGCTGAGCACTTCGGCATCCTGCATTCGCTCCTTGCGCCTTTGGTCATGCTGGTGGTCAGTTTCTTCCTGGCACCACTGTCAGGAAAAACGGGCTCCGGGTCCTTGGAGCCCAGCCACTCCCGCTAGGCTTGATGGGTGACCCAGACGCTGCTCTCCGAATTGACCACAGCCGCAGTCGGCGGCCCCGCGCAGAACTACGTGGAGGCGCGCACCGAAGCCCAGATCATCGACGCCGTCCGGTCGGCCGACGCTGCAGGCAGCAAACTCCTGATCATCGGCGGCGGCTCCAACCTGCTGATTTCCGACCATGGCTACGACGGCACGGTCCTGAGGATCGCCTCCGAGGGTTTCACAGTGAACTCCGAGGACAGCTGCGGGGGCGTTTCCGTGGTGGTCCAGGCCGGCCACAACTGGGATGCCCTGGTGGAACATGCGGTGCTGCACGCCTGGTCCGGGATAGAGGCGTTGTCCGGAATTCCCGGTTCCACAGGGGCCACCCCCGTGCAGAACGTAGGCGCCTACGGATCCGACGTCTCGCAAACCATTGCTGCCGTGCGCACCTGGGACCGCCAACGGAACGCCGTGCAGACCTTCACCAACTCCGAGCTCAAGTTCGGGTACCGTGACTCCATCCTGAAACAGACCACCGTGGACGGGTCCCCCCGGTACGTGGTGTTGACGGTGGAGTTCCAATTGCTGCTGGGCAGGATGAGCGCTCCCATCCGGTACGGGGAGCTCGCGAAGGTGTTGGGCGTCGAGGCAGGCAAGCGGGCCTACTCAAACGATGTCCGGCGCGAAGTCCTGCGGTTGCGTGCCTCCAAGGGAATGGTCTTGGACGCTTCAGACCGCGACACGTACTCCACTGGTTCGTTCTTCACCAACCCCATCGTGTCCCGGGAACTGGCAGCGACCCTTCCGGAGAACGCGCCCCAATACCCCGCGGGATCGGACGGGCACGTGAAGCTCTCCGCAGCGTGGCTGATTGATCAGGCAGGGTTCGGCAAGGGCTACGGCCTGGAGGCGGACAGCGTTTCCGGTGGCCGGGCATCCTTGTCCACCAAGCACACCCTGGCCATCACCAACCGCGGATCAGCGTCGGCGGCTGACATGGTGGCTGTAGCGCGTCAGGTGAGGGCCGGCGTCGTCGAACGCTTTGGCATTGAACTGCACCCCGAGCCCTTGCTGATCGGGCTCTCGCTCTAGCAGGCTGCCGGTACGGCAGAAGTCAGCGGGTGCGCCGTTCAGCGATGGGCAGGACTTTGTTGAGCAGCAGGAACGTCAGCCCGCAGCTGACGGAGCCCAACAGGAAGATCTGGCTGAATGCGATGCTCTGCGGCGATGGGCCGCTGGGCATGAACAAGCCCGCGGCAGCAAAACCAACCAGGCCCAGGAGAAGCACGATGGAGCCCAGGAGGAAACTGCGGACCTGGGCCGCGGCAGCAGGATAGAACCAGGGTTCAGGGGCGTCGTCATCCCGGTCCGAGACCGGTTGGGTGGCTGCTGCGGTGCCGATCAGGAGGGCAGCGGCAGCGGTGGCCACCAGGCTGACGGTCTGAATGGCCTGCATGGACGGCGAGAGGCTGACACCCGTTCCCACAGCCACGATGAGGCCAGCACCGAGACCAAAGAAGGTGCAGAACCAGCCGGCGGTAGCCAACCACCGGCTCATCGGCCGCACAAACGGAGCCAGGTCACCAAAGAGCATGAAGCAATCTTAGGATCTGGTTCTGGGCGGTGGCTGGGAGCGGCGGAAAGGTTCCCTGTATCCCGTTCCGCTTCTAGGATGAAGCATGGCCCGCGCTCCCATCACACCCCGGCATATGGGCCGTTTGCGGCTGGTCAGCCAAGGCCTGCTGGGTGGTGGCTTTCCCGGCATTCCCGGGGCCGTCCGCTGGATGACAGCCATGCAGGCACAGGATTTGGGGATGGCATTGTGGGCGGTGGGGCAGCGTGTGCCCGGAACCGCGGCCTCGGACGTCCGGGCTGCCCTGGACGCCGGAACTGTGGTGAGATCTTGGCCCATGCGTGGCACCCTGCACTTGGTGGCGCCGGAGGATCTACGGTGGATCCTCGCGCTGACCAGCCCCCGACTGCAGAGGACGCTGACAGGCCGGCACCGGGAACTTTCCATCACCGCAGATGACATCAGCCACTGCCGGGACCTTGCCGTGAAGGCGTGCCACGGCCTCCATGCCCAACGCGGAACCGAGGGACTGCCCGGGGCAAGCCGCGAGGAATTGTTCCAGGCATTCGAAGAGGCCGGCCAGGCTACCGGCGCGCAGCGGGGGATCCACCTGCTGGCATGCCTGTGCCAGGAAGCATCCCTGGTTCAGGGTCCCATGGCAGCGTCGGCAGTTCTGACGGCGGGCGGCCGGGCCGGCGTCCAGCAGCTCTTCGTACCTTTCGACGAATGGATTCCAACATCGCGTGATCTTGCACGTGAGGAGGGGATCGCAGAGCTCCTGTTCCGCTACTTCAGGAGCCATGGTCCAGCCACCATCAAGGACTTCTGTTGGTGGAGCCAGATACCCCTGAAGGAAGCCCGCGCAGCCTTCGCGACCGTACAGGACACCCTGGTTGAGCTTCCTTTCGGGGGCACCAGTTACTGGTTGTCGCCGGAGGTGGCGGACATGCTCGACGGCGGACTGCCCGGCTCCCGCTCGTTGCTGGCCCTCCCCGGGTTCGACGAATACCTGTTGGGGTACCAGGACAGGAGCCTGGTCCTTGCTCCCGAGTACGCCGGCCTTGTGGTGCCCGGAAACAATGGGGTTTTCAAGCGCATCATTGTGGCTGGCGGCGAAGTGGTGGGCACGTGGGCCCGGACCGGCTCCGGCAAGGCCATTGCCGCGGTCCCCGAACCCTTCGCCGGCCCGCTGGGGCCCGCCGCAGAGCGCTCGTTCCAAGCGCAGGGCAGGGCCTATGTGGAGTTCATGGCAGGCTGATCCTGGTTACGCGCCTGGTTCCTGCGCCCGCTCCTGCGCCCTGCTCCTGTTCCGTGGGTTCCCCGCAGCTTCGTCGGTGCCCCGCTTTCCCGTTGCTGCCCCGCGACGGATTTGCGGGCCCGCAACGTGCTGGCCTGCTCCACCCTTGCGGGCCCGCAACGTGTTTGCCTGCTCCACCCTTGCGGGCCCCCAACGTGCTGGCCCAACGTTGGTGTCCCGCGATGGGTGCTGATCCCGGCAGTTCTCCACATAGGGCATTCGGCACATGGCGGGGGCCGCACCGGGGCCCACATGATGGAGCCATGAAACCGCAAAAGCTTGACGACCTGATCACCCGGAACTGGCCCAACACTTTGGTGGCTTCCACAGTGGACCTGGAAATTCGGGGGATCTCGGACAGGGTCCTGACGTCGGGTGTGCGCTCCGGGAAACTGGTCCGGTTGAGACGCGGCATTTACGTTCGGTCCTGGGAGTGGCGGAGACAGAGCCCGTGGGACCAGGATTTGGTGAGGATCCAGGCCCATCAGATGGGGACGCTCACGGCCAGTGTGTACAGCCATGCCAGTGCAGCACGCTTGCACGCCTGCTCTCCGTGGAGTGTGGATTCCCTGGTCCACCTCACAACCCCGTTTTCGCCGGCACAGGCCAGTTCGGGAGGGGACGTGGTGGCGCATGGAAGTCCGCTGGATCCCGTGGAGGTGACCGAGGTGACGGCGCCCTGGCGCAACCCGCTCAGAGTCACGTCGCTTGAACGCACTGTTGTGGACTGTGCCAGGCTGCTGGACTTTGAACGTGCCCTGGTCATCGCTGATCAGGCTGCCCGCAAGGGGGCGGATTTCACAGTGATGAGGAACTACGTGGACAGCGGGCGGATCATCAGGGGCAGCCGACGAGTCACCCGGGTGTTGGACGCTGCCGATCCCCTCGCGGAATCCGTGGGCGAGACCCGGACACGTGTGCTGCTGAACAAGCTGGGCATCACCGACGCGGTGTCGCAGCTTGAAGTGGACACTCCCGTGGGCCGGTGCAGGGGCGACTTCGGCTGGCCCGGATCGTCGGTGATCCTGGAATTTGATGGCCGGGCCAAGTACTTTGACTACGCCCCCACGGAGGAGGTCATTTACCAGGAGCGGCGCAGGGAGAAGGCACTAAAGGCCATGGGCTGGGAGGTGGTGCGCATCGAATGGGAGGACCTCGGCCGCCCGTGGGAAGTGGAACGTCAACTCCGCGCAGCCCTCAACCGCGAAAAACGTCGAAGACCCGCTGTTGCGTTGCGGGACAGCAACGAAACAGCGGGTCAACGAAGACTTATGTCAGCAGCTCCTAGAGCTTGCCCGTGACAATGTTCAGCATGCGGCGCAGAGGCTCAGCAGCACCCCAGAGGAGTTGGTCGCCAACGGTGAAGGCGCTGATGTACTCCGGGCCCATTTCGAGCTTGCGGATACGGCCCACCGGAATGTCCAGGGTTCCGGACGCGGCAACAGGCGTCAGGTCCGCCATGGAGGCTTCCTTGGTATTGGGGACAACCTTGGCCCACTGGTTGTCCTTGGCCAGGAGGTTTTCAATCTCCGTGACGGAAAGATCCTCGCGCAGCTTCAACGTCAAGGCCTGGGAGTGGGACCTCATGGCTCCAATGCGGACGCACAGGCCATCCATGGCGATGTGGTCCTTGCCCTCGGTGCCGTTGCCGGTACCGAGGATCTTGTTGGTTTCCACGCCGGCCTTCCACTCTTCCTTGGATTGGCCGTTGCCCAGATCAGCATCGATCCAAGGAATCAGGGACCCGGCCAAAGGTACGCCGAACTGGGTTGCGTCAACGCCGTTGCGCTGGGCGGAAAGGACTTTGTGGTCGATTTCCAGGATGGCGGAGGCAGGATCATCGAGTTCGCTGCTGACCTCGTTATTGAGGGTGCCGAACTGGTTGAGGAGCTCCCGCATGTGGCGTGCGCCGCCACCGGAGGCAGCTTGGTACGTCATGGACGTACCCCACTCCACGAGGTTGTTCTTGAAGAGTCCGCCGAGGCCCATCAACATACAGGAAACCGTGCAGTTGCCGCCGATGAAGTCCTTCACGCCACCCGAAAGCCCGGCGTCAATCACGTCCCGGTTGATGGGGTCCAGCACAATGATGGAGTCATCGTTCATGCGGAGGGTGGAAGCGGCATCGATCCAGAGGCCATCCCACCCGCGGTTGCGGAGTTCTCCGTGGACCTGCTTGGTGTAGTCACCACCCTGGGCGGTGACAATAATGGGCAGCTTGGCAAGCGTCTCAATGTCGAACGCATCCTCGAGCTTGCCGGGATCGCCGGCGGCAGAGCTCAGGAAGGAGGGGGCGGAACCTCCTGCGTTCGAGGTGGAGAAAAATACCGGGTTGATGTTGGCGAAGTCATTCTCTTCCTGCATGCGCTGCATCAGGACGGAACCGACCATGCCACGCCAACCGACCAGTCCAACGGACGGATTAGCTGCTGTAGTCATTGGACAAGTCTAGACTTTCAGCCCGAACAACCGCTGTTGGTTACGTCACGGACCTTCGAGCAGGAGGGCCTTGCGTTTGCGCAGTGCGAAGAAGGAACCAAACGTGAACACCTGCGTGACCACTACCAGGACAATGATGCCGGCGATTTTGTTGCCCCCCAGGATCATGGTGAGGCCCACGATCGCTGAGATCAGCGCGAAGAGCGGGAGCAGCATGTAGCCCAGCACAAAGAGGATTTCGGGTTTTTTGAACATGCGGTGCTTCCTAGCTTTCGGTCCGGCGCCACGTGGTGAACCGGTATTGTGTGCCGTTTTTCGCGGTGAGCCAGCCCTCGGCCGGCGCCACACTGTCAAAGGTCCATTCGGCGCCCAGTTCCGGAGCGAAGGTGTCACCGTCAAACTCGCCGTCAATGATGGTCACCACGGCAAGCGTGGCAACGTCCATGGACTGCTTGAAGATTTCAGCCCCGCCGATGATCCAGACTTTCTGGCCGCCCGGAGCAAATTGCGATTCAAGGAGGGCAGCATCCAAGGAGGACACGACGACGGCGCCCGCGGCCTCGGGCGTAGAAGCCCACTCCGCGTTCCTGGTCACCACAATGTTGGTGCGGCCAGGCAGCGGCCGGTACTTTTCCGGGAACGACTCCCAGGTTTTGCGGCCCATGATCACGGGATGCCCGTTGGTGAGCTGGCTGAAGTGCTTGAGGTCCTCGGGCAGGTGCCAAGGCATGGTGCCGTCGTTGCCGATCACGCCGGATGTGGTCTGCGCCCACACCATGCCGATCCCGGTCATGCGTGCAGCAGTTTCCTGGGTGAAGATGACGCCGGGCAGTTGCCCGTCGTTGCCGGGGGTGGGCGTGCTCATACGGCGATCGGTGCCTTGATGGTGGGGTGGTGGCGGTAATCCACAACCTCAAAGTCATCAAGGGAGTAGTCGAAGATGGAATCGGGCTTGCGCAGGATCTTCAGCTGCGGGTACTCAAAGGGCTCCCGGCTGAGTTGTTCAGCAACCTGCTCCACGTGATTGTCATAGACGTGGACGTCCCCGCCGGTCCAAATGAACTCGCCGGGTTCCAGGCCGAGCTGCTGCGCCACCATGAGCGTGAGCAGTGCGTAGGACGCGATGTTGAAGGGCACTCCCAGGAAAGTGTCCGCCGAGCGCTGGTACAGCTGGCAGGACAGCTTGCCGTCTGCAACGTAGAACTGGAAGAAAGCATGGCACGGCGGCAGGGCCATGTCCTTGAGTTCGGAGACGTTCCAGGCGGAGACAATGTGCCGGCGCGAATCCGGGTTGGCCGCCAACCCTTTCATGACCTCGGCGATCTGGTCGATGTGACCGCCGTCGGGCGTGGGCCAACTGCGCCACTGCACACCGTACACGGGACCGAGTTCGCCGTCGGCGTCTGCCCATTCATCCCAAATGGTGACACCCTGATCCTGCATCCACTTGACGTTGGAGTCGCCGCGCAGGAACCACAACAGTTCCACGGCCACGGATTTGAAGTGGACCCGCTTGGTGGTGATCAGCGGAAAACTGCTGCCAAGGTCGAACCTCAGTTGACGGCCAAAAACACTCCGCGTTCCTGTTCCGGTTCGGTCGGCTTTGTGTGCGCCGTTGTCCATGACATCGCGCAGGAGGTCTTCATAGGGGGTGGGGATGCTCACGGGTCAAGCTTACTTTGCCCGGAAGCCGTGCCCGTCATGGGAGCGTGTCCTGGGGCATCGGCTTCGTCCGCCGTGTGGGGCCGGTTCCCGCGGGGGATGGTGCGCAGCAGGCTCCGCACCGGCACAATAGCGGTGATCACGGCGATGACGGCCAAAACCATGCCGGCCGTGACGGCTGGATGGGGACCCACAGGGAACGTTCCGGGCGAAATGGGAAAGAAGCCGTCCCAGGACTCGGGGGAGGTCATCAACAGCACCCCCGCTTGGCCAAGGCAGTAGGCGCTGAGGGTCCTGACAATCCTGTACATGGAGATGGCCTTGAGCGCAGCGTCCAGTCCGGCCTCGCCGGCCCCTTCCGGGATACCACGACGGCGGCGCACGGCGAAGATTGCCAAGGTACCGACAGCAGCTGCCGCCACGGTGGTCCCGGCGGCCCACGGCCATGTGGTCGGCTTGAATGGCTGTGCCGGGTCCTGTCCTGCCGCCACGAATACGATGACTGCGAGCAGCATGTACGCGCTGGCCATGGCATAAATGAACAATCCGCGGGAGACGGCCCGGACAGGCCACACCGCGGGAGCACCGTCACGGCCGTAGTTCCGGCCCAGCAGCACCTCTCCGCCTGCGATGCCCGCGAGGAGCAGGACTGCAACCAATCCAACGGCGATGGGAAGCATCCACATGTTGGCTGGCTGCGTCAGTGCGTACATCGTCCCGAGCCCGCCCACTGCCGCGAGCCCGCCCAGCGCGCCAAGACCCACGCCCATATTGACGCTGAGCCGGGCTGCCCCGTGAGTGCCTTGGTCGGCAAGGAGTCCCCGCGCACTGGTGGCCTGGCGTGCTTGGAGGAGCGATGGGAACACCGGCACCGGCCACCAGAGCATGGCCAGGAGGACCACCATGTTGACCGCACCCAAAGCGTTGAACCATGAGGGTTGCCAGGAAGGTCCAGGTTCGGGCAGCACGGCGAAGTTTCCGGCAATGGTGGCAAGACCCGCTGCGATGGTGGCAACTGTGCGCAGCAGCCGGTTGGCGGAGATGCGATGAAGCTGTTGGTTGTCGGCGTCGTCGAGCGTTTCCAGCGGACGCCGTTTGGCAATCAGCAGCAGCACCAGCATGGTGCCGAGGGCCAGCAGCAGCAGCGCCGCGGCCAACCACAGGGCGAGCTCATATCCAGGGATGCGGCCGTTCTGTCCCTGGATCAGGGTGCCGGTATACGACTCGGGACGAAACGCGGGAGCAGGTGCATAAGCAGGAAGCCAGGCGATCCACGCGATGGCCGCCGCGGAGTAGGCAAACACTGCACCCACCGTCCACGCCAGTTTGCGGGGCAGGAGGTCGCGGATGCCGGGGGAGACGTACCCACTGTTCTTTGACCGGTTCTTACCGCGGGGGTAGCTCAGCTGGCCCAAGGCATGGACTGCCAAGCATGCCGCCACGGGCCATCCGAGTGCCTGGAACAGTTGATCGGGCGTTGCGGGGTAGTTGTTCAGCATCGGATCGGGCGACAGGAGGCCGGCGGACATCGCCCCCTGCAGGGAGCTGGCCATCCATCCCACGATTCCCACCCACAGTCCGTGCGAGGCCACTGCGTTCGGGTCCGGCCTTGACCAGACCTGAACGCGGAAAATCAGGTAGACAACCACCGCGCCGATGACTGGCCCCAGGAAAAAGAAAGCCGGCAAACCATACACAACAAGACCCCCCAAAGTCTTTGAACGAATCTCCTACCCTTCGCCACGGAGGGTGGGGAGTCAAGTCACGGCCTAATCTTCGAAGGGCTTGACCTGTTCCACGGAAACGATTTTCCGCTCTGAACCCCTGGCCACCTGGCACACAATGACCTCGCCGGGGGACAGGTACGGATCCGCGGTGGGAAGCAGTGCCCGCAAGGACTGCGGCATGTGTTGACCCAGTTGCTTCAACGCCGTCGGCAGCGCGGGCCGGTGCGTGCAGACGGCGATGGGAACCTGCTTGTCGAAGAGATTTTCGACGGCGGCCGCGGTCTTCTTGGGGGACCGCTGGTGATGGTGCTCCGTGAGGGCCTCCACCAGCTTCACCTTTGCCCCGGTTGCCTTGGCGTAGGGGGCTATGGTGGCAACGCATCGAACCCAGGGGCTGCTGACCACGCGCTGTGGCTTCCAGACCTCCAGCAAGCGTTGGACAGCCACAGCTTGGCGTTGGCCTGTGGCTGCCAGCGGACGGTCGCCCTCGGCTTTGGTCCAGGACGACCGCGGTTTGGCTTTGGCGTGGCGGATCACAAGGAGCGGCCACGTGTCCAGCTCACCGCGGATATGCGCTTTTTCCAGTGACTCCAGTGGCTTGACGTCCGAAGGGTTGCTCAGGAATGCGGCTGCACGGTCCGGCGTGCACCACATGACGCTGTCCACTTCCTTGCCGTCAGGCCGTAACTGCGCTCCGTTAACCTTAACGGCCCAGTACCTGACCACTTTGAGCCCGGCTGCCACATGGTAGTGGATGGGTGGCAGCGGAATGCCGAGCGGTGCCTGGAGACCTATCTCTTCCCACACTTCACGGGCGGCACATTCGGGAACTGTTTCGCCGGCGTCGAGTTTTCCTTTCGGCCACGACCAATCGTCGTACCGGGGCCGATGAATCAGGAGAACCTCAAGGGTGCCCTTGTTGACCCGCCAGGGGATGGCACCGGCGGCAACAACAGCCACCGGCTCGCCTGGGTGATCCGTCTGGTCAGCCACGGGGGTATCGCTGTTCAAGTGTTTCCTCTACCGCCGTGCCTGCGCCCGCTGGCGTGACCGGGACTCCAGCAGCCATGACTGCATATCCAGCAGCGCCTGTCCCTCCGCATCCAGGTGGTGCCGGGTCCAGTGCCCCTGGTTGTCCAGGTGCCAGCTGGCGGTCCCGTCATCAACGTAGCGTCGCATCAGGTCCATGACCGTTGACGTGTCTTCCTTGCTGGCCAGCTGCACCAGTGCCTCCACGCGGCGGTCAAGGTTGCGGTGCATCATGTCGGCGGAGCCGATGTACACCACGGGGTCGCCGCCGTTGCCGAAAGCGAAGACGCGGGAGTGTTCAAGGAAGCGGCCAAGGACGGAACGCACTGTGATGTTGTCGCTGAGACCGGGGACTCCGGGGCGCAGCGAGCAGATGCCGCGAACCACAACATCCACCTTCACACCTGCCTGGGACGCGCGGTACAGGGCATCAATGATTGCCTCGTCCACCATGGAGTTCACTTTGATCTGGACCAAGCCGGGAACGCCTGCCCGTGCGTTCCGGATCTCGGTTTCAATCCGTTCCATCAGGCCTGCACGGACTGAGCGGGGTGCCACCAGCAGCCGCTTGAACGTGGACTTCGGGGCATAACCGGAAAGCTGGTTGAACAGCTTGGACAGGTCCTCGCCCACTTGTTCATTGGCGGTCAGCAGGCCAAGGTCCTCGTAATAACGGGCCGTGCGGGGGTGGTAGTTTCCAGTGCCAATGTGGCAGTAGCGCCGGAGGCCGTCCACTTCCTGGCGCACCACCAAGGAAAGCTTGCAGTGGGTTTTGAGCCCAACAATGCCGTACACCACGTGTACGCCGGCCTGCTCCAGCTTGCGGGCCCAGGAGATGTTGGCCTGCTCGTCAAAGCGGGCCTTGATTTCCACCAGGGCCAGTACCTGCTTGCCGGCCTCCGCAGCGTCGATCAGTGCATCCACAATGGGCGAGTCGCCGGACGTGCGGTACAGGGTCTGCTTGATGGCCTGCACCTTGGGGTCAGCTGCGGCCTGCTCGAGGAACGCCTGGACCGAGGTGGAGAACGAGTCGTACGGGTGGTGCAGAAGGATGTCCCGGCGGCGCATGGCCGCGAAGACGTTGGCCGCCTTGGAGGTCTCGGACTCGTTGAGGTACCGGGACGTGTGGGGCACATGCTTGGGGTAGTGGAGGTCGGCGCGGTCAATTCCGCTGATCGCGGAGAGCCCGCGAAGATCCAGGGGTGCTGGAACGGAGTAGACCTCGGACTCTTCGACGCCCAGCTCGCGGATCAGCAGGGCCTTGATGTTCGGGTTGATGTCCGTGGTGACTTCCAACCGGACCGGAGGCCCGAAGCGGCGGCGCAGCAGTTCCTTTTCAAGGGCCTGCAGGAGGTTCTCGGCGTCGTCTTCTTCAACTTCAAGGTCCTCGTTGCGGGTGACCCGGAAGGTGTGGTGCTCCAGTACTTCCATTCCCGGGAAGAGCTTGTCCAAGTGCACCGCAATGACTTCTTCCAGCGCGATGAACCGGGCAACACGGCCGGGTATGGCACCTGCACGGGGGCCGTCCACGGAGATGAGCCGGGGGAGCTGGTCCGGGACCTTCACACGGGCAAAGAGTTCTTTGTCGCTGATGGGGTTGCTGACAATGACGGCGAGGTTAAGGGACAACCCGGAAATGTAGGGGAACGGGTGGGCCGGATCCACCGCCAGCGGCGTCAGGATGGGGAAGACCTTCTCCTGGAACATGACGCTGATGCGGTGGCGCGCGTCCTCATCAAGTTCATCCCAGTGCATGATGTGGATGTGCTCGTAGGCCAACGCCGGGCGGATCTGCTCCGCGAAGACGCGGGCGTGCCGTTCCTGCAGCTTGTGTGCTTCTTCGCCGATCTGTTCCAGCACCTCGATGGGGCTGAGGCCGGCCGGGGACGGGACGGCGAGCCCTGTGGCGATGCGGCGCTTGAGCCCTGCCACGCGGACCATGAAGAACTCGTCCAGGTTCGAGGCAAAGATGCTGAGGAAGGTGACGCGTTCCAGCAGGTACAGGTCAGGATCCTCGGCGAGCTCCAGAACCCGCGAGTTGAAGGCCAGCCAGCTCAGTTCACGGTCCAGGAAACGGTCCGGGGAGATGTCGCCTTCGGGCTCCAGGCTTGGCGCGAACTCGGGAATGTCGATGCGGTCCTGGGTGGCACGTGATGCCGGAACTTCCGATGATCCAAACCGAGGGGGGAGCGTGGCGCCCTTCGAGGTGGATCCGGCGGCGCCTGCGGGGTCCGGCTGCATGGGCTACTCCTAAGCTCAGGACGGGGTTTCCTCCCACATTACAAGCAAAATCGCGGCCCGAATCCAAGATGTCTCCGGCTTTCCGTTCTGCAGGCCGCGAGGGGTCAGTTTTTGGCTGCCGGCGCGTACATCACATCGGTGTCCCAGCGGACAAAACCGAGCTTTTGGTACAGCGCCACTGCTGCCTCGTTGTCGGCATCCACGTAGAGCATGACGGCGTGCAGGCCCTGGTCCTGCAGATAGGAAATTCCGGCAACGGTGAGGGCCTTCCCCAGTCCCATGCCCTGCGCGGCTGGGGTCACTCCCACCACGTAGACCTCGCCGATCGCCGGGTGTTCGCCGTGGCCGGCATGGACTTTGGTCCAGTGGAATCCCAGCAACGCGTTATCGGCGTTGACGGCCAGAAGGAAGCCCTGCGGATCGAACCACTCTTCTGCCTGCCGCGCTTGAAGGTCGGCCAGTGTCATGGCGCCCTGCTCGGGATGGTGGGAGAAAGCCGCCCGGTTTGCTTCCAGCCATGCTTGCTCGTCCTGGCCCGGCACGAAGGCGCGGAGCGCCACGCCGTCCGGCAGCCCGGCGTCGGGCAGGGCGGGCGAGGAAGTCATCAGGCGCATCTTCCACAATTCCCGGACCGGTGCGTACCCAAAGCGGGCGGCCAGATCAGCGGCGGCTTCATGGTTGCCGTGCGACCATGCACTCAGCCCCTGCAGGCTCCGTTTCTCCTGCAACGCGGCCAATAAGCGGCCGGCCACGCCACGGTTGCGGTAACTGGGGTGGACGGCCAGTTCCAGGACACCCCCACCGTCCGGATCGTCCACGACGACGGCGACGCCCGCCAGGTCTTCGGCGGTGGCCGGATCTGAATCCTCATCCGGAGCGTACAAGGCCAGCGTCAGGACGGAGTGCCCGCCGGTGCCGCGCAGCGTTACCAGCGTCTGTTCCGAGAACGGGGGATTGCCGTCCGACTCTGCCGCGGCGTAGGCCAGGGCCTTGACGTCGCGGAGAAGTGCTCCGTCCAAGCCGCCATCGATGATCAGTACAGGCCAGTTTTCCGGATGTGCGTGACTCATGAAGCAAGGCTATACGTCCGGGGCAAGCCCCTCACGCCAGGAGCGGCCACTTCGATTTGATGTCCTTGGGGAACAGGGGTAATGTCGTGATCTCGTTCGGCGTTGCAGCAGGATCGCAACAGCGGACACGAGGGGGATCCACCAGTGGGGTGGCCTCGATACGTTCGACCCGTATGTCCTCCACCACATAATGGAGAAAGGCCGGAATCCACAGGGATTCCGGCCTTTCTTGTCTGCTGATGCGATCCATGGCCGCGCGGGTCATGAGGCAGCCCAGCGTGCGTGGACCCCTCAGGCCTCCGAGAGCTCGTCGTCGGGAAGCCTGACCAGCGTCAGCCGGTAGCCGACGTTCCGCACCGTGCTGATCAGGTTTTCGTGGTCAACCCCGAGCTTGGCCCTGAGGCGCCGGATGTGGACGTCCACTGTGCGGGTGCCACCGTAGTAGTCGTATCCCCACACTTCGGTCAACAGTTGCTGGCGCGTGAACACGCGGCCAGGGTGCTGGGCCAGGTACTTCAGGAGCTCGAACTCCTTGAACGTCAGGTTCAGCGGTTGCCCGCTGACCCGGGCGGTGTAGCTGGCCTCGTCAATCACGACGCCGGCCGCCCGGATTTCGGTCTGGGTTTCCTCTTCGCCGGGGACCGCACGCGCCATGGCAAGCCGGATACGGGCTTCCACCTCTGCGGGCCCGGCCGAGTCCAGAACGATGTCATCAACTGCCCAAGCGGAGGACACGGCCGCCATGCCGCCCTCCGTCAGGATCAGCATGAGGGGTGCGCTGAGGCCGGTGGCCTTCAACAGTTGGGTCAGGGAGCGTGCCCCCACCAAATCCTTGCGGGCATCCAGGAAGACGATGTCGGTGGGATCGGTCTCCAGCAAAGCCGTGGGTTCTGCCGGGAGGATGTGGACGCGGTGGTTCAACAATTCCAAGGCAGGCAGAATGTCAACTGATGAACCGTTGCTGTTCGTCAGGAGCAGGATGTGCGACATAGTTCCTCCAATGGGCTGTACGCGCATCATCGGGCGTCGAAACCGGAGTCTCACCGGCCGGTCACAACACACCCGAAGCCCGTGTCCGTTGTGACGGAGTGAGGGCGGACACAGTGCGTTGTTGAAGTCTGAGTATACCCATCGCGGGCCCGCAGGTCAGGGATTCGTGACG
Organism: Paenarthrobacter ilicis; assembly: GCF_016907545.1. NCBI lineage: Bacteria > Bacillati > Actinomycetota > Actinomycetes > Micrococcales > Micrococcaceae > Paenarthrobacter > Paenarthrobacter ilicis. Next base: position 2,892,912 of record NZ_JAFBCD010000001.1, on the reverse strand, counting down.
GGCGCACGCCGGAATTGCGACATATTAGTCCGGCTTAAGGCAGGATTGTCGAGAGGTCTTAGGACACATCGGATTGAGGTTGGGCACACAGTGAAGTCTTGGAGCATCGGGGTATTCGGCCTCGTGGCGCTCGCAGCCATCGTGGCCAGCACCTTCGTTTCCAAGGAAGCCATGGTGGGCACAGGCATAGCCGCCTCGGCAGCCGTGGGTATCGGTTGGCCGCATTTCCTGGCAGTTCCGGCCAAGAAAACACTGGCAGCCGTTATTGGACTCGCCGGAGCCGGTTCCGCTGTTGCCGCGGCGTACATGCCGGCTCCGGGATTCCTGGACGGAACCCCCGCTTTCATCGCCATGGGCGTCATGGCCGTCTTTGTGGTCCAGCTTGTCAGGGGTACGGGCCAGGCCCAGCGGCTCGAATCCACGCTGGGTTGCTGTGCCGGTGTCCTGCTGAATTGCCTGGGAGCCGGCTGGATCGCCAGCATGCGTTTCAATGGCGTGCGGGAAATGGTGCTGGTGGCCGGGCTGAGTGCTGCAGCAGCACTGGCGGCAGGCATCATCAGGTGGCCGGACCGGATCGTGGCTCCGCTGGGCGTGGTGATGGCCGGCCTCATGGCTCCCCTTGCCGGATTGGTTTTCTCGGACATTGCCGTTCTTCCCGCCGCGCTGGTGGGCGTGGTGGTGGGAGCTGTTCTGGTGTGCTTCCGCAGGATGACCACATTGCGGCGCGGCCGGCTCAACATTCCGGCCGCCCTGGGCATGGGGATTGCGCCGGTATGGGCTGTAGGAGCCCTGGCATACTTCATCGACAAACTTCTCATCTACTAACGGTTAGGATGGCATCATGTCTGTTCTCGCATTTGAAATCTTCTTCCTCGTTCTCCTCGGCCTGGCAAGTGTCGCGATGGCATGGTTTGCCGGCTATGTCGTTTACCGTCTTTTCCAGGGTCAGAAGTAGGACTTCCGGTTCTGCAGTACAAGCAAGGTTGCCGTTGTGCCTATTGAGATCCCTACAGACCTGACGCCCGAGCTCGTTCCCCTTTCCTGGCTCATTGGTGAGTGGGAAGGACGCGGACGGCTGGGCAGCGGCGACGAGGATTCGGAGCACTTTGTCCAGCATGTTTCCTTCACCCATAACGGGCTGCCCTACTTGCAGTACAGGGCAGAAACCTGGCTTAGCGATGATGCCGGCACAAAGTTGCGCCCGCTGACCGTTGAGACAGGCTTTTGGGCGCTGGAACGCAAGCTGGAAGAGGGCGACGGCGGGCCCGGGCTCATCCCGGCGGACATCGTTCCCGTCCTGAAGACGGCCGATGAGGTGGAAGAGCGCCGCAATGACGACGGCGGCTTCGACATCTCCGTCTCGATCGCCCACCCCGGCGGTATCACCGAGCTCTACTACGGCCAGATCAAGGGTCCCCAGATCCAGCTCAGTACTGACATGGTGATGCGGGGCAGCCACTCCAAGGAGTACACCGCAGCCACACGCATCTTCGGGCTGGTGGATGGCAATCTTCTGTGGCGCTGGGATGTGGCAGCCAGCGGCAAGTCGCTGGAAGCGCACGCCTCCGCGTTCCTCAACAGGGTTCCCTGACCGGCAGGTTTCCTGACCCGGGCCAGTTCTCCCTTCCGGTCTCACTGAACGTTCCGCAACGCAGCACCAGCAGCCAAGCAGAAGGAGCAGAAAGTGGATACCACCCTCAAGCCGAGTGGCTACGAGGGTTTGAAGGCCGTGTTCTTCAACGGCACGCTCAAGCCCTCACCGCAGGTGAGCAACACCGACGGCCTCATCAACATCAGCCGCGGCATCATGGAGAAGCAGGGCGTGGAGACGCGCCTTATCCGTACCGTGGACCATGACATCGCCAGTGGTGTGTACCCCGATATGCGCCAGCACGGCTGGAAAAGCGACGAATGGCCGGAACTCTACCCTGCGGTGAAGGAAGCGGACATCGTTGTGGTGGCCGGGCCCATCTGGCTCGGTGACAATTCGTCCCAGACCAAGAAGCTGATTGAGCGGCTCTACGCGCACTCCGGGGAACTCAACCAGCAGGGCCAATGGGCGTTCTATCCCAAAGTGGGCGGCTGCCTGATCACTGGCAATGAAGATGGCATTAAGCACTGTTCCATGAACGTGCTCTACAGCCTCCAGCACGTCGGTTTCACCATCCCTCCCCAGGCCGACGCCGGGTGGATCGGCCCCGTGGGGCCTGGCCCAAGCTACTTGGATGAAGGATCGGGCGGACCTGAAAGTGACTTCACCAACAGGAACGCCACGTTCATGACCTGGAACCTCCTCCACCTGGCGAAGATCCTGCGGGACGCCGGCGGCATCCCCGCCTACGGCAACCTCCCGGAGGAATGGAAGTCAGGGACCCGCTTCGATTTTGAAAATCCGGAATACCGCTGAACCGCAAGGACTTCTACTACATATGACTTACACAAGCCCTCTGTTGTCGCGTCCTGGCGCGGTCGAAGACGTCGGACTGGACGCCGGAGTTGCGGCACACTACGGCGAGCCCCTGCGGGAGCAGCGCGCCCTGGCCAACGGGACCGCCGTCGTCGATCTTTCCTTCCGCGGTGTGGTGACGGTGTCCGGGCCGGACCGGCTGAGCTGGCTTAACACCCTGTCCTCGCAGCAGCTCACCAACCTCCAGCCGGGAACGGCCAGCGAGTTGCTGCTGCTCAGCGTCCAGGGCCGGATCGAATTCGACGCCCGCGTCATCGACGATGGTGAGACAACCTGGCTGCTGGTGGAGGCCGCCGAGGCAGCCCCGTTGTCCGAGTGGCTGAACAAGATGAAGTTCATGCTCCGCGTGGACATCAACGACGTCTCGGACCAGTGGGCCGTGGTGGGGTCCACCAAGCCCGTTGAGTCGTTGGCCACGGCGCTGGTCTGGGAAGATCCTTGGCCCCAGGTGGCCCCCGGTGGCTACGCCTACAGCATTGTTCCGGAGGAATCCCACCCCGGCCGGGAACGGCCCTGGTTCGAGTACCTTGTTCCGGCAGCTGACTTGGAGGCAGCGGTGGAAGGGTTGCCGCTGGCCGGGGCCATGGCCGCGGAAGCCTTGCGCATTGCTGCATGGCGCCCCCGCTTGGGTGCGGAGACCGACGAGAAGACCATTCCCCACGAGCTGGACCTGCTCAGGACCTCCGTCCACCTGAACAAGGGCTGCTATAAGGGGCAGGAAACCATAGCCCGTGTCCACAACCTGGGGCACCCCCCGCGCAGGCTGGTGTTCCTGCAGCTTGACGGCTCCCAGCACACCCTGCCGGCCGTGGGCAGTGTTGTATTTGCCGGAGAACGCAAGGTGGGTACGCTGACATCCGTGGCGCAGCACTTCGAGATGGGCCCCGTGGCTTTGGCCGTCATCAAACGTTCTGTTTCGGCTGAGGACAACCTCACCGTGATGGATGGCGAGGAGCCTTACGTGGCAGCCCAGGAAGTGATCGTCGCCCCCGACGCCGGCCAGGTAGTCGGGCGACAAACCGGATTCCTGAAGGGACCCCACCGATGACCCATGCCGCAGCTCCCACCGGTTCAGGGGCCGACGACGAAGCATTGGCCCTTGCCCATGCGCTGTTCGATGCCGCCCGCGAAGGCAATGCCGAACTGTTGCGGGCTTACCTCGGAGCCGGGGCGCCCGCCAACCTGACCAACGCATCCGGAGATTCACTCCTGATGCTGGCCGCCTACCACGGACACGACGAGGCAGTGCAACTGCTGGCCCACCACGGAGCCGACGTGAACTCGGCCAATGACCGCGGGCAGACGCCGCTGGCCGGCGCTGTGTTCAAGGGCTACACGGCTGTTGCGCGGGTGCTGATTGATGCCGGAGCGGATCCCGACGCCGGTACGCCCACCGCCCGCGAGGCTGCCGCGATGTTCGCGCGGTCCGAGATCCTCGCACTGCTCGGATAACCACGCAAAGAGCCCGGCCGTCCACGGCGGCCGGGCTTTCTTGCGCCCTAATATTCCACGTGGAATACTTGTTTTGGAATATGTGCGAGGAAGGGGCCCGTTGTGCCAAAAACCGCAGAGTTGACGCCACTGGGTGTCGCAGCTTTGTCACTCTTGGCCGAGGGGCCCATGCATCCCTACGAGATGTACCAACTGCTCATGGCGCGGCATGAAGACCGCTTGGTGAAAGTGCGTCCCGGGACGCTCTACCACTCGGTGGGACGCCTTGAGGACAACGGCTTGGTGGAGGCCACGGGGACGGAGCGCGAAGGCAACCGTCCGGAGCGCACCACTTACCGGATTACCCACGCCGGCCATGACGCCCTGGATGCGCGCCTTCAGCACATGCTGTCCACGCCGGTCAACGAGTACCCTGCGTTTCCCCACGCCATCGCGGAGGCCCACCATCTGCCGGCCCCTGTGGTCACAGGGCTGTTGGAGGAACGCCTGGTGGCACTCGCGGCTGACCTTGACTTCCTGGTCCGGGCAGAGGGGATCGTGACGGCCAAGGGCCTGCAGCGCAAATATTGGATCGACATCACTTATCAACAGGCCATGCGCCGAACGGAGATCGCGTGGATCCGCGAGCTCCTTACGGAGTTGGAGAGCGGGCAACTGCCCTGGGATGAACCCCGGCCAACTCCCACCGACATTTCACACGAACCAAAGGAATCCCTTGGAAAACGTAGCTAAGCCATGGCCAGCGCTGTGGTCACTTGTGGTGGGGTTCTTCATGATCCTCATCGACACCACCATTGTCTCGGTGGCCAATCCCCGCATCATGGAGGGCCTGAATACCGACATCAACGCCGTCATCTGGGTTACCAGCGCCTATCTGCTGGCCTATGCGGTTCCCCTGCTGATCACCGGCCGCCTGGGTGACCGGTTCGGTCCCAAGAACCTGTATTTGATTGGTCTGGTGGTCTTCACCCTCGCATCCCTGTGGTGTGGACTCTCCGGTGACATCACCATGCTGATTGCGGCCCGCGTGTTGCAGGGCCTGGGTGCTGCCATGATGACGCCCCAGACCATGGCCGTGATCACCCGCATCTTCCCGCCGGACCGCCGCGGTGCAGCCATGGGCCTGTGGGGCGCCACAGCCGGCATGGCAGTGCTGATTGGCCCTATCCTGGGCGGCGTCCTGGTGGACAGCCTCGGCTGGGAATGGATCTTCTTTGTCAACGTTCCCATCGGTTTGGTGGCCTTCATCCTGGTCACCCGGTTCGTGCCCAAGCTGACCACCCACACCCACTCCTTCGACATCCTGGGCGTCCTGTTGTCCGCAGCAGGGATGTTCCTCCTGGTCTTCGGCATCCAGGAAGGCCAGACCTACAAGTGGGGAATGGTCAACAACTTCATTTCAGTGTGGGGGCTCATCATCACCGGGCTGGTGGTCCTGGTGCTCTTCGTCGCGTGGCAGTGGATGCTGGAGCGCCGCGGTGGCGAGCCGTTGCTGCCCCTTGGCCTGTTCAAGGACCGCAACTTCTCCCTGGGCAACACCACCATTGTGGCTGTGGGCTTCACGGTCACGGCTTTCCCGCTGCCCACCATTTTCTACTACCAGACCGTGCGCGGCCTGACCCCCACCCAGTCGGCACTGCTCATGATTCCCATGGCCGTGATCTCCGGCGCCCTCGCGCCGGTGGTGGGCAAGATGATCGACCGCGCCAACCCGCGCTGGTTCGCTACCTTCGGGCTGGTCTGCCTTTCTGTGGCACTCTTCTGGACAGCTTCGCTGCTGGGTCCGGACACACCCATCTGGATGTTCCTGCTCCCGTCCGCGCTGCAAGGCGTTGCCAACGCCTTCATGTGGGGTCCGGTGTCCAACGCCACCACCCGCAACCTTGATCCCCGGCAGGCCGGTGCTGGTTCGGGCGTCTTCAACACCACCCGCCAGATCGGCGCAGTGCTGGGTTCGGCGGCCATCGCGGCCCTGATCCAGTCCCGGTTGGCGGCTGAGTTGCCAGCAGCACCGGCCGGCGCACCGGCCGGGGAGGTTTCCATGAGCGGTACCTTGCCGGAAGCGCTTCACGCTGGATTCTCGACGGCGATGAGCCAGTCCATCCTCCTGCCCGCCTGCGCGATTCTGCTGGGGGCCGTGGCGGCACTGTTCTTCGTCAAGCCCAAGTCTGCTGCCGGTTGGAGCAACAAGCCCGGCGCTGACGACGCGGCACCTGCCGTGGACGCTGCCGCTAAGTAAGGACGCTCAAACAAGCCGGCAAGTTCAGCCGAGGCGAACGCTCGCGTGAAGCCCGCCCGTGGCGAAACCCATGTGGCGGGCCATCGCGAGTGCCCCTGTATTGCTGACGTCGGCTTTCCATTGCAGTGTCAGGCCGGATGCCAAGGCTTCATGGGCGGCGATGGAGGCCGCGAGGGTTCCCAGTCCGCGCCGTCGCCATTGCGGGGCCACCAGGACTCCCAGGTCAGCCAGGATTCCTTCCGACTCGGAGTATGCTCCGCAGGCCACGGGGGTGGGCTGCTCCTCATCCGGATGCATCACTGTGAAGCGGTGCCCACGGCCCTGCAGCCCCACCTCGTTGACATCATCCGGGGGGCACAGGCCTTCCAGGAGGATTGCTTCGGGGTTCCCGTGGGACACCATCAAATCGTCGGACGGCTGCTGCAGCGGGAGGTCGTCGGCAAAGAACAATGCCGAGGACCCCAGCCCGTGGCCTCCGTGGGACCGGGTGAGGGTCAGGAGCGTCACGTGCTGGGCCAGCTCGGTGTCCGGCAGTGCAGCCCCGGCGTCCAGGGCCCATTGCGGCCCCACCAGCACTGAGACCCCGAAGAGCCTCAGGAAGACAACTTCGCGGGCGGCGTCGTCGGCCCGCGTAATCCGGAGGCGGGGATCGCCGGGGGTGTCCGCGGCCGAGGCTGGCCGGGCGGCTGCGGCGGCGAAAGCGTCGTCGTCGAGCCCCAAACGGCGGGCCCACGCCAACTGGATGATCGCAGCGGACGTGGGCTCCAGAGTCATGTAGCCAGCCTAGTCGACTAACCGAACAGCACTGACGCTTCGTCGTAGCGGTGCTGCGGGACCGTCTTCAGCTTGCCCAGCGCTTCCTCGAAGCCCACGTGGGAAATGTCCGTGCCCTTGAGCGCAACCATGGTGCCCCATCGTCCGTCCACCACGGAGTCGATGGCAGCCATGCCCAGGCGGGTGGCGAGGACGCGGTCAAAAGCGGTGGGAACGCCGCCGCGCTGGATGTGTCCCAGAATGGTGGCACGTGTTTCGATGCCGGTGCGGGCCTCGATCTCCGGGGCCAACTGGTCGGCGATACCACCGAGGCGGGGACGCCCAAAGGTGTCCAGTCCGCGCTCGGAGTGCGGCGATTCCATGTGCTCCGGAACGAATCCTTCGGCCACTACTACCAACGGTGCACGGCCGCGGTCGTGGGCTTCGCGGACCCACTCAGTGATTTCCTCGATGCTGACCTTTTGTTCCGGGATCAGGATGGCGTGGGCGCCGGAGGCCATACCGGAGTGGAGGGCAATCCAGCCGACGTGCCGGCCCATGACTTCGGCGATCATGCAGCGGTGGTGCGATTCGCCGGTGGTCCGCAGACGGTCGATTGCCTCGGTGGCAATTTGGACGGCAGTGTCGAAGCCGAAGGTGTAATCGGTGGCGTCGAGGTCGTTATCCACCGTCTTGGGGACGCCAACAATCTTCAAACCGGCGTCGGTGAGCCGTTTGGCTGCCGCCAGGGTGCCTTCGCCGCCGATCGCAATGATGGCGTCGATGCCCAAGCGGTCCATGTGGGCCTTGATGGTTTCCGGCCCGCCACCGTTTTCGAACGGGTTGGTGCGGGAGGTGCCAAGGATGGTGCCGCCCTGCTTGGCGATACCGCGGACCATGGTGCGGGGGATATCGATGATGTCGCCCTCCACCACACCGCGCCAGCCGTCGCGGAAGCCGACGAATTCCTGGCCGTGGATGGCGATGCCCTTGAGGACGGCTCCACGGATCACTGCGTTGAGTCCGGGGCAGTCGCCGCCGCTGGTCAGAATGCCAATTTTCATGTTTGCTCACTCATGGCTTGGAGGAATACGTTCCGAGCGCCACGCTGAGCTCCCCATGATTGTAGACAGGCATGTGGGGTGGGACACAAATAGTGACTATTTAACCCGGTTGTGCGTCGTCGGAAACATGCCCGTTAAAAAAGTTGACGCCCCTGCCGAAAGGGCAGGGGCATCAGATGTGGCACTGGGTCACTGGGACCGGCGGCTCATGAACGATTCCAGGGCAACCTTGTTGTTTTGGTCAGGCAGGATCAGCCAACCCAGGATGTAGACCACAGCAGCGGGTCCCGGCAAAAGGCAGAAAAGCAGGAAACCCACCCGTACATAAGCCACATCGACGTTAAGCTTGGCCGCTATGCCTCCGCAGACACCGCCCAGCCAGCGTTGTGGTCCGCGTTTCAGGCCTAAGCCCCTGACGATGTTGAAGAACTTGTCCATGGCTACACACTTCCTTGTTGTGGTCTCTTTGTCACGTGGTTGGGCATGGTCACGGCGCAGGGCGTCCGGTGGTGGACTTGCCTTTGCGTGCGGCCAGGAGTCCGCCAACCACCAGGGCCGCGCCTGCGCCAATCATGAGGCCGATCAAGACGTAGGTGCCGTTGAGGCTGACCCAGCCCAGGGTGGAGATGATCACCAGGACTGCCAGGACAATCACCACGGCTCCCCAGACCACGGTGCCGATCCGCGCACGCCGGGGTTCGACGTCGGACGGGGACTCTGCCTTGAAGGCCGGCTCCAGAGGTGGCGTCAGCGGGATCTGCTTGAGTTCCGGTGTGGGTTGGGATTCGTTGGTGCTCATGTCAGTTTCCTCCCTGAATGGTCACGTTGCTGAACGTGCCGTCAATCTCCACCACGAGGGTGGCCCCGGGCTTGCCGGAGTTGTACATGGTGGTGTCGTCCTGGAACCGGCCGCCGCGGTCGGAACCGCGCTCGTTGAGGTTTCCGAAGGTCATATCGGCCCTGACCTCAACCGGAACGTTGTCCGGGATGACTACCGTGACGTTGCTGGCCGTGGCGTCAACAGGAATCGTCACCGGCGACGTCAGGGGCGCTGCCAAGGTCAGTTTGCTCAAGTCGAGCCTTCCCTGTGAGCCGGTGATGTTGATGCCCGTCCGTGCCTGGTCCACGCTGGTGGGCGCCCAGTTCACATCATGGAACGTGAAGCGATCGCCGTTCCTGGGCATCAGATTGAAGATTCCGCCGATGATGAGTGCCACCACTGCCAGGAAACCGAGAAATCCTGAGGTGCGCCCGCGGAGTCCTGCAACCACAATCCCCAGGCCCAGTACCGCGGCGCCGGAGGCGAAGACCACCGCGTTGACGGAGTTTCCGAGGTCGATCACATTTCCGGCGTCCAGGGCCTTCAGCGTTCCCCCCACCAACAATGCCGCTCCGGCGGAAACTGCCACGATCGCCGCGCCCGGCCCCTGACGCTTGGGTGCGGCGGGTTTGGGCTGGAAGTTGCGCGGGGGAGTGGGGCCGGAGGGCGGCCGTGGGCCCGATGGATTGAACGGGCCGGATGGATTGGACGGGCCTGATGGATTGGGCGGGCTGGACTGGCCGAACGTTGGCCCGTACACCGGGACACCGGTATTGGTGGAGGCCGTGTAGGTGGGCGCAGTGGATGCCGTGTACGTATGCGCAGTGGATGCCGTGGCCGTTGACGCGCCGGCACCCTGCCCCGCGGGCGGCATGGTCCTGGAGGCCTTGTTGCGTTGAACCAGGTAATAGATCAGGTATCCGGTGCCGCCCACCCAGAAGAGTGTCCAGAAAAGTCCCGGAAGCCCGTTCCATCCCCAGCCCCAGAAGCCCCGGCCCAGGCTGGGAAGTCCAATGATCGTGGCGATCAGGGCGCCGGTCATGCCGCTGGACCAGCGTCCGGCAGCTGCCTCCTGGACGTGGATGCGGCCGTCGGGCTCGGGCAGGAGCGCCCATGCCAGGCCGTACAGGAGAACCCCCACTCCGGCGAAGACTGCCAGGACGATGAAGATGCCGCGGACGATCACCGGGTCGATTCCAAACCGGTGGGCCACGCCGCTGGCCACGCCGCCCACCCAGCGGTCCGGTCCGCGGCGGATGCCCAGGTTGCGGATCCAGTCGAAGAAGTTCTGCTGGGATTCGCCGGGTGCAGCGTCAGCGCCGTGGTAGGCGCTGGAGCCGGATCCACTGGGCGTGCCAGGCGTTCCGGGTTCCTCGGGATTCATGCTGTTCGCGTTCATACTTCGATCCTGCCGTCAGACGCTGTACCTCCTCTACTGGGGGATACCCTGAATGATCCCTGAGGGACCCCCGAACAGTGCCCTCATACTGCCCGGGGCGTCGGTGATCCGTGTTTGGATGGGTACATGACAACGGCTATGGAGCGCCCCGTGCTGGTTCGCAGCAGCGACCGCGTGATTGCCGGCGTCTGCAGCGGGCTGGCCGTTCATTTGGGATGGCCGGTCAAGTACGTCCGTTGGGGAATGGTCCTTGCGTGCCTGGCCGGCGGTGCCGGCTTTGCCCTCTACGCATGGTTGTGGACCATGGTCCCTACAGCGGATGAGAGCGCTAAACGCAATGCCCGCCGTCCGGCGTCGCCCATTGCTCCTTCCGTGAGCCTGCCGCCGGTCGCCGGCGCCGGTGAGACCCCGGCCCCGGCTGCGGGTGGTTGGGGGAACGGGACCGCCGGGTCGTCGCGGTTGTCCTTGCGGCGGATTCACTACGGCAAGGAGATCCTCCTCGGTGCAGCGCTGCTGATGGTGGCCGTGATCCTCATTGCCCGGCAGTTTGGCGTGGACGTACCGTTGGGAACCCTGATACCCGTCGCTGCCATCCTGGGCGGTGCAGCCATCGCCTGGATGCAGCTCGATGAAACCCGGCGGGCAGGGCTGGTGGACAAGACAAAGGCCGATCAGGCCGGCGGGTGGGTACGCCTGGCCGCAGGCCTGGCCCTGGTGGTTGCCGGTGTGCTGGTGATGGTGTCCGGTTCGGGATCGTGGGAGCAGACCTGGCTGGCGTTGCTGGCATCCGTGGCGGTGCTTGGCGGTGTGGCGCTGGTCCTGTTGCCCTGGGGGTTGAAGTTCTGGAAGGACCTGGAGACCGAGCGGGCCGGCCGCGTCCGGGAGACTGAACGCGCCGAAATCGCTGCCCACCTGCACGACTCCGTTCTCCAAACCCTGGCCCTCATCCAGCGGAGGGCTGGCTCGGAACAGGATGTCATCCGGCTGGCCCGGGCGCAGGAACGTGAACTCCGTGCCTGGCTCTTCAGTGATGCTGCCAAGGAGTCGGGCCTCCTGGCCGGTCGCATCAAAGCCGTGGCGGCCGCCGTCGAGGACTCGCACGGCCATGCAGTGGAAGTGGTCACGGTGGGAGACACTGAAGTGACCCACCGGCATGAGGCCCTGGTCCAAGCCGCCCGGGAAGCCATGCTCAATGCCGCCCGGCACGGAGGCGGAACAGTGTCCGTGTACCTGGAAAACACCGCCTCAGGCACGGAGATCTTCATCAAGGACCGTGGTCCCGGCTTCGACCCGGAGGCAGTGCCGGATGACCGGCTGGGAGTCAAGGAATCGATCATTGGCCGCATGAAGCGCCACGGCGGTACCGCGGCGATCATCAGCAGCAGCGATGGAACAGAAGTCCGCCTGGGGCTTCCCTCGGAAAACCAGGACGCCGGCGAACAGCGAAGCAATGAAGCGCAGAATGGAGACGCGAAGCAATGACCAACATCCCTGAAGGCGGCGCAGGCCGCCGGGTGCGCGTGGTGATCGTGGACGATCACACGATCTTCCGCTCCGGCCTCAAGGCTGACCTCGACGGCCGCATGGACGTGGTGGGAGAGGCCGGAACGGTGGAACAGGCTATCGCCGTTATTGCCGGGGCCCGCCCTGAGGTGGTGCTGCTTGACGTCCACCTGCCCGGCGGATTGGGTGGCGGAGGCAGGGAAGTCATCGCAGGATCAACGGCGTTGTTGGGGACCACGAGCTTTCTTGCCCTGAGTGTCAGCGACGCCGCGGAGGACGTTGTCTCCGTGATCCGGGCAGGTGCCCGCGGCTACGTCACCAAGACCATTTCCGGCAAGGAAATTTCCGATGCCGTGATCCGGGTGGCCGATGGCGACGCTGTCTTCTCGCCCCGCTTGGCAGGCTTTGTGCTGGACGCCTTCGGGACGGCTCCGGCCGATATTGCCGACGATGAGCTGGATAAGTTGTCCGCCCGTGAATTGGAAGTCATGCGGCTCATTGCCCGCGGGTACAGCTACAAGGAAGTTGCCAAGGAGCTGTTCATCTCCATCAAGACTGTGGAAACCCACGTCTCGGCCGTGCTGCGCAAACTCCAGCTTTCCAGCAGGCACGAGCTCACCAAATGGGCCGCGGAACGCCGCCTCCTCTGACCCTCTCTCACATCCCGCCGGCTTTCCGCTTCCCTCTCCCACATCCCGTCGCTTAAACACGAACGCTCTTCCACCTGCCACAGGTGGAAGAGCGTTGGTGTTGGCGGGTTGCTACTTGGCTTTGCCCAGGAACTCCTGGATGCGGCGTACACCCTCGGCGAGGTCGTCATCACCCAGTGCGTAGCTGAGGCGGACGTAACCGGAGGGACCGAATGCCTCGCCCGGAACCACGGCAACTTCAACCTCGTCCAGGATCAGGGTGGCAAGTTCAGCCGAAGTCTGCGGCCGGACAGGACCGTTGGAGGTCTCAAATTCCTTGCCCAGCAGGCCGCGAACGTCCGCGTAGACGTAGAAGGCGCCGGTCGGCGTCGGGCATTCAACGCCTTCGATCGCGTTGAGGCCGGCCACGATCGCCTTGCGGCGGCGGTCGAAGGCCACCTTCATCTCGTCGACGGCGGTCAGCGGTCCCGTGAGGGCAGCGGCAGCGGCGATCTGCATGATGTTGGAGACGTTCGACGTCGCGTGCGACTGCAGGTTGGTTGCCGCCTTGATGACGTCGGCAGGGCCGATCATCCATCCCACACGCCAACCGGTCATGGCGTAGGTCTTGGCTACGCCGTTGAGGATGACCACTTTGTCGCCCAGTTCCGGAGCAGCCGTGGCGATGGAAGTGAACTCCACGCCGTCGTAGGTCAGGTGCTCGTAGATCTCATCGGTAACAACCCAGAGTCCCTTGGAGGCAGCCCATTTGCCGATCTCCGCTACCTGCTCGGGGCTGTAGACGGCGCCGGTGGGGTTGGACGGGGAGACGAACAACAGGATTTTGGTCCTGTCCGTCACTGCGGCTTCAAGCTGCTCCACAGTGACCAGGTAGCCCTGCTCCGGACCGGCGAACACCTCAACCGGCACGCCTCCGGCAAGGCGGATGGCCTCCGGATAGGTGGTCCAGAACGGGGTGGGAATGATGACTTCGTCGCCCGGGTCCACCAAGGTTGCGAACGTGTTGTACACGGCCTGCTTGCCACCGTTGGTCACCAGGACCTGGGAGGGATCAACCTTGTAGCCGGAATCGCGGAGCGTCTTGTCCGCAATGGCCTTCTTCAGTTCAGGAAGGCCGCCCGCGGGGGAGTAGCGGTGGTACTTCGGCTGGCTTGCGGCCTCAATGGCGGCCTGCACGATGTAGTCGGGGGTTGGGAAATCGGGCTCGCCGGCACCGAATCCGATCACGGGGCGACCCGCGGCCTTCAGTGCCTTGGCCTTGGCATCAACGGCAAGGGTGGCGGACTCGGCAATGGCGGAGATTCGCTGTGAAATGCGGGCGGCAGTTGTTCCGGCAGACATCTATGGACCGTTCTTCGCAGGCAGCTCGTGGGCTGGATGATGGGATTCGACGTAAACTACCTTATGCTGTTCTGCGGAGCTCCCGGGTGACTGCTTGGCTTTGTGACTGATAATGCCTGTCACATGCTTGGAAAGGCCCCGAAAAGCCCGCAAATGAGCCGGTTCGACTATCGCGAAGTTCTTGCGTAGACTGGTTCACCGGTGTTGAAAAGCACCACAGGCTGAAGTGCGGCCTGAAACATGGATCTAATCCATAGGGTAGTGGCGCAATTGGTAGCGCAGCGGTCTCCAAAACCGCAGGTTGCAGGTTCGAGTCCTGTCTGCCCTGCGCAAGCTGTTCCGGCGGAAACGCCGGAACACGCGCAGCAACCATGGCTCTGATCAGAGTCGGGTCAACAACTTTGCAAGGTGAGTGAGGACCAGGTGACCGAAACAGCTGCCAGCAGCTCAAAGGGCCGTCCCGCCAAGAAAGCCGATCGCGGCTTCTTCGCCCGTATTGCACTCTTCGTCCGCCAGGTCATTGGCGAACTGAAGAAGGTTGTTGCCCCTACCCGCAAGGAACTGATCAATTACACGCTCGTGGTGCTGGTGTTCGTAGCCATCATGATGGTCATCGTCAGCCTGCTGGACATCGCCTTCGGGACTGGTGCCAGCTGGGTCTTCGGTGGGTCAGGCATCACGGACCGCTAAGCGGATCTGTCCGCAAACTGTGTCAATTCCTTGGGATTGACGGGGTTTGCGGAATTGAGCCATTTAAATAGGCATGTTAGGCAATGAGGAAGCAGGAGACCAAGTGTCTGAGCAGGAGCTCGAGGTAAACGGGACTGAGCTGGAAGAGCCCGCTGAAAGCACGGAAGATTCCGCAGTCGAGGCTGCGGAAGAGTCCGAGGCTGATTTCACTGCGCCCGAATCTGCCGACGCCGTCGATTCCGAAGAGGCTTTCGAGGCTGACGTTGACGACGAGTCCGACGACGCGTCCGGCGATGTTGCAGACGAGGACGAAGCTGCGGAGGATTCCGACGGCGACGCCCTGGCTGCCGCTGCTGCTGCAGCCCCCGTGGATCCCGCTGAGGAGTTCAAGGGCAAGCTGCGCCGCCAGGAGGGTGACTGGTACGTCATCCACTCCTACGCCGGTTACGAGAACCGCGTGAAGGCCAACCTTGAGACCCGCATCCAGACCCTGGACATGGAAGATTACATCTTCGAAATCCAGGTGCCCATGGAAGAGGTCGTCGAGATCAAGAACGCGCAGCGCAAGGTTATCAACCGCGTGCGCATTCCCGGCTACGTCCTGGTCCGCATGGACCTGACCGACGCTTCCTGGGGCGCCGTCCGCCACACTCCCGGTGTCACCGGCTTCGTGGGCAACGCCCACAACCCGGTTCCGCTGCGCCTGGATGAGGTCTTCTCCATGCTTGCCCCGGTCTTCGAAGAAGAGCAGGCAGAGCAGGGCAAGCCGGTCAACAAACAGAACCAGGCTCCTGTTGCTGTCGACTTCGAGGTCGGCGAATCGGTCATCGTCAAGGAAGGTCCCTTCGAGACCCTCCCGGCAACGATCTCCGAGATCAAGCCCGAGTCCCAGACCCTTGTGGTTTTGGTCTCGATCTTCGAGCGCGAAACCCCCGTGACGCTCGCATTCAACCAGGTCACCAAGATCTAGCTGATTCCAAAATTTCGCTTCATGCCTGCCCGCTTAGCAGGCCTGAAGCGGCCGGTCGCCTCGCCATGGCGGCCAAAAACCTGGGACGCGCTCCTGTGCCCCAGGAAGCTATTGAGAGAAGGACCCTACATTGGCTCCCAAGAAGAAGGTCACCGGCCTCATCAAGCTGCAGATCCAGGCAGGTGCCGCTAACCCGGCTCCGCCGATCGGTCCTGCGCTTGGCCAGCACGGTGTCAACATCATGGAATTCTGCAAGGCGTACAACGCTGCAACGGAATCCCAGCGCGGAAACGTTATCCCGGTTGAAATCACGGTTTACGAGGACCGTTCCTTCACCTTCATCACCAAGACCCCGCCGGCTGCAGAGCTCATCAAAAAGGCTGCAGGCGTCGCCAAGGGTTCGGCTACCCCGCACACCGTCAAGGTCGCCAAGCTGACCCAGGCACAGGTTGAAGAGATTGCTTCCACCAAGATGGAAGACCTCAACGCCAACGACATCAAGGCTGCTGCCCTGATCATCGCCGGCACCGCCCGTTCCATGGGCATCACGGTAGAGGGCTGATCCCAGCTTTCACCCGCCAGGCAACTGGCATTTGAACATTGAAATGTCGGCGGATCCTTGCCGGATCCCCGACTGTGGCAGGGCCCCGCGCGGTCCGCAGACCACAACTGCACAAGGAGAATAAGCAGCATGGCAAAGCGCAGCAAAGCATATGAGGCAGCCGTAGCCAAGATCGAGGCAGGCAAGGTTTACGCCCCGGTTGAGGCCATCACCCTCGCGAAGGACACCAACCCTTCCAAGTTCGACGCAACCGTTGAGGTAGCTTTCCGTTTGGGCGTTGACCCGCGTAAGGCTGACCAGATGGTTCGTGGCACCGTCAACCTGCCCCACGGCACCGGTAAGACCGCCCGCGTCCTCGTTTTCGCAACGGGCGACAAGGCTGAGGCAGCAATCGCTGCCGGCGCCGACTTCGTTGGTTCCGATGACCTGATCGAAAAGATCGCAGCCGGCTGGACCGACTTCGACGCCGCAGTGGCAACCCCTGACCTCATGGGCAAGGTTGGCCGCCTCGGTAAGGTACTGGGCCCGCGTAACCTCATGCCGAACCCGAAGACCGGCACGGTTACCCCGGATGTCACCAAGGCTGTCAACGACATCAAGGGTGGCAAGATCGACTTCCGCGTCGACAAGCACTCCAACCTGCACTTCATCATCGGCAAGGTTTCCTTCGACGCCAACAAGCTGGCCGAGAACTACGCAGCCGCTCTGGAAGAAGTTCTTCGTTTGAAGCCGTCCGCTTCCAAGGGCCGCTACATCCAGAAGGCAACCCTTGCCACCACGTTCGGTCCCGGCATCACCGTTGACCCCAACGTCACCAAGGTCCTCACCGACGCGTAAGCTTCGGGAGCACTGGCTCTGAAGGAACCGTCCGGCTTGCGCCGGGCGGTTCCTTTTTTGTGTGCCGGTGTGGGCGTGGATCTGTTCCCACCATGCCGTCAGCCGTAGGCTGTGGTGCGTGGCGACGTCGGACTTTTCCAGCCCCGGTGGGCTGTCCTTGGACCCTATCCAGGTTCCCGGGACCCACGGGATGATGCCCCGGGAGTTCCTGATCTTCCATGAGCTGACGGTTTCCCGTGAACTGGAACTCTGGGGCACTACGGACCGTTGTGCCACGCTCGCCGAAGCCGCAGGCTTCTGGAGGGGCAACGGATATGAGGAACGCAGGGTCTTCCTGGCGCGAAGCGGCGGAAAAGTTGTCGGCTTTGGGACCCTCACGTTGCCCCTGAGTGAGAATACGACGACGGCGGGCGTGGACGTGTTTGTCAGCAGGGGTTCACGGCGCCGCGGCTGGGGGACGGCGATCCTCTCCGCGCTGGAGCAGCTGGCGTCCCACAACGGACGAACGTCCTTTGACGCCTACACCAGTGGGCCGCATGAATCCGCGGGCTCGGGCCTGTTGGAGGCCGCATCGGGTGCGGGCGGTGTGCCCCTTGACTCTCCCTTCACCCGGTTCGCGTTGCATCACGGGTATTCGCTGGAACAGGTGGAGACCAACAGCATGCTCGGCATCCCGGTCCCGGAAGAACTGCTGCAGCGGCTTGAGGCGGAGTGCATCCTTCTTACCCAGGGCTACAGTGCGGTGACGTGGGAACGGCGTTGCCCCGGGGAACTGGTGGACGCTTTTGCCCGGCTCAAGAGCCTCATGAGCACCGAAGTGCCGATTGCCGGCCTGGGCTGGGAGGGGGAGTACTGGGATGCGGCCCGTGTCCGGGAGGAAGAGAACACCTGGCAGGACAGTGGCGTGGACTCGCTGGTGGCGGCAGTCCGTCATCATGCCACCGGTGAATTGGCCGCCTACACAGTATTGACACACCGCGCAGCGGTACCGGCAATCATCTATCAGGAAGACACGCTGGTGGCGCCTGGACACCGTGGCCACCGCTTGGGGATGGCGGTGAA
Source organism: Paenarthrobacter ilicis (assembly GCF_016907545.1). Lineage (NCBI taxonomy): Bacteria > Bacillati > Actinomycetota > Actinomycetes > Micrococcales > Micrococcaceae > Paenarthrobacter > Paenarthrobacter ilicis. Next base: position 2,875,103 of record NZ_JAFBCD010000001.1, on the reverse strand, counting down.
GATCGCCAACCTGCGCCGGGCCGGGGAAGTGTGGCCGGAGGCCGCGGCTGTGTTGACATGGAATGCCAATGAAAACCAGCATATGCTGGCCATAAATATCGCCCTGGGGTTCAAATCTTCCGGTTTTGACGGCGAATGGCAGAAACGGGTGGGATGACTGCTGACGAGACCAAGGCCGTGCACGTTGAGCAGTTGTGGGTTCCTGACACACTGGACAGCCCGGACGCTACTGATTTCCTGGACGCCGTGGAAGTGGGGCGCAAGGTCCGTATGGAGACGTGGGGGAGCGACGACCTCGCGTACACGCCCTTGGAGAAGCTCCTGGAACTCGCCGATCCCTACGAGCGCCAGATCATTCTGGTAGCCAAGGTCGATAGTGAGATCGTGGGAACGGTGGACATCGCCCTTCCGCTGGCGGACAACATGGACCTGGCCGAATTCACGCTGGATATCCTCCCCGAGTTCCAGCGCCAGGGAGTAGGACGTCAACTGCTTGAAGCAGCGGAGCAACTTGCCCGGGCCGAGGGACGCACCATGGTGTTGGTGGACACGAACCATCCCGCCACGTCACTGACCGAGATTCCCGAGGATCAGCTGATCCCCGGCAGCGGTGCCGGCTTTGTCCCGGTCAGCAGCCGGGAAGTGGATTTCGCCAAGCGGGCGGGTTACACCCTCCAGCACATCGAGCAGTTCAGTTCATGCAACCTGCCACTCGAGTCCAAACTGGCCGCAACCCTCCAGCTCGAAGCCGAAGAGGCCAACGGCGGACGCTACGCTCTGCATCACTGGACGGACCGCTGCCCCGAGGGTTGGCTTGAGGCTGTTGCTGCGCTGGAAAATGCCGCCGGTGAGGTGGTCCGCGAGGACGGCGATGAAGCACCCGAGGTTGAAGCCAGTGGCATGGTGTTCGATTCCTCTGTGCTGCGCGGAACCGAGGACGCAGCAATGGCGCAGGGCCGGCGGACGGTGGTTACCGCCGTCGAGCATCTGGAGAGCGGCCGGATAGTGGGGCTGACCACCATCAGCGTCCTGGCGCATCGCCAGGACGTGGTGTTCCAGGACGACACCTTGGTCCTCCAGGAGCATCGGGGCAACAAGCTGGGGCTGTTGATCAAGGTGGCCAACATGGAAAGACTCAGCGAGCAGTTCCCTGACGCGCGGGTGATCTATACCTGGAATGCTCCCGAAAACCGGTACCTCCTGACAGTGAACAAGCAATTGGGCTTCACCACTGCCGGTGTCACCGGGTTGTGGCAAAAGGAACTTCCACGCAGGGATCCCGGGACCACCCTGGCGGAGTAGAGGCGTCGATTTGGTTTGCTGGGGGCTGTCCCGTAACCTTGAAGTACCAAAGACCGTCGGTTGATGGGAATCCACTCTTTCGAGCAGAGCTCAAAACTGCAGCCATGCCGTGAGATCACAGTGAATTCCCTGACGAAGGACCCTGAACATAGGGCGGCCGGCGCAGGTGAACGAAGCAAGTCTCCGCAGATTTAGTCTGTGTTGAGCCAAGCCCCGTGCATCTGCGCGGGGCGTTTTTAGTTTTTAGCTCTTGTGAGCGGGGACCCGGAAGACCGGCTTTTATCCCCGGAAGGAGGGTTATGACAACGCCTAGCAAGGTCTCCGCTGTTGCAGAGATCACCAACGATTTCAAGGAATCGAACGCGGCTGTCCTGACCGAATACCGCGGGCTCACTGTTGCACAGCTCAAGGAACTGCGTGTTGCGCTCGGCCAGGACACCAAGTTCTCGGTCGTCAAGAACACCCTGAGCGCCATTGCAGCCAAGGAAGCTGGTGTTGAAGCATTCAACGATCAGCTTGCCGGCCCTACTGCAATCGCCTTCATCAAGGGTGACGCTGTTGCTGCTGCAAAGAGCCTGACGGACTTTGCCAAGGCCAACAAGCAGCTGGTCATCAAGACCGGCGTCTTCGAAGGCAAGGCATTGGACGCAGCAGGAGTTGCCGCACTGGCAGCCCTCGAGTCCCGCGAACTGCAGCTCGCACGTGTTGCTGGTGTCCTCAAGGCTCCCGCTTCCGCTGCTGCACGCATCATCGACGCTCTGCGCCTCAAGCTTGAAGAAGAGGGCGGCGCATCTGCACCGGCCGCTGAAGAAGCTCCGGCCGCTGAAGAGGCTGCTGCTGAAGAGGTTGCGGCTCCGGCCGAAGCCGCTGAAGCTGCAACCGAAGAGAACTAAGTTCTCCCCCCAATCAAACTCCGGTGCACGGAGCGGATCAGTCCGGACCTGCACCAACTAATGGAAGGACGCCACCATGGCGAAGCTCAGCAACGAAGAGCTCATTGAAGCTTTCAAGGAACTGACCATCATCGAGCTCTCCGAGTTCGTCAAGCTCTTCGAAGAGACCTTCGAAGTTACGGCTGCTGCTGTTGCAGTTGCTGGCCCCGCTGCCGGCGGTGCTGCTGAAGCTGCTGAAGAGAAGACCGAATTCGACGTCGTTCTCGAAGCTGCTGGCGACAAGAAGATCGCAGTGATCAAGGAAGTTCGCGCCATCACCTCCCTCGGCCTCAAGGAAGCCAAGGACCTGGTTGACAGCGCTCCCAAGGCTGTTCTCGAAGGCGCCACCAAGGAAGCTGCCGAGAAGGCAAAGGCTCAGCTCGAAGAAGCCGGCGCAACGGTTACCCTCAAGTAACTCGTTTTGCTTGTGGAAGCCCCGTCCGGTTTACCGGGCGGGGCTTCCTGCGTTTAACGCATCAACGTTTCATGGAACCCAAGTATGCTGCTTAGTTGGGTTCGCTGATGTCCGCAACCACTGCGCCGAGTGCCGCCGTGAGGGCGTCGGCGTCCATAAACGCGCTGCGTCCGTGTGCCCCGGCGCCCATGGAGATCCGCCGCCCGGCAATGGAGGCATCGGCGTAGACCGGCCAGGCCGTGGTGCTTCCCAGGGGAGTGATGGTGCCTCGTTCGTAGCCCGTGGCGGCAAGTGCCACATCAGCATGGGGGAGCGAGAGCTTGTTGACCCCCACCAGCGCGCGCAGCTTGGGCCACGAGATCTGCCGATCGCCGGGAATCAGGGCGAACAGGAAGCTGCCATCCCTGTGCTTGACCACCAGCGACTTCACGATCTCCGCCGGGGTGATCCCCAGAATTGCGGCGGCCTCTTCGAGGCTTCCGGCAGGCGCGCGTTCGACGACGTCAACGTCCAACCCGCGCGCGGCGGCATCGGCCAGAAACCTCGAGGCCCCGTCTTCTGTGTCCGTCGCCATTCCGTCCGCCGTCATGTCGTCCTCCATCAGTCGCGGTAGAGAAGCAGGGCTTCGCCTTGGCCGCCGCCCCCGCACAAGGAGACGGCCGCTTTCCCGGTTCCCCTGCGTTTGAGCTCGTGCGCAGCGTGCAACGCGAGCCTGGCGCCGGACGCACCGATCGGGTGACCCAGTGCGATCGCACCACCGTGGATATTGCACTTTTCCAACGGGTAGTTGAGTTCTTTCAGCGACTGCACGGCAACGGAGCCAAAGGCCTCGTTGATCTCGATGAAGTCCAGGTCCTCCGCGGTCCAGCCGGCCCGCCCGAGTGCTTGCGAAATGGCATTGGACGGCTGTGAATGCAGGGAATTGTCCGGTCCTGCCACTTGTCCAGGCTTTCCCACCACGGCCAGGTATTCCAGTCCGTTGTCCCGGGCGAACCGGCGGCTGGACAGCACCAGTGCGGAGGCGCCGTCGGAAAGCGGCGAGGAGTTCCCGGCAGTGATGGTGCCGTCGGTGGCGAAGGCAGGTTTGAGCGGTGCAAGAGCCTCTGTGGTGGTCCCGGAACGGACGCCTTCATCGGTGGTGACCTCCAACGGGGCCCCCTTGCGTTGTTTGACACTGACCGGGGCTATCTCGACGTCGAAGATTCCGTCCGCGATCGCCGCGGCAGCCCGCTGGTGGGAAGCGGCGGCCACTTCGTCCTGGGACATCCGGTCTATGCCGAGAGTGACGTTCTTTGTCTCCGTGGAAAGGCCCATTGACTGGCCGTCAAAGGCGTCGGTGAGGCCATCATGCGCAGCGACGTCCAAGGCCTGGACAGCCCCATAGGTCCAGCCCTGGCGGGACCCGGGGAGGAGGTGCGGTGCCCGGGTCATGGACTCCTGGCCGCCGGCCACCACCACGGTGGCCTCGCCGCTCCGGATCAGGCGGGCGGCATCGATCACCGCTGTCAGGCCGGACAGGCATACCTTGTTGATGGTCACCGCAGGGATGTTCCAACCAAGTCCGGCTGCGATGGCGCTTTGGCGGGCTGGGTTCTGCCCGGCGCCGGCCTGGAGCACCTGGCCCATGATCACGGTATCCACCTGCTCGGCCCTTGCGCCGCTCGCGGCCAGAGCTGCGGCGATGGCATGTGCGCCGAGATCGACGGCGGTGAAGCCCGCCAATTGCCCGTTGAGGCGTCCCTGTGGGGTGCGGGCAGCGGCAAGGATGACAACATCATTGTCGTCAGCTGAGTAGGTCATGGTCTCTCTTCCGATCAGGCGATGGTCAAGCTAGGCTATCGCGGCGAAGGGTGCCTGCGGCAACGGTGCTTGCAATCACGGACAATCTGGGGTAGACAGGAAGGCTGCTTTACCGTATTGTAGATATTTGCGTCTTCCCTGTTAACCTTCAGCCTTCATATAGCGGTGGGCTTTACCTCTCAGCTGCGCCATTGACGTGCCGTTCCTACAACGTGCACAACCATGGGCAGGCTGGGTCCGGGTCATATAGCGGAACCGGAATAAGTATGCTGCGGAGCACTCCGCAGGATGCAAACGGGGGAGATCTGAAAACGCCTGAAGGTCTGTGGAAGGATCCCTCTTGGTCGCCTCGAGCACCTCTAATAACGAAACCGCTAACACGGCAAGCACCGATGGTGCCACCCGCCGCCTCTCATTCGCAAAGATTCACGAACCTTTGGATGTTCCGAATCTTCTCGCCCTGCAGACAGACAGCTTTGACTGGCTGGTCGGAAACGAACGCTGGCAGGCGCGGGTAGCGAAGGCTGTCGAGGAGGGCGACCTCAGCGTCGCCACCACCTCCGGACTTGCCGACATCTTCGAAGAGATCTCCCCAATCGAGGACTTCCAGGGCACCATGTCCCTGAGCTTCTCCGAGCCGGAGTTCGCTGACCCGAAGTACACCATGGCCGAATGCAAAGACCGTGACGCCACTTACTCGGCACCGCTGTATGTCAAGGCCGAGTTCATGAACAACAACACGGGCGAAATCAAGCAGCAGACCGTGTTCATGGGCGACTTCCCCCTCATGACTGAAAAGGGAACGTTCGTCGTCAACGGCACCGAGCGTGTGGTTGTCTCCCAGCTGGTCCGTTCACCGGGCGCCTACTTCGAGCGCACCGCGGACAAGACCAGTGACAAGGACATCTTCACCGCGAAGATCATCCCGTCCCGTGGTGCATGGTTCGAACTCGAAATCGACAAGCGCGACCAGGTCGGCGTTCGCCTCGACCGCAAGCGCAAGCAGTCGGTCACGGTTCTCCTGAAGGCCCTCGGTTGGACCGAAGGCCAGATCCTGGAAGAGTTCGGCCAGTACGACTCCATGCGCGCAACGCTGGAGAAGGACGCCACCGAAACCCGCGAAGACGCGCTTCTGGACATCTACCGCAAGCTGCGTCCGGGCGAGCCGCCCACAGTCGAGGCTGCCCAGTCCCTGCTGGACAACCTGTACTTCAACGCCAAGCGCTACGATCTGGCCAAGGTTGGCCGTTACAAGATCAACCGCAAGCTCGGCATCGATCGCTCCCTTGGTGACAAGGAAGCGTCGGTCCTGCACGTTGAAGACATCGTTGCCATGATCAAGTACCTCGTTGCGCTTCACGCCGGCGAGAAGAACCTCATGGGCAAGCGCGATGGCGAAGACCACGAACTGCGCGTGGACGTCGACGACATCGACCACTTCGGCAACCGTCGCATCCGCGCCGTCGGCGAATTGATCGAGAACCAGGTCCGCACCGGCCTGTCCCGCATGGAGCGCGTTGTTCGCGAACGCATGACCACGCAGGACGTCGAGGCAATCACGCCGCAGACACTGATCAACATCCGTCCGGTTGTTGCAGCCATCAAGGAGTTCTTCGGAACCTCCCAGCTGTCACAGTTCATGGACCAGAACAACCCGTTGTCGGGTCTTACCCACAAGCGCCGCCTGTCGGCGCTTGGCCCGGGTGGTCTGTCCCGTGACCGTGCAGGCATGGAAGTCCGTGACGTTCACCCGTCCCACTACGGACGTATGTGCCCCATCGAAACTCCTGAAGGCCCGAACATTGGCCTGATCGGTTCGTTGGCTTCCTACGGCCGCATCAACCCGTTCGGCTTCATCGAGACGCCGTACCGGTTGGTCTCCGAGGGCGTCGTTTCGGACGAGGTCGAGTACCTCACTGCCGATGACGAAGCAGAGGTCCTGATTGCACAGGCCAACGCTCCGCTGGATGCAGACAAGAAGTTCTCGGAAGAGACCGTTCTTGTCCGTGCCCGTGGTGGTGGAGGCGAGCCCGTCCTGGTTCCCGCTGCAGACGTTCAGTTCATGGACGTTTCCCCGCGCCAGATGGTTTCCGTGGCAACAGCCCTGATTCCGTTCCTCGAGCACGACGACGCCAACCGCGCACTCATGGGTGCCAACATGCAGCGTCAGGCCGTGCCCCTGGTCCGTTCCGAGGCTCCTTTCGTGGGTACCGGCATGGAACGCGCAGCAGCTGTCGACGCCGGTGACGTTGTCATCGCGAAGAAGGCAGGTGTGGTCACCGAGGTTTCCGCCGAGCTGGTTGTCATGATCAACGACGACGGCACCGAGACCAACTACCGCATCAACAAGTTCGCCCGTTCCAACCAGGGCAACTGCTACAACCACCGTGTCCTGGTCAACGAAGGCCAGCGCCTGGAAGTTGGCGGCATCATCGCTGACGGTCCCGCAACGGACCAGGGTGAACTCGCCCTCGGTAAGAACCTGCTCGTGGCATTCATGTCATGGGAAGGCCACAACTTCGAGGACGCCATCATCCTGTCCCAGCGCATTGTTGCTGAGGATGTTCTTTCCTCCATCCACATTGAGGAGCACGAAATTGATGCCCGCGACACCAAGCTTGGTGCCGAGGAAATCACTCGTGACATCCCCAACGTGTCCGAGGAAGTCCTGGCAGGCCTGGACGAGCGCGGCATCATCCACATTGGTGCCGAGGTTGAAGCCGGCGACATCCTGGTTGGCAAGGTCACCCCCAAGGGTGAAACCGAGTTGACCCCGGAAGAGCGCCTGCTGCGCGCCATCTTCGGTGAGAAGTCCCGGGAAGTGCGCGACACCTCCCTGAAGGTGCCCCACGGCGAGTCCGGTACGGTCATCGGCGTGCGCGTCTTCGACCGCGACAACGACGACGAACTGCCCCCGGGCGTGAACCAGCTGGTCCGCGTCTACGTTGCAGCCAAGCGTAAGATCACCGACGGCGACAAGCTCGCCGGCCGTCACGGCAACAAGGGTGTTATCTCCAAGATCCTTCCGATCGAGGATATGCCCTTCCTTGCAGACGGCACTCCGGTGGACATCGTCCTGAACCCGCTTGGTGTTCCGGGCCGAATGAACGTTGGACAGGTCCTGGAAACCCACCTCGGTTGGGTTGCCAAGACCGGTTGGAAGATCGAAGGCGAGCCGGAGTGGGTCAAGAACCTGCCCAACCTGCCCCGTGAAACCGGCCAGACCACTGTTGCCACCCCGGTGTTCGATGGCGCCCGTGAAGAAGAAATCACCGGCTTGCTTGACTCCACCAACGTGACCCGTGATGGCGACCGCCTGATCGATTCCTCCGGCAAGACCCGTCTGTTCGACGGCCGCTCCGGCGAGCCGTTCCCGGACCCGATCTCCGTCGGTTACATGTACATCCTGAAGCTCCACCACTTGGTGGACGACAAGATCCACGCGCGCTCCACCGGCCCGTACTCCATGATCACGCAGCAGCCGCTGGGTGGTAAGGCACAGTTCGGTGGCCAGCGCTTCGGTGAAATGGAAGTGTGGGCGCTCGAAGCTTACGGTGCCGCTTACACCCTTCAGGAACTCCTCACGATCAAGTCGGATGACATCCATGGTCGCGTGAAGGTCTACGAAGCCATTGTCAAGGGCGAGAACATCCCTGAGCCTGGCGTTCCCGAGTCCTTCAAGGTCTTGATCAAGGAAATGCAGTCGTTGTGCCTGAACGTGGAAGTTCTTTCCACGGACGGAACCACGATCGAAATGCGTGACTCTGATGACGCAGTCTTCACGGCTGCGGAAGAACTGGGCATCGATCTGTCTCGTGCAGAGCCCAGTTCCGTAGAAGAGGTCTAGCAGCTGTTCCGGCGGGCAGCCTCAACACCTGTCCGTCGGAACAGCTCCCTCTTCCCGTAACCAAGACTTCAGAATTTAGAGAACAAGAGAGAACAGGGACCATATGTCCAGCGAATCCTCCTTCGGCCTCATGCAGATCGGCCTCGCCACCGCGGAAGACATCCGCGGATGGTCTTACGGTGAGGTCAAGAAGCCGGAAACCATCAACTACCGCACGCTCAAGCCTGAGAAGGACGGCCTCTTCTGCGAGAAGATCTTCGGACCGTCCCGCGACTGGGAGTGCTACTGCGGTAAGTACAAGCGCGTGCGCTTCAAGGGCATCATTTGCGAGCGTTGTGGCGTTGAAGTCACACGCGCCAAGGTGCGCCGTGAGCGCATGGGCCACATTGAGCTGGCCGCGCCTGTAACCCACATCTGGTACTTCAAGGGCGTTCCTTCGCGCTTGGGCTACCTTTTGGACCTGGCACCGAAGGACCTTGAGAAGGTCATTTACTTCGCTGCCTACATGATCACCAGCGTTGACACCGAAAGCCGTCACGCCGAATTGCCGAACCTCCAGGTCGAGCACGACCTCGAGAAGAAGCAGATGATCGACAACCGCGACAGCGACATCGCCACGATCGCCCGCGACCTTGAGGACGAGCTTGCCCGTCTTGAAGGCGAAGGCGCCAAGGCTGCCGACAAGAAGAAGGCCCGCGACTCTGCCGACCGCCAGATGGCGAACGTCCGCAAGCGTGCCGACGCCGACATCGAGCGCCTTGAGCAGGTCTGGGACCGCTTCAAGAACCTCAAGGTCGCTGACCTTGAAGGTGACGAAGGCCTGTACCGCGAACTCCGCGACCGTTACGGCCTGTACTTCGAAGGCTCCATGGGTGCCGAGGCAATCAAGAAGCGCCTTGAGACCTTCGACATGCAGGCAGAGGCCGAGTCCCTCCGCGACACCATCCAGAACGGCAAGGGCCAGCGCAAGACGCGTGCACTCAAGCGCCTGAAGGTTGTCAACGCTTTCCTGACGACCAACAACAGCCCGCTTGGCATGGTCCTCGACGCCGTACCGGTGATCCCGCCGGAACTGCGTCCGATGGTTCAGTTGGACGGTGGCCGCTTCGCGACCTCCGACCTCAACGACCTCTACCGCCGTGTGATCAACCGCAACAACCGACTCAAGCGCCTGCTTGACCTCGGTGCTCCGGAGATCATTGTCAACAACGAGAAGCGCATGCTTCAGGAAGCTGTTGACAGCCTCTTCGACAACGGTCGTCGTGGCCGTCCGGTAACGGGTCCGGGCAACCGTCCGCTGAAGTCCCTGAGCGACATGCTCAAGGGCAAGCAGGGTCGTTTCCGCCAGAACCTCCTTGGCAAGCGCGTTGACTACTCCGGCCGTTCGGTCATTGTTGTCGGCCCGCAGCTGAAGCTGCACCAGTGTGGTCTGCCCAAGCAGATGGCCCTGGAGCTCTTCAAGCCGTTCGTGATGAAGCGCCTGGTTGACCTCAACCACGCGCAGAACATCAAGTCGGCAAAGCGTATGGTCGAGCGTTACCGTCCGCAGGTTTGGGACGTGCTGGAAGAGATCATCACCGAACACCCGGTGCTGCTCAACCGTGCACCTACCCTGCACCGCCTCGGCATCCAGGCCTTCGAACCGCAGCTTGTGGAAGGCAAGGCAATCCAGCTTCACCCGCTGGTTTGTGGCGCCTTCAACGCTGACTTCGACGGCGACCAGATGGCAGTCCACCTGCCGCTGAGCCCGGAGGCCCAGGCCGAAGCACGCATCCTGATGCTGTCCTCGAACAACATCCTGAAGCCCTCCGACGGCCGTCCGGTGACCCTTCCTTCGCAGGATATGATCATCGGCCTGTACCACCTGACCACCAAGCGCGTTGGCTCTGCCGGCGAAGGCCGCATCTTCTCCTCGGTGTCCGAGGCCATCATGGCTTACGACGCCCGCGATCTGCACCTGAACTCACAGGTCAAGATCCGTCTGGATGACTTTGTGCCGTACGCAGGGTGGGAAGCTCCGGAAGGTTGGGAGCCCGGTCAGCCGGCTCTCGTTGAAACCTCGCTGGGCCAGGTCATCTTCAACCAGACGCTGCCTGAGGATTACCCGTGGGTTGAGGCTGTTGCGGACAAGGGCGAACTGTCCCGGATCGTCAACGACCTCGCGGAGCGTTACCCGAAGGTTGTCACTGCGGCAACGCTGGACAACCTCAAGGACGCCGGCTTCTACTGGGCCACCCGCTCGGGTGTCACGGTTGCCATCTCCGACATCGAGGTGCCTACTTCCAAGCCTGCCATCCTGGCCGGTTACGAGAACATGGCTGCCAAGATCCAGGGCCAGTACGACAAGGGCCTGATCGACGACGACGAGCGTCGCCAGGAACTGATCGAAATCTGGAACAAGGCCACCAACGAAATCGCCCAGGCGATGCGTGACAGCCTGTCCCCGATGAACACCATCAACCGCATGGTGTCCTCCGGTGCACGTGGTAACTGGATGCAGGTCCGCCAGATCGCGGGTATCCGTGGTCTTGTGGCCAACCCGAAGGGTGAGATCATCCCTCGCCCCATCAAGTCCTCCTACCGCGAGGGCCTGTCGGTGCTGGAATACTTCATCGCCACGCACGGTGCCCGTAAGGGTCTGGCCGATACCGCTCTCCGTACCGCCAACTCGGGTTACCTGACCCGTCGTCTGGTGGACGTTTCGCAGGACGTCATTGTCCGCGAAGAGGACTGCGGTACCGAGCGCGGTCTGGTAACCCCGATCGCCGTGCCGGATTCCAACGGTGAGCTCGTCATGGACGAGAACGTCGAGAACAGCGCCTACGCACGTACGCTCGCCGTGGACGTCGTCGACGCCCAGGGCAACGTCCTGGCTGCCGGCGGCACCGACTGCGGCGACGTCGTCATTGACCAGCTGTTGGCTGCAGGGATCACCGAGGTCAAGGTCCGCTCCGTACTCACGTGTGAGTCCAAGGTGGGAACCTGTGCGCTCTGCTACGGCCGTTCGCTGGCCACTGGCAAGACCGTGGACATCGGCGAGGCCGTGGGCATCATTGCCGCACAGTCCATCGGTGAGCCGGGTACACAGCTGACCATGCGTACGTTCCACACCGGTGGTGCTGTTTCCGCCGGCGGTGGCGACGACATCACCCAGGGTCTGCCCCGTATCCAGGAGCTCTTCGAAGCCCGTACTCCGAAGGGTGTCGCACCGATTGCTGAAGCAGCCGGCCGCATCACCATCGAAGAGTCCGAGCGCCAGATGCGCCTGGTCATCACTCCGGACGATGGTTCCGAAGAGATTGCCTACCCGGTGCTCCGCCGTTCACGCCTGCTCATCGAAGATGGCGATCACGTGAGCGTCGGCCAGAAGCTGATCAACGGTCCGGTGGACCCCAAGCAGGTTCTCCGCATCATGGGTCCGCGTGCTGCACAGAAGTTCCTCGTGGACGAAGTACAGGGTGTGTACCGCAGCCAGGGTATTGGTATCCACGACAAGCACGTCGAGGTTATTGTCCGCCAGATGCTGCGTCGCGTTACCGTCATCGAGTCCGGCGACTCCGACCTGCTCCCCGGTGAGCTTGCAGAGCGCGCCCGCTTCGAGGACGAGAACCGCCGCGTCGTGTCCGAGGGCAAGGCACCGGCATCCGGTCGTCCGGAACTCATGGGTATCACCAAGGCTTCCTTGGCTACCGAGTCTTGGCTGTCGGCTGCTTCCTTCCAGGAGACAACCCGCGTCCTGACGCAGGCTGCCATGGAAGGCAAGAGCGATCCTCTGCTCGGCCTCAAGGAAAACGTCATCATCGGTAAGCTCATCCCGGCTGGTACGGGCCTGCCCCGCTACACAGAGGTCACTGTGGAGCCGACGGAAGAAGCAAAGGCAAGCCTGTTCACGGGCCCCAGCGCTTTCACCGACTTCTCCTATGACGCCCTGGGTGGCGACGGCGCTCCCGAGTTCCACGCCATCCCGTTGGATGACTACGATCTCGGCAACGACTTCCGCTAAATGGAATAGTCACCTTCACGAGTGAAGGGTGAAGGCCTCCTGTCCGCAAGGGCAGGGGGCCTTCACCCGTTTGGACGCCATACACCCGATTAAGGCGTCAGATCAAGCCGTGCTAGACTTTTGGGTAATTGTTCTGTGTGGCAGTGGATGAAGGCCGCCGCAGCATCATTTTGGTTTTGTTCTCATGGTGCTGGGTGGAGCCTGTTTCCGGGTTGCGGGCAACATGCGCAGCGAATGCCGCACTTTTGCACGCCTACCGGAGTTTCGGCCGGCTGCACGAGCAACGCCAAAGTTCCCACGTTTACAACGGCTGGCGCCGATGTGTGGGGGCAGAGATCAAACAACGGAGAACACGAAAGTGCCTACGATTAACCAGCTGGTCCGCAAGGGCCGCACGCCGAAGGTCTCCAAGACCAAGGCTCCCGCGCTGAAGGGCAGCCCGATGCGCCGCGGTGTTTGCACCCGCGTTTACACCACCACCCCCAAGAAGCCGAACTCGGCTCTCCGTAAGGTGGCACGTGTGCGTCTCAACGGTGGCGTGGAAGTTACCGCTTACATCCCCGGCGTTGGCCACAACCTCCAGGAGCACTCCATCGTGCTCGTTCGTGGTGGTCGTGTGAAGGACCTCCCGGGTGTCCGCTACAAGATCGTCCGCGGCGCGCTCGACACCCAGGGTGTCAAGAACCGCAAGCAGGCCCGCAGCCGTTACGGCGCAAAGATGGAGAAGAAGTAATATGCCTCGCAAGGGTCCGGCCCCGAAGCGGCCGCTAGTTTCCGATCCCGTTTACGGCTCCCCGTTGGTCACTCAGCTGATCAACAAGGTTCTGGTTGACGGCAAGAAGTCCACCGCAGAGCGCATCGTTTACGGTGCACTTGAAGGTGCACGCGCCAAGTCCGGCGGCGACCCCGTTGCCGCTCTCAAGAAGGCCATGGACAACGTCAAGCCTGCTCTTGAGGTTCGTTCACGCCGTGTTGGTGGCGCAACCTACCAGGTTCCGGTTGAGGTCAAGCCGGGCCGCTCCACCGCCCTCGCTCTGCGTTGGCTCGTGGGCTACTCCAAGGCCCGCCGTGAGAAGACCATGACCGAGCGTCTCCAGAACGAAATCCTGGATGCCTCCAACGGTCTTGGTGCCGCTGTGAAGCGTCGCGAAGACACCCACAAGATGGCCGAGTCCAACAAGGCCTTCGCACACTACCGCTGGTAAAACTTCCCGGACGCCGCCGGCTCAGCTGAGTCGGCGGCGGACGTGTAGTCCATCCGAAAGGGAGACCCCGTGGCACAGGACGTGCTTACCGACCTTAACAAGGTCCGCAACATCGGCATCATGGCCCACATTGATGCCGGCAAGACCACCACTACCGAGCGCATCCTGTTCTACACGGGTGTGAACCACAAGATCGGCGAAACGCACGACGGCGCTTCGACGACTGACTGGATGGAACAGGAAAAGGAACGCGGCATTACCATCACGTCTGCCGCCGTGACTTGCTTCTGGAACCAGAACCAGATCAACATCATCGACACCCCGGGCCACGTGGACTTCACGGTTGAGGTTGAGCGCTCCCTGCGCGTCCTCGACGGTGCAGTTGCAGTGTTCGACGGCAAGGAAGGCGTGGAGCCGCAGTCCGAGACTGTTTGGCGCCAGGCTGACAAGTACAACGTCCCGCGTATCTGCTTCGTCAACAAGATGGACAAGCTGGGCGCAGACTTCTACTTCACCGTGGACACCATCATCTCCCGCCTTGGTGCCAAGCCGCTGGTCATGCAGCTGCCCATCGGCGCCGAGAACGACTTCATCGGTGTTGTTGACCTCCTTGAAATGCGCGCCCTGGTTTGGCCTGGCGACGCAAAGGGTGACGTCACCATGGGTGCTTCCTACGAAGTGCAGGAAATTCCTGCGGACCTCCAGGCCAAGGCCGAAGAGTACCGCGCACAGCTCGTTGAGACTGTGGCTGAAGCTTCCGAAGAACTCATGGAGAAGTACCTCGAAGGTGAAGAACTCACCCTCGAGGAAATCAAGGCCGGCATCCGCAAGATGACCATCAACTCCGAGCTCTACCCCGTGTTCTGTGGCTCTGCCTTCAAGAACCGCGGCGTTCAGCCGATGCTTGATGCTGTTGTGGACTTCCTGCCGAACCCGCTCGACGTCCCCCCGATGATCGGTCACGATCCTCGCGACGAAGAGAAGGAACTCACCCGTAAGCCTTCTGCAGACGAGCCGTTCTCGGCCCTCGCCTTCAAGATTGCTGCGCACCCGTTCTTCGGTCAGCTCACCTTCGTCCGCGTGTACTCCGGTCACGTTGAAGCAGGTGCCCAGGTGGTCAACTCCACCAAGGGCAAGAAGGAGCGCATCGGCAAGCTGTTCCAGATGCACGCCAACAAGGAAATGCCTGTTGAGGGCGCTACCGCCGGCCACATCTACGCAGCCATCGGTCTGAAGGACACCACCACGGGTGACACCCTGTGTGATTCCAGCAACCAGATCGTCCTCGAGTCCATGAGCTTCCCGGAGCCCGTGATCTCGGTTGCCATCGAGCCCAACACCAAGGGTGACCAGGAGAAGCTCTCCACGGCCATCCAGAAGCTCTCCGCTGAGGACCCGACCTTCCAGGTCTCCCTCAACGAAGACACGGGCCAGACCATCATCGCCGGCATGGGCGAGCTCCACCTGGACATCCTGGTGGACCGCATGCGCCGCGAATTCAAGGTCGAAGCCAACGTTGGCAAGCCGCAGGTTGCTTACCGCGAAACCATCAAGCGCGCCGTCGAGCGCCTTGACTACACGCACAAGAAGCAGACCGGTGGTTCGGGTCAGTTCGCAAAGATCCAGATCGCGATCGAGCCCATGGACACCGCTTCAGGCGAGCTGTACGCGTTCGAGAACAAGGTCACTGGTGGCCGCGTTCCCCGCGAGTACATTCCGTCCGTTGACGCCGGTATCCAGGATGCACTGAACGACGGCGTCCTGGCCGGTTACCCGGTTGTTGGTATCAAGGCCACGCTGATTGATGGCGCGTCCCACGATGTTGACTCCTCGGAAATGGCGTTCAAGATCGCCGGACGTATGGCTTTCAAGGAAGCTGCACGCAAGGCGAACCCTGTTCTGCTCGAACCGCTCATGGATGTTGAGGTCCGCACACCTGAGGAATACATGGGTGATGTTATTGGTGACCTGAACGCCCGCCGCGGCCAGATGCAGTCCATGGAGGACGCAGCAGGCGTGAAGGTTATTCGTGCACACGTTCCGCTGTCCGGCATGTTCGGCTACATCGGTGACCTGCGCTCCAAGACCCAGGGTCGCGCTGTGTACTCCATGACGTTCAACAGCTACGCGGAGGTCCCGAAGGCAGTAGCCGACGAGATCATCCAGAAAACCCGCGGCGAGTAATCTCCCGGTAACGGATGCAATTCCGGTCCCGGGAAGGCATCTAAGCGCTTGAGGCGGGGCTGCGGCGAGAGTCGCAGCCCGGTCCCCGCGCAAACAGGTTCCAGGAACTAAGATTGGTTCCTGAATCTGCAATTTCACCAAAACCAAGCCCCCAAGTAGACTTGCTAAAGTTTCTGCCGCGAAAAGCGCGGCCGAGGAGCACTTCACTTGAAATCGTTCTAGGAGGAACCTGTGGCAAAGGCAAAGTTCGAGCGGACTAAGCCGCACGTCAACATCGGCACCATTGGTCACGTTGACCACGGTAAGACGACGCTGACTGCCGCCATTTCCAAGGTACTGTACGACCAGTACCCGGATCTCAACGAGCAGCGCGACTTCGCGTCGATCGACTCCGCTCCGGAAGAGCGCCAGCGCGGTATTACCATCAACATCTCCCACGTGGAGTACCAGACCGAAAAGCGCCACTACGCACACGTAGACGCCCCTGGTCACGCTGACTACATCAAGAACATGATCACCGGTGCTGCCCAGATGGACGGCGCAATCCTCGTGGTTGCTGCAACCGATGGTCCGATGGCTCAGACCCGCGAGCACGTTCTGCTTGCCCGCCAGGTTGGTGTTCCCTACCTGCTGGTCGCGCTGAACAAGTCCGACATGGTTGATGACGAAGAACTCCTCGACCTCGTCGAAATGGAAGTTCGTGAGCTCCTGAGCTCGCAGGGCTTCGATGGCGATGAGGCTCCGGTTGTTCGCGTTTCCGGTCTCAAGGCTCTGGAAGGCGACCCGGTTTGGGTCAAGTCCGTCCAGGACCTGATGGCAGCAGTCGACGAGTCCGTTCCGGACCCCGTACGTGACCGCGACAAGCCGTTCCTGATGCCGATCGAAGACGTCTTCACGATCACCGGCCGTGGCACCGTTGTTACGGGCCGCGCCGAGCGTGGAACCCTCGCCATCAACTCCGAGGTCGAGATCGTTGGCATCCGCCCGGTCCAGAAGACCACGGTTACCGGTATCGAGATGTTCCACAAGCAGCTCGACGAAGCATGGGCCGGCGAGAACTGTGGCCTCCTGCTCCGCGGTCTCAAGCGCGACGATGTCGAGCGTGGCCAGGTTGTCGTCAAGCCGGGTTCCATCACCCCGCACACCGACTTCGAGGCCAACGTCTACATCCTGTCCAAGGACGAAGGCGGACGTCACAACCCGTTCTACTCCAACTACCGCCCGCAGTTCTACTTCCGTACCACGGACGTAACCGGCGTTATCACCCTGCCCGAAGGCACGGAAATGGTTATGCCTGGCGACAACACTGAGATGACCGTTGCGCTCATCCAGCCCATCGCCATGGAAGAGGGCCTCGGCTTCGCTATCCGCGAAGGCGGCCGCACCGTTGGTTCGGGACGTGTCACCAGCATCATCAAGTAGTCACTGCTTGTAGATGCTTGGCTGTCCGGGATAACCGGTAGTTATGCGAAAGAGAAACCCCGTCGCTTCTGCGATGGGGTTTCTCTTTGGTATCGTTACTCTATCGATTGGATAAAACCGTGCAGTGCTTGCGCGGCCACAATGAGGAGCTCCTATGGAAGCCTTGCTCGTACTGCTGCTCCTGGCGGTGATGGGGATTGTCGCCTTTTCCCTCGGAAAAACCCGGGGGCGTAAAGATACTTTGGATGAGGTGTCATCCCGGCAGCCCGCCGCGGATGCCGAGTCATACCGTCGCGGTTACCTCGCGGGTCACATGGATGGATGGCGGGACGCGGAGGCCAAGGTCCGCAGTGCCGCCGCCAAGCCTGTCCAGGTACCCGCGACCATCCAATCGCCCATGCCCGCCCCGGGGTTCACTGCACCTGGCCAGCCAACGACCCCCGCGCCCGTTCGGCCCGCTCCTGCTCGCTCGCTGCCCGCTCCAGCTCAGTCGCTGCCCGTCCCAGCTCAGTCGCTGCCTGCTCCAGCTCGTTCGCTGCCAGTCCCTCCGGCGTCCATTCACCCCACCTCTGGTCCTGCGTACATCCAGCCCCCCGTTCGCCGTGAGACGCCGGAGGAAGTGGCGGCCCGCAAGGAGAAGCGCGACCAGCAGAACATCAACGTCACGCTCTATGTGGCCAGCCTGCTGCTGGTGGCTGCCGGCGCCCTGTTTGTAGGTACGAGCCTTCCCGAGCTCCTCCGATTCGTTGGCATCTGGTTCATCACGGCGCTCTTCTACGGAGCCGGCATGGTTGTCCATGCCAAGGTGCCACGCCTTCGGCCCGCAGCCATCGCCTTCGTCGGCACCGGCCTCGCTTTGATTCCCGTCACTGGTCTGGCGATGTACAACTTTGCACTCCACGATGGTCCAGCTGCATGGTTGGTGACATCCTTGCTGGGGACGTTGGTTTACGTTTTCACGGCGCTTCGTTTGGACAGCAGAGTCCTGGCGTACCTGTCACTCACCTTTGTGGTCTCAACGGCATGGTCCGGAGTGTCCGTTCTGGGCGGTGCGCTGGTGTGGTATTTCACCGCACTCATCGGCGTGGCGATCCTGCTGACGCTGGGAGCGTTGCTGCGGCCACGCTGGTTGCCGCCCCTCTACTTGCGCCCGCTCATGCTTCTCCACCCGTTTGTTGTTCCCGCAGTAGCCATTGCGGTGACCATGACTCCCGTCTTTTTGTCCCGCGGCGAATATGCCCTTGTCATGCTCTTCTGCGGGGTCTACTTCACCGTCATGGCCTTGGTGCCGGGTGCGCTCCACAAACGCCAGCATGCTTACGCCGCAAGGCTGGCCCTGACGCTTTCATTGCTTGGGTTGGTCTGGGACGTCACCTCGGAAAGCACCGCCGTCTTGATGGCGGCAATCATTTGCGTGGGTCTTCAATCATTGGGCATGGCTTTTGCCGGTCAGCGGTTCGCGCCGCGGTTGTGGAGGGCCGACGCTTTGGCGTGCTCGGGCCTGCAACTGGTCGCCGCGTTTGCCCTTACCGTGCTTCTGGCCGTTGGTGACTACGGGATGGCTGTCTGGTTGCCTCTGGCGCTCGTTCTGGCCACCGCCATGGCGGTCGGCTGGAAGCTGGGCGGGGGAGTGGAGTTCGCGCCCGGCGTCGTGGCTGCGGCAGCCCTTCCCTTCATGGGTCCTTTGGGTGCCTGGCCGGTGGCCGTCATGGTGGGGGCTACCGGACTCTACTGGTTCCTGCGGGCTGGTGTCCGGCCGGGGACCCGACGCCCCCTTTTGGTGCTGGCTGGACGCATCTTCCTGACGCTGGCCGTGCCTGCGGCGACCGCCGGGTTTCTTGAGGACGTTCCGCACAGGGTCGCCTTCTCCGTGGTTGCCTTTATTGGAGCGGCGGCCCTGCAGCAGGTGCTCAGCGCCGTGCTGGAACGCGGGGGAGTGCGGTTGATGGCTCCCGTGCCCTCAGTTGCCGGATTCGGCGTGGTGGCGCTGGCGGCATTGATGGTGCTGCCGGTTTTCGATGATGTGTCCGGCCGTCCTGCTGTGGCCTTCGCGGTGGGAACGGTGGTCTGTGCCGGACTTGCGGCGGGCTTGCTCGTATTTCCGCGAGAGGAGGAGAACCGAGGCGTGGAGAGCACAGGCGTGGAGAGCTCAGGGCAGTGGCGTGCCGGCCTTGCTGAGCTGGTGGCACCGGCGGCCCTTCTGGTTTCCGGTTTTGTGGGCCTCTTCGCTGTCTCGGCGGCGTTGGGAAATCTGGTGCTGGGAACCGGCATGGCCTACTCGGCAGTGACCGCTTTGAGGATCGCCCCGTCCCTTCACCGCCAGGTGTACTGGTGGCTGGCGCGGGCCTCGGCAACCGTGCTTGCTGCGTCGGTATACGCCGACGCCGTCCGTGCGGGCGGCAGCATTGTTGTTGCGGGCGAGGCGGTCACGCCCGCGTTGTTGGTATTGGCAGCGGGAGCGGTGCAGTTGTTCCTGCCGTTGAGCATGGTTGCAAGGAAGAGATTTCCGCAGGCCTCCCTTGGTGACGCCGCGGTTGTTGTCCTGGTGATGGCCGGCGCCAGTGTTGTTTTGTCTGTGGACAGCGCGATGGGGTCCGGCGTCGCGCGCGGCGAATGGCAGCCCGGTGTTGCGGCTGTTGTAACAGCTTTGGCGACGGTTGCGTGTGGCATGGCTTTCCGCCGACATCAGGCGGGCTGGGTCTTTGCCCCCGCAGGCTTCATCCTCCTGATGGCTTTGAGGGTAGGAAACGTGCGGGACGTGGAAGTTCTGCTGGGCATCTACACTGCCTACAGCGCCTTCATGGCGGCCGTGCTGAAGGAGAGGTTGCAGCGGGGTATTCACCTCTTGGCCTTGCGGGTTCTGGCCACGGCGTTCCTGGCCGTGGTGGTGGGGGATGCGACCGATTCAGTCACGGCAGTTTCCGTGGCTTTGGCCTTGTTGCTCACGCTCCAGCATGCTGTCTCTATGGTGCTCCGTCGTCGTGGCATCGATGCCGCTTTCCGGGAAGCCGGAACGTGGGTCGCCCTGGGAGCCCAGCTCGTGCTGCCTTTCACCTACCTGGCCACCAGGGACTTCGACGGCGGTGGACGTTGGGTGGTCCTGTTTGAGTTCACCCTGGTTCTGGTTTCTGCCGCAGTGTCGTGGCGCTTCCTGTTCCTGCGGGGTTCACAGTACCTCGGGGTTCCAGGCCTCGGTGCAGCAATTATTGCCGCTGGCCCTGCGCTGGGCTTCCCCGCCGGGACGTGGCTGCATCAGCCCCTGCTGGACAAAGCACAGGTGCCTGCAGTTCTCCTTGTCCTTGCCGTTGTGGTGGTGGTGCTCCGCTTGGCGTTGACGCGACGGTCCGCGGGGACGCCGTCACGTCGACCGGAAGAGCGGCTGTTCTGGTTGGTTGCTTCCCTCGCCAATGTGGTTGCCGGCGGCGCACTGGCCCTGGGCATCTCCTACGGCCTGGTGGGATTGGCCTTGGTGGTGATGGCCGCCATTCTGTTTGTCGCTTCCCACCTCGAAGACCTCCCGGTTCTCTATGCCGCAGCGGCTCCGTCGTTGCTGGCAGGAGCCGTCCCGGCTGCTTCCGGGGCTCTGGAAGGTTTGCCGCCGGGGGTGTGGGCCGGGTTCGCTGCATGGCTGCTGGGCGGTGTTGGCACGGCTGTGCTGCTGTACGCCGGCAAGGTTCTGGGGGGTCCCTCGATAGCCAACAGTCCGTGGCGCCAATTCAGCCTGGTGGGCACGGCAGGGCTGGCCCTGGCATGTTCCGCAGGGGTGGGCCTGCTCCGCGGACCTACCTCTTTGGTGGGTTTCGTGCTGGTGGTTGCCATGGGTGTCCTGGTGGTCCTGGAAGTCCCTGCCGGCAAGTGGTTCGCCGCAGAGATCTGGGCCGTCGTCTCCATCGCTGCCCTTCAGCGGGCCGTGCTGTTTGTAGACGGCTCCAGCCCCAACTTGTTCTGGGCCGCACAGTGGTACGTCGTCGCGGTAGCTGTTATGGCAGGACTGCGCTATATAAAGGGCGGCCGGTCCGATGGGTTTGTCCGTCTGTGCGTCGCGGCCGCGATGCTGTCCTTGTCCTCGATTGGCACCGTCTTCGGCGGCTCTGTGCCCCAACAGCTGTACGTCCTGGTGGCGCACGTGGTTCTTCTTGCCGCAGGGCTGCTTTTGGCGGAACGGGCCTTCGTCTGGTGGGGTGCTGCAGGGGTTGCGCTATGCGTCATGTGGGCTCTTCGCTCCTATGCCTTCGCTATGTTGGCCCTCGTGGCCGTGGCGCTCATCGCCCTGGCTGTGTGGCGCCTGAACCGTAAACCCCCGGTGGACAAGAACGGGATCACGCCCGGTGGCGGAGAAGCGGTCCGGTAGTGTTGCAGTCAACCTAAGGAGAATGTTGTGGAATTCCTGATTTTTCTCGTTGTTATTGTCGCTGTGGGTGGCGGTGTCATCTGGGGCCGCAAGAACTTCAAGGGTGAGATCGACCGGGCAAAGAGGATCCGGCGCGCCAACAAGAACCAGTAGGACAATCCTGGGCTCCTTGCTCAGGCGTTGTGGTTCCGCGCCCGGCTCAGTGCCCGGTACCAATAGAAGGATTCCTTGGGCGTTCTCTGCAGGGAGTCGAAATCGGTGTGCACCAGGCCAAAGCGCTGGGAGTAACCCGCGGCCCACTCGAAGTTATCCAGCAGGGTCCATACGTAGTAGCCACGAACATCCACATCCTCGGCAGTCCCACCTGGACCCGTTGCGGTGAGCACGTGCCCCAGGTGCTCGGCCAGATAGGAAATCCGGTTGGTGTCCTGAAGTGGTCCGTCCACATGGGCTGGTTCAGGGAAACTGGCCCCGCCTTCGGTGATGTAGATCGGGGGCAAGGCATCCCCGTAGCGGTCCTTCATGTCCCTGAGCAGTTGGACGAGGTATTCAGGGGCCACCGGCCAGCCAAAGCCGGTGGTCTCGTACTCCTGGAACACTGCCAGATGGAAGGGGACTTTCGCCATCTCGGGGGAGGTGCCGGTGGGTATTTCTGCGGGCCCCGGGCCGGCAGCTACTTTGACGGGGTAGTAGTAGTTCACCCCGTAGAAATCCAAGGGCTGGTTGATGATCTCCATGTCACCGTCCGCTACCACGTCCAGGGAACGGAACCACGGCCGCATGGGAAGCGGGGGTTTGGGGTAGCTGCCCAAAAGAAGCGCATCGGAATAGATCCTGTTCAGGATGTGGTCCATTGCCTGCGTCATCAACCGGTCTGGCAAGCTGTTCGAGGCCGGTTGGACAGGGGCGTGCATGTTGGACACCCCTACCTCTCCCTTGACACCTTCGCTCCGAAGAGCCAGCACGGAGAGACCATGACCCAGGAGTTGGTGGTGCGCGGAGGGCAGGGCGTCGAAGAGGAGCTGCTTTCCGGGGGAGTGGACGCCCAGCGCGTAGCCCTGAACGGTCACTGACACGGGCTCATTCAAGGTGACCCATTTGTCCACGCGATCGCCACAGCGGGAGGCCACCGCTGCGGTGTAGTCCGCGAAGCGGTAGGCCGTTTCCCTGTTCATCCATCCGCCGGCATGCTCCAGCTCCAGTGGGGTATCCCAGTGGAACAACGTGGCCATGGGCGAGATTCCGGCGGCAAGCAGTTTGTCGATCAGGCGGTCGTAGAAGTCCAGCCCCCGCTGGTTGAAGGCACCTTTGCCGCCGGGCTGGATGCGTGGCCAGGAGAAGGAAAACCGGTAGGAGTCGACCCCCAGCTCCTGCATGAGGGCGATGTCTTCATCGCATCTGTTGTAATGGTCGCACGCGACGGAGGGCGAACCGCCGTCGACGATTGCCCCGGGCTTCTGGGCGAAAGCGTCCCACCCCGACGGCCCGCGGCCGTCAGCAGCCACTGAACCCTCAATCTGGATAGCAGCGGCCGCCACCCCCAGGGTAAATCCCGGCGGCAGGCGGGCCGCCAGATCTTCCACCGAGCCTGAATCCTGCACAGTCATTCCCCAATAGTGCCCAGCCGCGGGCCACCCGGCAATGCCCCTGCAGGGGACGATTGGCCTTTGCCCCGGATTTCCGCCATACTGGATGAGTTGTTCAAGCGCTTCTTCGTGTCCCGATCCGGATAATGCCGGGTGTCAGGGTCCAGGTAGAAGCCCAAACATAACCCTGAACCCCATGGAATGCGGTCGAGTCTGCGTGGAAATCGCGACACGCCCGACCGCGGGGGTCGGTGCGCCGGCAGGTTGAGGAACCCGGAATATCCGGATTCAGCTTGTGCGGCGTGTGGTGGCACTGCCTCAAACGCCTCGGCGGCCACATCAACAGGTAAGTAAACAGAGCAGCCCTAACTAGAGCAGCACTAGCTGAAAGAGAGTCAGGCGACATGGCGGGACAAAAAATCCGCATCCGGCTGAAGTCATATGACCACGAGGTCATTGATGTTTCAGCGCGGAAGATCGTTGAGACGGTCACGCGCGCAGGCGCAACGGTAGTCGGCCCGGTGCCGCTGCCCACAGAGAAGAACGTTTACTGCGTAATTCGCTCTCCTCACAAGTACAAGGACAGCCGTGAGCACTTCGAAATGCGTACTCACAAGCGTCTGATCGACATCATTGACCCCACGCCGAAGGCCGTCGACTCGCTTATGCGTCTCGATCTGCCTGCAGACGTGAACATCGAAATCAAGCTCTAGGGAGGTGCTGAGAGACTATGACCGCAACCCGTAACGTAAAGGGCCTGTTGGGCACGAAGCTCGGCATGACCCAGGTCTGGGACGAGAACAACAAGCTCATCCCGGTAACTGTCGTCCAGGCTGACTCCAACGTCATCACCCAGCTGCGCAACGCAGAGGTAGATGGCTACGTCGCCGTCCAGATCGGCTACGGCCAGATCGATCCCCGCAAGGTCACCAAGCCCCTGGCTGGTCACTTTGAAAAGGCAGGCGTCACCCCGCGCCGCCACGTCGTCGAACTGCGTACCGCAGACGCCGCATCCTACGAGCTGGGCCAGGAGCTCTCTGTTGAGATCTTCGAAGCCGGCCAGAAGATCGACGTAGTCGGCACCTCCAAGGGTAAGGGCTTCGCCGGTGTTATGAAGCGTCACGGCTTCCACGGCGTTGGCGCATCCCACGGTGCCCACAAGAACCACCGTAAGCCTGGCTCCATCGGTGGCGCATCCACCCCGAGCCGCGTCTTCAAGGGCCTGAAAATGGCCGGCCGCATGGGCGCCGAGCGTCACACCACGCTGAACCTCACGGTTCACGGTGTTGACGCTGAGAAGTCGCTGCTCCTTATCAAGGGTGCCGTTCCCGGTGCCCGCGGCCAGGTCGTACTCGTACGCACCGCCGTGAAGGGAGCCTAGTTAAATGACTAGCACTGTCAAGGTAGACCTGCCTGCAGAGATCTTCGACGTTCAGACCAACGTGCCCTTGCTGCACCAGGTCGTCGTTGCACAGCTCGCTGCTGCCCGCCAGGGTACCCACAAGACGAAGACCCGCGCCGAGGTTTCCGGTGCAGGTCGCAAGCCGTTCAAGCAGAAGGGCACCGGCCGCGCCCGTCAGGGTTCCATCCGTGCTCCTCACATGACCGGCGGTGGCGTTGTCCACGGTCCGACCCCTCGTGACTACAGCCAGCGCACCCCCAAGAAGATGAAGGCTGCTGCACTCCGCGGCGCCCTGTCTGACCGCGCCCGCAACGGCCGCATCCACGTCATCGCTGAACTGGTAGCCGGCACCAAGCCGTCAGCCAAGGATGCACTGGCGTCGCTGCGCACCGTTACCGAGCGCAAGAACCTGCTCGTCGTTATCGAGCGCGCCAACGATGTTGCTGCACTTTCCGTGCGCAACCTCCAGGATGTTCACGTTCTGTACGCAGACCAGCTGAACACCTACGACGTGCTTGTCTCCGACGATGTGGTCTTCACCAAGGCTGCTTTCGAGGCGTTCATCGCTGACAAGGCAAAGAACGAGGAGGCCTCCAAGTGAGCGTAACCACCATCAAGGATCCGCGCGACGTCGTGCTTGCACCCGTCGTTTCGGAAAAGAGCTACGGTCTGATCGACGAAGGCAAGTACACCTTCCTGGTGGACCCGCGCTCGAACAAGACCGAAATCAAATTGGCCGTTGAGAAGATCTTCTCGGTCAAGGTTGACTCGATCAACACCATCAACCGTGCCGGTAAGCGCAAGCGCACCAAATTCGGCTGGGGACAGCGCAAGAGCACCAAGCGTGCAATTGTCACCCTCAAAGAAGGCACAATCGACATCTTCGGCGGTCCGCTCGCGTAGCGGAGACCACTTTAACGAGGAAATAAATTATGGGAATCCGTAAATACAAGCCGACTACCCCGGGCCGTCGTGGCTCGAGCGTAGCCGACTTTGCTGAAATCACGCGATCGACTCCGGAAAAGTCGTTGCTTCGTCCGCTGCACAAGACTGGCGGCCGTAACAACACCGGTAAGATCACCACCCGTCACAAGGGTGGTGGGCACAAGCGCCAGTACCGTCTGATCGACTTCCGTCGTCACGACAAAGATGGCATCAACGCCCGCGTTGCCGAAATTGAGTACGACCCGAACCGTACGGCTCGCATCGCACTCCTGCACTACGTTGATGGCACCAAGCGTTACATCATCGCTCCGAACAAGCTGTCCCAGGGTGACTTCGTCGAGGCTGGCCCCGACGCTGACATCAAGCCGGGCAACAACCTGCCGCTGCGCAACATCCCGGTTGGTACCGTAATCCACGCAGTTGAACTGCGTCCGGGTGGCGGCGCCAAGATGGCACGTTCCGCAGGTGCTTCGGTACAGCTCGTTGCCAAGGAAGGCCGTTTCGCCCAGCTGCGTCTGCCCTCCGGTGAAATCCGCAACGTTGACGTGCGCTGCCGCGCAACCGTCGGCGAGGTCGGCAACGCCGAGCAGTCGAACATCAACTGGGGCAAGGCCGGCCGCATGCGCTGGAAGGGCGTCCGCCCGACCGTCCGTGGTGTAGCCATGAACCCGGTTGACCACCCGCACGGTGGTGGTGAAGGTAAGACTTCCGGTGGACGTCACCCGGTTAACCCGAACGGCAAGCCCGAGGGCCGTACCCGCCGTCCGAACAAAGAGAGCGACAAGCTTATTGTTCGTCGCCGCCGTACTGGCAAGAACAAGCGATAGGAGCCTGGACACATGCCACGCAGCCTGAAAAAAGGTCCTTTCGTTGACCAGCACCTCTTTGTGAAGGTCGCACGGGAAAACGATAAGGGCACCAAGAACGTCATCAAGACCTGGTCCCGCCGTTCGATGATCATCCCCGACATGCTCGGGCACACGATCGCCGTACACGACGGACGCAAGCACATCCCGGTGTTTGTCACTGAGTCGATGGTCGGGCACAAGCTCGGCGAATTCGCTCCCACGCGGACATTCCGCGGCCATGTTAAGGACGACCGTAAGGGCAAGCGCCGCTAAGGCGCCTGACTTTACGTCTTAGACGAGAGAAGGAAAGCAATGGAAGCCAAGGCTATTGCGCGTCACATCCGCGTAACGCCTATGAAGGCCCGGCGCGTCGTCAACCTTGTTCGTGGTAAGCAAGCGAATGAGGCTCTGGCAATTCTGAAGTTTGCCCCCCAGGCAGCTTCGGAGCCGGTATTCAAGGTACTTCAGTCAGCAATGGCCAACGCACGTGTCCTCGCGGACCGTGACGGCATTGCGTTTGACGACAGCGACCTGTTCATCAGCGAAGCATTCGTTGATGAAGGCCCGACCATGAAGCGGTTCCAGCCGCGTGCCCAAGGCCGCGCCTACCGCATCAGGAAGCGGACCAGCCACATCACCCTGGTCGTGGCAACCCCCGAGAAAGAGGAGGCTCGCTAAGTGGGACAGAAAGTAAACCCGCACGGGTTCCGACTCGGCATCACCACCGACCACGTTTCGCACTGGTTCGCTGACAGCACCAAGCCCGGACAGCGCTACAAGGACTTCGTCCGCGAGGACATCAAGATCCGCCAGCTCATGTCCACCGGCATGGAGCGCGCCGGCATCGCCAAGGTTGAGATCGAGCGCACCCGCGATCGTGTCCGCGTGGATATCCACACGGCACGTCCGGGCATCGTGATCGGCCGCCGCGGCGCCGAAGCAGACCGCATCCGCGGCGAGCTCGAAAAGCTCACGGGCAAGCAGGTCCAGCTGAACATCCTCGAGGTCAAGAACCCCGAGATGGAAGCACAGCTTGTTGCCCAGGGCATCGCAGAGCAGCTGACTTCCCGCGTGGCTTTCCGCCGTGCGATGAAGAAGGCAATGCAGTCCGCACAGCGTGCGGGTGCCAAGGGCATCCGTGTTGCTTGCTCGGGCCGTCTGGGTGGAGCAGAAATGTCCCGCTCGGAGTTCTACCGTGAAGGCCGTGTGCCCCTGCACACCCTCCGCGCGAACATCGACTACGGCTTCTACGAAGCCAAGACCACCTTCGGCCGCATTGGCGTGAAGGTCTGGATCTACAAGGGCGACGTCACTGCCAAGGAACTGGCTCAGCAGGCAGCTGCTGCTCCTTCCCGTGGCCGTGCAGGAGACCGCCCGGGCCGCCCGGGTGGCGACCGCCGTCGTCGTAACGACCGTCCGGCAGCTGAGGCAGCACCTGCTGCCGTTGAAGCACCGGCCGCTGAAGCTGCTGCACCTGCAGCAGAAGGAGGACAGGCTTAAATGCTTATCCCACGTCGAGTCAAGCACCGTAAGCAGCACCACCCGGGTCGTTCCGGCGCTGCTACGGGTGGCACCAAGGTCAGCTTCGGTGAGTACGGTATCCAGGCCCTGAGCCCGGCATACGTCACCAACCGCCAGATCGAATCCGCCCGTATCGCGATGACCCGCCACATCAAGCGTGGCGGCAAGGTCTGGATCAACATCTACCCGGACCGTCCGCTGACGAAGAAGCCTGCCGAAACCCGCATGGGTTCCGGTAAGGGTTCTCCGGAATGGTGGGTCGCAAACGTCAAGCCGGGCCGGGTTCTGTTCGAACTCTCCGGTGTCAATGAAGAGGTAGCTCGCGAGGCACTGCGCCTGGCAATCCACAAGCTGCCGTTGAAGGCACGCATTGTGCGTCGCGAAGGTGGTGAATAGAAATGGCAGTAGGGTCGAAGGATCTCGCACCCGCACAGCTGGACGGTTTCGACAACGAGCGTCTCGTTGAAGAACTCCGCAAGTCCAAGGAAGAGCTGTTCAACCTGCGTTTCCAGTCCGCCACCGGACAGCTGGAGAACCACGGTCGCCTGCGTGCGGTAAAGAAGGACATTGCACGCATCTACACCGTTCTCCGTGAGCGCGAGCTGGGCATTCGTGCCGAGGTTGCCGCACCGGTTGTGGAAGCCAAGGAAGAAAAGAAGTCCAAGAAGGCTGCCAAGGCTGAAAAGGCCGAGGTTGAAGCTGGAGAGGACGCCAAGTGAGCGAGAAGGAAACTGTGACGGAAGCAGCAGCCAGCGCTGAACAGCGCGGTTACCGTAAGACGCGTCGCGGCTACGTTGTCTCTGACAAGATGGAAAAGACCATCGTTGTTCAGGTTGAAGACCGCGTAAAGCACGCTCTGTACGGCAAGGTTATTCGCCGCACCTCGAAGGTCAAGGCTCATGACGAAGAGAACACCGCCGGCATCGGCGACCTCGTTCTCATCTCTGAGACCCGCCCGCTGTCCGCTACCAAGCGGTGGCGTCTGGTGGAGATCCTCGAAAAGGCCAAGTAAATCCAACGCCGGGCTTGCCCGGCAGGGTTGACTGGAAGGACCCGTATTCCCTGGGGAATGCGGGTCTTTCCGCGTTCTAGGCCCGTTGGTTTCGAGTGCTTAAACGTGCTAGGATATTGAGTTTGTATGGCGCCATTAGTGGGCCGTCAACTACCTCGTAAACAATCGTGCTGCTGCATACTGCCCCGCGCAGAGTTTTCTGCAAGGGAAGCTGATGCTTGTGGCACGGGCGTTTAGGCCCGTCCTGGCAAAATCCAGACGGGTCAAGAGACACCCCGATCAACCGTTCCGCAAGGCTCATTCCGTATGCATGATTTCGGTCTGAGAACCGGCGCGACGCAAGGAGTAAAAATTGATTCAGCAGGAGTCGCGACTGAAGGTCGCCGACAACACGGGTGCTAAGGAAATCCTTACCATTCGCGTTCTCGGTGGATCTGGCCGTCGCTACGCAGGCATTGGCGACGTCATCGTCGCAACCGTCAAGGACGCTATCCCTGGCGGCAACGTAAAGAAGGGTGACGTCGTGAAGGCTGTCATCGTTCGTACCAAGAAGGAACGCCGCCGTGCGGATGGTTCCTACATCAAGTTTGACGAAAACGCAGCTGTGATCCTGAAGAACGACGGTGACCCCCGCGGTACCCGTATCTTCGGCCCGGTTGGTCGTGAACTTCGCGACAAGAAGTTCATGAAGATCGTTTCGCTGGCCCCGGAGGTGCTTTAGTCCATGGCTAAAATCAAGAAGGGTGACCTCGTTCAGGTCATCACCGGCGCCAAGCAGGAACGTGGCGGAGACCGCGGCAAGCAGGGCAAAGTCCTGCGCGTATTCCCGGACACCAACCGCGTGTTGGTAGAGGGCATCAACCGCGTCACCAAGCACACCAAGGTCGGTCAGTCGCAGCGCGGCACCAAGACCGGTGGCATCGAGGTCGTTGAGGCCCCGATCCACGTTTCCAACGTTGCTTTGGTTGACCCGTCGACCAAGAAGCCGACCCGTGTTGGTTTCCGTCTCGACACCGTTGAGAAGGATGGTCGTACCAAGACTGTCCGTATCCGCGTGTCCAAGGCCTCCGGGAAGGACATCTAATGAGCGAGACACTGTCTGCAAACAAGATCGTTCCGCGTCTGAAGACCAAGTATGCAGAGGACATCAAGAAGTCCCTGCAGGACGAATTCAACTACGCGAACGTGAACCAGGTTCCCCGCCTGGTGAAGGTTGTTGTGAACATGGGTGTTGGAGATGCCGCCAAGGACTCCAAGCTGATCGACGGCGCTGTCCGCGACCTCACCCTGATCACCGGCCAGAAGCCGCAGGTAACCAAGGCCCGTAAGTCGATCGCACAGTTCAAGCTGCGCGAAGGCATGCCCATTGGTGCACACGCTACCCTGCGTGGCGACCGCATGTGGGAATTCGTGGACCGTCTGGTTTCGCTGGCCCTGCCGCGTATCCGTGACTTCCGCGGCCTCAACGGCAAGCAGTTTGATGGCAACGGCAACTACACCTTCGGTCTGACCGAGCAGGTTATGTTCCACGAAATCGACCAGGATTCCATTGACCGCGTTCGCGGTATGGACATCACGGTTGTGACCACTGCCAAGACCGACGACGAAGGCCGCGCGCTGCTCAAGGCGCTTGGTTTCCCGTTCAAAACCGAAAACTAACTACGTGACAGGTCCGTCCGCGTTTGCTCATGAGGGCAAGCGCAGCGGAAACCGGTACGAGGAAGGGCTATAGCCCAAATGACTATGACAGATCCTGTCGCAGACATGCTCACGCGTCTGCGCAATGCAAACTCGGCATACCACGACACCGTGTCCATGCCGTACAGCAAACTGAAGGCACGCGTTGCCGACATCCTTAAGGCCGAGGGCTACATCGCCGGCTGGAAGGAAGAGGAAGCAGAGGTTGGCAAGAAGCTGACCATCGACCTCAAGTTCGGTCCCAACCGCGAGCGTTCAATCGCTGGTGTCCGCCGCATCTCCAAGCCGGGTCTCCGCGTTTACGCGAAGTCCACCAACCTGCCGCACGTGCTGGGTGGCCTGGGTATCGCTATCCTGTCCACCTCTTCCGGCCTCCTGACTGACAAGCAGGCCGGCAAGAAGGGCGTGGGCGGCGAAGTCCTCGCGTACGTCTGGTAACGGGAAAGGAAGAGAATAATGTCACGTATTGGACGTCTCCCCATCACCGTTCCTGCCGGAGTTGAGGTCAAGCTCGATGGCTCCGTCATCAGCGTCAAGGGTTCCAAAGGCGAGCTGAGCCACACTGTGGCCAGCCCGATCGAGGTCTCCCTGGAAGAGAACACTCTCACGGTCACCCGCCCGAACGACGAGCGCAACTCGCGTTCGCTGCACGGCCTGACCCGCACCCTGATCGCCAACATGATCCAGGGCGTTACCGAGGGCTACGAGAAGAAGCTTGAAATCGTCGGTACCGGTTACCGCGTTCAGGCCAAGGGTTCTGACCTGGAGTTCGCTCTGGGCTACAGCCACCCGGTCAGCGTCTCTGCACCCGAAGGCATCACCTTCGTAGTAGAGGGTCCGACCAAGCTCTCTGTTGCGGGTATCAATAAGCAGCAGGTCGGCGAGGTTGCTGCCAACATTCGCAAGCTGCGCAAGCCTGACCCCTACAAGGGCAAGGGTGTCCGTTACGCCGGCGAAGTCATCCGCCGCAAGGTCGGAAAGGCTGGTAAGTAAACCATGGCCATCGCAATTAACAAGAAGCGTTCGAACAAGAGCAAGTCTGCTGCACGCAGCCGTCGCCAGCTTCGTATCCGCAAGCGCATCAGTGGAACGGCTGTACGTCCTCGTCTGGTCGTCAACCGCTCCGCACGTCACGTATTCGTCCAGGTTGTCGATGACAGCAAGGGTGTAACCGTGGCTTACGCTTCCACTTTGGAAGCTGACCTGCGCGCATTCGACGGAGACAAGACTGCCAAGGCAAAGCGCGTCGGCGAGCTCGTTGCAGAGCGTGCCAAGGCTGCAGGCGTAGAGGCTGTTGTCTTCGACCGTGGCGGTAACAAGTACCACGGCCGCATCGCCGCCGTCGCTGACGGTGCCCGCGAAGGTGGGCTGGCACTGTGACCGCTGAAAACAACGAAAAGGACATTCAGGTGACTGAAGCTGTAGCTGCTGAAGCAACTGAGACCGCACCCGCTGCCGATGACCGCCGTGGCGCTCGTCGTGGCGAGCGTGGCGATCGTGGCCAGGGCCGCGGCGACCGTGGTGGCCGTGGTGGCCGCGACGGCGGTCGTGAAGCCGAGAAGAGCCAGTTCGTAGAGCGCGTTGTCACCATCAACCGCGTCGCCAAGGTGGTCAAGGGTGGTCGTCGCTTCAGCTTCACCGCCCTGGTCGTCGTCGGTGACGGCAACGGCATGGTCGGCGTCGGCTACGGCAAGGCCAAGGAAGTTCCCGCAGCAATCGCAAAGGGCGTTGAAGAGGCCAAGAAGTCCTTCTTCCGCGTTCCCCGCGTTGGCAGCACCATCCCGCACCGCGTGCAGGGTGAAGCTGCTGCAGGCGTAGTCCTGCTGCGTCCGGCTTCCGCCGGTACCGGTGTTATCGCCGGTGGTCCGGTCCGTGCAGTACTGGAGTGCGTGGGTATCCACGACATCCTCTCCAAGTCGCTCGGTTCTTCCAACGCGATCAACATCGTTCACGCGACCGTTGCCGCTCTGAAGCAGCTCGAAGAGCCCGCTTCCGTGGCTGCCCGCCGTGGCCTGCCGCTGGACGAGGTTGCTCCTGCTGCTCTGGTGCGCGCGCTCCAGAACCAGAAGGCAGGTGTTTAGTCATGGCTAAGAACCTGACTCCCTCCGACGCCCAGTTGGAGATCACCCAGATCAAGGGCGTCATTGGCGCCAAGCAGAACCAGATTGCGACCCTGCGGTCCCTCGGCCTGAAGCGCATTGGACACACCGTTGTCCGTTCCGCTGATGCCGTGACCGTTGGCATGCTCAACACGGTTCCGCACCTCGTGAATGTAGAGGAGGCGAAGTAATGGCAGAGAACAAGACCGCCGCAGAGGCTGCTGAGAAGCAGAACGCTCTGAAGGTCCACCACCTGCGTCCCGCCCCGGGTGCCAAGACCGCCAAGACCCGTGTTGGTCGTGGTGAAGGCTCCAAGGGTAAGACCGCTGGTCGCGGTACCAAGGGTACGAAGGCCCGCTACCAGGTAAAGGCTGGCTTTGCCGGCGGCCAGCTGCCGCTGCACATGCGCCTGCCGAAGCTGCGCGGCTTCAAGAACCCGTTCCGGGTTGAGTTCCAGGTTGTCAACCTGGAGAAGCTCAACGAGCTCTTCCCGGAAGGTGGCACTGTCACCGTCGAGTCTCTGGTAGAGAAGGGTGCAGTTCGCAAGAACCAGCCCGTCAAGGTGCTGGGCACCGGCGACATCACCGTCAAGGTTGACGTCACCGCCCACGCATTCTCCGCCAGCGCTTCGGAGAAGATTGCTGCAGCAGGCGGATCCACCACTGCCCTCTAGGGTTCAGTGGGGCTCCTGCCCGTTGTAAAAGAATCCCGGTACGCGGGGCTTCGGCCCTGTGTATCGGGATTTTTTTGCGTGATTGTGCGCTCTCGATTATTAAGACGGCGTCACCAGCAGTTAGACTCGGTTGTTGGGTTTCATTGATCCCATCCACATCCTTGTACTTTCTACTCAGGAGGACGCTTGCTAAGCGCATTCGGCCGGGCGTTTCGGACGCCTGATTTGCGACGCAAGTTGTTGTTCACGCTGGGAATCATCACAATCTTCCGCTTGGGAGCTTTCATCCCCTCGCCTGGTGTGAACTACCAGAATGTCCAGCAATGCTTGAAGAACGGTGACACCTCGCAGGGCATCTACCAACTGGTAAACCTGTTCAGTGGTGGCGCCTTGCTGCAGGTTTCGGTGTTCGCACTGGGCATCATGCCCTACATCACGGCGAGCATCATTGTGCAGCTGCTCCGGGTGGTCATTCCCCGGTTCCAGGAGTTGTACGAGGAAGGTTCCCAGGGCCAGTCCAAGCTGACCCAGTACACCCGGTACCTCACGATTGCCCTGGGTCTGCTGAACGCCACCACCTTGGTTTCCCTTGCCCGTTCAGGGCAATTGCTGCCTGGCTGCAACCTGCCGATCATTCCGGATGAGAGCATCATCGCCACCATCCTGATCATCATCACGTTGACGGCCGGCACCGGCCTCATCATGTGGATGGGCGAGCTCGTCACCGAAAAGGGTGTGGGCAACGGCATGTCGCTGCTGATCTTCACCTCAATCGCAGCAAGCTTCCCGGGTTCACTCAGCTCCATCTGGACCTCCAAGGGTCCGGGTACCTTCTTCACCGTCCTGGCCGTCGGCCTGTTGACCGTGGCTTTGGTTGTTTTCGTCGAGCAGTCCCAACGCCGTGTTCCCGTCCAGTACGCAAAGCGCATGATTGGACGCCGCACCGTGGGCGGCACCAGCACCTATATCCCCATCAAGGTGAACATGGCCGGCGTCGTGCCCGTCATCTTCGCTTCCTCGATGCTGTACCTGCCGGGCCTGATCTCGCAGTTCAACCAGCCCAAGCCGGGGGAGCAGATGGCTCCGTGGGTTGAATGGATCAACAACAACCTCACCCGCGGCGACCACCCCATCTACATGGCGCTCTACTTCGCCATGATTGTGTTTTTCACGTACTTCTATGTGGCCATCACCTTCAACCCTGAAGAAGTGTCCGAAAACATGAAGAAGTACGGAGGGTTTATTCCGGGCATCCGGGCGGGTAAACCGACCGCGGATTACCTGCAGTACGTGCTTTCCAGGATCACGCTTCCCGGAGCCCTCTACTTGGGCTTCGTGGCATTGATTCCCCTTGTTGCGCTTGTCCTGATCAACGCCAACCAGAACTTCCCGTTCGGTGGCACGTCAATCCTGATCATGGTGGGTGTGGGCCTGGAGACCGTCAAGCAGATTGATGCGCAGCTACAACAACGTCACTACGAAGGGCTTTTGCGATGACGAGAATGCTGATCATTGGACCTCCCGGTTCGGGAAAGGGTACACAGGCTGAGCGGATTTCCGAGCGCCTCGGCGTAGTCGCCATCTCCACCGGCGATATCTTCCGTGCCAACGTCAAGGGCGAAACACCTCTGGGCCTTGAAGCGAAGAAGTACATGGATGCCGGGGACTTTGTTCCCGACAGCGTCACGAACAACATGGTCCGTGACCGCCTTTCCCAGAGCGATGTGGAGAACGGCTTCCTCCTGGATGGCTACCCGCGCACCACCGCCCAGGTTGATTACCTGGACGAGATCCTGGCCGACGGCCAGCAGGAGCTCGACGTCGTGCTCCAGCTGACTGCCGACGACGAGGAACTGGTTGTACGGCTTCTGGGCCGGGCCAAGGAGACCGGACGCTCGGACGACAATGAAACCGTCATCCGCCACCGTCTTGACCTCTACCACGAGCAGACCGAAGCTGTTGTGTCGAAGTACGCCGAGCGCGGCATCCTCACGCAGGTTGATGGAATCGGCGGTATCGATGAAGTTACCGACCGCGTCCTGACCGCCATTGAGGCAGCCAAGGCCGTCTAAGCGACTCCCTGGGAACCGGGTAACCGTCCAGGGAAAAGGGTGTGTCCCGTACCGAAGGTGCCGGACACACCCTTTCCATTTGCCGTCATTGGCAGGTATTCCAGCAGTAAAACTTTCCAGAGGAGATCATGGCGTTCGGTCAGCCCCGTATTGAGTACAAGACCAACCAACAAATGCGGACCATGCAGAAAGCTGGTTTGGTGCTGAGCAGTGCGCTGGATGCGGCAGTCGCGGCCGCCAAGCCGGGCGTTACCACCAAGGACCTTGACGATGTCTTTGCCGCGGTCCTCAAGGAAGCCGGTGCCACGTCCAACTTCCTTGGCTATCACGGCTTTCCCGCCACGATCTGCACTTCCGTCAACGAGGAAGTTGTCCACGGCATCCCAGGAAGCAAAGTCCTGCAGGATGGCGACATCATCTCCATCGACGGTGGCTGCATTGTGGACGGATGGCATTCGGATTCAGCGCGGACAGTCATTGTGGGTGCAGCGGACCCGGAGGATCAGCGGCTGTCCGACGTCACGGAGGATGCCATGTGGCGGGGCATAGCTGCCCTGGCACAAGGCAAGTTCGTGGGTGACATCGGCAACGCCATCGATGACTATGTGTCCTCGGTTGACGGCAAACCCCTGGGCATCCTGGAAGACTACGTGGGCCACGGCATTGGGTCCGAGATGCACATGGCTCCGGATGTGCTGAACTACAGGACCACCCACCGCGGTCCCAAGATCCGTCCGGGCCTGTGCCTTGCGATCGAGCCCATGCTGGTCCGTGGCGATATCGAAACGGCAACGCTGGATGACGACTGGACCGTGGTCACCACCGACGGGAAACGTTCCTGCCAGTGGGAGCACTCCGTTGCCGTGCACGAGAAGGGCATTTGGGTGCTGTCCGCACCCGATGGAGGAGCAGAACGTTTGGCCCCCCTCGGCGTCGTGCCGGTACCCATCCCGTAGCGGGTCCTGGGGACAAATACCAAAGAAGAGCGGGGCTGCTGATGCAGCCCCGCTCTTCTTTGGCGTTCCGGGAGGAAGGTCAGGCCTTGAGCTTGGGCTTGACGTCCTTGGTGTAGATGCCCTCAAGCGTCTTCTTCAGCTCGGACATGGTGGACTGGACATCGCCTTGCTGGGTCAGGATTTTCGCGGCGGCCTTGGCCATTTCCTGGTCAGCGCCCGGCAGGAAGACGCGCGCGTTGTCCTGGACCCTGGTGACGGCCAGCTGATCCATGGCCGTTTTGATCTGGGGAGTGGCAGCCAGTACTGCCGACATGTCGGCGGAGAGCCTGGTGGGCATGTATCCGGTTGCAGCGGAGAAGGCGGCAGTGTTTTCCGGCTCGGTCATGAACTTCAGGAAGGTGGCCGCGGCAAGTTGCTCTTCCTTGCTGATGCCGGACGGAATGCCCAGCCCGGCGCCGCCAGTGGGGCAGACCCCGCTGGGAGCTGCCGGACCGCCGGGCAGGAAGCCGACGCCCACGTTGAACTTCGCGGCCTTCAGGACACCCAACAGCGAACCCGTCGAGGAGATCGTGGATGACGTGATCCCTGCGGCGAAGTCATCTGCAGCTTCCTTTGAGGAAACTCCAGCCCAGCCATCCTTGTAGATGGAATCCTGGGCCCACTGGAGGGCTGCCACTGATTCCTTGGAGTCGCAGGTAATGTCCCAATCCTTGGACCACCCACCGCCCCAGCCCCAGAGGTTGTTCTGGAGGGTCCACCCGGCATAACCAGCCAGGGCGGGATAGATGTAGGCGTACTGCGCGCCCGAGGTGGCCTTCAGCTTGGGAGCCCACTCAGCGAATTCCTGCCACGTGGCCGGTGCCCGGTCCGGGATGCCGGCTGCTTTGAAGTGGTCCTTGTTGTAGTAGAACAGCGGGGTGGACCGTCCGTAGGGGAGTGCCCACTGCTTGTTGTCGTACTTGTAGTCGTCCACCAGCGACTTCTGGAAATCGTCGGTCTTGATGTCCAACTGCTTCACCAGCCCATCCAAGGGGATGATGCTGCCATTGGTGAAGTAGCGGAACCACCATACGTCGGAGAGGACCACCAGGCCGGGGAGGCCGGTCTTGGCGGCCTGTGAGGTCTGGAACTTCTGGGCGATTTCCTCATAGTTGGCGCCTGCGGTGACCAGGTTGACCTTGATGTCAGGGAACTTGGCCTGGAACTTCTCGATAATGGCCTTCTCCACGTCCTGCGACTTGCCCGGGTGGTTGGTCCAGAAGTCGATGGAGGCAGCGGGCTTTACGCCGCTGAAGTCGATCGTGGCGGTGTCGACGGCGTCTGCCGTGCCCGCCGTCGACGGTCCGCCGCATGCGGCGAGGGCCGCGGCTCCGGCTCCGAGGCCTGCCAGCCCCAGGAAATGGCGGCGGTCAAGGTTGCTGCGCATGGTGTTTCCTCTCAATACGTTGCTTTGATGCGAATGGTGCGGTTGGAGAAATTCAGCCGGTGACGCTTCCCTGCGTCAGCCCGGCGACGATGTAGCGCTGCAGGGCCGCGAAGATCAGCAGGATGGGCACGATCACCAGCACGGCGCCGGCCATGAGGATTCCCCACCCGGAGCCGTTGCCCTCGGAGTTCTGCAGCAGGGTGAGGCCGACGGGGAGCGTCATTGTTTCGGGACGGTCGGTGATGATGAGCGGCCAGATGTAGTCGTTCCACTCGCTGACCACCGTCACCAGTGCCACGGTGGCGATGGACGGAACGGAAACGGGGACAATGATTTGCCACAGGCGCCGCCAGTGGCCCGCCCCGTCAATTTCCGCGGCTTCCAGGATTGACGCCGGAAGCGTCAGAAAATGTTGACGCAGCAGGAACGTGCCAAAGGCTGTGCCCAGGCCGGGGAGGATGATGCCCCACAGGGTGTTCTTGCCTCCCATACCTGCGATCAGGATGTAGTTGGGCAGGATGGACACCTGGGCGGGAACCATGAGGGCCACCAGGATCAGGACGAAGATCACGTTCTTGAAGGGGAACCGCACGAACACCAGGGCGTAGGCGGTGAGGATGGCCAGGATCACCTTGATGGTGGCGCCCACCACCGTGACAATCAGGCTGTTGGCAAAGAACCTGGCAAAGGGCACGGTGGTCATGGCGGTGGCATAGTTCTGCAGGTTCAGGGATTCCGGCAGGATTTTGAGGTCCATGGTGACGATCTCGCCGGGCTGCTTGAAGGAGCTCAGGAGCATCCACAGCAGCGGCAGGAAAACCACCAGGGTGGCAATCACCAGGGGCAGGTAACCCGTGGCCACGGTGTGCAGAAGGTTTCGGGCGGACAACGGATGGGGCCTCCGGGTGGCCGGGCCCTCCTGTGGAGAATCAACGACGGCGGTTGGTGTCGGCGCGCTCATGAGTAGTGGACCTTTCGCTCAACGAACCGAAGTTGGAGGAGGGTGATGACCAGCAGGACCGCGAAAAGGATGACCGAGATCGCCGCGGAGTAGCCTGCCCTGTTGTACGCCCCGAACGCCTGGAGATAGGCCTCGTAGATCAACGTGCTGGTGCCGTTGCCCAAAGGCGTCATGATGCGGATGAGGTCGAAGGCCTGCAGGGAACTAAGCATGGTGGTGATCAGCAGGAAGAAGGTGGTGGGGGACAGCAGTGGGACGGAGATGCTGAAGAACCGCCTCCGGCTGCCGGCCCCATCCAGGGCTGCAGCTTCCATCACATCGCGGGGGAGCGACTGAAGCCCCGCCAGGTACACCACGGCGCAGTAACCGAGGTTCTTCCAGATGTAGACAATGATCACCATGACCAGCGAGAGCTGGGGATCGTTGATCCACTGGGGGCTGGACTGTCCCAACCCGCGGAGAATCCAGGAGAGCACCCCGTACCCGGGATCAAAGATGAACAACCAAACCAGCCCAACGCCCACGCCGGAGAGAACGTAGGGGGCGAACACGGCGGAGCGCGCAAAAGTGGTTCCCCTGACCTTGGAGTTCAGAGCCAGCGCCACCAGGAGACCCAGTCCCATGGAACCGCCCACCGTCACGGCCGTGAAGATCCCCGTGGTGCCAAGGACTGTGGCCGCGTCCTCGCTTCCAAAGAAGGTCAGGTAGTTCTGGAACCCCACCACCGTGGCTGACGCCGATCCCAGCGTCCAGTCCAGGGTGGAGTAATAGATGTTGTTGATCAGCGGCCAGTAGGTGAACGTGCCAATCAGGGCCAGGTTTGGCAAGGCGAGGGCAAGAAAGACCAGGAAGTCTTTCCGGCTGCGTGCGGACCATTTCCTGGCCGGACGGGAGCCGGGCGCGGCTCCGGGCGCATGTCCCCGGCCAGTATCTCCAGCGCCGGGCTGGAGGTTCGCCCGGCCGTTTTCCGGCGCGGGGCTGTGTTCATGAGTCAAAGGGGCAGTCATGTTCCACTAACGGTTTCGAATGAAAGAAGGGGGGCGTCCGCACCACGAGGCGGGCGGCGACAGGCCAAGCTCATCACACCGAAAGAGCAGGTCAGCGCCAAAAAACCGCCTCTCCGGGATAGTTGGCCTACACTTCCCAACCCGTTTACTCGGCGTTACTCACTTGTTCGTATTTGAGGCCGGACTCCCATTTGTTGCTGGGCTGTCCGTTTTGTCTCACCAGTGGAGAATGGAGCCATGAATTCGATCACCGATGTTGCTGGCATCCGGGTTGGGCATGTGCAGAGGGTGGGGGAGGGGTGGTTGTCCGGAGTCACTGTTGTGCTTCCTCCGCCGGGGACCGTGGGATCCGTGGACGTCCGCGGGGGTGGTCCCGGAACCCACGAAACAGATGCGCTGGATCCCACCACCCTGGTGTCGACCGTGGATGCCGTGGTGCTGACCGGCGGCAGCGCGTTCGGACTGGTATCCGCGGCGGGTGCCCAACACTGGTGCGAAGAACATGGGCGTGGCTTTGCCGTCCCGGGAACCGTGGTGCCGATTGTTCCGGCCGCAGCGATCTTCGACCTCGGGCGGGGCGGCGACGTCCAGGCACGGCCCGGCCTCGACATGGGCTACCAGGCAGCCGCCGCGGCGTTCGCCTCCGGTGACCATGCCGCCGTCGAGCGTGGAAACACCGGCGCCGGGACCGGCGCCGTCATTGCCCGCGGCCAGTACAAAGGCGGCGTGGGGACGTCTTCGATCGAACTCGACGACGGTGTGGTAGTGGGTGCCATCGCAATCGTCAACGCCTTGGGATCGCCCCGGTTTGGTCCTGCGGACCTGCAGGCCGGGGATGATCAATCGCAAGCCGCGCAACCCGGCCTGAACACAACGCTCGTTGTCATTGCGACGAATGCCGTGCTGGATGTTGCTGAGTGCAAGCGGACCGCAAATGCCGGGCATGCCGGGCTTGCGCGGGCGTTGGATCCGTCCCATACGCTTGCCGATGGCGACACGGTGTTCGCGCTGGCTACCGGCTCGGTGGCCCTGGACCGAAGTACTGGGCAGGCCCGGCAGGTGTCCCTGATAACGCTCCAAAGTGCGGCGGCGGAAGCGGTGCGGCTGGCCATCCTGGACGGTGTACTGTCCGCGGAGAGCGTCTCGACGGCGGCAGGTGACTTCCCGGCCTACCGGCCCGTGGGGGAGTGACGGGCTGCGATACGTGCGCTACCATTGTCGGATTTAACTTTCCGGCTTCAGTGGCGTAGAGTTATTTGTTGGTTGTCTGTGCAGCCACGCCCTTTTTGGTGTCGTGGCCCAAGGCGGCCAAGCAAACAAAAAACGTCCGCTGGATCTTCGGTGCCTACTGAAGGACGGCGGCAAACAACAGTTAGCGGAGGATATGGCCAAGAAGGACGGGGTCATTGAGATCGAGGGCGTTGTGACTGAGGCGCTGCCCAATGCGATGTTTCGTGTTGAGCTCACCAACAAGCACGTCGTTCTCGCACACATCTCTGGGAAGATGCGTCAGCACTACATCAGGATTCTCCCGGAGGACCGCGTAGTGGTGGAGCTCAGCCCATACGACCTCACACGTGGTCGTATCGTCTACCGCTACAAGTAAATTGCTGGGCGGCCAGGCAATAATGCCGAACCGCTCCAGCAGATCAACTGCAAAACACGCAAAGGAACGCCATGAAGGTCAAGCCGAGCGTCAAGCAGATCTGCGACAAGTGCAAAGTGATCCGCCGTAACGGCCGGGTCATGGTGATCTGCGAGAACCCGCGCCACAAGCAGCGCCAGGGCTAATTCCCCTTCCGGGAATCAGCGCCCGAAAGGGCAAACCTGGGTTGCTAGCCCACGCAAGTAAATAAAGGCAGCACAAGCTGTGCCAGGACTGCAGTACAGAGCCTGGTCAGCGGACCCCCGGTCGGAGGCTGGGGCCACACAGTACGTGTGGGTGTACTGCCTACGACCTCCGGTTTATTCAAGGAGTACCGCCACTATGGCTCGTCTCGCTGGCGTAGACATTCCCCGCGAAAAGCGGTTGGAAATTGCGCTTACTTACATCTACGGCGTGGGCAAGACCCGTGCACACGAAACCCTGGCTGCCACAGGCATCAGCGCCGACGTTCGCGTCAAGGACCTGACTGACGCCGAGCTGGTCCAGCTGCGTGACTACATTGAAGGCAACTACAAGGTTGAGGGTGACCTTCGCCGCGAGGTAGCCGCTGATATCCGCCGCAAGGTTGAGATCGGCAGCTACGAAGGCCTGCGCCACCGCAAGGGCCTGCCCGTACGCGGACAGCGTACGAAGACCAACGCACGTACCCGCAAGGGTCCGAAGCGCACCGTCGCCGGCAAGAAGAAGGCCGGACGTTAATCCCTCGGGATTGACCTGGTTTTCCCCCGATAACTTTCTGTAGGAGAAACAATGCCCCCGAAGACTCGTGGAGCGGTTCGTAAGCCGCGTCGCAAGGATAAGAAGAATATTGCGCTTGGCCAGGCGCACATCAAGAGCACCTTTAACAACACCATCGTGTCCATCACGGACCCGAACGGTGCTGTCATCTCATGGGCTTCCGCCGGTGAGGTTGGCTTCAAGGGTTCCCGCAAGTCCACTCCGTTCGCTGCCCAGATGGCTGCTGAAGCCGCTGCAAAGCGCGCCCAGGAGCACGGCCTGCGCAAGGTTGACGTATTCGTCAAGGGCCCGGGATCAGGACGCGAAACCGCAATCCGTTCGCTTCAGGCCGCTGGCCTCGAGGTTGGCTCCATCCAGGACGTCACCCCCAGCGCCCACAACGGTTGCCGCCCCCCGAAGCGTCGCCGCGTCTAATTAGGTCTTCCCTGCCTGACCGGCCGGGCCTGCTGTGAATGGTTCCGACCCTTCATAAGCATGGCCCGGCTGGTCAGGCTGGAAACCGAAGCCGATTTCCACCACCTGTGTTGCGTCATATAGCGGATGCTCGCTGAAAGGAAACCTAAGTGCTCATTGCACAGCGCCCCACCCTGTCCGAAGAAGTAGTATCCGAAAACCGTTCCAGGTTCATCATTGAACCCCTGGAGCCGGGCTTCGGCTACACCCTCGGAAACTCACTCCGCCGTACCCTGCTCTCCTCCATCCCCGGTGCCGCTGTAACCAGCATCCGGATCGATGGCGTGCTGCACGAGTTCACCACGGTTCCGGGTGTCAAGGAAGATGTCACCGAGATCATCCTGAACATCAAGAACCTTTCGGTTTCCTCCGAGCACGATGAGCCGGTTGTGGCTTACCTGCGCAAGCAGGGCCCCGGAGTCGTCACCGCTGCGGACATTGCTCCGCCGGCCGGTGTCGAATTCCACAACCCGGATCTGCACATTGCCACACTGAACTCGAAGGGCAAGTTCGAACTCGAACTCACCATCGAGCGCGGCCGTGGCTACGTTTCGGCAGCTCAGAACAAGTCCGGCGATTCCGAGATCGGCCGTATTCCGGTCGACTCGATCTACTCGCCGGTCATGAAGGTAACTTTCCGCGTGGAAGCTACCCGTGTTGAGCAGCGCACCGACTTCGACAAGCTCATTGTCGACGTCGAGACCAAGCAGGCAATCGCCCCCCGCGACGCCGTTGCTTCCGCAGGCACCACCCTGGTGGAACTGTTCGGTCTGGCCCGTGAGCTGAACACCGCAGCTGAAGGTATCGAGATTGGCCCGTCGCCGACGGACGCTGCCCTGGCAGCAGACATGGCTCTGCCGATCGAGGATCTGGACCTCACCGTCCGTTCCTACAACTGCCTCAAGCGTGAGGGCATCCACACCGTGGGTGAACTCGTTGCCCGCTCCGAGGCTGACCTGATGGACATCCGTAACTTCGGTGCGAAGTCCATCGACGAGGTCAAGGCAAAGCTCGTGGAACTGGGTCTGTCCCTCAAGGACTCCCCTCCCGGTTTCGATCTTGCAGCCCGCGCCGCAGCCATCGAAGAGGACGACGCCGCGTTCAGCGACGACGAGCTCTAAACAGCAGATCTTGGCCGCTGGATCCAGTGATGGAACCCAACGGCTTACATAACAGGAGAAATAACTATGCCTACCCCCACTAAGGGTCCGCGCCTCGGAGGCGGCCCGGCTCACGAGCGTTTGATGCTCGCGAACCTGGCAGCTGCTCTCTTTGAGCACAAGCGCATCACCACCACGGTCACCAAGGCCAAGCGCCTGAAGCCGTACGCAGAGCGTTTGGTCACCTTCGCCAAGCGTGGCG
Organism: Paenarthrobacter ilicis; assembly: GCF_016907545.1. Lineage (NCBI taxonomy): Bacteria > Bacillati > Actinomycetota > Actinomycetes > Micrococcales > Micrococcaceae > Paenarthrobacter > Paenarthrobacter ilicis. Next base: position 2,831,217 of record NZ_JAFBCD010000001.1, on the reverse strand, counting down.
ACCTCGCTTCCCGCCGCCGCGTTCTCGGCCTGATCAGCGACAAGGGCGTTGTCCACGAGCTGTTCACCGACATCGCCGGCGCCGTTGCCAACCGCGATGGTGGCTACACCCGCATCACCAAGATCGGCAACCGCAAGGGCGACAACGCTCCCATGGCAGTCATCGAACTGGTTCTGGAGCCCGTTTCCCCCAAGCAGGCCGTAGTTGCTGAAGCAACCAACGCTGCTGCCAAGGCTGCTCCGGCTGCCGAGGAAGAGGTTGTTGAAACCGAATCCGCTGAAGCACCCGCAGCTGAAGAGGCTCCGGCCGCTGATGCAGCCGAGTCTGAAGAAGCTCAGACCGAAGAGGCTCCGGCCGCTGAGGACAAGAAGTAACTTTCAGTAGACTTGGTTTCATGAACGAACAAAAACCCGCTGCCCCCGTTTCGGAGGGCGGCGGGTTTTTGCGTATCCGCCTTGACCTTTCCTATGACGGCACGCCCTTCAGCGGTTGGGCCGTCCAGCCTGGCAGGCTCACCGTCCAGGGATCCCTTGAAGAAGCGCTTGGGCTCATTCTGCAGAGGCACATCCGTGTCACTGTTGCAGGGAGGACCGACGCCGGCGTGCATGCCCGCGGCCAGGTGGTGCATCTGGATATCACCGAAGCCGAGTGGCTGGGACTGCCGCGGGGGCATGAGCTCGATCCCGCCGTCGCACTTTTGCGTCGGCTCCGTGGGGCGTTGAGCCGCATTCTGGGGGACCTGACCGGTGCAGTGGAAGTCCACGACGCCGGTGTGGCGCCGGAGGGCTTTGACGCCCGGTTCTCCGCGCTGTGGCGCAAGTACAGTTACAGGATTGCCGACGGCCCGGCTGCCTGGGATCCCGTCCTCCGCGGGATCACGTTGTGGCACAAGTCCGAAGTGGACGTTCCCCTGATGAACCATGCAGTGCAGGCGCTGTTGGGTCTTCAGGACTTCCGCTCGTATTGCAAGCCCCGGGAGGGGGCAACCACCGTGCGGGAGTTGCAGGTGTTCTCCTTCGACCGGCAACCCGGGGGAGTGATTGTGGCCACGGTGCAGGCCGATGCGTTCTGCCACAACATGGTGCGCTCACTGGTGGGGTCCGCGCTGCGGGTGGGGGGCGGACTGGAGAGCCCTGAGTGGCTCCACCAACGTCTGCTGGAACGGAGGCGCGATGCCAAATCCGTGCTGGCAGCCCCGCATCCCCTGGTCCTGGAAGAAGTGGCCTATCCCTCGGACGCTGAGCTCCTGGCCCGCGCCGAACTTACCCGGGCACGCAGGCAGTAATCCCCGTTTTGACCCGGAAGGGCCGTTGACGGTATCGTAGGGAGTCGTTGTGCGTGTCCTATCTCGATGACACATGCCTACTCAGGGGATCCAGTTGCAGGATCGCTAACCCAGGAGGCATATCGGGATCCTGGGACAACTGGTACATAGAGCCCTCACCTCTGCTCCGGTAGCGCATACATAGTAGGTACACGCCTCACTGCGTGTGGCCTAAAACATGAACGCCAGAACAAGAACGAGGCAAAACCGTGCGTACGTACACCCCGAAGCCCGGCGATATCAACCGCCAGTGGCACGTCATTGACGCCACCGACGTTGTCCTTGGTCGTCTTGCCAGCCAGACCGCAACACTGCTGCGCGGAAAGCACAAGCCGACCTTTGCGTCCCACATGGACATGGGCGACTTCGTCATCATCATCAACGCTGAGAAGGTTGCCCTCACCGGCGCCAAGCTGGAGCAGAAGCGCGCATACCGCCACTCCGGTTACCCGGGCGGCCTGACCTCCGTCAACTACGCCGAGCTGTTGGAATCCAACCCGGTTCGCGCTGTTGAGAAGGCCATCAAGGGCATGCTCCCCAAGAACTCCCTCGCTGCACAGCAGTTGGGCAAGCTCAAGGTCTACCGTGGCGCTGAGCACCCCCACGCTGCACAGCAGCCGAAGACTTTCGAAATCACCCAGGTCGCCCAGTAGTCCTGGCCACCAACTAAACTTTTTATTACAAGGAGAACCGTGGCTCAGAACGAAGAACTGACCGCCGAAGCCGTCGAGGCCGAGGAAACCCTCACCAGCTACACCTCTGAAAGCAGCAACGCTGCCGAGGATGCTCCCAAGAAGGAGCGCCCGGCACTGACCGTTGCCGGCGCAGCTGTTGGCCGCCGCAAGGAAGCCGTTGCACGCGTTCGCGTTGTACCGGGCTCCGGCAAGTGGACCATTAACGGCCGCACGCTGGACAACTACTTCCCGAACAAGTTGCACCAGCAGGATGTCAACGAGCCCTTCAAGATCCTTGATCTCGAAGGCGCCTACGACGTCATCGCCCGTATCCACGGTGGTGGCATCTCAGGCCAGGCCGGCGCACTGCGCCTCGGCGTTGCTCGTTCACTGAACGAGATCGACGTCGACAACAACCGCGCCACGCTCAAGAAGGCTGGATACCTCAGCCGCGACGCCCGCGTCATCGAGCGTAAGAAGGCCGGTCTTAAGAAGGCCCGTAAGGCTCAGCAGTACTCCAAGCGTTAATCTTCGCTTACCCGAAAGCCCGTTCCGCCACACCGGCGGGGCGGGCTTTCGCCGTTAACGCCCAATGGTCGTTGTGGCTGCCGCCTCCGAAGTGAGCCACCACATACATGTGACGCACCGATGCTCCTGTTGAATCGCTGCAGTCCCCACGTCGTCTAAACTTGACCCGATGTCTAGATTATTTGGAACAGATGGCGTGCGCGGTCTCGCGAACGGATTGCTCACCGCAGAGCTGGCAATGCAGCTCGCTCAGGCCGCCGCCGTCGTACTCGGCCATGACCGCGCAACAGACGGCAAGCGGCCACGGGCCGTCGTCGCAAGGGACCCCCGGGCCAGTGGCGAGTTCCTCGCCGCCGCCGTGGAGGCCGGGCTGTCCAGCTCGGGCATCGACGTCTACGACGCCGGCGTCCTGCCGACCCCGGCAGCGGCCTACCTGGTGGCAGACCTCAACGCCGACTTCGGCGTCATGCTCTCCGCCTCGCACAACCCCGCCCCGGACAACGGCATCAAGTTCTTTGCCCGCGGTGGCCAGAAACTCCCGGACGACGTCGAAGACGCCATAGAGGCGCAGCTGGGCAAGGAACCCCAGCGGCCGGTTGGCGCCGACGTCGGACGCATCCAGCGCTTCTCGGACGCCGAGGACCGCTACATTGTGCACTTGCTGGGTACCTTGCCGCAGAGGCTCGATGGGATCAAAGTCGTCCTGGATTGCGCCCACGGTGCGGCCAGCGGCTGCTCACCCGAGGTCTTCAAGGATGCCGGCGCGGACGTGGTGGTGATCGGCGCCGAACCCGACGGCCTCAACATCAACGAAGGCGTGGGCTCCACACACTTGGGACCGCTGAAGGAAGCCGTGGTCAAGCACGGAGCAGACCTCGGAATAGCCCATGACGGCGATGCTGACCGCTGCCTTGCAGTGGACCACGAAGGCAACGAAGTGGATGGGGACCAGATCATGGCGATCCTGGCCCTGGCCCTCAACAAGGCCGGCAAGCTCAAGGACAACACCCTGGTGGCCACCGTCATGAGCAACCTGGGGCTCAAGCTGGCCCTGCGCGACGCCGGGATCACCATCCTGGAGACTGCAGTCGGAGACCGCTACGTCCTGGAAGGCATGCGCGACGGCGGCTACAACCTGGGCGGCGAACAGTCCGGACATGTGATCTTCTCCGACTACGCCACCACCGGTGACGGCGTCCTGACGGGCTTGCAGCTGGCAGCCCAGGTGGCCCTGACCGGCCGCACCCTGAAGGACCTGTCCACAGCAATGACCAAGCTCCCGCAGCTGATGATCAACGTCAAGGGCGTGGACAAGGGCCGTGCCGGTACTGACGAGGGCGTTGCGGCGGCAGTGGCCGCCGCAGAAGTGGAGCTCGGTGAAACCGGCCGTGTGCTGCTGCGCCCGTCCGGTACCGAGGCCCTGGTCCGGGTGATGGTGGAAGCCGCAGACATGGATACTGCCGAGCGGATCTGCAAGAGCCTCGCTGCCGTAGTGCAGGATCGACTGGGTGTTTCCAGCGGGCTGTCCGTCTAGGATCAGCTCCCGTCCGAAGAATCAACAAAGGCCCGTCCCCGGCTGATCTGCTGTTCTGATCACCGGGACGGGCCTTTGCTTCGTCCTAAAGGTAGTCCGGGGCTGCTTCCAGCCCGAAATACTCTTCCAGCGTGGAGATCCCGCGGGCGGCCATGTCAGTAGCGGCCTCCACCCCGATGTACCGCAGGTGCCAGGACTCGTAGAAGTAGCCGGTAGTGTCGTGGAACATCCAGGGGTACCGCACCACGAAGCCGAACCGGGCGCCGTTGGCTTTAGCCCAAGTGGCGGCGGGTTGCTCGGCGAAGCACGGCTGGAAGCTGCATACCCCGCCGCCGTCGCCAATATCAAAGGACCACCCGGTCTGGTGCTCGGAATGTCCCGGGCGGGCAGAGGCGCGGTCCGCGGCGGCCTGTCCGGTGCTGGCAACGTAACCGTTGTAGGTGGTCACCTGGGTGGCGTAGGAGCGGTAACCCGATGCGAGGGTCATCACGACCCCATCGGCGGCCGCGGCCGCGAACATCTTTTCCGCGGCGGCCGCCGTCGTGCTGTTGAGGAGGGCAGCTTCACCGCCCACCGCCAGGCGGATGGACGGCTGCACAAGGTCGGCGGGGACGAAATCCCGCGGGTTCAACGGTCTGTGCTTGTTGACCACCACCCATGGGCTGGTGGGATCGGTGATGGAGAACTGCCTGGCCGCGGTGCTGGAAGGAGAGGGGCTGCTTGGTACCTCGGATGCTGCGGCCTCCGTGGTGGGCGCGGCGGACGGGGTGGCATTGGCGGTGGGCATTGCTGACGGCGATGCGGAGGCAAGTCCTGGCGTGGCCCCTGTGCCTGCAGCGGGGGAGGGGGCGGTTCCTGGCCCGGAACAGGCGGCCACGGCAGCCATGGAGGCCCCTGCGGCAAGGAACCCGGCGAAGGCGCGGCGGCTCGGCAGGGGTCCGGGGCCCGGCAGTTTTCCGGCCGGTGAAACCACGCTAGACCTTCCTCAACAGCATGCGCCGGATGGAGTGATCCGCATCCTTGGTGAGCACCAGTTGAGCCCGTCCACGGGTAGGCAACACGTTCTCTTCCAGGTTGGGTTCGTTGATCCGCTTCCAGATTCCCCGTGCCGTTGATTCGGCGTCATCATCGGAGAGCGTGGCGTAACGGTGGAAATAGGATTCCGGCTGGGCAAATGCCGTACTGCGCAGTTTCCGGAAGCGGTCCACGTACCACTCCTCGATGTAGGAAGTTTTGGCATCAACGTAGATGGAGAAGTCGAAGAAGTCGCTGACGGCCAAGCCCTGCTTGCCATCCATGCGGGGGCGCGCGGGTGCCAGGACATTGAGGCCCTCCACAATCAGGACGTCAGGGCGGCGGACCACCACTTCCTTGCCGGGCACAATGTCATAGGTGACATGCGAGTACCACGGGGCGCGCACTTCCTCGGCGCCGCCTTTGACTTCAGATACGAACCTCAGGAGCCCCCTGCGGTCATAGGACTCCGGAAAGCCCTTCCGTTCAAGGAGATGCCGGCGCTTGAGCTCGCCCAGGGGGTAGAGGAATCCGTCCGTGGTGATCAGTTCCACGTTGGGGGTACCGGGCCAGCGCCTGAGCATCTCGCGGAGCACACGGGCAATGGTGGACTTACCCACGGCCACAGAGCCGGCCACACCGATCACGAAAGGCGTGCGCTGGGTCTGCTCGCCCAGGAACGTGGTGGTGGCGGCGTGGAGTTGGTGGGATGCCTGCACGTAGAGGTGGAGGAGCCGGGAAAGGGGAAGGTAGACCTCCCGCACCTCCTTCATGTCCAAGGGGTCTCCGAGGCCGCGCAGGCGGAAGATGTCCTCTTCGTTGAGGGGCTGCTCCATCTGTGCTGCGAGCCGGGACCAGGTCTGGCGGTCCAGCTCAACAAAAGGGGAAGCGCCGTCGCTGTTGGCTTCGGTGCGTTGCAAAGTCACGCTCATGATTCTGCCCTTCGCGTGGCTGATCAGGAAATGCGCGACCACGGACAAGTGAACTGTCCGTGACCATCGTCTCTAAACCGGCACTGGAGCTGGGACGTCCCACATCAGTTGTTTGCAGTTGCCGCTAAGCTTGTGCCCATGTGTGGAATCGTAGGCTATGTTGGCAATTCGTCTCGCAAGGCAGCTGGTCACAGCGCCCTTGACGTCGTCGTGGAAGGGCTGCGTCGTCTTGAATACCGCGGCTATGACTCCGCTGGCGTCGCAGTGGTGGCTGACGGGGCAATTTCGTCCCGTAAAAAGTCCGGCAAGCTGAGCAACCTGATCGGTGAACTGGAAGAAAATCCCATCCCGGAATCCCTGACCGGTATCGGTCACACCCGCTGGGCAACGCACGGCGGTCCCACGGACCGCAACGCGCACCCTCACCTCTCAGACGGCGGCCGCCTGGCAGTCATCCACAACGGCATCATCGAAAACTTCGCTGAACTCAAGCAGGAACTGCTGGCCAAGGGTGTCACCTTCGAATCCGAAACCGACACCGAAGTAGCAGCAGCGCTCTTGGGCGACATCTTCCGCACGCAGCTCGCCGACGGCGGCACCCTCACCGAGGCGATGCGCCTCGCGTGCCAGCGCCTCGAGGGCGCTTTCACCCTCCTTGCAGTCCACGCCGACCAGCCCGACGTCGTCGTTGCTGCCCGCCGCAACTCCCCGCTGGTGGTTGGCCTTGGCGAAGGTGAGAACTTCCTCGGCTCCGACGTATCCGGCTTTATCGACTACACCCGCCGTGCCGTGGAACTGGGCCAGGACCAGATCGTCACCATCTCGGCTGACTCGGTGGAGATCACCGACTTCTTCGGCGCACCGGCCGAGGGCAAGGAATACCACGTTGACTGGGATCCGGCGTCCGCTGAAAAGGGTGGCTTCAACTCCTTCATGGAGAAGGAAATCCACGATCAGCCCGACGCCGTGGCGCAGACCCTGCTGGGCCGTTCCGACCTCGACGGCAAGCTGACGCTCGACGAACTCCGCATCGATCCGGAACTGCTCAAGCAGGTGGACAAGATCATTGTCCTGGCATGCGGTACCGCTGCCTACGCCGGCCTGGTTGCCAAGTACGCAATCGAGAACTGGTGCCGTATCCCCACGGAGGTGGAGCTGGCACACGAGTTCCGCTACCGCGATCCGATCGTTGACTCCAACACTCTGGTGGTGTCCATCAGCCAGTCCGGCGAGACCATGGACACCCTGATGGCCGTCCGTTACGCCCGCGAGCAAGGCGCCAAGACGATCTCCATCTGCAACACCAACGGTTCCACCATTCCGCGTGAATCGGATGCCGTGCTGTACACCCACGCCGGCCCGGAAATCGCTGTTGCTTCCACCAAGGCCTTCCTGGCACAGATCACTGCTGCCTACCTGCTGGGCCTTTACCTCGCCCAGCTGCGCGGAAACATTTTCTCCGGCCAGATCAAGGACGTCCTCGCGGACCTCAACAAGATCCCGGCCAAGATCCAGCACATCCTGGACAACGCAGGACCCTTGCGTGAACTGGCCCGCAGCATGAAGGACGAGAAGTCCGTGCTGTTCCTCGGCCGCCACGTTGGCTACCCGGTTGCCCTTGAAGGCGCTTTGAAGCTCAAGGAAATTGCCTACATCCACGCTGAAGGATTCGCTGCAGGCGAGCTGAAGCATGGTCCGATCGCCCTGATCGACGATGGCCAGCCGGTGTTCGTTGTGGTTCCGTCCCCGCGTGGCCGCGATTCCCTGCACTCCAAGGTGGTCAGCAACATCCAGGAAGTCCGTGCACGCGGTGCCCGCACCCTGGTGATCGCTGAAGAAGGCGACGAGTCGGTCAAGGACTACGCAGAGCACGTGTTCTACGTTCCGGAGACGCCCACGCTGCTGATGCCGCTGCTGACCACCGTTCCGCTGCAGATCTTTGCTGCTGAACTTGCCGGCGCGAAGGGTTACGACGTCGACCAGCCGCGTAACCTCGCCAAGAGCGTGACCGTAGAATAACGCCATGATTGTTGGCATTGGCGTAGACGTTGTAGACATCGAGCGGTTCGGCAAGCAATTGGAACGGACCCCCGGCCTCAGGGACCGTCTGTTTGTTCCCGCGGAACGCGAGCTCAACACCCGCTCTTTGGCTGCCCGGTTCGCAGCGAAGGAAGCCGTGGCCAAGGTGCTCGGCGCGCCGGCCGGCATGAACTGGCAGGACTGCTGGATCGGCCTTGACCAGAACGGTCCCACTGTTCAGGTCAAAGGCACCGTGCTGGCCGTGGCCGAGTCCAAGGGCGTCAAGCGCTGGCACCTGTCCATCAGCCATGACGGCGGCATAGCTACTGCCACGGTCATTGCCGAGGGCTAGAACAGGCATAACAGAACAATGATCAGCGCCTTCACCGGACAACAGATCAGGGATGCGGAACAACCGCTCCTGGACTCCGGTGGTGGCGCTGTTCTCATGCAGCGGGCTGCGTACGGGCTGGCCCAAGCGGTGGTGCGCGACGTCCGTGCCCACCGGAAGCTTGCCGGCTCCAGCGTGGTGATACTCACCGGCAAGGGGAACAACGGCGGGGACGGCCTCTATGCCGGTGCCTTGCTGGCGGGGCGGGGGGTGCGCACGACGGCGGTACTGGCCGACGCTGCTGCCCATCCCGCGGCGCTGGCTGCTTTTGGCAGAGCCGGTGGCCGGGTCCTTGAGCTGGAACCGGCGAACGTGGAAGAGATCGCTGTGGTGGCTGCGGGGAGTGACGTGGTGATCGATGCCCTGCTGGGCACGGGAGCCCGCGGGGGCCTGCGCGGCACGTCGGCTGAACTTGTGGCGTTGATCGGTGAACTGACGCCACGGCGGGTCATTGCCTGTGATCTTCCCAGCGGCCTGGACCCCACCACGGGTGAAGTTCATTGGCCTGTGTTGGATGCGGATATTACGGTCACCTTCGGTGCAGCCAAGGCCGGGCTGATGGCGGACCCGGGCGAGGGCTGCTCGGGGCGCGTGGAGGTGGTGCCCATCGGTCTTGAACCCCACTTGGCGTCCAAAGACGCTGCCGTGCGCCGGCTCACCTCCGCTGATCTTGGCACGCTGTTGCCCCGCCCGCCCCGCCGGGCACACAAGTACACCCGCGGTGTCCTCGGCGTGGTGGCCGGCTCGGACCGCTTTGCCGGTGCTGCCGTCCTCAGCGTGCACGCCGCGGCCCTCACGGGGGCAGGCATGGTGCGGTACCTGGGGCCACACGATGCAGCGCGGATGGTGCTGGGCCGTACCCCTGAAGCACTCTGGGAGTCCGACGATCCGGGCCGAGTCCAGGCATGGGTCCTGGGGCCCGGGGTGGCCGGGGAGGAACAGTTGGAGAGGGCAGGCAATGCCCTGGACGCTGCTTTGGCGGCCGACCTGCCCGTGGCAATCGATGCCGGGGCACTGGGACTCCTGCCCGGGCGTTGTCCGCCGCAGTGGATCCTGACCCCGCACGCGGGCGAGCTCGCCACACTCCTCTCTGATCGTGGTGTGCACTGCACCCGCGACCACGTTGAATCGCATCCTTTGCACTGGGTACGTGAGGCGGCCCGGCTGACCGGAGCCACAGTGCTCCTGAAGGGAGCCACCACACTGGTGGCGTCGCCGTCGGGCGTGGTTTTCAGCCAGTCCGATGGCACGGCCCGGATGGCAACGGCTGGAAGCGGCGACGTTCTGTCCGGCGTCCTGGGCGCCTTGTTGTCGCAAGCCGCCGAAGCAATAGGCGACGACGACGGCGCTTACGCTGCTTTGGGACTGGAGCGGCCCGACCGGTGGGCTGCTGTAGCGGCGGTGGCATCAAGCGTGCACGGACGGGCGGGAGCAGCGGCTTCTGCCTCCTTCAGCGGCGGTCCCGTCACAGCATCGGCCATCATGGCGGCACTTCCGGGCGTTATTGGTACGCTCAGCGCGGAATACGACACTTCAAGACCCTAAGGTTACTGTTGGTGTCCGGGGTCCTCTGTAGTCTTGCAACAGTTGTTCGCATCATCTGGAGGAGAACGCATGGAAGTCTGGCCTGGATCGGCATATCCGTTGGGCGCCACATTCGATGGCACCGGCACCAACTTCGCGCTTTTTAGCGAGAAGGCCGAAAAAGTAGAGTTGTGTCTCTTTGATGACGACGGCGCGGAAGTCCGCGTTGAGCTCACAGAGGTTGATGGTTACGTGTGGCACTGCTACCTGCCGCAGGTTCAGCCGGGGCAGAAGTACGGCTACCGTGTGCATGGTCCCTATGACCCTGACGCGGGCCAACGTTTCAACGCCAACAAGTTGCTCCTGGACCCGTACGCCAAGGCTGTGCACCGGCAGATCGACTGGGATCCCTCCCTGTTCTCCTACACCATGGGTGACCCGGAGTCCCGGAATGATGATGACTCAGCAGCGCACATGATGCTGGGCGTCGTCATCAACCCGTTCTTCGACTGGGACGGGGACAAGCTTCCCAGGATTCCGTACCACAAGTCGGTTATTTACGAGGCACACGTCAGGGGGCTTACCCAGACCCATCCCGAGGTTCCGGAGGAGCAGCGCGGAACCTACGCGGGCGTTGCGCACCCCGCCGTGATCTCGCACCTGCAGAAGCTGGGCATCACAGCCATTGAGCTCATGCCCGTGCACCAGTTCGTCAACGATGGCATCCTGCAGGACAAGGGCCTGAGCAACTACTGGGGCTACAACACCATCGGGTTCTTTGCACCCCACAACAGCTACAGCTCCAAGGGTGACACCGGGCAGCAGGTTCAGGACTTCAAAGCCATGGTCCGCGCGCTGCACAGCGCCGGCATCGAAGTGATCCTGGACGTCGTGTACAACCACACGGCCGAAGGGAACCACCTGGGCCCCACCTTGTCCTTCAAGGGCATCGACAACTCCGCGTACTACCGGCTGGTGGAAGACGACCAGAAGTACTACATGGACTACACGGGCACCGGAAACTCGCTCAACGTCCGCAGCCCGCATTCCCTCCAGTTGCTGATGGACTCCCTCCGCTACTGGGTTACGGAAATGCACGTTGACGGCTTCCGCTTCGACCTCGCGTCCACCCTGGCCCGTGAGTTCTACGACGTCGACAAGCTCTCCACGTTCTTCGAACTCATCCAGCAGGACCCGGTGGTTTCCCAGGTGAAGCTCATCGCTGAGCCGTGGGATGTTGGCCCCGGCGGCTACCAGGTAGGCAACTTCCCGCCGCAATGGACGGAATGGAACGGCAAGTACCGCGACACCGTCCGCGACTTCTGGCGCGGCGAGCCGTCCACCCTGGGCGAGTTTGCTTCCCGCCTCACGGGATCGGCCGATCTCTACGAGCACTCGGGCCGACGCCCGTTCGCCTCCATCAACTTCGTCACGGCACACGATGGCTTCACGTTGATGGACCTGGTGTCCTACAACGAGAAGCACAACGACGCCAACGGCGAGGACAACAACGACGGCGAATCCCACAACCGCTCGTGGAACTGCGGCGAAGAAGGACCTACGGACGATCCCACAGTGCTGGCCCTGCGTGCCCGCCAGCAGAGGAACTTCATCGCCTCATTGTTCCTCTCGCAGGGTGTCCCCATGCTCCTGCACGGTGACGAGCTCGGCAGGACCCAGAACGGCAACAACAACGGGTACTGCCAGGACTCCGAGCTGACCTGGATCAACTGGGAAAACGTCGACCAGCCGCTGATTGAATTCACTGCTGCCGTGAGTGCCCTGCGCGCCAAGCACCCCAGCCTGCGCCGCAGCCGCTTCTTCGACGGGCGCCCGGTCCTCCGGGGCGAAGGCGAGAGGCTCCCGGATATCGTATGGTTGGACGCCGACGGAACCACCATGAGCCCCTCCGACTGGGATGAAGCCTTTGGCCGCTCCGTGGGTGTGTTCCTGAACGGAGACGGCATCAACGGCCTCGACACCCAGGGCCGCCGCATCACGGACGTCAACTTCCTGCTCTACTTCAACGCCGACCAGGAGGACGTGGACTTCCGCATCCCCTCCGACGAATACGCCCCGGCGTGGGACGTCATGATCGACACCGCTGGACAGGGAGCCGAAGCCGGCGTCATCAAGCCCGAGCAGCACCTGAAGGTAAGCGGCAAATCCCTGGTGGTTCTCCGAGCCCACCTCCAGCCCGAGGTCGAGCCCGACCATTCGGTGGCTGCATCACTGGCCGCGCTGACCCAAACCAGCACGCCTGAAACGGCATCCATCACCGCTCCTGCTGTCACCTCCCTGCCGTTCGACTACAAGGGTGACGACTCCGGGGAAGCGACGGAATCATGAGGACTCCGGTCTCCACGTACCGTCTCCAGATCAGGTCAGGCTTCACCCTTCAGGATGCGGCCAAACTCACGGGATACCTGAAATCGTTGGGAGTGGATTGGGTTTACGTTTCTCCCGTCCTGACCGCCGAAGAAGGCTCGGACCACGGGTACGACGTCACGGATCTGACCAGCGTGGATCCGGCCCGCGGCGGTGCTGAGGGCCTGTCTGCCCTGGCCAGGGCGGCCCACGATCACGGGTTGGGAGTCCTGGCGGACATCGTGCCCAACCACATGGGCGTGGCCACTCCGGCGCAGAACGCCTGGTGGTGGCAGCTGTTGAAGGAAGGCAGGGGCTCCAAGTACGCCGAAGCCTTTGACGTTGACTGGGAGTTCGGCGGCGGCAAGGTCCGCGTCCCCGTCCTGGGCAGCGACGACGACCTTGACGACCTCAAGGTCGTTGACGGCGAGCTGCACTATTACGATCACCGCTTCCCCTTGGCTGACGGCACGTACAGCGACGGTGACAGCGCCCGCGATGTTCACTCCCGGCAGCACTATGAGTTGGTGGGCTGGCGGCGGGCAGATGCCGAGCTGAACTACCGCCGGTTCTTCGCTGTCAACACACTGGCCGGAGTCCGCGTGGAAGTGCCCTGGGTCTTTGACGAGGCACACCAGGAAATTGTCCGTTGGTTTGATGAAGGCCTTGTTGATGGCCTGAGGATTGACCACCCGGACGGCCTGGCCGATCCCGAGGGGTACCTGAAGCGTCTTCGCGAAGTGACCGGTGGAGCGTACTTGCTGGTGGAGAAGATTCTGGAACCCGGAGAAAAGCTGCCCGGAACCTTCATTTGTGAAGGCACCACAGGCTACGACGCGCTGGCCGACGTAGACCGCCTGTTTGTTGATCCTGCGGCCGAGGAATTCCTGGACTCCCTGGACGCCAGGCTCCGCGACGCTGACGAACCGGCCGATTACCACCTGATGATCCATGACACCAAGCGCCGGATTGCGGACGGCATCCTGAGGTCCGAGGTTCTGCGGCTCGCCAGGCTGGTTCCGGCCGAGGCGAACCTCCCGCAGGACCAGGCGGCAGATGCGATCGCGGAGATCATTTGCTGCTTCCCGGTCTACCGCACCTACCTGCCGCATGGCAGGGAGATCCTGGAAGAGGCAGTCCGTTCCGCTGCGCAGTCCCGGCCGGAACTCAAGGACATCCTTGAGGTGCTCCAGCCCCATCTGCTGGATACCTCCGGGGAGCTCGCCCGGCGCTTCCAGCAAACCTCGGGCATGGTCATGGCCAAGGGCGTTGAGGATACAGCCTTCTTCAGGTACACCCGGCTGGGCACCCTGACAGAAGTGGGCGCTGAGCCCACCGAGTTTGCGTTGGCTACGGCAGACTTCCATCTGCGGATGGCGGTTCGCAACGCTGAAATGCCGTTGTCCATGACCACCTTGAGCACGCACGACACCAAGCGCAGCGAGGACGCCAGGGCCCGGATCTCAGTCATCTCGGAAGCGGTTCCGGAGTGGGAGCTCTTCCTGGGAACTGTCCAGGACCTGGCACCCATCCCGGATGGTCCGTTGGCTGCGCTGGTGTGGCAGGCAATCGCCGGTGCCTGGCCGGCTGACCGTGAACGTCTTCAGGGCTACGCGCTGAAGGCCGCACGGGAAGCAGGGAACTCCACCAACTGGACCGATCCTGACCCGGAGTTCGAGCGTCACCTGGCTGCCGCCGTCGACGCCGTGTTCGACGTCCCGGAAGTCGCCGGGGCTTTGGAAAACTTCGTGGCGGAGCTGGAACCTTACGGCACCTCCAACTCACTGTCCGCCAAGTTGGTCCAGCTCACCATGCCGGGCGTACCGGACGTTTACCAGGGCACCGAGTTCCGTGATGGGTCCCTGACCGATCCGGACAACCGGCGTCCCGTGGACTTCCAGGCCCGCGTGGCAACCCTGGCCGCCCTGGACGCGGGACAGCAGCCCGACGTCACGGAGGAAGCCGCCAAGATGCTGGTGGTCTCCCGGGCGTTGAGGCTCCGCAGGGACCGGCCGGAATTGTTCGGCGGGTACCGCGGAGTGGAGGCACGGGGCGAGGCCGCTGCCCACGTTGTTGCGTTTGATCGCGGACAGGACAAGCCGGGGGCCATCACGGTGGCTACCCGTCTGCCCAAGCGACTGGCAGGCGACGGCGGTTGGCGGGATACGGCCATTGAGCTGGCAACCGGAGTCCGCGATGAACTCACCGGGGCCACTTACGGTGCCGGATCTGTTCAGCTGGCAACACTGCTGGGTCGATACCCCGTAGCACTGTTGGTTCCCACGGACTGATCCGAAACCACCAACACCGTCACTGCAACACACGCTTGAAACATCCAAAGGGAGCATGATGCTGGAGCACGCTGCTGGAAATGACCGTTACGACGTCTGGGCACCGAACGCTGATTCGGTCCGCTTGGTGGCGGACGGCCGGGAATACGCCATGGAGCACCATTACGACGGCGCCGCGTCCGGTTGGTGGCGCGCGCCGTCGGACGCTGTGTCCGCCACGGCAGGCGACGTCGCGTACGGCTACCTGATTGATGGCGAAGGACCCTTCCCGGACCCCCGCTCGCGGAGGCAACCGGAGGGAGTCCATGGGTTGTCCTCCACCTTTGATCCCTCAGCCCATCAGTGGGAAGACGGTGGGTGGAAGGGCCGGGAACTCAAGGGCTCGGTCATCTACGAGTTGCATCTGGGAACCTTCACCCCGGAAGGCACGCTGGATGCTGCCGCCACGAAGCTTGATTACCTGGTGGACCTGGGCGTGGACTTCGTGGAACTGTTGCCGGTCAACGGTTTCAACGGAGTCCACAACTGGGGCTACGACGGCGTGCTCTGGTACGCGGTGCATGAGCCCTATGGTGGCCCGGCCGCGTACCAGCGTTTCGTGGATGCCGCCCACGCTGCCGGCTTGGGCGTCATCCAGGACGTGGTCTACAACCACCTTGGACCCAGCGGAAACTACCTTCCCAACTTCGGGCCGTACCTGAAGTCAGGGGAAGGCAACACATGGGGCGACTCCGTGAACCTGGACGGCCCAGGCTCTGACGACGTCCGCCGCTACATCCTGGACAACGCCGCCATGTGGCTCCGGGATTACCACGTGGACGGACTCAGGCTGGACGCTGTCCATGCCCTTCGTGATGAGCGGGCAGTGCACATCCTGGAGGAATTCGGTGCCTTGGCGGACCGGATCGAAACGGAAACCGGTGTTGGCAAAACCCTGGTAGCGGAGTCGGACCTCAACAACCCACGCCTGATTTACCCCCGGAAGGACAACGGGTACGGCTTGGACGGCCAGTGGAGCGACGACTTCCACCATGCCGTCCACGTCAACCTCAGCGGCGAAACCACCGGGTATTATTCGGACTTCGATTCTTTGGCCGTCCTGGCGAAAGTCCTGGAGCACGGTTTCCTGCACGACGGCAGCTACTCAAGCTTCCGTGGCAGGCACCACGGCCGGCCCATCCGGCACGACCTCGCCCACCCGTCAGCGCTTGTGGTCTGCCTGCAGAATCACGACCAGATCGGGAACCGTGCCATAGGAGACCGGCTCACGGCTTCCTTGTCCTACGGAAAGCTGGCCATCGGTGCAGTGCTGACCATGACCTCCCCGTTCACACCCATGCTGTTCATGGGTGAGGAATACGGCGCCACCACTCCTTGGCAGTTCTTCACGTCCCACCCCGAACCGGAATTGGGCAAGGCCACGGCTGAGGGACGCATCAAGGAATTCGAGCGCATGGGGTGGGATCCGAACGTCGTCCCCGACCCGCAGGACCCGGAAACGTTCGAGCGCTCCAAGCTCAACTGGGACGAAGCCTCCCAGGGGCACCACGCACGCTTGCTGCAGCTCTACAAGGATTTGGCACAGTTGCGCCGCGAAACGCCGGAACTCGTGGAAGGCGGCTTCGGGGATACGTCCGTGGAGTTCGACGACGACGAGCACTGGCTGCAGATGTCCCGCGGCGATGTTCGAGTGATCTGCAATTTCGGGGACGAAACACTCTCGACGCCGGTGGCAGGGTCCCTGCTACTGGCAACCGACGGCGAAGCAGTTCTGGAAGAGGCGACTTTGACCCTGCCCGGGTCCAGCGCCGCCGTCGTACGCGTCGCCTGAACCGAGTACCGAGCGGAGGTGACGGCGCCCACATTGCGGACGGCGCCGTCACCCCCGTAACTGCGGTGGCAGGATGGTAGGTATGACTTATTCGGCCGCGGAAAACCGCTATGAAACCATGCCCTACCGCCGCGTTGGACGCAGTGGACTCAAGCTCCCCGCCATCTCGCTGGGCCTCTGGCACAACTTCGGTGACGACAAGCGTTTTGACGAGCAGCGCGCCATCCTGCGCCGGGCGTTCGACCTTGGGGTGACCCACTTCGACCTCGCCAACAACTACGGGCCGCCGGACGGATCCGCCGAGACCAACTTTGGCCGCCACCTCAAGGATGACTTCAAGCCATACCGCGATGAGCTCATCATTTCCACCAAGGCCGGCTACTACATGTGGCCCGGTCCCTATGGGGAATGGGGATCACGCAAGAACCTGATCTCCAGCCTTGACCAGTCCCTTGGCCGCATGGGCCTTGACTACGTGGATATCTTCTACAGCCACCGCCCCGATCCGGAGACTCCTCTGGAAGAAACCATGGGCGCTTTGGACTACGCTGTCCGGTCAGGCAAGGCGCTGTACGCAGGCATCTCCTCCTACACACCGGAGCAGACCATCGAAGCGGCGCGGATCCTCAAGGAACTCGGGACCCCCTTGCTCATCCACCAGCCCAGCTACTCCATGCTGAACCGATGGACCGAAAATGGTTCCCCCAACCTCTACGAGGCCCTCGACCAGGTGGGTGCCGGCTCAATCGCCTTCTCGCCGCTGGCGCAGGGCATGCTCACCGACCGGTACCTCAATGGAGTGCCCGCCGATTCCCGGGCCGCAAAGGAACGTTTCCTTTCTGAGTCGCAACTGACCGAGGACAAGCTGGACCGTGTGCGGGGCCTGAAAGCAATCGCTGAAGGCCGGGGACAGACGCTGGCCCAGATGGCCATCGCCTGGATCCTCCGGGACCAGCCCAAGGGTTCGCCGGTGACATCCGCGCTGGTGGGCGCGTCAAGCGTGGCGCAACTCGAGGACACCCTCAGTGCCATCAACAACCTGGCATTTACTTCCGATGAGCTGAACGCGATCGACGAATTCGCCGTTGAATCGGATATCAACCTGTGGGCTCAGAAATAGCCTGCGCGGGTTAACTTCAGTAGCAGGGGCCGGGGAACAAACCCGGCCCCTGTTGTGTTGGCTACAATGCAAGTGTGCGCCAAATGGCGCCGTGCCTGTTGTCGAGCCCTGAACCCTAGTCGGGGCTGCGCCTGGCACCCTGAGGTTTTTTCTCAAAAGGAGTTCCGTGTCTTCACATCCGATTCGTGTTGCCATAGTCGGCGTAGGAAACTGCGCCGCATCGCTGGTCCAAGGTGTTCAGTACTACCGCGACGCTGACCCCAAGGCCACCATTCCGGGTCTGATGCACGTCGAGTTCGGCCAGTACCACGTCAACGATGTTCAGTTCGTTGCTGCTTTCGATGTCGACAGCAAAAAAGTGGGCCTGGACCTTGCAGACGCCATTGGTGCCAGCGAAAACAACACCATCAAGATTGCCGACGTCCCTTCCACCGGCGTCACCGTCCAGCGCGGCCACACCCTTGACGGCCTGGGCAAGTACTACCGCGAAACCATCGTTGAAGCTCCCGAGGAAGCCGTGGACATCGTCGCGGCCCTTCGCGAAGCCAAGGCCGACGTCATGGTCTGCTACTTGCCTGTCGGCTCCGACCAGGCGGCCAAGTTCTACGCCCAGTGCGCCATCGACGCTGGTGTTGCCTTCGTGAACGCCCTTCCGGTGTTCATTGCAGGCACCAAGGAATGGGCCGACAAGTTCACCGAGGCCGGAATCCCGATTGTTGGCGATGACATCAAGAGCCAGATCGGTGCCACCATCACCCACCGCGTCATGGCCAAGCTCTTCGAAGACCGCGGCGTCACCCTGGACCGCACGTACCAGCTCAACGTTGGCGGCAACATGGACTTCAAGAACATGCTTGAGCGCGATCGGCTGGAATCGAAGAAGATCTCCAAGACGCAGGCCGTGACCTCCAACGTCGAGGCCGAGCTCCACGCCGACGACGTTCACATCGGCCCGTCCGATTACGTTGCCTGGCTCGACGACCGCAAGTGGGCCTTCGTGCGCCTGGAAGGCCGTAATTTCGGTGACGCGCCTGTTTCCCTCGAGTACAAGCTCGAGGTGTGGGATTCGCCGAACTCTGCCGGTGTGATCATCGATGCCATCCGGGCTGCCAAGATCGGCCTGGACCGTGGCATCGGCGGCCCGCTGTTGTCCGCTTCCAGCTACTTCATGAAGTCGCCTCCGGAGCAGTTCAACGATGACCTTGCCCGCGAAAAGGTTGAAGCCTTTATCCGTGGTGACATCGAGCGCTGAACCCCGGGCACCAAATCCCGGCGCTGACGCCGCAGCACTTCCGAAGGCCCCCGTTTCCCGTGAACTTCACGGCGAAGCGGGGGCGTTGTGTTCCTCTCTCACGTCCCGCCCCCTTTTGGTGGTTCCTCTCTCACATCCCGTCGCCTTTTGGTGGTTCCTCTCTCACATCCCGTCGCCTTTTGGTGGTTCCTCTCTCACATCCCGCCGGGTTTGGGGGTGGGATGTGAGAGAGCGACCCGGGTTTGGGGGTGGGGATGTGAGAGAGGGCCGGTTGTGGGGTTAGAAGAGGCCGGTGGGGTTGCCGTCGGCGTCGACGTCCATGCGCATCGCGGCCGGTTCCTTGGGCAGCCCGGGCATAGTCATCACGGCACCCGTCAAGGCCACGATGAACCCCGCACCGGTCTTGGGGATGAGGTCCCGGACGTGGACCTTGAAACCTTTGGGAGCGCCCAGCATGGAGGCGTCGTCGGTGAAGGAGTACTGGGTTTTGGCCATGCACACGGGCAAGCCTGACCAGCCGTTCTTCTCGATGTCAGCGAGCCGCTTGAGGGCCGGCACAGAGAAATCCACGCCATCGGCTCCGTAGATCTCCTGGACGATGGTGCGGATCTTGTCCTCCACTGAGAGCTCCAACGGGTAGAGATGCCGGAACTCGCCGGGTGCATCAAGAGCAGCGGCAACCTTCGCGGCGAGCTCGTCGCCGCCGTCGCCTCCTCCGCCGCGGCCCCACACATCGGCGACTGCTGCAGCCACACCTTCCGCGGCGCACCACGCGAGGAGCCACTGAAGTTCCTCCGCCGTGTCGGTGGCGAACTTGTTGATGGACACGATGGGGGAGATCCCGAATTTTGCCACGTTGTGGATGTGGCGCCGCAGGTTCTCCACTCCGGCCTCCATGGCGTCCGGGTTGGGCCCGGCAAGCTGGTCCTTGGGCACTCCGCCCTGCATCTTCAGGGCGCGGATGGTGGCCACGATAACGACGGCGGTTGGCGCCACTTCTGCCACCCGCGCCTTGATGTCCATGTACTTTTCGGCTCCAAGGTCGGCGCCGAAGCCGGCCTCGGTGACCACTACATCGGCAAGTGACATGGCGGTCCGGGTGGCGATCAGGGAGTTGCATCCGTGGGCGATGTTGGCGAATGGGCCCCCGTGAACCAGGGCCGGGGTGCCGGCGATGGTCTGCACCAGGTTGGGTTTGATGGCGTCCTTCAGGAGCATGGTGAGGGCACCTTCCACCCCCAGGTGGGCGACGGTCACCGGTGTGCGGTCATAGGTGTAGCCGAAGGTGATCCGACCCAGCCGGGAGCGGAGGTCGTCAAGATCCGTGGCGAGACAGAAAACGGCCATGATTTCCGAGGCCACCGTGATGTCGAAGCCGTCCTGCCGAGGTACGCCCTGCGCCGGTCCACCCAACCCGATGACCACTTCCCGCAGTGCGCGGTCGTTCATGTCCAGCACCCGCTTGAAGGTCATGCGCCGGGAGTCGATGTTCAGGGCGTTGCCTTGGAAGATGTGGTTGTCCACCAAGGCCATGAGGGCGTTGTTGGCCGAGGTGATCGCGTGGAAGTCACCGGTGAAATGCAGGTTGATGTCGTCCATGGGAAGCACTTGGGAATAGCCCCCGCCCGTGGCGCCGCCCTTCATTCCGAGGATGGGTCCCAGGGACGGCTCTCGCAGGGCGATCATGACCCGGTGACCGGCCCGCGCCAGGGAGTCGGCGAGGCCAACGGTGGTGGTGGATTTTCCCTCGCCAGCAGGTGTGGGTGACATGGCCGAGACGAGCACCACCTTGCCGGGCGCTTTGCCGCTGGTGGGCTCGAGCTTTGCCGGATTGACCTTGGCTTTGTAAGGCCCATACAGTTCCAGGGCTTCCACGGGAATTCCGGCCTGCAGGGCAACGTCCTGAATGGGTTTCATGGTTGCTTTGCGGGCAATCTCGAGGTCGCTCAAGGTTTTCTGTTCAGACATCGTTGTCCTCCGGCTGGTTGCGTGCGGCCGGGATGCGGCCGCAGGCTTCATGGGCTGTGCGCGTCAATCTACCAGCAGCGGGGACACAAACGGTTGAGGGCTCAGCGCCGGGGTACCAGCAAGCCTCCCACGGCTTCCCGGTAGCTCTCCAAGGTGATGGCGGCGGTGCGCTGCCAACCGAACGATTCCGCATGGGTAGCCGCGAGCCGTCCCATGCCCTCCCGGGTCTGGACGTCGTCATACAGGTCCTCCAAGGCGTCAGCCCAGTCGGAGGGATGGTGCCCTTCCACCAAAATCCCCGTCCGACCGTCCGATACCGCCCGCGACAAGCCACCCACGTTGGTTGCTACTACGGGTGTTCCGCACGCCTGTGCTTCCAAGGCCACCAGGCCGAACGATTCGCTGAAGGACGGCATGACCACAACGTCGGCGGAACGGAACCAGCTGGCGAGCTCGGGGGCCACCACGGGAGGCCTATGGGTGACAACGTCCTCCAGCCCGGCCTCGTGGATGATGTGCTGGAGGTTGAAATCCTTGGAACCACTCAGCGATCCCAAAATGGTCATTTCCAGATCAATGTCCGGGCGGCGTTGGCGCAGAATTCCGGCGGCTTTGACGAAGACTTGTGGGCCTTTGAGGCGCTGGATGCGGCCCGCGAACAGGATGTGGAAGCTGTGCGGCCGGACACCGCGGAGTGCCCGCGATTTCTTGCGGAACGATGGCGTGAAGACCTTCAGGTCCACCCCCGGCGGCGCAACATCGATGTGATCGCGGTCCGCGCCATAGTGGGACACGAGTTCCTCCGCCTCGGTGGGTGTGTTGGCGATCAGCCGGGCGGCGCCATTGACGATCCTTTGCTCGCCGTCTTCACGGCGGCGCGGCTCGGGCCGCTCTCCTGATTCCAGGACGAGGTTCTTCACTTTCGCCATGGTGTGCATGGTGTGGATGAGCGGAACGTCCCACAGCTCCGACAATTCCAGCCCCGCCACCCCGGACACCCAGTAGTGGGAGTGGATGGCATCGTAACGGGCGCGCAGTTGCTGCTGCCGGATCTTGTCGATTTCCTGCACCATGTGGTGGAGGAGTTCCGGCAGTTCCTCCTTGGGAATTTTGCGGGGCGGACCGGCCATGACGTTGTGGACGCAGACTCCGGGACCGGGATGTTCGACGGCGGGCTGGTTGGCTTTGGTGGATCGAGTGAAGATTTCCACCTCCACACCGGTCTCCGCCAGTGCCACGGCAAGGGCCCGCACGTAGACGTTCATTCCACCGGCGTCCCCCGACCCGGGTTGCTCCATGGGAGAGGTATGCAATGACAAGAAGGCCACACGGCGGATCAATGGCACCCGTATCCTCCTCACACTCACATCACAGGACATTTTCGCCCTGCAGAAAACAGTACTCCTGCCCGGCGAGGCAGCGATCCGGCAACCCCGCTATGTGGACAACACTGCTAGCGTGGGCGCTGTGACCCAAGAACAGAATTTCGAGATCCGCCCGGCAACTTCCGGGGACTGGCCGGGCATCTGGTCAATTCTGGAACCCGTGATCCGCGAGGGGGAAACGTTCACCTGGGATCGCGACACCACAGAAGGGGAAGCCCGGGACAAGTGGACCAAGGAAGCCCCGGGCCAAACCTTTGTGGCCGTGGCCCGGGCCGGTGGAAAGGACGCAGGCCGGATCCTGGGAACGGGAGAGTTCCACGCGAACCAGGCCGGGGGCGGACGCCATGTAGCCAACGCCGGGTACATGGTGGGGGCCAACAATTCCGGCCAGGGAATCGCCCGGGCCCTGTGCGCCTATTCCCTGGAACAGGCGAAGGCCGCGGGTTTCCGTTCCATGCAGTACAACGCAGTGGTGGAAAGCAACGTCCGTGCTGTGTGGTTGTGGCAGTCCATGGGGTTCAAGATCCTGGCAACCGTGCCGGAGGCTTTCGACCACCCTGAAATCGGCTACGTGGGCCTCCACGTCATGTACCGGAAGCTCTAGGCCAAGTCAGCGCCACAGTCGGCGGACCTCGGGAAAAGCGGCCTCGTATCCGTCCAGGAGTTGGCTCCCCAACCGTGCCGAGCCCACCAGCGGATGCGCCGCAAAGGCCTGCACCGCGGCATCGCGCTCGCCGTCCCGCACGGAGGTGATCACCAACCGCTCAACGTCCTTGACGCGCGTCATCAATGTGAGGAATTGCCCGTCCGGACGTTCCTGCGCGAGCGGCACAGCGCCGTCGGGCGTTACTTCACAGGGGACCTCGACGACGGCGTCTCCCGGCAGCCCGGTTACGGCAACGTCCGCTGTGTCCTGGCCGGCGGTGGGCGCCACGGGCGAATTGGGAACGTTCAGGATCAACTGGGCGGCCCCGCCGCCGGTGAGCGCACGCATCACGGACAACGCCACCCGCTCATACCCGCCTCCTGCGAGGTCCGCCTCATTCCGTTCCTCACCGTGCACCCTGGCTTCAGCGAGGTAGCCTTCCTCCCGGGACCGGCGGGCCGAGTCCCAGGCGGCGTACGGGTGGTCTGCCTGGGGAAGCACGGGATACAACGAGCTTTGCTGCTGGTGGATGGACGCTCCACGCGTTTCGCTTTGCTGCTTGATGGCGGCAGTGGCTTGCGCTGTTTGGTAGTAGTAATACAGGTACTCGTTGGGCAGGCAGCCAAGGCGCTGCAGTACTCCGGAGCCAAACAAGCGGCCCTCTTCCATGGTGGCCAGGGCCCGCGGGTCTTCCAGCAGTCCGGGCAGGAGGTCCTTTCCGCCGGGCGCCAAGCGGTAGAGCCAACCGAGGTGGTTAAGCCCGAAGTAGCCCACGCCGTCGAGCCTTCCTTCCGGCAACGGCGCTCCTGCCGTGCGGGCAGCCCGCTGGACCAGGCCGCCGGCAGAATCGCAGATCCCGATCACGCGCTTTCCCAGCACGGGAACCAGGGCTTCCGTGATGATTCCTGCCGGGTTGGTGAAGTTGATGAGCCATGCCGAGGGACAATACCGGCACATGGCCCAGGCGAGTTCGAGCATGGGCGGGACGGACCGCAGGGCATAGGAGATCCCGCCTGCGCCGGTGGTTTCCTGGCCCAGCAGGCCGAGGTCCAAGGCCACCTTTTCGTCGGCCATCCGTCCCAGTGTCCCTCCGGGACGGATGGCCGCGAACACCATCCCGGTCCCTTCCAGCGCATGCTGAAGATCGGTGGTGGCAACAATTGCCGGACTGGGCGCATCACCGGCGGGCATGTCCTCCAGGACGGCTTGGATAGCCGCCAGCCGTGCAGCGTCCACATCGTAGAGGACCACCGTACTGATCAGCCCCGCGAATGGAGCCGAGCACAAAGCACGGTAAACAAGGGGAACCCGGAAGCCGCCACCGCCGGCGATCATGAGCCGCATGCTCAGAGTCTATGCAGCCCGGAAGGCGCGGAGTAGTGTGCCGTGCATGGAGGCCATTCCCCAGCGACGTTACGACCCCCTGGCCGCTGTCCGGCAGGACGGCAACAACCGGTGCGACCTCCTGCTCACGGGGACAGTTTTCCAGGACATCATTTTCACCGGCCTGCCGCATGCCCCGGAGCCGGGAACAGAGGTGTGGAGCGAGGGAATGGGAAGTTGTCCCGGTGGGGTGGCAAACCAGGCGATTGCGGCCTCACGGCTTGGACTGCGCACCCACCTGGCGGCAACGTTCGGTGACGACGGCTACGGCGATTACAACTGGCAGATCCTCGAGAACCAGGAGCATGTGGACCTGTCGCGCTCCCGTCGCATTGCCGGCTGGCATTCGCCGGTGACCGTTTCCATGTGCGTCAACCAGGACAGATCCATGGTGACCCACGGCCACCCCGCACCGATCAGCGCCTCCGAGCTCATCGGCACACCGCCGGAAGCGCTCGCAGCAGTGGCTGATCTGGGGGAGGACCTGGAGCCGTGGATGCTTGCCGCCAAGTCCGCGGGCACCAAGTTGTTTGGCGTGGTGGGCTGGGATCCCACCGGGGAATGGTCCGAACGCAGGCTGGAGCAACTGGAGAACTTCCACGCCTTTTTGCCCAATGCTCCCGAAGCAATGGCCTTCACCGGCAAGGACGATCCTTGGGCTGCGCTGTATTCCCTGGCGGACAGGGTTCCCGTGGCCGTGGTGACCCTTGGCTCCCAGGGAGCAGTGGCAGTGGACTCACTGACCGGGGAGGAAGAGTGGGTTCCCTCCCTGCCGGTGTCCGCCGCCGATCCCACAGGGGCAGGGGACTGCTTTGGGGCGGCCTTCATCGTGGGATGCCTGGCGGGGTGGACCCTGGGGGACCGGCTGCGGTTCGCGAACCTGTGCGCCTCACTGGCGGTCCAGCAGGTGGGAGGCTCGCTTGCTGCCCCGGGATGGGGAGACATTGCCGATTGGTGGCAGCGTGCCAACGCCAGGAAAGAACGGCAGTCCAGCCAGTATGTGCGTCGGTTCGCCTTCCTGGAACCGATCGTCAAGGACATCCCGGCCGGGGCCCAGCGCCGCGCCCGCGCAACGATCGCGCACTTGTCCGACGCATGAGGGCCACCCCGGCGTGGGCAGCGGGGGAGTTAACCCGAAGTCAGCGGCGCTACTAGAATCTCTAGGGTGACTTATGAAGCGGCAGCAGAAATCGGGATCGGCGCACGGCCTTCGGTAGCAAAGGCAGCGGTGCTGGAACGGTCTGCCGTGATTGACCTTGATGCCGTGCGGCACAACGTCCGGCAGTTCGTAGCCATCGCCTCGCCCGCCGCAGTGATGGCCGTGGTGAAGGCGGACGCGTACGGCCATGGGGCTGTCCACGTTGCCCGGGCCGCCTTGGACGCCGGCGCCCGCTGGCTGGGTGTAGCCCACATCTCGGAAGGGCTCGCCCTGCGTGCCGCCGGTGTGGAGGCGCCGATGCTGGCCTGGTTGCACACCCGCGAGAGCAATTTCCAAGCGGCAGTCGCCGCCGGCATCGACGTCGGAATTTCCGGCTGGGAACTGGACGCCGTGGTCACCGCTGCCCGGGAGCAGGAACGGCCTGCACGCGTCCACCTGAAAGTCGACACCGGTTTGGGCCGCAACGGCTGCACCATCGAGGACTGGGACCAGCTGGTGGGGCAGGCCATGGAATACCAGGACCAGGGACTGCTGCGCGTCGTCGGGATTTTCTCCCACCTTGCCGTGGCGGATGAGCCGCACCGACCGGAAACCGACGAACAGCTGGCCGTCTTCCGGGAGGTGATCGCCATTGCCGAGGACGCGGGGGTGGACGCCGAGGTCCGGCACCTTGCCAACACGCCGGCAACGCTGTCCCGCCCGGATACGCACTTTGACCTGGTGAGGGTTGGCCTGGGCGTGTACGGGTTGTCCCCGTTCGAGGGCGCAACCTCGGCTGAGCTGGGCTTGCACCCCGCCATGACCGTGAGGACGCTGCTGTCCAACTGCAAGAAGGTCCCGCAGGGCCAGGGCGTGTCCTACGGCCTCAACTACCGCACCAGCGGCGAAAGCACCCTGGGGCTGGTGCCCCTGGGCTACGCGGACGGAGTGCCCCGGGTAGCCACAGGCGGCCCCGTCCGGGTCAACGGCGTCACTTACCCCGTAGTGGGCAGGATTGCCATGGACCAAATGGTCATTGATCTGGGGCCGCTGGGCGCTGACGCAGCGGAGTCGCTCAAAGGCTGCGAAGCAGTCATGTTCGGCAGCGGCGCCGCCGGCGGGCCAACAGCCGACGACTGGGCGGCAGCCGCCGGCACCAACAACTACGAGATCGTGACGCGGATCAGCGGCCGCGTGCCACGGACCTACATCAATGAAGCTGCGTCCCCCGGTGTACTGCCGGCGGTCACCGGGGACGCGGAAGCTGCGGCCCTGTGAACCAGTCGGACAGGGACCAGCGGGATAACAACCAGCCGCAGTGGGAACGGACGCTGAAGGTTACGACGGCGGAGCAGACCCACGCGCTCGCAGCAGCGCTGGGTGGGGTACTTGAGGCCGGAGATCTCCTGATTCTCACCGGCGAACTGGGAGCCGGGAAAACAACGTTCACCCAAGGTCTGGGGGAGGGCCTGGGCGTCCGTGCAGGCATCATTTCGCCCACGTTCGTGTTGGTCAGAATCCATCCCCACCTGCCGGACGGTCCACGCCCGGGCGGACCGGACCTGGTGCACGTTGATGCCTACCGCCTTGGGTCTGCCGCCGAAATTGACGACATCGACCTTGAAAACACCATGGACACGTCCGTGACGGTGGTGGAGTGGGGCCGTGACCGGGTGGAACACCTCTCGGAGAGCCGCCTTGAAGTGGAGCTCTACAGGGCCGTGGGCGGCGAGGCTGCCGGGACCCTCGATGATCTTGACTTCGACACCGACGATGACGACGAGCCACGAACCATCGTGTTCCGTGGCTTCGGCCCCCGGTGGAGCACCGTGCCGGATGCGCTGCAGTCTGCCGACCAGGAGGGCCTCTGATGCTGATCCTTGCCATTGATACGTCTGCCGTTGCCAGTGCCGCACTGGTTTCCGATGACGCCGGGGTGCTGGATTCCTTCGCCACCGAGGACACGCGCAGCCACGCGGAGGTCCTTGCCCCGGGTATTCAGGATCTGTTGTCCCGTGCAGCCGTGGCCGGCGCTGACATCGACGCGATCGTCACAGGAGTTGGGCCGGGACCATTCACCGGGCTCCGCTCCGGAATTGCCACGGCCCGCACCTTGGCGTTTGTCTGGAACAAGCCTTTGCATGGCGTGATGAGCCTGGACGCGATCGCCGTGGAGGTGGCAAGTTCCGTGGCCGGCATTTCCGAGTTCCTGGTGGCCACCGATGCCCGCCGCAAAGAGGTCTACTGGGCCCGTTACTCCGTGTCCGGAGATCAGCTGCCGGAGCTGGTGGATGGTCCCCACGTGGGCTTCGCCGCCGGGCTTCCGGACCTGCCCGTCTTCGGGGCTGGTGCGGGTCTTTACGCCACTGAGCTTAAGGCCCATCCGGACTTCGCGGAAACGCAGCCACACGCAGCATCGCTGGGCAGGTTCGCCGTAGCAAAGCTGGGCTTGGGGGAGCCGCTGCTGGATTCCACGCCGCTGTACCTCAGGGAGTCCGATGCGCAGGTACCGGGTCCCAGGAAACGTGCCCTGTGAGGAGCTGGTCATTGTGAAACTTTCCCCCACGCCGGAAGTGGCCGGGGTGACGCTGCGGGACATGACCGAGGCCGACGTCCCCGCCGTTGATGCGCTGGAGCGGCGGCTGTTTCCCGTGGACGCCTGGCCCCTGCACATGTTCTACGACGAGCTGGCCCAGCCGGAGACGCGGCGCTACCTGGTGGCTGAGGTTGACGGCCTCATTGTGGGCTACGCGGGCCTCATGTGCATTGAGCCGATCGCGGATGTCCAGACGATCGCCGTCGTCCCCGAGTTCGAAGGCCGCGGGATCGGTTCGGCTCTCCTGACGTTTCTGGTGGACGAGTCCCGGCGCCGGAAAGCTGCCGACCTCCTCCTGGAAGTCCGGGCCGACAACCCCCGCGCCCAGCAGCTCTACCTTCGCTTCGGGTTCGAACAGATCCATGTGCGTCCCCGGTATTACCGGGACGGGACAGATGCCTTGATCATGAGGCTGGCCCTGAACGACGAAAACACCACGGAAGGATCACCCGCGTGAGCGGCAATGAAACCAAGCAACGCCCCTTGGTCTTGGGCATCGAGTCGTCCTGCGACGAAACCGGCGTGGGGATTGTCCGGGGAACCACCCTGCTGACCAACACGGTGTCCTCCTCCATGGAGGAGCATGTACGCTTTGGCGGTGTCATCCCGGAGATTGCATCCCGGGCACATCTGGACGCCTTTGTGCCCACCCTGCAGGAAGCGCTTCAGGAAGCCGGCGTCACCCTGGACGAGATCGATGCCATCGCCGTGACCTCCGGTCCGGGCCTGGCCGGTGCGCTGATGGTGGGCGTCTGCGCGGCCAAGGCATTGGCTGTTGCCACCGGCAAGCCGCTGTATGCCATCAACCACCTGGTGGCGCATGTGGGCGTGGGGCTGTTGGATCCCCGGCCGGCTCCGGACGGAACGTCACGCGCCAAGGAGAAGCACGACGCCGGTGCTGCCGCCGGCCTGGGTGCCGGCAGCTTGCCGGAAAACCTCGGAGCTTTGCTGGTGTCCGGGGGGCACACGGAGATCCTGCGGATCCGGAACATCACCGATGACGTTGAACTGTTGGGTTCCACCATTGATGACGCAGCCGGCGAAGCCTATGACAAGGTGGCGCGCATCCTTGGACTCGGCTACCCGGGAGGCCCGGCCATCGACAAGCTGGCCAGGCAGGGAAACCCCAAAGCAATCCGGTTCCCGCGCGGACTCAGCCAGCCCAAGTACATGGGGACCGCGGAGCAGCCTGGGCCGCACCGCTACGACTGGTCCTTCAGCGGACTCAAGACCGCGGTGGCGCGCTGCGTGGAACAGTTTGAAGCCCGCGGCGAAGAAGTGCCCGTGGCCGATGTGGCAGCCGCATTCCAGGAAGCCGTGGTTGATGTGATTACGTCCAAAGCTGTGCTGGCCTGCAAGGAGAACGGCATCACCGACCTCCTGCTGGGCGGTGGGGTGGCGGCCAACTCCCGCCTCAGGGAGCTGACCGGCCAGCGGTGCACCTCGGCAGGCATCAAGCTCCAGGTGCCGCCACTGGACGTGTGCACGGACAACGGCGCCATGGTGGCTGCCCTGGGATCACAGCTGATCATGGCAGGAATCGGACCCAGTGGAATTGGCTTCGCACCGGATTCGTCCATGCCCGTGACAGCGGTATCGTTGCCGGCCTGAATCAGGCGTCAGGGCCCTTGCGCATCTGCTGGACCAGGTCCATGACCACTGCCTGCAGGTCGCCGTCGTGGGCGGCGGCTACCCGGCGCTGCCGCTGGTAGCTGGCCCCGCGCTGGATGATTTTGAGGACATCGGCCAGTTCCTCGGAGCAGCCAAGCTTGGCGGCGACGGGCTCAAGGCGGCTGACGGTTTCTGCCAGGTGCTCGGTGACCAGCTGCTCGTTGCCCTCGGCGTCGAGGATGATGATTGCTTCCATGCCGTAGCGGGCGGCACGCCACTTGTTTTCCTGCACATGCCATGGCGGCATGGTGGGAATGCTGCCCCCGGCGTCCAGGATCGAGGAGAACTCGTCCACCAGGCACTGGGTCAGCGCAGCGATGGCTCCCACCTCTTCAAGGCTGGCCAGGCCATCGCAGATCCGCATTTCAATGGTGCCCAGGTTGGACACCGGACGGATGTCCCAACGGATCTCGGAGGTTGAATCGATGACACCCGTGGTGAACATGTCCTGGACGTAGGACTCGTAGGCTTCCCACGTATCGAACTGGAACGGCAACCCGGCGGTGGGAAGTTGCTGGAACATGAGGGCACGCTGGGATGCGTAGCCCGTTTCTTCTCCGGCCCAGAACGGGCTGGAAGCGGAGAGCGCCTGGAAGTGCGGGAAGTAGTTGACCAGGCCGTCAAGGATGGGGAGCACTTTGTCCTTGCGGTCAATGCCCACATGGACGTGTACGCCGTAGATGACCATTTGCCGGCCCCACCATTGGGTCCGCTCAATGAGTTTGGCGTAGCGCTCTTTGTCCGTGACGGGTTGGAGCAGGGGAGGGCTGAAGGGGTGGCTTCCCGCGCAGAAGACTTCCACGCCCATGGTGTCAGTGATTTCGCGGACGGCTGCCAGCGAGCGGCTGAGGTCTTCTTTGGCATCCTTGACGGTTTCGCAGATTCCGGTGACGAGTTCCACGGTGTTCAGCAGCAGTTCCCGCTTGATATGGGGGTGCTCGTCGTCCTCGTTGAGGTCGGGGTGATTGTTCGCTACCCCTTTGAGGACGTCATTCGCTACCGATACGAGTTCGCCGGTGCGTGCATTGACGAGCGCCAACTCCCATTCCACACCCAGTGTCGATTGCCTGGATGGCGCAAAATCAATCTGCACGTAGTCCCCTCGTGATGTCGTCTCAGCCGGACGTTGTTCCCCGCTGCGGGGCCGCCAGCGGTCGGATCAAGTCTAATGCAGCCCGAACCCCGCAGTTTGCGGTGCTGTGGTGGGTTACTTCCCAGGTTCCTTGATATTGAGAACCATTCGCAATAGACTGTCGGCATGCACCTTACAGTCGTCACTTCCCTTGACACCCAGTGCCGTGATGCCGCTGCCCACCGGGTGGGACAAATCCACCCGGAATCGGCCGTGGTCCTGCATGATCTCCTGGATGCGTCCTTGGTCCTCCGCCGGATCTACCGGAACGGCCAACTGGTCGAACGTGAAACAACGCTGCTGGAGCATGGGTGCCTCAGCTGCACTGTGAGGTTGGATGTTGTTCCGACGGCGGAACGGCTCGCAGCCGCGGGCCTCGGCCACGTTGTCCTGGGCTTGCCCCCGGGAGTTGAAGCCGGAATGGCCCTTGCCGAGCTTCGCTACGGGCTCAGCGAACCGGCACGCATAGACAACGCAGTGCTGGCCGTTGACGCCTCGGAGCTGGATGACCAGATCTGGGATCGGCATAGCCTCTTTGAGTCGGGCTTTACTTCTACTCCCCGGGATGAGCGCACCAGCGGGGAGTTCCTCATCAGGGAGTTCTCGCAGGCGGACACTGTGATGGTGTACCCGGGGCTTGGTGCTGGGCTGATGGGGGAGAATCCGGAGGGAACCCGCGCCTGGATGCTGGGCATCGAGTTGCTCGGCCAACTGGCTCCCCATGCGGCCCTGGTGGCGGCAGCAGACACCTTCCAGCCAGGCTGCTTCGACGACGACGAAGCAGCGGCACGCAACCGGCCCGGCGTCGTGCGCATTCCTGTCAGCGAGTCCGATGGTTCATTCCGCACGGTGCTCCACCGTGCTGAACGGCCCCTGCACCCAGGGCGGTTCCGCGATGCCCTGCCGCAGCTGGCCGTGGGCAGCCATTGGCTGCGGGGGCGCCTCTGGATTGCGTCGGCCCCCACCAAACGGATTGTGGTCCAAGGCATCGGGCCCAGGGTCTGGCTCGAAAGTACAGGGACGTGGCTGGCGGATACCGCCGGTGGCACAACCGGTGCGCCTGCGGGGAAACGCGGTGCGGGAGCCGACCCCGACGCTGCCCTTGACTGGCATCCGAGCCATGGCGACCGTGGAACCGTGCTGGCAGTCACAGGACGCAGCAAGGACATTGATCCGGCGGAAATCCGGGACCTTTTGGAAGGCTGCCAACTCACCGCAGCCGAAATGACGATGGCCGCGGGCTCCTGGGAAGACCCCCTGGAGCTCAGCGACGCTCTCTAAGCCACCCCACCAGGAAATACACAAAGGAGAAACACCATGAAGGTCAGGAATTCACTGCGCGCCCTCAAGAAGATCCCGGGGGCGCAGATCGTCCGCAGGCGCGGCCGCACTTTTGTCATCAACAAGAACAACCCGCGGATGAAAGCGCGGCAAGGCTGATCCCACGGCGGTGTTAAATGGGGGAATGCCCATCCTCAACAAAGACATGTCCCTCTGCATTTCGCTTGCTGCCCGGCCCAGCAATATCGGGACCCGGTTCCACAACTATTTGTACGATCTGCTCGGCTTGAACTTTGTGTACAAAGCATTCGCCCCTGCGGACATCGCCCAAGCGGTGGCGGGCATCCGCGGCCTCCCCATTCGGGGTGCCGCGGTGTCCATGCCCTACAAGGAAGCCGTCATTGAGCTGGTGGACGTGATGGACCCCTCGGCCAAAGCGATCGACTCGGTGAACACCATCGTGAACAACCAGGGTGTCCTCACTGCCTACAACACCGACTACATCGCGATCGCGCGCCTCTTGCGGGAGCACCAGGTCCCCAGCGGCCATTCCGTCCTGCTCCGCGGCTCAGGGGGGATGGCCAAGGCTGTTGCGGCCGCCCTCCGCGATGCCGGATTCGGCGCCGTCACCATCCTTGCCCGCAACGAGGAATCCGGCCGCGCACTGGCCGATCTTTACGGCTATGCCTGGCAGGCCGACGTCAATGGATCCACGGCAGACCTCATTATCAACGTCACGCCCCTGGGCATGGCCGGGGCCGATGAAACCGTGCAGTCCTTCGACGAAGCAACCGTTGACGCCGCCTCGGTGGTTTTCGATGTTGTGGCACTGCCCTCCGAGACGCCCCTTATCAAGGCTGCCCGTGCGGCGGGCAAACCGGTGATTACCGGTGCCGAAGTCATTGCCATCCAGGCCGAGGAGCAATTCGTCCTGTACACGGGCGTGCGTCCCACGGCCGATCAGGTACGCGAAGCCTCGGAATTCTCGCGTCGCTGACTGTTGGTGGTGCTGACGTCTAGGCAGTGACCGGTTCCACCACAACAGCCACTCTGTCCTCACCGATCCTGGTGAGGACCAGGGTGGCTGTTTTTGTCCCCAGGGACTTGTCCGGTTTGGCGGGCAGGAGCTGCTTGCGGAGTTCCTCGGGGGTGACCGCTGTGCCGCGCTTTTTGATGTCCAGCACCGTGATTCCGTTGCTCTTGACCCAGGCCTTGAGCGCTTTGACGTTGTACGGCATGACGTCCAGCACTTTGTAGGCGCGGGCAAACGGGGTGTCGTGCAGCTCCGGGGCGCAGATGTAGGCGATGTGTTCGTCCACCAGGTGCCCGTCCAGCCTCTGCGCGACGTCGGCCACCAGGCCTGCGCGGATTACCGCCCCATCGGGTTCGTACAGGTAGCCGGTGACCGGCCCGACGTCGGCTGCCGGACCGCCGTCGAAATTCTCGCCGCTGGTGATTTCCGCGGCGCCCTGGCTGCCGATCACCAAGGCGGCGCGCCGGACTCCGGGGCGTGCCACCGCGTTGAACCAGAGGGTCACTTCCGTGACGTCGCCGCCCACCGACACCCATTGGGCCTCGCAGTTCGCGGGAACGGAGTCGTGCGGCATGCCGGGCCCCATCTTGACCCCCACAGCCCGTCCGGTGGCGGCGACTTGCTCCACGAAGGACAACGGTGGTGAAAAGGCCTCGGGATCCCAGATCCTGGTGGTGCCGGAGGTGGACGTGGTGCGGCGGGCCGGATCCATCCACACGCCGTCGATGCCCTCCAAGTCCACTGCGGTGGCATCGGAGTGGAGCACCTTGGCGTGCGGGAACGGCATGAGGTTGATGGTGGCACAAGCAGCGGTAGTCTCATCCATGTCCACGGCGGTGACCGGGATGTCCATGGAGGCCATGGCCAGGGAGTCGGCGCCCAACCCGCAGCCAAGGTCGGCCACGTGGGTGACGCCGGCGTTGGCGAAGCGCTCGGCGTGGCGGGCAGCTACGTTCAGGCGCGTGGCCTGCTCAAGACCTGCTTTGGTGAAGAGCATGTGGTGGGCAAAATCGCCGAACTTGGCTTCGGCCCGGGTCCGCAACCGGGACTGGGTGAGCACTGCTGCCACCAGGTCCGGGGAGTGGCCGGCCTTGCGGAGCTCGGCGTTGATGCGGAACGCGTCCTCATCCTTGTAAGGGCCCAATGAGCCCAGCAACTCCCACCCTTCGGTGCTGAGAAGGGGTGCAATGTTTTCCTGGGGTGCGTTGGGCATGCGTTCAAGACTAACGCCGTCCGTTATGAAAGTGTGACTCGCTGATCAGCCGGATAGGGTTGTTTTCATGGAAGACAACGCAGCCCCACAGCAGTCCCTCATCACCAGATACGCCCGGCCGGCACTCATCGCCGGGGTGGTGGTTGCCGTGGTGTGCATCGCCCTGCTGATCATTATCTTTGCGTTGGACTCCTTCAATTCAGCCGCCTATTCCGTGACGGGCAAAAGCGTCAATGACGCCACCGAGGAAGCCCGGGAAATCCGTGAAACCTACAGCGGGGCACGCCTCGGAGGGACCATTGCACTGGTGGTCTCCGGCGTGGTTGCCCTGGCAGCCGCGGTCCTCTTGTACCGCAACCGCAGATCCGCCCGGATGGAGGACGGGGACGACGGGGAAGATCTGGGTCTTGAGGACCTCAGGGGCCAGTAGGGTCCGTTCACCCATGACGAAATGCTGGCACTCACCTTGACCGAGTGCTAACGCTTACATAGAGTCGTATTAGCACTCTCCCCCGGAGGGTGCTAACCACGCCAAGCGTCTTCCGGCACCGCGACGACGGATGCACGCTCCGGCACCCCAGTTCTTAGTCCATGAATCAGCTCATGAAAAGGAGAGTCCGAGTGTCGGTCTCGATTAAGCCTCTTGAGGATCGTATTGTTGTTCGCCCGCTCGAAGCAGAGCAGACCACGGCTTCCGGCCTGGTCATTCCGGACTCCGCACAGGAGAAGCCGCAGGAAGGCGAAGTTGTTGCAATCGGCCCCGGCCGCTTCGATGACAACGGAAACCGCGTACCGGTTGACGTAGCTGTTGGCGACGTCGTCATCTACTCCAAGTACGGTGGAACCGAAGTCAAGACCGGCGGCAACGAGTACCTCGTTCTGTCCGCCCGCGACGTCCTTGCGATCGTCGTAAAGTAACTTCCCGGAGCCCCGCACCGCCGTCGCGTTGGAATTATTCCAGCCGTCAGCGGTGCGGGTTTTCTGTCTTGAAAGGACACAACCATGGCAAAGCAGCTTGCTTTTAACGATGCTGCCCGCCGGTCTCTTGAGGCCGGTATCGACAAGCTCGCCAACACTGTCAAGGTGACGCTTGGCCCGCGCGGCCGCAACGTCGTGCTGGACAAGAAGTGGGGCGCTCCCACGATCACCAACGACGGCGTCACCATTGCACGCGAAGTTGAGCTTGATGACCCCTACGAGAACCTTGGTGCACAGCTGGCCAAGGAAGTAGCTACCAAGACCAACGATGTTGCCGGCGACGGCACCACCACGGCCACCGTCCTTGCCCAGGCACTGGTCAAGGAAGGCCTGCGCAACGTTGCAGCAGGTGCGGCTCCCGGCGAGATCAAGCGCGGCATTGAGGTTGCGGTTGAAGCTGTGGCTGCCCGCCTCCTGGAGAACGCCCGCGAAGTCGAAGGCACCCAGGTTGCCAACGTTGCCGCCATCTCCGCGCAGAGCGACGAGGTTGGCGAACTGCTGGCCGAAGCGTTCGGCAAGGTAGGCAAAGACGGTGTCATCACCATCGAAGAATCCTCCACCACCCAGACCGAACTGGTGCTCACCGAGGGCATGCAGTTCGACAAGGGCTACTTGTCTCCGTACTTCGTCACCGACGCAGAGCGCCAGGAAGCCGTCCTTGAAGACGCCCTGATCCTGATCAACCAGGGCAAGATCTCCTCTCTGCAGGACTTCCTGCCGCTGCTGGAGAAGGCATTGCAGGCCAACAAGCCGCTCTTCATCATTGCTGAAGACATCGAAGGCGAAGCCCTGTCCACGCTGATCGTCAACCGCATCCGCGGCACCCTCAACGTTGTTGCCGTCAAGGCTCCGGGCTTCGGCGACCGCCGCAAGGCCATGCTCCAGGACATCGCCACGCTCACGGGAGCCCAGGTTGTTTCCCCTGACCTGGGCCTCACGCTGGACAGCGTTGGCCTCGAGGTGCTGGGTACTGCCCGCCGCATCACGGTCACCAAGGACAACACCACCATTGTTGACGGTGCCGGTTCCGCGCAGGACGTTGCGGACCGCGTTGCACAGCTGCGCGCCGAACTTGGCCGGACGGATTCCGACTGGGACAAGGAAAAGCTGCAGGAACGCCTGGCCAAGCTGGCCGGCGGCATCGGCGTGATCAAGGTTGGCGCTGCCACCGAGGTTGAGCTGAAGGAAAAGAAGCACCGCATTGAGGACGCTGTTTCCTCCACGCGTGCAGCCCTTGAAGAGGGCATCGTCTCCGGCGGCGGTTCCGCCCTCATCCACGCCCTCAAGGCACTGGACGAGTCCCCGGCCGTCAAGGCACTGGAAGGTGACGCAGCTGCTGCTGTGGGCATCGTCCGCCGCGCCCTGGTTCAGCCCCTCCGCTGGATCGCCCAGAACGCCGGCTTCGACGGCTTCGTTGTTGTTGCCAAGGTTTCCGAGCTGGAAGCCAACCACGGCTTCAACGCCAAGTCCGGCGAGTACGAGGACCTGATCGCCGCTGGCGTGATCGACCCCGTCAAGGTCACCCGTTCGGCTCTCCGCAACGCTGCTTCCATCGCCGCCTTGGTTCTCACCACTGAGACCCTGGTTGCTGAAAAGCCGGTTGAGGAAGAAGACTCACACGCAGGTCACCAGCACTAAGCTGACCGCCTGAAAAGAACCCCGGCCACGTTGCTTCGTAGCCGGGGTTCTTTGCTGTCTGCGGCCGCTTCCCGCCCGCTATTGTGGGGGCACGACGGCGGGAGTAACCTGACGCTCACACGGCCCGGCGGGTGGTGCTCCAGCCTGCCGCTGCCGCAGGATTCGTCATGACGCTACCGGCAACCGCTCTGGATTTGGGACGCTCGGCCTTCACGGAACGCCGCTGGCGCGAGGCTTT
This sequence comes from Paenarthrobacter ilicis, assembly GCF_016907545.1. Taxonomy (NCBI): domain Bacteria; kingdom Bacillati; phylum Actinomycetota; class Actinomycetes; order Micrococcales; family Micrococcaceae; genus Paenarthrobacter; species Paenarthrobacter ilicis. The sequence continues at coordinate 2,794,116 of NZ_JAFBCD010000001.1, read as the reverse complement.
GGAGTGCCTGAGGCGCGCCGACCTTGACGGCGGCATTCCACCCCAGGACCTGGAAACACTGGCCTCCCTGGCGATGCTGCTGGGCTTCCACAAAGAGGGGACAGAAAATCTTGGCAGGGCGCATCACGAGTACCTGACCATTGGCGATACCGACAGCGCTGCCCGCTGCGCTGCATGGTTGGTGATGTTCCTGCTGGATATGGGGGAGCATGCGCGTGGAAGCGGTTGGCTGTCCAAGGCCAATCATGGGCTGGAGGGGGTGCAAGGTCCCAGCACCGGCAAAGGCTACTTGCTGATACCTGCAGCCCTGGGAACCCTGCGTGGCGGTGATCCGGCGGCCAGCCACACGATGTTCCGCAAGGCACTTGCCCTTGGCTTGTCCCTGGGTGAAACGGACCTCACGGCCATGGCCCGGCTGGGAGTGGGCACCACCCTGGTGGCGCTGGGAAAGCCCGATGAAGGGATGCGGCTGCTGGACGAGGTGATGCTTGAAGTGACGGGCGGCGAAGTCTCGCCCATCCCCACGGGGATCATCTATTGCGCCGTGTTGGGCAGTTGCCGCGTGGCCCAGGATGTTGGCCGCGCCCAGGAATGGACGGCTGCACTGCAGGAATGGTGCGGGGAACGCCCGGACATGGTGATGTTCGGCGGACAATGCCAGGCCTACCGGGCCGAACTGCTGATACTCCATGGTGCATGGGACCAGGCGCTGGAGGTGGCCCGCGCTGGTGAAGACCGTGTCCGTAAGGGTGACCCCGATGCTACTTTCGGCGCGTGGTACCAGGAGGCGGAGGTGTGCAGGCTCCGGGGCAGGTGGGCAGAAGCGGAACGGGCCTATCGGGTTGCTGCTGGCACAGGTTTTGAACCCGAGCCCGGATTGGCGCTGCTCAGGTTGGCGTGCGGTAAAACAGCCGAGGCAAGGTCCCGGGTGGAACGCGCTGCGGCAGCAGCCGATCCCGCCAACCGACGGCGGCTGCTTCCCGCCGTCGTGGAGATCAGCCTCGGAGCGGGAGACGTTGCCGCGGCCCGGGCCGCCGTCGACGAGTTGGTGGCTCCCCTCAACGGCAGCAACCGGCCGCTGGAGTTGGCCGGTGCCGCCCAATCGGAGGCCGCTGTCCTCCTGGCCGAAGGCAATGCCAATGCTGCCTTGTCCACGGCCCGCCAGGCATGGCGGCTCTGGTTCAGCCTTGAAGCTCCGTTCCCGGCGGCGGTGGCGCGGGTCATGGCGGGGCGGGCCTGCGCTGCCCTGGGTGATGACGATTCCGCCGCCATGGAATACGAGGCGGCCGCGGGGGAGTTCGCTGACTTGGGCGCAGCACCGGCCCTGGCCGGCGTGCTGGAGCTGGCAGCTGCCAAGAGCACGGGTAAATCCGTGCTGACTGCACGCGAGATGGAGGTGGTGGCGCTGATCGCCGGCGGCCTCTCCAATAAAGCGATAGCCCACCAGTTGTTCCTCAGCGAAAAGACGGTGGCACGCCACGTCAGCAACGTTTTGACCAAACTGGACGTGCCCTCCCGCGCTGCAGCCACCAGTTATGCATTCGAGCACGGACTTCTGCACTGACGTGGTTTTCCGCCGTGGTCTTTCAGCCGTGATCTTTCAGCCCTTGGTCTTTTGGCACTGCCCAGTGGAGGTCCCGGCCAGATGCGCATTAATACCCATGGCACCATTCCGGCATTGCATATTCCGGCCGATGCGGTCCTGGATTCCTCCCACATAGCGTGGCTGTATCAGGCTTCATTGATCACCGGAAGGATGGCAGCAGCCATGGAAGCACATGAGGTGGACACGGTCATTGTGGGCGGTGGGCAAGCCGGGCTGGCGCTGGCCTACTGGCTGGCGAGGGAGGGGCGGGACTTCGTCATTCTCGACGCAAACGCCAGGCCTGGGGATGCCTGGCGTCAACGGTGGGACTCGCTCAGGCTCTTCACTCCGGCCAAGTACGACTCCTTGCCGGGTGTCCCGTTTCCGGGTGATCGGCTGGATTTCCCTTCCAAGGACACCATGGCCGATTATCTGGAGGATTATGTGGCCCGCTTTGACCTGCCCTTTGTTGGAGGCCGCCGGGTGGAGTCCATCCGTTCAGAGGCGGGGATGTTCCGTACAGAAGTCCTCCCTGCGGACGGCACACGGCAGCTGTGCTGGTCCCGCAACGTGGTGGTTTCCACCGGGGGACACCGGATGCGGCGTGTGCCGGAGTTCGCCGGTGCCTTGGATCCAGGCATTCTCCAACTTCACTCGGATCAGTACAGGAATCCGCAAGCAATAGGCGACGGTGGGGTCTTGGTGGTGGGCCTGGGCAATTCCGGGGCGGAAATTGCGGCGGAGCTCTGTCGCACCCACTCCACGTCCCTGGCGGGCTCACCGCATGGGGAGATGCCCATGAAGCATGGCAGGAATGCGGCCAGGTTCGCGCTGCCGGTGGTGCGCTTTGTGGGCATGCACATCCTCAACGTCAATACTCCGGTGGGAAGGAAGGCGGCGCCGGCGTTCCGGTCCATGGGTGCTCCCCTGATCAGGACCAAGACCAAGGATCTCAAGGCAGCCGGGGTCACTCTTGTCCCTAGGGTGGCAGGCGTCAAGGGCGGCTTGCCGGTGCTCCAGGACGGTTCCCTGGTCAATGCCGGGACGGTCATTTGGTGCACCGGTTATCACGAGGATTATTCGTGGATTGAGCTCCCGGCGTTCAACTCCCAGGGAGTACCGCGCCAAACCAGGGGGGTGGCGGATGATGTTCCAGGGTTGTGCTTCCTTGGCCAGGAGTTCCTGTTTTCAGCAGCCTCGGCCACCCTTCCTGGCGTCACGCGTGATGCCAGGTACCTGGCCCGGCAGCTGGCAAAGGGTGCGGATCGTGAAGTCAGTCACATAAGTTCCGCGGCCTGACATGGTCCGCCCTGAGGGGGCGGGGAGGGATCGCCACAGGTCACGCACAGGTTTGCCTGCCAGAATGCAGGGTCAGGATTGCGCCGAATGACGCGTGCAATGTGATGGCCATCATGCTGGCGGATGGGTCTGGAAGGCCCACCCGCGTATGATGGATGCTTTGTGCCGGAACCTTGAGGAACTGCCTAACGTGACTATGCGAACCGCCCCGCCCCCTGCCCCCTCCGGCAGGCGGGCTTTGGCACCCGTCGCAAAGTCCAAGTTCCGCCCGGAAATCCAGGGTCTGCGGTCGCTGGCCGTCCTGATGGTTGTCAGCTACCACGTGTGGATCGGCAGGGTGTCCGGCGGCGTGGACGTGTTCCTTCTGATCTCCGCCTTCCTCATGACGCTGCAGTTCACGGGCCGCTACAAGCAGGGCAGGCCCATGGGCCTCCTGCGCCATTGGCTCCACTTGTTCCGCCGGTTGCTGCCCGCCGTGGTGGTGGTCCTGCTGGCCACCCTCGTGGCCACCTTCCTGGTGCTGCCGCCCACGCGCTGGGTGGGAGTGGTGGACCAGGGGTGGGCGGCCCTTTTCTACTTCGAGAACTGGCTGCTGCAAGGATTGGCTGTGGACTACTACGCTGCAGACCACAGCCTTGCCAGCCCCCTCCAGCACTTCTGGTCGCTTTCCATCCAGGGGCAGATCTTCATCATCTGGCCCGTTATTTTTGCCACCGTGGCGTTGCTCTGCCGCCGTTACCAGCTGAGGTACCGGGCCACCCTGACCTACGTCTTTGGCGCCATTTTCGTTCTGTCACTTGCGTATTCCGTGATCTTCACGGCGCTGGACCAGGCCGTGGCATACTTCGATACCTTTGCCAGGTTGTGGGAATTCGCCTTGGGGACACTGCTGGCGCTGGTCCTGCCCGGCCTGAACTTCTCCAAGCCCATCCGGGTGCTGATGGGGTGGGCCGGCGTGATCGCCATGCTCAGCTGCGGCGTGGTGCTGCAGGTCCAGACTGCTTTCCCCGGTTTCGTTGCCCTCTGGCCCACTTTGGCGGCCGTCGCCGTCATTGCGGCAGGGCAAACGGGCAGCAGGTTCGGCGTGGACCGGATCCTGAGTTCCAAGTTCCTGGTCCGTTTGGGCGACAATTCCTATGCTCTTTACCTGTGGCACTGGCCCATCCTGGTGCTGGCTTTGGCATGGACCGGCAAGGACCATGCAGGATGGCTTTCCGGAACAGTGATCATCGCCCTGGCGCTGGTGCTGGCGTTCCTCACCACCAAATACGTGGAGAAGCCCTTCCGTGAATGGAAATGGCCGGAGGTCAACCGCCGCCGGTCCGCCATTGCCATCGCAGCATGCCTGGCAGTGGCGTGCTCACCCCTCCTGGGTTTCCAGGTGAAACAGGATCTGGACCTCAAAGCTGCCCAGGCCCAGGCTTTCAATGACAACCCTGGAGCACATGCCCTCTTGCCCGGCTATGTGAACCAGGTCAGCGAGGGCGCAAAGACGCTCCCCACCGCTGAACAGCTGCCACAGGACTGGGCCAACCTGAACGGCCCCTGCCAGGGATCAGCTGTCCCCGAGGAGCAAATCCTCCAGGACAAGTGCCAGCAGAACGATGTTGGCGATGACGCCGCCCGGAACATCCTGGTGCTGGGGGATTCGCACTCGCAGCAGTGGTTGGCCGCGTTGGCTCCGCTTGCTGAAGCCGAGCACTGGAAGGTCACCTCGCTGCTTTTGGGCGGATGCCGTTTCATGCCGGACAATCCGGACGCCGAGAAGGAGTGCAACAGCTTCAACGCTGCAGCCTTCAAATACGCCTCGGAAAAGACGCCCGACGCCGTGTTCACCGTGGGGACGGCGGCCACCCCGTCGTCTCCCGACGAGCAACTGGTGTACGGCTTCGATCAGACGGTAACAACCTTGAATGATCTAGGCATCGAAGTGGTGGCCGTGCGGGACAACCCCCGCTACGACTACAACGTCACCGAGTGCGCCTTGGCCAAGGGTGTGGACAGCGCCGACTGCAAGTCCGACCAAGCCGACGTCCTGGCGTCCCAAAGCCCGTTCGTGGCGGTGGAAGGCGCTTTCGGGAGTGCCGCTTTCCTGGACATGACGGATCTCTTGTGTGACGGAACCACCTGCCCCAGCGTGGTGGGCAACGTCTTCGTCTACCTGGACGACAACCACCTGTCCAAAACGTATGTCACCACCATGAGCGAGATGTTTGGGGAAAGGTGGTTTGCCGCGACGGGGTGGCAGGAATGATGACGGCACAGAAAGGCGCTGTGGCGCCACCAGTGAAGAACAGCCCGACGCCGGAACGCAGCTTCCGCCCGGAGGTCCAGGGCCTGCGCGCCCTGGCTGTGCTGATGGTGGCCGCCTATCACATCTGGCTGGGCAGGGTCTCCGGCGGTGTGGACGTTTTCCTGCTGGTCTCAGCGTTCCTGCTGACGCTGTCCTTCACGCGCAAACTGGAAAACCGCAAGCCCCTGCGCCTGTTGAAGCACTGGCTCCACGTGTTCAAGCGGTTGCTGCCCGCCGCCGTCGTTGTCCTGCTGGCCGTGCTGGTGGGGACGTGGGCCTGGATTCCGCAGAGCCGCTGGCCGGATATTCTCACGGAGGCCTGGGCATCCCTGTTCTACCGCCAGAACTGGCAGCTCGGTGCGTTCGCCGTTGACTACTATGCCCAGCAGCACGTGGACGCCAGCCCCCTTCAACATTTTTGGTCGCTGTCCGTCCAGGGACAGGTGTTCATTCTCTGGCCTCTGATATTTGCCGGCGTGGCCTTGCTGCAGCCGGCGTTGGCCAGGCTCCTCCCGCATCGACGCCCCCTGGGCCACAGGGCCTTGCTCTTGATGGTGTTCGCGGCGGTGTTCGCGGCCTCCCTGGCATTCTCCATCCAGGAGACCTACAGCAACCAGGCGTATGCGTACTTTGATACCCGTGCGCGGCTGTGGGAGTTCGCGCTGGGTTCGCTCCTGGCGTTGTCACTGCCGTACCTGAAACCCGGACGGAAACTCCGCGTTTTCCTCGGCTGGACCGGCATCGTGGCCATGCTTGCCTGCGGCTTGCTTCTTACCGTTGACCGCTCCTTCCCGGGCTTCGTGGCGTTGTGGCCCACCCTCGCCGCGGCGTGTGTCATCGCCGCCGGGCAGAGCGGAAGCCGCTGGGGTGCGGACAGGGTGCTCAGTTCCCGTCCACTGGTGAAGGTGGGAGGCATTTCCTACGCCCTGTACCTGTGGCACTGGCCCATCCTGGTGTTCTTCCTCCTGGTTTCAGGAAGCACCACTCCCACGCTTGTGGAAGGACTGGGCATTATGGCCGGTGCCGGGCTGCTGGCGTGGGCCACCACTAGGTTCGTGGAGGAACCGTTGCGCCGCTGGAAGTGGCCCGACGTACGTTCCTGGCGTGCCGCCGTCGTCATCGCAGCGAGTTGCGCCCTGCTGGCCTTGCCGGTCACGGCGTGGCAGGGTGCCATCACCGCGGAGGCCTCGGCTATTGCTTCCCAACCGCACGAGCTGACGCCGGGTGCGGCCGTGTTGTCGCCGGAGTACGTTGGCCAGCCCTCCGAAGAAGCCAAAATCATCCCGGCGCCGGCTGCCATGAAGGACGAATGGGCCAACGTGGATGAAGCATGTACCGGGGAGAACGTGCCCACCGATCCGGTGCTGGAAGGGTGCCTGCAGAGCGAGAAGCCCGAGGTGGTGACCAAGAAGATCGTGGTTCTTGGCGATTCGCATTCCCAGCAATACATGGCAGCGCTGGGGCCGGTAGCCAAACAGCACGGCTGGGAAGTGGTGACACTCCTCAAGGGCGGCTGCCGGTTTGGCGCGCAATCGAGCGAGCGGGCCGATTTCTGCAACGAGTTCAACCAAGCCAGCTCCGCCTACGTCCTGGAACACAAGCCGGATGCCGTGTTCACCGTGGCCTCGTTGACACATGTGGATGCGCCGTTCGAGACCGAGGTGCCCGGGTACCTGGAAGGCATCAAGCCGTTCACGGATCTTGGCATTGACGTGGTGGGCGTGCGGGACAATCCCCGGTTCAGCTTCAACATGCCGGAGTGCGTCCAGAAGAAGGGCAAGGATTCACCGGACTGCAACCCTCCCATGGAGGAGTCCCTGGCGGCATCCTCGCCGTTGGACGACTACGTCGGCAAGGTGGACCGCTTGTTCCTGATGGACATGAGCGACTTCATATGCGAGCAAGGAACGTGCCCGGCGGTGGTGGGCAACGTGTACGTGTACAAGGACGACAACCACCTCAGCAAGACCTACGTCCAAACCATGGTGCCCATGTTCGAGCAGCGGTTGCTGGCCGCCACCGGATGGTCTGACAGCTGACGGCCCGCGTCTTAAACGAACGACGACGGCGTGTCGCCAGTGCGGTTGCTCACAGTCCGGCTCCGCGGAATATGGCGAACGCCGCAGAGGTTCTAGTATTTATTCAACACCGGCGGCACCACCAGCCGGGAAGTACCAATGTTTGCAGTACCGATGCACAGGCCAGTCCCGTAATGACGGGCTGGTCATCAGTTGCAACCCCTACCAGTTAAGCCCCCGTAGACCCAGGTAAGAGGCGCACACTCATGACCGAGCCCGAACACAATCCTTTTGGCCTTATTGGCCTGACGTACGACGACGTCCTGCTGCTCCCCGGACACACGGATGTCATTCCGTCCGAGGCTGACACTTCCTCCCGTATCTCGCGCCGGATCAGCGTCCAGACACCGCTGCTCTCCGCCGCCATGGACACTGTTACCGAGTCCCGCATGGCCATTGCCATGGCCCGCCAGGGTGGCCTCGGCGTTGTCCACCGCAACCTTTCCATCGATGACCAGGCCGATCATGTGGACCGCGTGAAGCGCAGCGAATCCGGCATGATCACCAACCCGTTGACCATCGGGCCTGAAGCAACGCTGCAGGAACTGGACGAGCTGTGCTCCCGCTACCGTGTCTCCGGCCTGCCCGTCGTAGACGTGGACGGCCGGCTGTTGGGCATCGTCACCAACCGCGACACCCGCTTCATTCCGGAGTCCGATTTCCCGTTCCGCAGTGTCAGCGACACCATGACCAAGATGCCCCTGATCACCGGTCACGTGGGCATCAGCCGCGAGGAAGCCTCGCACAAGCTCGCCACCAACAAGATCGAGAAGCTCCCCTTGGTGGATGAGCAGGGCCGGTTGAAGGGCCTGATCACCACCAAGGACTTCACCAAGGCCGAGCAGTACCCGCTGGCCACCAAGGATGACGAAGGCCGCCTCCGCGTGGGTGCCGCCATTGGCTTCTTTGGCGATGGCTGGGAGCGCGCCATGAAGCTCGTTGACGCCGGCGTGGACGCACTGTTCGTGGACACGGCCAACGGCCACTCCCAAGGCGTGCTGGACATGATCCGCCGCCTCAAGTCGGATCCCGTTGCAGCACACGTGGATGTGATTGGTGGACAGGCAGCTACGCGTGAAGGCGCCCAGGCACTGATCGACGCTGGAGCCGATGGCATCAAGGTGGGCGTCGGACCCGGTTCCATCTGCACTACCCGCGTGGTGGCAGGCGTAGGCGTTCCGCAGATCACGGCCATTTACGAGTCCGCCAAGGCAGCTATCCCGGCGGGCGTCCCGCTGATCGCCGACGGCGGCCTCCAGTACTCGGGCGACATCGGAAAGGCCCTGGTGGCCGGCGCCGACACCGTCATGCTGGGCTCGCTCCTGGCCGGTTGCGAGGAATCCCCGGGTGACCTGATTTTCGTCAACGGAAAGCAGTTCAAGAGCTACCGCGGCATGGGTTCGCTGGGAGCCATGCAGTCCCGTGGCAAGAACACCTCCTACTCCAAGGACCGCTACTTCCAGGCGGACGTTTCCGGCGACGACAAGCTCATCCCGGAAGGCATCGAAGGCCGCGTGGCCTACCGTGGGCCGTTGGCTTCGGTGGCGTACCAGCTGGTTGGCGGCCTGCGCCAGACCATGTTCTACACGGGCGCCCCCACCATTCCCGAACTCAAGGCCCGCGGAAAGTTTGTCCGCATCACACCCGCCGGCTTGAAGGAATCGCACCCGCACGACATCCAGATGACGGTTGAAGCCCCCAACTACAACAGCCGTTAGCATTCAGCAGTTCCCCGTGGCGCAGGCCGCGGGAAACTGCTGTTTAACGGGATGGAAATTTTGTCAGGGCAGGGGAATAGGCTGGATGCATGTCTGAAAAGTCCGCGCAACCGCGGCATCCGGAATCGGTCCGGCTGAATCCCACCCCACCGGGCCAAACACCGTCCCGTAAGTTGGCCCTGCGTCCGTACGCACGCGCCGTCGGGCAGGTCTTGAAGGTGAGCTTCCAGGCATCGCCGGCCGCCGTCATCATGAAGGTTGTGGGCTCCCTGATCTCGGCCACGCTGCCGCTGGTCACCACCTACTTCGCCGCGATGACCACCACAGCGTTGGCCGCCGGCTACGCGGGGGACCCCAATGCCGGTCCGCAGGCCATACTGTACGTGGTCATCACCGCGGCACTTGGGCTGTTGTGGGGCGCTTTCAACAGCGTGGACCGCTACATTCAGCAACTCATGAGCTTCAAAGTGGGCGCCATTGTGGGAGATCAGATGTACCAGCGCTTCCTGGCGTTGGAGTTCTGGCGCTACGACGACAAAGAAACGGTGGACCTGTACGACCGCGCCAAGCGGTTCTCCGATTCCTATGCCCGGGTGCTGGACCGCATCGCCGCCATCTTCACCCAACTGGTGTCGGTGATTCTGGCTATCGGCGCCCTGGTGCTGGTCAGTTGGTGGATTGCCGTGATTGTCCTGGTGGCGATTGTGCCCAGCGTCTACCTGCAGTTCAAGCTTTCCCGTGAACAGATTGCGCATTGGAACACCCAGGTGGATTCCCGTCGCCAGCGGCGGATGATTGAACAGAACCTCCTGCGCCCACAGCACATTGCCGAGATGCGCCTCTACGGAATCGTGGGATACCTCATGGACCTGCGGTCGCGGCTCAGGGATGCCGATGAGCGCAGGCGCCTGGACTTCCAAAAGCGCTACATTCCCAAGCAATTGGCTGCCGACGCCCTGCAATACGGCGCGGAAGTGGTCTCACTGATCTGGGTGGTGGGGCAGATCATTGGCAGGGCGCAGCCGGTAGGACAGTTCCTGTACGTCCAGCAAATCGTCAGCCGTGCGCTGTCCACCGCCAACAACCTGGTGTCCTCCCTCAGCTCCATTGACGAGGACCTGGCAAACCTCAAGGACTACGAACTTTTCATGGACCTGCCGGTGCCCAACGGACGTGAAAGACCGCTGGAACGGTCACCGCGCACCGTGGAGCTCCGGGACATCCGCTTCAGCTACACGGGCAGCGACATCGAGGTCATCAAGGGCATCACCATGACCATCACAGCCGGCCAGCACATTGCGATTGTGGGGGAGAACGGCGCGGGAAAGTCCACCCTGATCCGCATCCTCGCAGGGCTGTACAAGCCTGACTCCGGCCAGGTGCTGCTGGATGGCGTGGACCTGGCCGGAATTGACGTCACCAGCTGGCACCGGCATCTTGCAGTCCTGAGCCAGGAGTTCCTCAAGTACGAGTTCGCCACTGCGGCCGAGAACATTTACCTGGGCGATGTTGACGCTCCACGGGACGACGCCAGGGTCCGCAAGGCTGCCACCGATGCCGAGGCCATGGAGTTCATCAACAAACTGCCCAACGGGCTGGAAAACCACGTCAGCAATTGGATGGAAGATCCCCGGGGCCGCAAGGGAAGCGGTCTCTCAGGAGGGCAGTGGCAGAGGCTGGCCATGGCGCGCAACTTCTACCGCGACGCCTCCTTCATGGTGATGGATGAACCTACCTCCGCCATTGACGCACTGGCTGAACACCGGATCTTCACCCGGCTTTTCGCGGACCGCAGCAGCACCATCATTGCCATCAGCCACCGCCTGGCCACCATCGAAAAGGCCGATATCGTCTACATGCTGGAAGACGGCCGGATCGCTGAGCAAGGCACCCACCAAGAACTGGTGGCGTTGGGCGGAAGGTACTTCCGGATGTTCGAATCCCAACTCCCGGCAGACGAGGCCAGCCGTAACCTCCCGGGGACCTAGAGCGGACCGTATCCCGCCTCACCATAGGGGTCCCGCCACGTGGCAAGGTCCTGTTCCAGGAGCGCCCGGAAGCGCGGATCATCAGCGGCTTTGCGACGAAGTGATTCCCTTGAACGGCCCACTATGGTGGCCGGGACGATGATCGCGGCCGTGAGGAGGCTGAGCATGAACCCAAGGACCGTGGCCAGCGTCAGCAGGGAGGAGGGGTCCTGCCACGTTGATGGTGTGGCCGTCAAGGCGAACACCCCCATGAAGACCAACAAGATGAACCCCACGAAGAAAAGCGCCCCCCGCAAATTACCGGGCCCGCGGTTAACCAGTGCCCGGTTTGTTCGCGGCAACCGGTCCTTGGCGCGAGCGTAGAAGATGGAGCAGAGAACGCCAATCCCCGCACCTGGAACGGCCAGGGAGGGGAGAACCGCAGGAGCTCCCAGCCTCAGGGCGAGGATGGCTCCCAGGAGGACAAGGACTGCGCCCAGGCAGATTCCCCCGGCCCAGGCACCCATGAAGGAGCCCCGCGCGCTGGCGAGTTCGCGCAGGCGGGAAGGTGCGGTCGCCGGCGTAATGGCTGAGAGTTCCGGGGAAAGCCAGTATTCCAGCGGGCGGGCAGGGTGCGGAACGGGCATGGGGCCTTGGCCGCCGTCCGGGCGCATGTGCCACCCCTTTTCATGTTTTGTTGGTGTTGTCGCAGGTTACCGGATTCCTCTGATGCCTCTGCCGGGGACACACTTTAATTCCCGAATCGGGGTTCGGGAAGGGGTCAAGTAAAGTAAGAGCCGTGACTTATGAGATTGAGATTGGCCGTGGCAAGCGTGGGCGTCGTGCCTACTCACTGGATGACATCGCGATTGTCCCCAACCGCCGGACCCGTGACCCCAAGGACGTTTCCGTCTCTTGGCAGATCGATGCCTACAAGTTCGAAACTCCCGTCATCGCTGCCCCCATGGACTCGGTGATGTCCCCGGACACGGCCATCGCCTTCGGCAAGCTCGGTGGACTGGGTGTCCTTGACCTCGAGGGACTGTGGACCCGGTACGAGGACCCGCAGAAGGTGCTCGATGAGATCGCCGGCCTTGCCGACCAGACCAGCAGCCCCTCCGTCACCCGCCGCATGCAGGAGCTCTACCAGGCACCGATCCAGCCTGAGCTCATCACCTCCCGCCTCGCGGAGATCCGCGCCGCCGGTGTCACAGTCGCTGGTTCCTTGACCCCGCAGCGCACCCAGGAACACTACAAAACCATGGTGGCCGCCGGCGTCGACATCTTCGTGATCCGCGGAACCACCGTGTCCGCCGAGCACGTCTCCAAGAACCATGAGCCGCTGAACCTCAAGCAGTTCATCTACGAACTCGACGTCCCCGTAATCGTTGGTGGAGCGGCCGGCTACACCCCTGCCCTGCACCTGATGCGCACCGGCGCTGCCGGTGTCCTTGTTGGCTTCGGTGGCGGCGCCACCACCACCACACGCCGCGCGCTGGGCATCCATTCGCCCATGGCGTCCGCTATTTCCGACGTCGCAGCAGCCCGCCGCGACTACATGGACGAGTCCGGCGGCCGTTACGTCCACGTCATTGCCGACGGCGGCATGGGCAGCTCGGGCGACATCGTCAAGGCCATCGCCATGGGAGCCGACGCAGTGATGCTTGGAAGCGCCCTGGCACGCGCTGAGGAAGCACCCGGCCGCGGCTGGCACTGGGGCCCCGAGGCCCACCACCTGGAGTCCCCGCGCGGCGACCGCGTGAACGTCGGAACCGTTGGTCCCCTGGAGGAGGTCCTCTTCGGCCCCGGCCACCACACCGATGGCACGTCCAACCTGATCGGTGCGCTTCGTCGCTCCATGGCCACCACCGGATACTCGGACCTCAAAGAGTTCCAGCGCGTCGACGTCGTGGTGTCGCCCTACGCCGGCAACTGAGCCCCCAACTGGCCCTGCCGGAGGCGGCAGCCAGCAAGTAGGGTAGGGGACTACCAGCAGGTTGCGTTTGAGGAGGGGTCCGATGAGCAATGTCGCAGGCGGTCCGCAGGTGAATTCCCCGGGAGCACTCAGCCCGGAGTCCCGCGCCGCATCCATTGATGTCCTGAAAGCCACAGCCCAGCCAGGCAAGGAATTGGACATCCTGATCGTCGGTGGCGGCGTGGTGGGTGCCGGGGCTGCCCTGGATGCCGTAACCCGTGGCCTGAGCGTCGGAATTGTTGAGGCCCGGGACTGGGCCTCCGGCACCTCTTCACGCTCCTCGAAGCTCATCCATGGCGGCCTGAGGTACCTGGAGATGCTGGACTTCGGGCTGGTCCAGGAAGCGCTCCAGGAGCGTGGTTTGCTGATCCAGAGGATTGCACCGCACCTGGTCCGCCCGGTACCTTTCCTGTACCCGCTGACCAGGCGTTTCTGGGAGCGTCCGTACGTCGGCGCCGGCATCATGCTCTACGACACCTTGGGACTGACCTCCGGCAACAGCCGTGGCGTGCCCATGCACAAACACCTTTTCCGGCGCGGAACGCTGCGGGCCGCTCCCAGCCTGAAAGATGACGCGTTCGTTGGGTCCATCCGCTACTACGACGCCCAAGTGGATGATGCCCGCCTGGTGGTGAACGTCGTCAGGACGGCGGCCCATTACGGAGCCCACGCTGCCAACCGCGTACGCGTGGTCGACTTCCTGCGGGAGGGTGAGCGGGTTGTCGGCGCCACCGTGGAGAACGTCGAAGACGGCAGTGTGTTCGATGTTCGGGCCAAGCAGGTGGTCAATGCCACCGGTGTGTGGACGGACGAGACGCAAGCCATGGTCACGGACCGGGGCCAACTGAAAGTCCGCGCCTCCAAGGGGATCCACTTGGTGGTCCCGCGTGACCGGTTCCAGTCCACCGTTGGCCTGATTCTTCGTACGGAAAAATCGGTACTGTTCGTGATTCCCTGGGGGCGGCACTGGATCATCGGCACCACTGATACCGAATGGACGCTGGACAAGGCCCACCCTGCTGCTTCCAGCAAGGACATCGACTATGTGCTGGACCACGTCAACAAGGTCCTGAAGCGGCCCCTGACACGTGAAGACGTGGAAGGTGTCTACGCAGGCCTCCGGCCGCTCCTGGCAGGAGACAACGACTCCACTGCCAAGCTTTCGCGGGAGCATGTGGTGGCCCACCCTGTGCCCGGCCTTGTGGTGGTTGCCGGTGGCAAGTACACCACCTACCGGATCATGGCCAAGGACGCCGTGGACGAGGCAACCAGGGCCATGGATGAGCGGGTTCCCTCCAGTTGCACGGACACTATCCCGCTTCTTGGCGCCGAGGGATTCAAAGCAGCGTGGAACCGCCGCAGCAGGTCCGCGGAACGGTCCGGGGTCCACGTGGCCCGGGTTGAGCACCTGCTGAACCGCTTTGGGTCGTTGACTCCCGAAGTCCTGGACATCATCTCAGCAAGGCCTGAACTGGGCGAAGCGCTGCCAGGAGCAGACGATTACCTGGCAGGGGAGGTGGTGTATGCAACCACCCACGAGGGGGCCCGTCACATTGATGACGTGCTGACGCGCAGGACCCGCATTTCCATCGAGTCATGGGACCGGGGTGTGTCTGCTGCTCCGGTTGTAGCTAAGCTGATGGGAGAAATCCTTGGTTGGAGCGAGGCTCAACGAGACAGCGAAATCAAGCATTATCTGGCGCGTGTGGATGCTGAACGTCTCAGTCAGCAGCAACCCGATGATGAATCGGCGGACGCGGCACGCATGGGAGTGGAGGACATTGTTCCCCTTCGCTGACCGGCACAGGAAAATGCGGCCCGCGGGCCACACTGGAGGGAAATAATGTGGCTGAACCACTAGACCGTTACGACGCGGAGCTGACAACCCCGGAAACCGTCATCTTGGAACTCGTCGCCCAGGACAAGATCGACGCAGCCGGCCAGCTGGCGGCCCGGCTTTACGCCGCTGGCCGGATCACCAATTTGGAAGGTTTCCTTGAGCAGGTCCATTCCCGGGAGCATCAGTTGGCCACCGGCCTTCCCGGGGGAGTCGGACTTCCGCATGCGCGCAGCGAATTCGTGGACAGAATCTCCATAGCCGTAGGCGTCACCAAATTCGGCCACGCGTTGGATTTCGGGGCAACCGATGGCCCCGCCACCGTGATCCTCCTCATTGCCACGCCCGCCAGTTCCTTCTCCGACCACTTGGAAGTCCTCGCCACGCTGGCACGCTCCCTGTCCAAGGAATCCTTCCGCGAATCCCTGCGGCGCGCGCACGATCCCGAGGTCATCTCCGAGCTCATCAACTCCAGCCTGGTGTTCTTCGACCACTAGGGATTGGGCCAGGCCCTTTCGTGTCGACTTCGTCGCCACGCAGGGGCCCTGCTGCCCCGCTCCAGGGGCGGGCCCCTCAACCCGTTTCGTTGTTCTACAGCCGGACGAAGTACGGTTAAGGGGTGTTGAAAACCGCGTTGAAACCCCGCTGGATCGCAGGACTGGTCTTTGCGCTTGTGCTGTCCGCGGTATTCGTGCTGCTCAGTCAATGGCAGCTCAGCCGGTCCACCCAACACGAGCCGCCCGAGCCAACCAGCGTCGAAGAAGTCAAGCCGCTGGTGGGAGTTCTCCAGCCCGGCCAGTTCTTCCCCGGATCAGTCTCGGACCAGATGGTCAGCGCCACCGGAGCGTACGACCCCGCCAAGCAGGTTCTCGTGGAGGGTCGCCTCCATAACAACCAAAAGGGTTTCTGGATCGTGGACGCCTTCGCCGTTGACGGCGCGCCCACACTGACCGGTGCCGGAGCATCGCCCCAAACCTATGTTCCCGTAGCCCGCGGCTGGGTGGCTGATGCCTCCCAGGCCAGCCCGCCGCCGTCGGGCACTATTACGGTGACTGGTCGCCTCATCCCTTCAGAGGCGCCCGTACCAAACGTCGACGCCGGACCCGGGCGGGCATCGGCCGTCTCGTCTGCCGAACTCATCAACACATGGGGCGTCTCCAGCTACCAGGGCTTCATCGCCGCCACCTCCGAGGCCGCCCAGGGCGTTGCCATTCCGTTGCCCGCCGACGTGAAACCGCTGAATATCGCGGCGCAGCCGCCCGCCGAGCAAGTCAACTGGCTCAATCTCTTCTACGCGGTGGAGTGGGTGGTGTTCGCAGGGTTCTCGGTCTTCATCTGGTGGAGGCTGGTCAGGGACGACCACCAGCGCGATCTGGAAGACGATGAAGACTTTGACGACGACGACCTTGAAGACAATGACGGTGCCATTGAGCCGTCGGCCGGCGGCAACCCGGAATCAGTAAACCCAGACCCAACAGGCCCAGAGCAGGAACACAAGGTGCAGCAATGATCGAGCCCAAACCGGCCATCCAGCCGGAGCAGTCAGGCAAGAAAACCAAGAAGCGGCGGTTCGGCGGGACGGAAGCGCAAATCCGCTCGGCCTTGAAGTTCTACAAGGTCATGGCCTACCTCACCGGTGCCATGCTGCTCCTTCTGTGCGCTGAGTTGATTGCCCGTTACGCCTTTGGTGTCTCACTTTTTGCCGGCGGAACCAACGCGGTGACCGGCCAGCCCTTCGGCTTCGGATTCGCCGAGTCCGAGCCCAAGGGGGTGATCGGTGGATTCAACATCTCCACCACCGTGCTGATCGTCCACGGCTGGATGTACGTGGTGTACCTCGTGTCGAACTTCCGGCTGTGGTCCCTGATGCGCTGGCCGTTCTCCAAAATGGTCCTCTTGGCACTGGGCGGCGTTGTCCCGCTCCTGTCCTTCTTTGTCGAGAAGAGGTTCCACGCCGAGGTCGAAGCCGAGCTTGCAGCCCATCCGCAGGCCTCAAAGCGCTACTAGTCAAAAGCGCCACCGGGATCCCACCCCGCCCACGGTGTGAGATCCCTTACGGTTATCACTGTTTTGGACCGTGGGCGTCCCGGCCAACGTGCGCGGGGACGCCCCGGCAAAGTAGTCTTGGTTGGTGACTACTCCCACCGCACCCCAGACTTCCCAGAAGCCGGTGCTGGTTGTTGACTACGGTGCCCAGTACGCGCAGCTGATTGCCCGCCGCGTCCGTGAGGCGAATGTGTATTCGGAAATTGTTCCGCACACCTTCACCACCGAGCAGCTTCTGGCCAAAGACCCGGCAGCCATCATTCTCTCCGGCGGACCCTCCAGTGTCTACGCCGAAGGCGCACCGTTCGTCGGTGCCGATCTCTTCGAGGCCGGGGTGCCCGTTTTCGGCATCTGCTACGGCTTCCAGGCCATGGCGAACGCCCTGGGTGGCAAGGTTGCCCAGACCGGCATGCGGGAGTACGGCGCAACCGAGGCACTGCTGGTGGGTGACGCACGGTCCATCCTGGACGGCGTCCCGCAGAGCCAGAACACTTGGATGAGCCACGGCGACTCCGTCCACGAGGCACCCGAGGGCTTCGAAGTCCTGGCAACTACTGCAGGTGCTCCGGTTGCTGCTTTCGCCAACGAGGAGAAGCGCCTCTATGGTGTGCAGTGGCACCCGGAAGTCAAGCACTCCGTCCTGGGCCAGCACGTCCTGGAAAACTTCCTCTTCAAGGGTGCGGGGCTCAGCCCCAACTGGACCACGGGCAACATCCTGGAGGAGCAGGTAGATCGGATCCGCCAGCAAATCGGCGATTCCAAGGTCATCTGCGGCCTCTCCGGCGGCGTTGACTCTGCTGTGGCTGCTGCCCTGGTGCAGCGTGCAGTCGGTGACCAGCTGACCTGTGTGTTTGTTGACCACGGTCTCCTGCGTGAAGGCGAAGCCGAGCAGGTGGAACGCGACTTCGTAGCTGCAACGGGTGTCAACCTGTACGTTGCCAACGAACAAGAGCGCTTCCAGTCTGCATTGGCAGGGGTCAGCGATCCCGAAACCAAGCGCAAGATCATCGGCCGCGAATTCATTCGTGCGTTCGAAGAGGCCGAGCGCGCCATCATCGCCCAGGCTGCTGCTGAAGGCGAAAAGATCAAGTTCCTGGTCCAAGGCACGTTGTACCCGGACGTCGTGGAGTCAGGCGGTGGCGAAGGCGCTGCCAACATCAAGAGCCACCACAACGTAGGCGGCCTGCCCGAGGACCTGCAGTTTGAGCTCGTTGAGCCGCTGCGTGCCTTGTTCAAGGACGAAGTACGCGCCGTTGGCGCCCAGCTCGGGTTGCCGCAGGAAATCGTTGGCCGCCAGCCCTTCCCCGGCCCGGGATTGGGTATCCGCATTGTTGGTGAAGTGACCAAGGAACGCCTGGACCTGCTGCGCAAGGCCGACGCGATCGCGCGTGCCGAGCTGACAGCCGCCGGCCTCGACAACGATGTCTGGCAGATGCCCGTGGTCCTTCTTGCGGACGTCCGGAGTGTTGGTGTGCAGGGTGATGGCCGAACGTATGGCCATCCGATCGTCCTGCGCCCGGTTTCGTCCGAGGATGCCATGACGGCGGATTGGTCACGGTTGCCGTACGACCTCTTGGCGCGGATCTCCAACCGGATCACCAACGAGGTTGATGGCGTGAACCGCGTGGTGCTGGATGTCACCAGCAAGCCACCGGGAACCATCGAGTGGGAATAACAGCTTGAGTGGCCGGTCTCTGCGGAGACCGGCCACTGTGCTTTAACGGTTGCGGCACCTGTGAATAGCGGTGAATTTCGCGGCCGAACAGCGTTGCGGTGCAGGGGGCGGGCGGATTCCCGCTACCCTCGAAAGTATGCCGGTATGGTCCAGGGCGTCTAAAGCTAGTACAGAAAAGAAGGCAGAAGTTGTGTCAGTAGGTCAAGGCCAGGAAGAGGGCTCCGAAGAGCTCAGGAAATGGCTGTCCGGTCTCAAGCCGGTCACCGGTGCGGACACCATGCTGCGGTTCGTCAAGACACCGGAAGGTGCCATTGACCTCAGCAACGCGCATCCCTCCGGCCTCGCGCAATTGTTGGCGGGACGCCGTACCCGTCTGTCCACCCTGATCAGGGACCGCCAGCAGTACCTGGTGGCTGCCAGGGCGGCCCGGAACATCCGCTCCAAGATCTTTGAGCTCAGCAACGATCGCGGTATCGAAGCGGGCTATCTGTCAGCCGGAACCGTAGTGTGGACGTCTGCAGTAGGCGGCAAGCCGCAACGGGTGTCCGCCCCTGTGATGCTCACCTCCATCATGCTCACTGTCAGGCCCGGCGAAGACGACTTCGAACTTCAGCTCACAGAGCAAGCCCGGATGAATCCGGCGTTGGTCCGGCACTTGAAGACCGTCCACGGCATCGTTTTTGACGTCAACGCCGTGGCACGCATGGCATACAACACCGCGCGCCTTGATCCGCAGCCGGTGCTTGACCGGTTGTCCACCCTGGTACAACCGATTCACGGCGCCGAAGTGGAGTTCAACCTCCTGGTCACCACGCTGGCTGACCTGTCCGGCAACCTCGACGACCCCTGGATCAACCTCGGAAACCCGACGGTGGCGGCCCTTTCGGCGGCAGCCAATGGCGGCGACGTCGAGCCCGAACCCATTAAGGCGGGCCGGTTCCCCGACCTCGACCTGCGTGATCCCGCCGACGAGTTCCTTCTTCTGGACGCCGATACCGATCAGCAGTACGTGGTTGATGCCGTGCGCGCCGGAGATTCCCTGGTTGTCAGCACCCCGCCCGGAAGCGGCCAGACCCAAACTGCCATCAACGCCATCGGCGCGCTGGTCAGCGAAGGAAAGTCCGTGCTGGTGGTGGGGGACAGGCAGTCCAGCCTGGCCGGATTGTCCGCCCACCTTGAATCCCTGGGTCTGGACTCCATCCTCTTCCGTCCCGGCAACGGAACAACGCCGCAGCAGCTCAAGGGCCAGCTTGTCCGCGCCATCATGCGCAGCGAGAAAGCCCTGGAGCCACAGCTGGGCAACCTCCACCAAACCCTGAGCGGCCACCGCCATGCGTTGATGGACCACGTCGCGTCGCTGCACAACGTCCGTGAGCGGTGGGGCTGCTCCCCGTACCAAGCGATGCAGTCGCTCGCAGAACTGACCTCCATCCACCCGGCTCCTTCCACAACGGTCCGCCTCAAGCGCAGCGTCCTGGACAACATCAAGGACCGGGAAGAACTTGCGGGACGCCTGCACCGCGCCGCGGAACTGGGGAGCTTCAGCCGTTCGGCCACCTCCAGCCCTTGGTACGGAGCGCGGCTGGTAACGCGCAAAGAAACAGAGGAAGCCCAGCAACTGGTGAACGTTGCTGCTGAAAAATTGCCTGTCCTCCGGGACCGGATGAAGCAGGTCTCCGACCACGCTGAGATCAGGCTTGGTGAGACGTTCTCCGAGTGGGGAGCGCAACTCGAACTGCTGATTGCTGTCCGGGAAAGCCTTGACAAGTTCACCCCGGATATTTTTGACCGCCCGGTGCATGATCTCATCTCCGCCACGGCCAGTTCGTCGTGGCGGCGCGAGCGGAACATCGAGATGCCTTCCATGCAGCGCTCCCGCTTGCGGCGCGTGGCCAAGGAGTACGTGCGCCCCGGTGTCCACATCGCTGACCTCCACAGCTCCCTTGTGCTGGTGCAGGAACAGCGTGCCCTGTGGGCCGGTTACGCCACCACTCAGCGTCATCCCGCCGTCCCTTCGGGTTTGGCCGATATTGGCGCCCTGTACAGGGAATTGGACGGAGACCTGCGCCGTCTCGGTGAATCCCTGAAACACACCTCCGGCGGCGGCGAACTGCACGGAACGCCGTACCCGGAGTTGATGGAACGGCTTGAACGCCTGGTTGCCGACACCGCCACCCTGGAGACCCTTCCCGAGCGCACCTTGTTGATTGAGGAAATGCGCGAACACGGGCTGGGCGAGTTGCTCTCCGATTTGGCGCAGCGGGAAGTTCCGGCTGCGTCGGTAGCCGCCGAATTGGATCTTGCTTGGTGGCAGTCCGCGCTGGAAGCCATGATCAGTGGTGATGATTACTTGGCCATGTCCGACGGCGACTCGTTGCGCCGCCTTGAAGCCGAGTACCGTCTGGCGGACCAAGCCCACATCGCAAGCGGCGCTGCGCGTCTTCGCTGGCAGCTCGCCCGGAAATGGCGTGAGGGCATCCAGGAACATCCGCGTCAGGCTGAACTCCTCCGTGCCTTGCTGAAGGACGGTCGGGTGACCCTTCCGGCATTGAGCGCCCAGGCGCCGGATCTTGTCCCGCTGCTGGTGCCCGTCTGGTCGGTCAGCCCTTATCTCCTGACGGGTGTCCTGCCCGCGGAGCAGAAGTTTGACGCTGTGGTGATCATCGACGCCGAGTCCACCTCCCTGCAGGCTGTTTTGCCCGCGATCGCACGCGCCCGTCAGGTGGTGGCCTTCGGCGACGCCAAGATCGCCAATGCACGGACATTCAGTGTTGCCGTTGAACCGCCTGTTGCCGGAGTGGCCAGCCACGAGATGGTGGACAGTGCCTTCAAGGCCCTGTCCCGCGTGCTGCCCACCTGGCAGCTGAACTGGGTTTACCGTGCCGTGGACGAGGACCTGATCCTCCAACTGAGCAAGAACTACTACGACGGTGGATTGCGCCGCCTGCCCGATGGCAACTCCGTCACGGGTCTGGACCGTTCGATCCATGTCGAATATATCCCGGACGGCACTGGGCTTCCGGGCGCTGACCATGAAGGTGTGGAGTCCGTTACCGCCGAGGTTAACCGTGTGGTGGACCTGGTGTTCGAACACGCCCGCCTGCGTCCCCGCACCACCTTGGCGGTTGTGACTGCAAGCCTGCGGCACGCTGCCCGGATTGGCGAGGCCATCCGGCTGCAGCTGCCCAACCATCCCTTGCTTTCTGCCTTCTTTGGCGCAGGTCCTGAGTCGTTCAGGGTTGTGGACCTGGAGCGCGCGCAGGGTCTTGTCCGCGATCATGTGATCTTCTCGCTGGGGTATGGCAGGACTCCGCACGGCCGCGCGCTGCACTCCTTCGGGCCGCTGTCCACCGAGGGTGGCAGGAACCGCTTTGCTTTGGCCATGACCCGGGCTCGGCGGTCCATGCACATTCTGACCTGCTTCCGTCCGGAAGACTTGGACCAGGACCGCCTGGCTCACGGCGCGCTGGACTTCTACGAACTCCTCGACAGGGAGCTTTCCGGAAACAGCAATCTTGGGACGCCCGCCTCCCGTGCAGTGGCCAGCGAGCAGGCTCTTGGCGAAGATCCCTTGGTGGCTGATTTGGGCGAGCGGCTCCGTGCCCGCGGCGCGCGGGTGTGGCATCTGTACGACGGGGCTCTGGACATCGCGGCGGCAGCCGACCCGGTGCACACCATAGGCAGGGAAGGCGCCGAGATTCCTACGCCCGTGGCCATTGAATCCGATGGCACCGAACGGTACCGGCGGATGAGTGTCCGGGAGCGCAGCCGTCTTCGGCCGCAGCTGCTGGAACGGATGGGCTGGCGCTACATGTCCCTGTGGACGATCGAGGTCTTCACGGATCCTTCCTCTTGTGCTGACCGGATAGGTACCTACCTGGGGCTGGAAAATCATGTTCCGCAGCTTTCCGCCACTCCTCAGCATGGCTTCCTGGACATCGATGTTGAACAATTGAATGCGGGAAAAGAACAGCCGACTTTTACGCCTAGTGCTCGACGGGCTGCTAAGAGCAGTGAAAACGACGCACCTTCGGCGCACCAAGCAACTGACGAAAAAGAAGCAATGATGAGCGAAAACGAAATCGATGCCGGTGAAACTGCCGGCGCTCCGTCCGGTGAGCTCCGGGAGGGCAGTGAACAGGCCGGCGAGGAGTCCGCAGCGCCCGCCGTCAAGCCTGCTACCGGCGGAATCCTGCCTACAAAAGCCGCGGAAGATGATCCCCACAGATGGGGAGACGAAGCCGGCTACGATCACGAAGAATGGCTGAAGGAGCAGAAGCCCCCACACTGGGGCTGACATTCCCGACTCCATCAGGGGTTGACCAGCACAAAGAAAAGCTTGCCTTGCGTTGACGCGCCGGCAAGCTTTTCTGCTTGCTCGGCGTCTGCCGCTACCACCATGAGACCGTCCATTTCGGTGGTGCCCAGCCACTCGCCGGGTTTTCCGCCCTGGGCCGAGGTCCAGAGCACCGGGACAGAGGCCGCGAGCACTTGGCTGCTGCGGGATTCATCGTAGGAGCCGGCTGCGGTGAGGACCACCGTTACCAGTTGACCGGGGGAGAGCAGCTGAATGGAAGCGGGATCCGCCATGCGGAGGGGCACTGCTGAACTTCCAAGCGGTGCTCCGGTCAACAGCCCGGGCCCCAGCAAGTCTGCCTCAGTGGGGATCTGCCCTCGGCCCAAGGGCGATGAGAGTTGCCGACCCTCAAGATCGCTGACTGCTTTGATGGCGCCGTTAAGCTCCAGCTGGGCAGGGAGCACGGTGTCGGTGAAATCCGAAGCCGTGAGGGTGGCGCCGCTGGGGAGGTCACGCGCTGCAGTGAGCACCGCCATGCGTACTCCCTGATCAGGGGTCAACTGTTGAACGGCAATCCCGGCGGCCAGGCACAGCAAGAGAGCCACGGCCAGCCGTCGGTTACGGGCCAGCCACCTCACGGGGTGGCGTCCCGGAGTCCGAAACATAGGGCGGGCAGCAGGAGGGCGGCGGCGGTTGGTAATTGGTGTTCGTGGCATGGCGCCACGTTATCCAGGCGTCAGTGCACGGCGACAGAACCAGGCTTGGCTATGTGGAAAACGGCCCGGGTGTGGAAATGGCGCGGTTTGGGAAGGTCCTAGCTGGCGGCCGGTGCCGAAGCAGCAGCGGGTGCAGGAGTCGAGGCTGCGGGAGCTGCAGGGGCAGCGGAAACAGTGCTGCCCTTGGCATCGCGCGAATCAGTGCGGTAGAAACCCGAGCCCTTGAAAACAACGCCAACGCTGTTGAACTTCTTACGAAGCGAACCCTGGCATTCTGGGCACTCCGTCAGGGAGCTGTCAGAAAAGGACTGGACGATATCAAAGGCGTGGTCACAGTCTTTGCAGGCGTATGCGTAAGTGGGCACTGAATTCCTCCTTCAGGACAAGGTTCAGGTCCTGAAAACTTCGCCGATGAGTCTTCGGGTTAGCAGTCGCAGGGCCTGAGTGCCAATTCTATCATCCGGCGTCCCCTCACCTTGAGGGCACCTCGCTGGGTCATAACGCCCCGGACCGTGTGCCTATTCCACGTCCCCCAAGGTCCTCAGCCCTGAGGGCGTCAATATCTCGCGCACCGGCCTGTCGAAGGGTTCGGCGGGAATCGAACCCGAAGGCAACACGTCGTCGTCGTACACCACGGCGATGGTCGGGGGACGTTGGCCGGAAGCGTCGAGACCTTCCAGCATCCGGTCGTAGTAGCCGCCACCTTGCCCGATCCGGTTCCCGTCCTGGTCCACCGCCGTCGCCGGCATGAAAATACCGGCAGCTGCGGCCACCGCAGCGCTGCTGTGCCGGTCACCCTCCGGTTCGTCAATGGGGGCATATGCGGACCGGACGAAGTGCGTGGCGGGAGTCCAGTAAACCCAACTCAGCTGACAGCCGGGTTCGCAGACCGGCAGGAGGACCTGGTGGCCCGCCTCGTGGAGCGCGTGGATCAGGGGCAAGGTGGGCGGTTCGACGCCGACTCCCACGTAGACGGCAAACGCAGCCTTCTCATCGGCTGAAATCCTCTCTGCCCATGACATTCCGTGCCCGGCGATCGCCTTTCCAGCCGCTGCCAACGCCTCCGGGGAAATGGTTTTGCGGTGCCTGCGGCGGAAGCTGCGGATGTCTTCTTTGCTTTCCATGCCTCTCCGATCCTCGAATCCGCCGGACGTCGGTGAACCTGTCTACGCTGACTTGCGTCAACCGAAAGTACTACCGGCACGGCGAGGGGTTTAGTCGTTGCTGTGTACCTTCCGTTACATTAGTCCCGTGACTCTCGATAACAATGCTGTCCGTAAGGCCGTCATCCCCGCAGCGGGTCTCGGTACCAGGTTCCTCCCTGCAACAAAGGCGATGCCGAAGGAAATGCTGCCCGTCGTTGACAAGCCGGCGATCCAGTACGTCGTCGAAGAAGCAGTCAAGGTTGGCTTGCACGATGTCCTGATGATCACGGGCCGCAGCAAGCGTGCCTTGGAAGACCACTTTGACAGGGTGCCGGCGCTTGAAGCCACGCTCGCCGAAAAGGGTGACACCGCCAAGCTTGAGGCCATTCAGTCTGCCACCAACCTGGGCGACATCCACTATGTCCGTCAGGGCGACGCCAACGGCCTTGGCCACGCGGTCCTTCGCGCAAAGCAGCACGTTGGACGGGAACCCTTTGCCGTTCTCCTGGGCGATGACCTGATCGATCCCAAGGATGACCTCCTCAGCGAGATGATTGCCGTCCAGCAGAAGACCGGCGGATCGGTTGTTGCACTCATCGAGGTTGAGCCCTCGAAGATCAGCGCGTATGGCTGCGCCGATGTTGAGGACGAAGGCGATGAGGGTTACGTCCGCATCAAGCAGTTGGTGGAGAAGCCTTCCCCTGAGGAAGCTCCCTCCAACCTTGCTGTCATTGGCCGCTACGTCCTGCACCCCGCTGTGTTCGATGTCCTGGAAAAGACCGGTCCTGGCCGCGGTGGAGAGATCCAATTGACCGATGCCCTCGAAGTTCTTGCTGCAGGTGAAGGCGAAGGATATGGCGTCTACGGCGTAGTCTTCCGCGGCCGCCGCTTCGACACCGGTGACAAGCTCAGCTACCTCAAGGCCTGCATCGAGCTTGCGTGCGAACGCGAGGATCTGGGCCCGGAACTGCGCGAGTGGCTGCCCAACTTCACCGCAGCGCTTCCCAAGTAACCAAGTAACCAAGTAGCGCGGCATGTACGGCTCAGCGATCTGGCCGGTAACCCTGGAAAGCGGAGACCTGCTGCTCAGGCCTATCCGCTACCGCGACAAGCGGGAGTGGTCCGAGGTCCGTTCGCGTAACAGCCAGTGGCTTGCGCCGTGGGAGGCGTCCAACCCAGCCCCGGGTGGGCGCCTTCCAAGCTATCGCCAGATGGTGGCCTCGCTGAATGTTCAAGCCAGGCAGGCTACGGCATTGCCTTTTTTGATTGTTGAGCGCACCCCCGGGTTCCGGGAACCCCGGATTGTGGGCCAGTTGACAGTGTCATCAATTGTGTGGGGCTCAGCCATGATGGCCACGCTCGGTTACTGGGTGGACAAGGACAGGGCGGGCCACGGCATCGCGCCAACGGCTGTTGCCATGGCCACCGATCACTGTTTCAGGGTCCTTGGGCTGCATAGGATGGAAATCAATATCCGGCCGGAAAATGCGCCCAGCCTCAGGGTTGTTGAGAAGCTCGGATTCCGCGATGAAGGGTATCGGGAACGGTACCTCCACATCAACGGGGACTGGGCTGACCACAGGACCTTCGCACTGACGTCCGATGAAGTTCCGGAGGGACTGCTCCGCCGCTGGCTGAGTGGACAAAAGGGCAGGTCATAACGCCTTTTTGATCCTTATGTGGATCATTTGAGGACTCGCCCACGACACACCGGCCGCAATGCCGCCACCCCCGGCACTTTGCTTCTACGGTTTTGAATGTGGACTTCCCTCTCAGCAGCTCAGTGATACTCGTTGTCACTGTCGCGCTGTGGATGGTCTGGGTGGCGCCTTACGTTTTGCGTAACAGGCGTTCGCAAGTCCAAGCGGCGGCTGTTCCAGCAGATGCCATCGATGACGAACCAGTCGAACCCCAGGCGGGGGTTGTTCTGAATTTGGCACCCCAGCAGGAGAAACCGATGGAGACCATGCACAGCAAAGCACCGGAGTCGCCCCTGGAATCCCGGTCGGCGGATGCCGGCTCAACAAGGCTCCTTGCTGCGCCCTTCACTATTCGCTATGCACGCTTTACGTTGGCGCTGTCTGGTTTGGCCTTGCTGCTCACGGCCGCCATTTCAGGCCTGCTCCGAGTAGTGGGTATCGGAACCATCTGGTTGCCGTTGGTGTCCCTCCTTGGCGCGGTGGTAGCCGTTGTGGTCCTGCGTAAATTGGCTCTGCGGGACCTGAAGGAACGTCGGGCCAGGCGTGCCGCCCAAGCGGCCACGATTCCTACGCCGGCCCGGTACTTGCCCAAGGCCGAGGTCGTGGAACCGAAGCCCACCATAGTTTTTGATGCCGAAGCAGCCGGTGCCGAGGCCAGGCGTCTTTCTGCCCTGGAACTGCGCCAGGCTGCATTGGCTGTTGCCGTCGCAGCAGGCGACCAGTCTGCCACGGACCACTCCGGGCAGGCTGGACCGAGCTGGGAGCCTGTGGAGGTTCCCAAGCCTACGTACGTGGAGGCTGCAAAGGCTGAACGTCCAGCTCCAGCACCGTTGGATCTCCCTGAGGCGCCCAAGCCCTTGGGGAAGCCCATCCTGAAGCCGAATCCCGCACAGCACGAGGTTGTGGCATCCTCCAAGGGATCCAGTGCACTCAGCAACCTGGACGACGTCCTCCAGCGCCGCCGCGCATAAATCCCCGTGACTATCATCTGCGTTGCGGGCGGGACGGGCCAGGCAGGGCTTGAGGTTGTTCGTCTCGCAGTTGCCGCCGGACACAAGGTGCGGGTGGTGAGTCGCCGGATACCCTCCGCTGGCAGCCATCATTTCGTCGACGGCGCCACATACTTCGCCGCCGATGTCACCACGGGGGATGGCCTGGGCGAGGCGCTGGCCGGCGTCGAGGTTGTTGTGGACTGCCTCGAAGGGCAATTCGGTAAGGCGCAAAAACAATTCGCCGACGGCGGCGCACGGCTCCTGGAGGCTGCTCACCGTGCCGGCGCAGTCAGGGCCGTGGCGTTGTCGATCGTCAACTGCGATCTCAGCACGTCTTCTTACTACGTCTCCAAAGCGGCGAAGGAACGCAACTACGCTGACTCGGAACTGGACACGGTGGTGGTCCGGGCCACGCAGTTCCACAGCCTGGTCGCGGCGGTTTTCGCTGCCGGTGCCAGGATTCGGCTCATCCCGGTGTTCCGGGGAGCCCGCTTTCAAACGATCTCAACGATTGATGTGGCCCGGATCCTGCTGGACGCGGCGTTGGCGGGCCCTACAACCATGCGTCACAGCCTGGTCACCGCCGGGGGTCCTGAAGTGCTTGGGATGAGGGAGATGGCGGAGAGTTGGAAGGCTGTCACGGGTGCACGCGGCGTTGTTGTCACCGTGCCACTACCAGGTCCCATGGGGGCCTACCTGGCTGCGGGCCACAACCTTGTTCCGGATCGCAGGCTTGGCACCGAGACGTTCGTGTCGTGGTTGGAAAAGCGGACACAAAGTTTGTAGCCTAGGGGAACCCGGCGGGCTGTGACAGCCGGCTCAGGGGCTATAGCTCAGTTGGTAGAGCGCTTCGTTCGCATCGAAGAGGTCAGGAGTTCGAATCTCCTTAGCTCCACCCATATCGGCTCACCCTTAGTGGGTCTTTTCCTTGGCCTTGCTCTTCCTGATCCTGCGGATGATGAGCCAGAGGAAGAAACCCGCAATGACCACATACAGTGCGTAGTTGAGATACTTCGAGTACTGGTCCACCACGTGGTATTGCTTTCCCAGCAGCGCACCCAGGCCGATCAGAAGCGCGTTCCATATGCCCGCTCCTGCAATGGTGAAGACGCTGAACGTCACAAGGTTCATGCGTTCAGCTCCAGCCGGGAGGGAGATCAGGCTGCGCACCCCAGGGAGGAGCCGGCCGAAGAAGATCGCGGATTTCCCGTGGCGCTGAAACCATCCTGCAGCCTTTTCAAAGTCTTCCCGGTCCACCAACGGAAGCTTGGACATCAGGTTGATGGAGCGTTCCAAGCCAATCTTGAAGCCCAGCCAATACAGCAGCAGTGCGCCGATGTATGCCCCCAAGGTGCTGGTGATGAGGACCAGTACCAGGTTCAGTCCGCCTTGCTGTGTGAGGAAGCCAGCCAAGGGGAGGATGACTTCGCTGGGGATGGGCGGAAACACAGTCTCAAGCAGGGTGAGGAGGCCTACGCCCCATTCCCCGAGGGACTCGATGATTCCGGCCGCTACCCCGGCTATTCCGGTGAGGTCGCTGGCCCCGGCCGCATTCATGGGGATCCTGTTCATGTGGTCATCACAGTCAAGACTCTACGGTGGTTTGAGCGGCGCCCCATTGTTTTCGGTCGCGGGTCAGGCATATCGTTAGGTATCGTTCAGTATCGTTCGCAACAGACAGAGGTGAGCATGATGCGTGATTCCTACCCCGCCGGCGGATTCGTTGGCAATGGCTTTGACGGAATGTGGCAGGCCGTCGATGAGTTCCGTTCGCGGTTCGAGAAGCGCTCGGGGTCCAGGGCCGGGCGAGGCGAACTGAGGACAGCCGTTCTTGCCCTGCTCGCGGAGCGTCCGATGCACGGCTACCAGATCATCCGTGAGATTGAAGAGCGGAGCAACGGCAGCTGGAAGCCGAGCGCCGGCTCTGTCTATCCCACGTTGCAGTTGCTGGCCGATGAGGGCTTCGTGAGCTCCGAGGAATCCAACGGCCGTAAAATCTACTCCCTGACCGAGGCAGGCAGGGAGGACCTGGCGAGTGCTGAGACGTCGGCGCCGTGGGAATCAACCGGAGCAGGATCGGGCCAGGGCTTTGCTGCATTGCCCAAGGCAGGCATGGCTTTGGCCCAGGCAGCCGCACAGGTGGGCCGCACCGGTACGCAGAAGCAAGTGCAGGAAGCAGTGACCGTTCTGGAAGAAGCGCGCCGCCGCTTGTATTCGATCCTTGCCCAGGACTGAAGGGGTGGCCTCGGTTTCCGACCGAACAACTGATTCAGGATTTGCGGCCGGCAACACCCGTGCCCGCTACCGCCGCATCCTCAGGTTTGCCGCGTGGCACCTGACCGTCACGTGGTGGTTTGAGTTGTTCCTTCCCCGCCTGGGGCTCCGCCGGGTGGGTGAGGCCAACAGGTCCAAGAGGATGCTCGTCTTCGCCCGCCGCTTTCACGTGTTGGCTGTTGATCTTGGTGGTTTGATGATCAAGGTCGGGCAGTTCATGTCCTCGCGGTTGGATGTTCTTCCGCCGGAAATCACCAAGGAACTTGAGGGCCTGCAGGATGAGGTCCCGCCTGTTCCTTTCCCGGCCGTCCGTGCGCTGGCGGAGTCCGAGCTTGGAGCCACGCTGGCCTCGGTGTTCGCCTCGGTGGAGGAGGTGCCGATTGCTGCCGCGTCCCTTGGCCAGGCCCACCGTGCCAGGCTCCTTCCCGGTATTGCCGCAGACACAGGGCTGGACCACGTTGTGCTGAAGGTGCAGCGGCCGGGCATTGGAGCCATTGTGGACGTTGACTTGGCAGCACTCCGGAAGGTGGGCAGCTGGCTCAGCAGAATCAGGCTGGTTTCCGACCGTGCCGATGTTCCTGCCCTGATCAAGGAATTCGAGAAAACCAGCCTTGAGGAAATCGACTACCTGAACGAGGCTGCCAATTCGGAGCGCTTTGCCGCCGACTTTGCGCAGGATGCGCGGGTGGCCGTTCCACAGGTTGTGTGGGAGAGGACGACGCGCAGGGTACTCACCCTTGAAGACGTCACGGCCATCAAGGTGACGGATGCCGAAGCGCTGCGGGCCGCGGGCATCAGCCCGGCCGACGTCGCCCCGGTTTTTGCCTCGGTGATGTTCGACCAGCTGTTCACCAACGGCTTTTTCCACGCAGACCCACACCCCGGCAACATCTTCGTCACCCCCACCAGGAATTCCGCGGACGGGCATGACTGGAAGCTGACGTTCATTGACTTCGGAATGATGGGTGAGGTCTCCACCTCAACACGCGCAGGACTCCGGAAACTCCTGATCGCCGCAGCCTCACGGGATGGCAAAGGACTGGTGGATGCCATTGGTGACGTTGGTGTGCTGATGCCGACCGCCGACAGGCCGGAGTTGGAGCGCGCCATGACGCAGCTGTTTGCCCGTTTTGGTGGCATGGGCTTTGCTGAACTGCGTGACGTGGACCCCAACGAGTTCCGCGATTTCGGCGTGGAGTTCGGAGCTGTAGTTCGCTCGTTGCCCTTCCAACTGCCCGAGAACTTCTTGCTCATCATCCGGGCCATGTCCCTGACTTCAGGGGTGTGCAGCTCGCTTGACCAGCGGTTCAACCTTTGGGACTCGGTGGAACCGTACGCCCAGCAGCTGCTGCGGGACGAACGCGGGAACCTGGTCCAGGATGTTGCGGGACAGGCGGTGGAGGCTGCGGTCCTGGCACTGCGCCTGCCGAAGCGGATCGACGGGGTGGTGACACGGCTGGAGGATGGCAGCCTCCAGGTTTCCAACCGCCGCATCGAACAGCAACTGGCCCGGCTGATCCGCCTGGCCAGGCGGCTTGTTGGTGTTCTGGTCTTTGCCGCTGTACTGATCGCCGGGGCGGCCCTCCGTGCCGACGATGTTGTGCTTGGCAACGTGCTGATGCTGGGCTCGGTGCTCCCCTTACTGGTGGGTTGGTGGGTGGGGCGGCGGGTTTGATCCCCCATGAACCGGAACGCCTAGAATTGCCTTGTGACCCACACCCATGCCCAGCCCGCCGAGGAGTGGACCGTCACCGGTCCCATCCTGGTTGGCGTCGTGCCAGGACAGAATCCGGCGGTGGTGGACACTGCTGCCCGCCTTGCCAAGGCTACGGGTAGCGCGCTGGTGTGCGGCTACTCGGATGTGACCCTCTATCCCGTGGACGGAACCACGGGAGGGCCTGCGGCTCCCATAGATCCTGACGATGGCGCGGATACTGACGTGCCCGGGGATCTTTCATCCGCACTGACAGGTCACCTCGCCGGCAGCGGGATCAATTGGTCCACGGTGCTTCTGGCAGGTGAGCCCGCGCATGCGTTGGCACGCCAGGCCGAAGCCATGGGCGCATCCATGATTGTGGTGGGTACACGGGATCACACGCTGGCTTCCGCCATCAAAGAGATGACAGCGGGTTCGGTGGCCCGCCACTTGTTCCGGTGCCAACCGCGCCCGGTCCTGGTTGTTCCCATCAACCCCAGGGTCCCCTCCGGACACCATGACCACCTCTGAGGCGCACCGTCCCCTCCACCTTCGCTGGGGATTCATAGGCATTGTGGCGGCCGGCGGCATACTGGGGGCTTTGGCCCGCTACGGCCTGGGCCTGGTGATCCCGGCTCCCGGGGCATGGCCACTTCCCACGCTGCTCATCAACCTCACCGGCGCCCTGGCTCTTGGCGCGCTGCTCGAGGGGCTGTCGCGCAGAGGGCCCGACGTCGGAAATCGCCGGGTCCTGCGCCTCGCCTTGGGCACCGGCTTCCTGGGCGCCTACACCACCTACAGCACCCTGGCGGTGGACACAGTCCACCTTGTCAACGGAGGACAGCCCCCGGCAGCCTTCGCGTACCTTGCCGCCAGCCTGTTCGGGGGAGCCCTTGCCA
This sequence comes from Paenarthrobacter ilicis, assembly GCF_016907545.1. NCBI lineage: Bacteria > Bacillati > Actinomycetota > Actinomycetes > Micrococcales > Micrococcaceae > Paenarthrobacter > Paenarthrobacter ilicis. The sequence continues at coordinate 2,761,924 of NZ_JAFBCD010000001.1, read as the reverse complement.
CCCTGGCAGGCATCTGGCTGGGAGCCTGGCAGCACAGGCGGACCACATGACGGTACTGCTGCTGGCGTTGGCAGGGGGACTTGGCGCTGCTACCCGCTTCGTGCTGGATGGTTTCGTCCGGACACGCATCAAAACCGCACTCCCGTGGGGCACCGTCCTGATCAATGTATCGGGGTCCCTGGTGTTGGGTTTCCTCGCCGGCATGGTGATGCGGGGGCTCGCCCCGGAATCGTTGCTGTTGATTCTTGGCACGGGATTCTTGGGCGGCTACACCACCTTCAGCACAGCAAGCCTGGAGACCATCCGGCTGATCCAGAGCCGCCGTCCGGGATTGGCTCTGGTGAATGGCGTGGGAACCATGGCCATCAGTGTTCTGGCCGCGGCCGCGGGTGTCTGGTTGGCCTCGCAGCTGGCTTGACGCCCGCCCGGACCCGGCACGTGTGTCCGCCTGTAGGATCGTGCCATGGCTAAGAAGACCTTCAATGAACTGCTGTCCGCCCAGGTTGCCAACGAGTTTGCAGCCTCCCAGCAATACATCGCAGTGGCGGTGTATTTTGACGGCGAAGACCTGCCCCAGTTGGCTCGCCACTTCTACCGGCAGTCGCTGGAGGAACGCAACCACGCCATGATGATGGTCCAATACATGCTGGACCGCAACGTGCACGTGGAGATTCCCGGTGTTGGGCCGGTGCGCAACAACTTCACCAATGCCAAGGAGCCGATTGCCCTGGCCTTGGAACAGGAAAAGCAGGTCACCCGCGATATCGAGGAAATGTTCCGGGCAGCCCGCGCAGAGGGCGATGCCCTGGGAGAACAGTTCATGCTGTGGTTCCTGAAGGAACAGGTGGAAGAGGTTGCTTCCATGACCACGCTGCTGAACATCACTGAGCGCGCGGAGAACCTGTTCGACATTGAAAACTACGTGGCACGCGAGGCAGTGGGGGACGGCGGCCTGGATGCCAGCGCCCCCGGCGCGGCCGGTGGGGCCATCTGAGGCTTACAGCCAGCCCTTGCGTTTGAAGATGAGGTACATGAGCAGCGCCGCTCCCACCATCAGGCCAATGGCCATGGGGTACCCCAGGTCCCAGTGGAGTTCAGGCATGTTGTCGAAGTTCATTCCGTAGACGCCGGCCACGAAGGACGGCGCGAACAGGATGGCTGCCCAGGACGAGATCTTCTTGACCTGCTCGTTCTGGGCGGCACTGACCTCATTTTGGCGGTTTGCGGTGAGGGTCCCGTCCAGGGTGAGAGCGTTCTGCAAGATATCCCTGAAGCTGTTGGCGCGGGAGATCACGCGCTGGACATGGTCCTCGACGTCACGGAGGGACCGCTGCAGCTCAATGTCCACGCCGTACTTCTCGAAGCCCTTCTCCAGCAGGACCATCATCTCCGGCAGGGGATGGATGGCGCGCTGGAACTGGATGACCTCGCGGGCCAGTTCGTAAATACGCCGGGATACCGAGCTGTCTCCGCTGAACAGCTGGTCTTCGATCTCATCGATGTCGTTTTCCAAGCCGGCGATCACGGGGGCATAATCGTCAACCACTTGGTCCACCAGGGCGTACAGGACCGCTTCCGGCCCGTGGCACAGCAGATCCGGACGTTCTTCCAGCCGTTTGCGGACGCGGGCAACACCGCCGGTTTCAGCGTGCCGGATGGTCACCACGAAGTTTGGTCCGGTGAAGACGTGAAGCTCCCCGAACTCGACGGTCTCTGTGTCGTCTAGGTAGCGCGCGGGCCGCAGCACGGTGAAGAGACTGTGGTCATACCGCTCGAGTTTGGGGCGTTGGTGCGCTGAAACGGCGTCTTCCACTGCCAGTTCGTGGAGGTCGAATTCCACGGCGACGGCGGCCATCTCCTCTTTGGTGGGACGGTACAGGCCGATCCACGCCATTCCGCCGTGCTCGGACAGCGTTTCAAAGGTTTGCTCGAGGCTGCGCGGGGTAGCTGTGCGTACGCCGTCCACGTATACGGCGTTGTCAATGATGGTCACTGGTTGAACGCTACTGCATTGCCCCGATGATGACCCCAGCCACGGTCATCGCCACGATGTCATGGCCGGAGTCTATGGCCGTAACCACGGTGGGCCGCCCCGCAAAGCCGTTGTGGATTACGTGCCCGCCGGCCCGGAACACCAAGGCCGCCATCAACGCGAAGAACCCGCCACCCACCGCGGAGTTGACGTCCAGCGCACTGATGAGGATGGCCAGGAGGATGCTGGTCACAGCTGCGGAGACCATCATGGGAGCCCAGATTCCGGCGCCGCCATCAATGTTCTTGAGATCTTCCTCCGTTTTGCCGATCGCCTGCATCCAGCGGCGGCCCAGGACGGCCGGCATGTACCAGATGAAGCCGATGACCATGCTGGAGACGAAGGCCAGAAGTACAGCAATCCAGTTGACGTGGGAGATATGTGAGAGCCAATCCATTCCTGGAATCCTAGTCCGTTACAGGCTGCGTGACATCCCGGCGGACCTCTGTCCGGGGGCGTCCATGAGCGGCAGCCATCCTGCCGATCAACGGTTCTGTCCGGTAAGGGATATGGGTATGCAGGGCCAGCACTGTTTCTGTCCTGATGACGCCCTTGGTGCGGAGCACGGAGCGCAGCGCAGACTGGAGATTGTGGGTGTCGGTAGCCACCACACGGCACCAGAGATCGCCCCGGCCTGAGATTTCATGGACTTCCAGCACCTGGGGGATCAGGCGCAAGGCGCCGATGACGCCGTCGAGCTCGCGGTGGGTGACTTCGATGGTGACGAAGGCGACGACGTCGTACCCCACCTTTTCGAGGTCGACTTCACGGCCGGCGGCGTGCAGTACGCCGGAGCGCAGAAGCCGCTTCACGCGGCTCTGTGCGGTATTGCGTGCGATGCCCAAAGCATCGCTGAGTTCGGCGATCTGGATGCGCGGATCTTTGATGAGTTCCAGCAGGATCTTCGTATCCATGGGGTCCAGGGTGTTCAAATGGTCACTCCGCCTCATAGTAGGGGGTCTCCTTTGATCTTTTTGTTCAAAAGAGACTGTGGAAAAAGTCTTTCAGCTCAGTACTCATGCATTCTATTGCCATCACTGTTCTGCCGGCGACGGGCTGCCCACAAGGCTTTGCCTGAAAGCGGCCACCGAGCCCGAAGGCATGGAAATGACTGTCTTGAGCGAACTCCGCATGCGTCCTGCCACAGCAGGGCGCTGGGGATGGGATGCATCCACCACCGCACGACTGGTCCTTGCGGGAGTCGTGATTTTTGCGCTGCTTGTAGGCGCCAACCTGGCGACACCCCTCTACCCGCTGTTGCAGGCCAACCTAGGGCTGAGCTCCCTGGATGTCACGGTGGCGTTTGCCAGTTACGTGGTGGCCCTGGTGGCTGTGCTCATGATCGCAGGGCACTGGTCCGACCATATCGGGCGGCGTGCAGCACTGGTTCTGGCTGTCTTTGCGGGGCTGGCCGGCGGGGTGGTCTTCGCGAATGCGGACTCGCTGCTGAGCTTGTCCATGGGCCGGGCCCTGCAGGGTGTTGCCGTGGGCCTGGCCACCGGAGCCAGTTCAGCGGCCTTGCGGGAACTTCTTCCGCAACGTCCGGACTGGGCGTCCCGCTTCACCTTGTTGTCATCGGCCGGTGGAGTTGCCGCGGGTCCCGCGATCGGCGGCCTCCTGTCGCTCCTGCCGGACCCCACCCGGACTCCTTACTACGTTCATTCAGCCGTCCTTCTGGCTGCCCTGATCCCACTGTGGTTGTTGAAGGCACGTCCGGCGATTGCTCCCGCCCAAGGCCCACGGCCCATCAAGCTGCTTGCCCCCCGGAAGCCTTCAGTATCCCGCGATGCACGCGGAGCGTTCTGGCTGGCCGCGGCAACAGGTTTCCTGAGCTTCGCCGTCTTTGGTTTCTGCCTGTCCCTGGCGCCCGGCTATTTTGCCGGAGTTGTCCACGCGGATTCCAGGCCGGTCATAGGACTGCTGGCGGGAATCACGCTGGGAGCCTCGGCCCTGAGCCAACTTCTGGGGGCCCGCGGACGGTTCGTCGTCCCGGTTGCACTGGCCGTGCTGGGGATCTCCGTGGTTCTGGTGGGAGCCGCGGCGGCGTGGTCCAGCCCGTGGCTGTTGGTTCTTGCCAGCATCTCGGCCGGTGTAGGCCAAGGACTGGCATTCCGGCAGGTCTTCAATGACGTGGCGGGGAAAGTAGAGGCATCCCGCCACGCCCAGGTCATCAGCACTGTGTACGTCATCACCTATTTGGGCAGCGCAGTCCCGGTGATTGGGCTGGGGCTTGCCGTGTCCGCGCTTGGGCTGCAGGCCGCCGTCGCCGGCTTTACGGTTCTTTGCGGAGTTGCCGCCCTGGCGTTGTCCGGCGTCTCACTCCGGCGGGCACTCAGGAGCTAAGCGGCTCCGACGCTCAACCCGCTATTCCGGCAGGGGACCGCGGTTGCCGGGAATGTGCTGGAAGACCATGGTGGTCTCTGTGTGACCCACCACGGGATCCGTGGCCAGGTTGTCCAGGAGCCAGTTGCGGAGGTCGTCTGTGTTGGCCACGGCGATATGCAACAGGTAGTCCACCGAACCTGTGGTGTGGAAGGTGGAGATGACTGCCGGGAGCTTGGGGACGCGGGCAGTGAAACGGTCGATCTGGTCGCGGTCGTGAGCACGGAGGCGGACGGCGATGAGTGCCTGGACCGAGCGCCCGATGGCGGGGAGGCTAAGGACAGCCTCGAAACCCTCAATGATGCCGCGCTCGGACAGCGCACGGGTCCTCATCAGGGCGGTGGACGGTGCAATTCCCACGAGCTCAGCGAGTTGTTTGTTGGAGATCCTGGCATCGTCAACCAAGGCTGCCAGGATGCGCTCATCAATGGCGTCCAACGGCTCAGTGGTGCCCGCGGCTGACCGAACATTCTTCGTGGGGTTGCTCACGGATCCTCCTGAAATTGCCTTTTGACCATCTTAGACGGTCAATTCTTCAGGTGACTATCGTGCAGCCCGCCCGGGTCCCCGGCGTCGAGCCAGCCGCTGCAGAGGCTCACTGAGCAGCATGACCAGCAACGGCAGGTTGCCAGCCGTGGGGACGGCCAAAGCAATCGCCAAGGCCACCAGGAAGAGCAGGGAGACAATTGCGCCGGAGCGGATTCCATCCTTCATCTCCTGCGGATCCATGCCGTGAAGATCGGGGTGGGACCGCAGATACACGCGTGTGAGGACCAGCATCAGGCTGGTGGCAAAAAGCGCCCCGATATAGACCAGGGGTTGGGCCCAATCCGAGGTCATTTGTGTAGAGAGCGCAGTGGCCACCGGCATCCAGACGATGGTGAACATCCAGGCAACCGTCAACCAGAGCAGCCCGTTGTCCACCTTGTGCACCTGCGTGAAGATCCTGTGATGGTGCCTCCAGAACACGGCAATCAGGAGAAAGCTCAGGGCAAAACCCAGGAGTGCAAAACGCTGGTCCGCCAGCCATTCGGCCGTGGTTCCGCCGTGGTCTCCCAGTTCACCCACGCTCTCCATGAGCGGCAGGATCAGCAGAGTCAGGGCAATGGCCACCACGGCATCCGTGAAGGCCTGCAACCGCTCCGGAGAGGACAGCTCCCGGCTTCTTGTGACCTGTGTCATGTCACTGATTGTAGGACCAGCGCCCAAGGAATCAGCGGGAGCGGCGGTGAACCACCATGGTGAGTACCGCCGTCGTGAGGGAAAGCGCCATGACGCTGCACGCCAAAGCCGGCCATCCGTAGGCCTGAAACGCCAGGCCGCCCGCCCAGCCGATCACGCTGGAGCCCAGGTAATAGGAGAGGTTATACAGGGAGGCTGCTTGTGCGCGGCCCGTGCTGGCAATGGCGCCCGTCCAGCCGGACCCCACGCTATGGGCTGCGAAGAAGCCGCCGGTAAAGATGATGAGTCCGGCCAGGATGAGTGCCAGGTTTTCCACCAACGTCAAGGCCAACCCCGCTGTCATGACAGCAATGCCGGCTACCAGCACATTCCGCCTCCCGAACCGGGAGGTCAATGCGGCTGCCCACCGCGAGGTGACAGTTCCCGAAAGGTACGCCAGGAAGAGGAGGCTGACCACCGAGGCAGGAAGGCTGAACGGCCCGGCATGGAGCCGGAAGCCCAGATAGTTGTACACTGCCACGAAACCGCCCATGAGCAGGAACGCCTGCACATACAGCACCAGCAAATGGGGGTTGCGGGCATGGCCGGACAGGGTCCGGAAGGCACCGCGCAACCCTTGTCCGGGGGACGGAATGAACCGGCGTTGGCGTGGAACCAACATCAGGAAAAGGACGGCGGACACTGTAGCCAGCACTGAAACCGCCGAGGCAGCGGTGCGCCATCCCCACAATTCACCTGCCGGGCCGGCCACCAAGCGCCCGGCAAGGCCGCCCAGCGTGGTTCCGGCGACGTAGCTTCCGGCGGCCATGGCGGTGTGGATCTTGGTGACTTCTTCGTTGAGGTAGGCGATCGCTATTGCCGGTATCCCGCCAAGGGCCATCCCTTCCAGCGTCCTGATCACCAGCAACACGGGGAGGGTAGGGGCCAGGGGAACCAGGAGGCCAAGAACCGTGGCGGCTGAAATTCCGATGGTCATGGCGCGGACCCGGCCGATCCGGTCCGCCAGGAAGGACCAAGGAATCACCGTCAACGCCAGGCCCACGGTAGCCACGGAAATACTCAGCGCCGCTTCTGCGGCAGTAATCTGGAGGTCGCTGGCCATCAGCGGCAGGACGGCCTGGGTGGAATAAAGCTGCGCAAACGTTGCTACCCCAGCGAAAGCCAACGCGGCAAGAACCCGCCGGTAGCCACGGGAGCCTTTGATGTGCCCGTCCCAGGTGTCTGAGGGGGCCGTGGCGCTCGCATTGCTCATCCGGTAAGGCTAGGCGGAACCGGACTGTACCTTCCAATGCATATTTTGCTTACGATTGATGTCCTGATGCATGAATGGACAAGCCAGTAAGGGGAGCACACTATGGAGCCTGACCACCATCAGCTCATCCAGCTGCTCCCCCTCCTTCCCGTCCTCGCGGAGCTGGGGCGTACCGAGCACATGACGGAGACCGCAGCCATCCTCGGCGTTCCCCAATCGACCGTGAGCCGTGCCGTGGCACGTGCCAGCGCGATTGTCGGCATGGACCTCTTGGCCAAGGATGGACGGGGGATCAGGCTCACGCCCGCAGCCAAAACGCTGCTGCCCTACATCGAGGCGGCCTTGGAGGATTTCCAAGCCGGGCTGGACAGGGTGCGGCAGGAATCGGATGTCGTGCGCGGACGGGTGGGGGTTGCGTCCCAGCACACCTTCGGCGAGGCGACGTTGCCCCTGCTCATCAGCGCTTACCGGGCCAAGCACCCGCAAACAGTTTTCGAGTTGCGTCAAGGTCCCCGTGACGGATGCCTGGAGCAGTTGGCTGCGGGCGAGTCGGATTTCGCACTCGTGGCACCCATAGCGCCGGAAGGCAAAGGCATCGTCTCCCTGCCGCTGTACCGCGAGCCCCTGAGGGCCGTGCTGCACTACAAGCACCCGTTGGCAGGCCACTCCACGATCCATCTGTCCCAACTGCGCCACGAGCCCTACGTCACGCTCCCTACCGGGGTGGGTTTGCGGGCTTTGGGTGAGGCATTGTTCCGTGAGGCCGGGTTCCGCCCCAGGATCGCCTTCGAAGTCCAGGGGTCAACGTCCGCCAGGGGACTGGTTTCGGCGGGACTGGGATTCAGCATCCTTCCACCGGCAGGTCCGGGCTCCGGAACGGGTCAATTCCTGCCCGAAACCGAGTTGGGGCTCGTTGAGGTCCCCTTGGACTCGGACCTGGCCTTCCGTCAGATCGGAATCGCGTGGAGGGAACGGAACTTCGAGCCCGACGCAGTGCGCCTTTTCCGGGAACTGGTGGTCTCCCAGGGAGGCCAACTGCTGGCCGAGCTGGTCAGAGCCCGCTCAGGAAGGCCCTGACAACCTCCGCTGCAGGTCCCTGCCGTCCACGTTGCCAGCCGGTTCCAGCCCACAGATTGAGGCGGTGCGCATCTCCCGCGGCAGCAGCAGCCTGCCTGATGGGCCCGGTCAGGTGGTGAATGGCAGGGTAACCTTCAGGTGCCTGTGGATGGTCCAGAACAAAGTCGTTCACCAGGGACCTCGCCCAGCGCCCGGTGAAAGCGCGGGTCATGTCCGTCCGGGTGAAGCCAGGATCACCCAGCGCATCCTTATGAGCCTGCCGCGCACCGCTTTCGTCAGTCCGGACCAGCGCGGTCCCGGCCTGGGCGGCGATCGCTCCCGCCTCCAGAACGGCGCGCAGGTCTGCAGAGTCCATGATCGCGCCGGCCGCTATCAGGGGAAGTCCGACGGCGGCACCCACCTGGGCGACCAGGTCCGCCGTCGTCCGGGCTGCTCCAGCCGGCGCCGGGTTCCGGTGGAGGAACGCGGCCGTATGGCCGCCGGCCGACGTGTGTTGAACGGCGAGCGCATCCGGCTTTTCTTCGGTTGCGGCGAGGGCTTCGTCGACGGACGTGACGCTGACGATTACTGTGGTGCCCTGCTTCTGCAAGGCCCGGGTCACGGCTTTTCCGGGCATTCCGAAGGCGAAGCTCACCCATTCCACGGGGTCGGCCAGGAGCGCATCAATTTTGTCCTGCCATGCGTCGTCGTCATCAAGGCGCAGGGGCGGAAGCGTCACGCCGTACTGTCCGGCGTCAGCGGAGAGTTCCGTCTTGTAGTGCTCCAGGAGCGCCAAGGCCCCGGCGGATGGCGGGAGTTGGGAGGCATCGGGCACGAAGAGGTTTATGCCGAAAGGAATGTCCAGGGCCCGTGCTGCGGCGATTTCCGCGACCATCGCGGCGGGACTCTTGTACCCTGCCGCCAGGAAGCCGAGCCCGCCACCTTCGTGCACCGCCCTGGCCAGTGCGGGCGTTGATGTTCCGCCGGCCATGGGGGCTGCAATGAACGGCGTGCCACATAAGGAAGCGGTCATGAGCGGTTTCTCCTCGGTACGCTGCAGGCTAGTCTTTCACGGTGAACAATCCTGACTCTACCCAGCCTTCCCAGCCTGCCACCTCCGCGACGGCGGGTACCGTCATTGGCCTGGACATCGGAGGCACAAAGACCCGCGGCGTGCGGTTCCAGGACGGGATCGCCGTCATGGATGAAACTGCCGGCAGCTCCAATGTGCAGAACGTCAGCAGGGAGCAGGCAGCCGCCAACCTTGCTGACTTGTTTGGCGCCATAGGTGGTGGCCGGATTGACCAGGTGTATGCAGGAGCCGGCGGAATCGACACCGAGGAGGACGCCCAGGCGCTGGCGGACCTCATTGCTCCTCATGCCCCCGGTGCGCGCATCACCGTGGTTCACGATTCACGGTTGCTGCTGGCAGCCGGTGGGGCCAGTTCGGGTGTGGCAGTTATTGCCGGTACCGGTTCGGCCGCGTGGGGCAAGAACGACGCCGGACTGGAAGCCCGGGCGGGTGGCTGGGGTTACCTCCTGGGCGATGAAGGCAGCGGGTACTGGCTGGGACGGGAAGCCGTGCGGCACAGCCTCCGGCGCATGAACCAGGGCCTCGAGCCGGACCAGCTCAGCCGTGCGCTGTTGGTATCTTGTGGTGTGGAGGAACCAGGCAAGCTCATTGCGCTGTTCCATTCACCGGACACGGGACGCAGATATTGGGCGCAGCAGGCCAGGGTAGTGGTGGATGCCGCCGCAGCCGGGGATCCCGTCAGCATTGGCTTGGTTCAGCAGGCAGGCAGGGACCTTGCCGATCTGGCCAGGCAGGCGGTCCGCCAGCTCGGATTGGAAGGCCCGGTCATTCTGGGCAGTGGCCTGGGCATGAACGTCACCGCGTTGCAGGAGGCCTTCACGGCCGCACTTGCTGAGGACGGGATCGTGGATGTCCGCATCCTGGCCCAGGACCCCGTTTTTGGAGTGCCGCGGCTTGTCGCTGAGCAGGGTGCGGGCTGAACCGCTTCGAACCCAGCACGCGTTCGCCCGCCCCGGAGGTATCAGCCCCGGAGGTGTCGGCCCCGGAGGTGTCGGCCCCTGGTGCGTCAGCCCCGGGTGCGTCAGCCCCGGGTGCGGGGACGGAGTTTCACTCCCGGGAGCGGGGGTGCGGGAATACGTCCTGCCTCAGGGCCCGCATCGGGGCCATGGCCGGGAACGAAGCCAAAACGTGAGACGGCGGCCGCGTCGTCGTCCAGCAGCCCTTCAGCTTCCCAGTCCTCGCGGGCCTGTTCCACTTCTTCGTGGGTCCTGCCCACAAAGTTCCACCACATCAGCAGGTCTTCGCCGAAGGGCTCTCCGCCCAACAGCATGAAGCGGGTGTCGGGGTGGGCAGTGACGTCCAGATGGTGACGGCCCGCTCCCAGGTAGGCGAGTGGCCCGGCATCGATATCCTGGCCGTCGATGGTCAGGTGGCCGTCCAGGACCAGTACCGCGTGTTCGAAGCCCGGTGTGAGGGGCAGTTGGATCTGGCCGCTTGCGGTGATGTCGGCCCCCACAATCGGGCTGAACATGGTGGCGGGGGACCGTTGCCCGGCAAACTCGCCCACCATCACCGTGGCTGCGAACCCTTCACCCACCGCAACGGGGAGGTCCTTCACCTGTTCAAAGGAAGGTGCGCGGTGCCGGTGCTCGTCCGGCAGGGCAGCCCACAATTGGAGACCCCTGGACACGGGGATTTCCTCCATCAGGGGATGCGCTGCGTCTCCGGGGAGGACTGAGAATTCGGAGTGGGAGATCCCATGCCCTGCTGTCATGATGTTCAGCTCGCCCGGGCGGACCACCACGTCACTGCCCACGCTGTCCCTGTGCCGGACCGCTCCCTCCATGGGCCACGTGACTGTCTGGAGGCCGCAGTGCGGGTGGGGCAGGACGCTCATGGCCACCCGGTCCGGGCCGAACCTGTCCAGGAAGCACCATGCACCCACGGTGGGTAGGCCGCGCTGCGGCAGGGTGCGGAACACGTTCATGGCGCGGACACCGCCCAGGGGCACTTCACGTTCGGGCCACAGTTGGACGCAGGGACCCTGTCCCTCGGGAGCGGCAGGGCAGATTTCCTGCGCAGGGGATGTATCAAGATTGGTCATGTGCGTCTCACCTGTGAATAAATGTTGGTTTTTGAGCTAATCTGTCCCGTGTGACCAACGCCATATTGAGCTACCGTGACGCCGTCCTCTACCGTTCCGGTGAACCGTACCGCATCCTCGCGGGGGCCATCCACTATTTCCGAGTGCACCCGGACTTATGGCGGGACAGGCTGAGGCGACTCAAAGCGATGGGCGCCAACACCGTTGACACCTACGTTGCATGGAACTTCCATCAGCCTAAACCCGGGGACGCGCCGGACTTTACGGGGTGGCGGGACGTGAGCCGGTTCATCGACCTCGCAGCGGAGGAAGGCCTGGACGTCATTGTCCGTCCCGGCCCCTACATTTGTGCCGAATGGGACAACGGCGGCTTCCCCGCATGGCTGACCGGAACCCCGGGAATGGAACTGCGGCGCCTGGACCCGCTCTTCACGGCAGCCGTGGAGGAATGGTTTGACCAGCTTCTGCCCATCATCACTTCCCGGCAGGCCGTCCAGGGTGGACCCGTGGTCGCCGTGCAGATCGAGAACGAATACGGCAGCTACGGTGACGACCACCAGTACATCCGCTGGAACAAGCGTGCTTTGGAAGACCGTGGCATCACCGAATTGCTGTTCACCGCGGACGGCGGAACGGACTACTTCCTGGACGGAGGCTCCCTCGAGGGAACATGGGCAACTGCCACCCTGGGAAGCCGCGGCGAGGAAGCCATGGCCACCTGGAAGCGCCGCAGGCCGGGGGAGCCGTTCTTCAACGTGGAGTTTTGGGGCGGCTGGTTCGATCACTGGGGCGAGCACCACCACCGCCGCGATGGAGACGACGCAGCCAGTGAAGTGCGCTCCATGCTCGACGCCGGCGGTTCGGTCTGCATCTACATGGCGCACGGCGGCACCAACTTCGGTCTCGGTTCCGGCAGCAACCACGACGGCACGGCGCTGCAGCCAACTGTCACCAGCTACGATTCCGACGCCCCCATTGCGGAGAACGGCGCGCTGACACCAAAATTCCATGCCCTCCGCAAGGAATTCTTCAGGGCACAAGGCGTGGATTCCCCACCCGCCATTCCGGCTGACCTGATGGATGTGGCGCCCGTGGTACCGGCGCAAACGTTGGCTTTGGAGGGCCGGACGGGGCTCCTGGACCTTCTCCGAAGTTCAACAGGCGCCGTTTCCAGCGTCTCCCCGCTCAGTTTCGAGCAACTGGGGCTGGACTCCGGCCTGGTCTTCTACCAGGCGGAGGCGACACTTCCCGGACTTCCGGAGGCGCCCGCGGAAAGCCGGCTGAAGATTGCCGGGCTCCATGATCGTGCCTATGTCTGGGTGGATGGTCATTTTGCCGGCATCCTCGACGACGTCACCGGCGCGGATGGACTGGTGGTCACGGGAACAGGCACAACGGCCACGCTGGAAATCCTCGTGGAGAACATGGGCCGGATCAACTATGGGCCCCTGACCGGCCAGGGCAAGGGAATTCTTGGCGGCGTCCTCATCAACCAGCGCTACACCTTCCACTGGACACAGACCCCCTTGGCGCTCGCAGAGTGGACCGGCCAGGACCTGGATCGCTTGCCCGGGGCCGGGTTTGTCCTCACTGATCCGGCAGATGCCTATATTGCCCTCCCTGGCTCCGGCAAGGGTTTTGTATGGCTCAACGGTTTTCTCCTGGGCAGGTACTGGGACAAAGGACCCCAGGTGACCCTCTACGCCCCGGCTCCGTTGTTCACCTCCGGAACCAACATCATCAAGGTGCTGGAACTCGAAAAGGCCGGGACCGTCGTCGAACTCCGTCAGCAGCCTGACCTTGGCCCCGAAGAGGCGGGCCCCATCGCCGCGGCCGAACTGCCATGACATCAACGCACACCCCTAAGCTGGCACCATGAGCCTGCAGTTTGATACCCGCCCAGCCGCCTACGCCGTGATCATCAAGGACCAAAAGATCCTCCTCGCCTATTGGAAAGAGGACGGCAAGGAAGGGTGGACGCTTCCAGGGGGAGGGCTGGACCTGGCCGAACACCCCGTGGACGGATGCAAGCGCGAAGTGTTCGAGGAAACCGGCTACAAGGCTTCCATCGATCGCATGCTGGGGATTGATGTGGGGCACTGGCCCGGAGAGCCCCGGAAGGACGGTTCCCACAGGGACTTCGAATCGCTCCGGTTGGTATACGAAGGCACGGTGGTGGGCGGAGAACTTACCCACGAAGTGGATGGCAGCACCACACACGCAGCATGGATCCCTCTGACTGACGTCGAAAAGCTCACCAGGGTGTCGCTGGTGGACATCGGGTTGAGGCTGCACAGTGAGCGGCCCGTCAACGGGAAACTCGCCGCCGGGCCCCCCACGGCCTAGCCAAGAGCGCCCGCTGCTGGGTACCCTGAAACCTCACGCCGGGCAGCAGTTCCCGGCCGGATGCCGCAGGAGGTGGACTTTGATGAATGCCGTAACTTTGCGCGCCCGCGTATCAAGCGTGGCGCACCATCAAGAGCCCACCATTCTTGTCCCGGCATCTGCCTGACACATCCAGGCAACCGGGCCTCAGCAGAGGCAACCCCTTGAACACTTTCGTTCCACGTACCGACGATCACACCACTGACCTTTCTGGTCCCATCGAATACGGCTTCACTGACAAAACAGCCGCCTTATACCGGGCAAACCCCGCGCCGGGGCGCCAGCAACACCAACCCGCTCCCGTTCCGGCCCGCGTGATCCGGGTGGACCGCAACCGTGTGCTGGTCGCCTCCCCGGACCAACTGCTCCACCTGCCTTACCCTGCGCGCGGACCAGCTCCCGCCACGGGAGACTGGGTTTGGCTGGGCCGGAACCTTGCCGGCGAGCCCGCCGTCGTCCATATTCTGCCGCGTTTCTCGGCACTGAGCCGGAAGCGGGCTTTCGAGGCGTCCTCGGAAGAACAGGTCCTGGGCAGCAACATCGATATTGTCGCGGTGGTGGTTCCCATGGACCGCCCGCTCACCCACAATCGGCTGGAGCGGACGCTGGTGGCCGCTTGGGATTCCGGAGCCACACCCTTGGTGGTGATCACCAAGGCGGACCTGGCCCGGATAGCGGATGACGTTGTGGGGGAGGTCATCCAGCAGGCGGCGGGAGTTCCGGTGGTCACAACATCAGCCGAGGATGGCGACGGTCTGGACGAACTGGAGGGCCACATCCCGCCCGGATCAACGCTGGTGCTGCTGGGACCCTCCGGTGCGGGTAAATCAACCCTGATCAATGCCTTGGCCGGGACGGAAATCCAGCTCACGGGCCAGGTCCGGGCCGGAGACGGCAAGGGCAAGCACACCACCACCTCGCGGGAACTGATCCCGCTGTCCTCAGGCGCCGTTTTGATGGACACCCCTGGCGTTCGAGGCTTCGGCCTTTTTGACGCTGATGAGGGAATGGGGGAAATGTTCGGCGACCTCGATGAACTCTTTGCGCAATGCCGGTTCTCCGATTGCGCACACCAAGGCGAGCCGGGATGCGCCGTGCAGGAGGCTTTGGACAGGGGATCACTGGATCAGCGGCGTTGGGCGAGTTACCTGAAGCTGCAGCGCGAACTGGCGGCCTTGGCCAGGAAACATGACGCTGCTGCACGTCGGGCATATCAGCGCGAATGGCACCAAAAGGTCATGTCTGCGGACCGCGGCCAGCGCTCTGCTGAGCGGCAACGGTACGACCGGGCAGAGGAAAGGGCAGGGAAGGGAGGTAAACGACGCAGGCGGTGAACATTGCCGATTCATTACGGAATTCGTGGCAACGCTGACATCGTGACTTCAGCTGGCTAGTCTGGGGGATGATTGCTTTGCTGCCAAGTAATAAGCATGCATATGATCATGTGGCTCTACCGATAAATGTCCGCCAGAGATAGGTAATCCTGGGAATGGCTGAAGCCATGATTGAGTTCAAGAGCGTCACCAAGCAGTACCAAGGTGGGCAGCCCGCGGTGGACGCCCTGACCATGTCCATCGACAAGGGCGCCATCACCGTGTTCGTCGGTCCATCAGGCTGCGGCAAAACCACCTCTTTGCGCATGATCAACCGGATGGTGGAGCCCACCAGCGGAACAATCACTGTCGCGGGCGAGGACGTATCCCGGGTTCCGGCGGCGCAGCTGCGCCGATCCATGGGCTACGTGATGCAATCTTCCGGGTTGCTGCCGCACCGCTCTGTGCTGGACAACATAGCCACCGTGCCGAGGCTCAACGGAGTCTCCAAAGCCGCAGCGCGGAAACGGGCCGAGGAACTGCTCGACGTCGTGGGGTTGGCGTCGGTTCTGGGCAAGCGGTATCCATCGCAGCTTTCGGGGGGTCAGCAGCAGCGCGTGGGTGTCGCCCGCGCGCTTGCTGCCGACCCGCCCGTGCTCCTCATGGACGAACCCTTCAGCGCCGTTGACCCAGTGGTCCGCGACGAACTGCAGCAGGAACTTCTCCGTTTGCAGCGGGAACTGGCCAAAACCATCGTCTTCGTGACGCACGATATTGATGAGGCCACGGTGCTCGGGGACAAGGTTGCCGTGTTCGCAGTGGGCGGCAAGTTGGCCCAGTATGCTGCGCCGGAAGAGATCCTCCGGGCCCCCGCCAATGACTTTGTGGCCTCCTTTGTTGGCCGTGACCGGGGCTTCCGGCACTTGGCTTTCAACACCGCCGACGCCGTCACCCTGCACCCGGTGCCCACGGTCACCGAGTCCCAGGCCCGGGCAGACGCCAACGCGGCGGGGGAGTGGACGCTGGTGGTGGACCAAGACTCCAGGCCGCTGGGATGGTCTTCGCCGCGCGACGGCGCCGGGCTCATTCCGGGAGGTTCGCTGTTCCGCAAGGGCGAAACCCTGCGACGGGCGCTGGATGCGGCGTTGTCTTCACCGTCCGGCCTGGGCGTTGCCGTTGACGACGACGGCCGGGTGGCCGGAGTCCTGAAGGCACCTGAAGTTCTGGCCTTGATTGAAGAAGCGCGGCATCACAGGGAGGACGCCACCTGATGGAGTGGTTCCTCGACAACATCAGCATGGTCCTTGGGCTCGCCGGTCAGCACTTGGTGCTCGCCGTCATCCCGATGGTCCTGGGCCTGGTGATTTCCGTTCCCTTGGCCCAGCTGGCCAGGCGCAACGCCGCGCTGAGGTCGGTGGTGGCCACAGCAACGTCACTGCTCTACACCATCCCGTCACTGGCACTTTTCATCATCCTCCCCACCATCCTGGGCACCCGGATCCTGGATCCGCTCAACGTGGTGGTGGCCCTGACCATCTATGCTGTGGCGCTGCTGGTGCGCGCGGCCATGGATGCTTTTGATTCCGTGGACGACGATCTCCGGAAGGCAGCCGTGGCCATGGGGTACAAGCCCATGGCCCGCTTCTTCCAGGTGGACCTGCCGTTGTCCCTGCCGGTGCTCTTCGCGGGCCTGCGCGTGGTGTCCGTCAGCAATATCTCCCTGGTCAGCGTTGCTGCACTTCTGGGAGTGGGAAACCTGGGTGTCCTCTTCACCGACGGCCTCCAGCGCACCTTCATCACCGAGGTTGTGGTGGGCATCATCGCCATCCTGGTCCTCGCGCTCCTGATGGATGCCATCCTGGTGGTCCTGGAACGGGTGTTGACTCCCTGGACACGGGCCGGGGGCGGCAACTCCGTCCGCCCGGATGCCGGTGCCGTATTGACCGAACCCAAAGCCGGACCGGCGGCGTCTGCTGCCGCACTGCGTCCGGATACGGGGGCCTCCGCATGAATATCTTCGCCGAAACAATCCAGTGGCTCACGGATCCCCTCCATTGGACCGGTAGCAGCGGAATCCCCACCCGCCTCATGGAGCACCTGCAGTACAGTGCGCTGGTGCTGGCTATTGCCGCTGTCATTGCCGTACCCATCGGCCTGTACATCGGGCACACCGGCCGCGGCCGCGTGGTAGCCGTTGCGGTGGCGGGAGCACTGCGTGCACTGCCCACCCTGGGGCTCCTGGTGCTCTTCGCCCTGCTTGCCGGCAGTGGCCTGATGCCTCCGGTCTGGGCGTTGGTCATCCTGACGGTCCCGCCGCTTTTGGCGGGGACCTATGCAGGTATCTCCAGTGTGGATCGCGTGGTGGTGGACGCCGCACGCGCCATGGGCATGACTGAACTCCAGATTCTGTTCCGGGTGGAACTGCCCAACGGACTTCAGGTCATGTTCGGGGGCATCCGCACGGCTGTGCTGCAGGTCATCGCCACAGTGTCAGTGGTTGCCTACCTTCCCCTGGGTGGCCTGGGCCGGTACCTGTTTGACGGGCTTGTCCTGCAGGACTTCCCCAGGATGCTGGGCGGCTCGCTCCTCATCGCCGCCTTGGCCATTGCCGTGGACCTGGTACTGGCAGGCGTCCAAAGGCTGGTGCTTTCTCCCGGCCTCGCAACCAACCCGAACGGCCGCCGTCAGGCGTCCGACGACACCAAAGCCACAGCTCCCCAGGGAGCTGCCGTTCAAGGAGGTACACCATGAAGAAACCCGTCCCCATGACCCTTTCGCGCCGTGGACTAGGCGGACTTGCTGCAGGACTGGGTGTGGCCCTGGCACTGAGTGCTTGTGGCGGCAGCCCGCTGGCGTCACCGTCCACCTCAGCCCCCGACGGCTCTGCTGCCGCCGGCGGCTCACTGGTGGTGGGATCCGCCGACTTCCCTGAGAGCCAGGTCATCGCAGAGATCTACGTTGGCGCCCTGAACGCAGCAGGCGTAACTGCCACGTCCAAGCCCAACATCGGATCCCGTGAGATTTACGTCAAGGCTGTCCAGGACGGGTCGATCGACCTCGTACCGGACTACTCGGGCAACCTGCTGTCCTTTGTGGACAAGGACGCCAAGGAAGTCTCCGCGGACGATGTTTTCAAGGCCCTCCCCGGCAAGCTGCCGGATGGACTGGCTGTCCTGGACGCGGCGAAGGCTGAATCCAAGGACGCCATGGTGGTCACCAAGGCAACCGCGGAGAAGTACCAGCTGAAGTCCATTGAGGACCTGGCGAAGGTCTGCAAGGACTTCACCATGGCCGCTCCGGCAACCTTCGAAACCCGCGCCTACGGCTTCCCGGGACTGAAGTCCAACTACAACTGCGAGCTCAAGGGCCTGCAGCCGTTCAACGACGGCGGCGGCAACCTGACGCTGCAGGCGTTGCTGGAGGACAAGGTCCAGGTGGCGGACATCTACACCACCACCCCGTCCATTGCGGACAACGACCTTGTGGTCCTGGAGGACCCCAAGAACAACTTCAAGGCTCAGCAGGTCCTGCCGCTGTACAGCAAGGCCAAGATGACGGACAAGGCCAAGGACGCACTGAACAACGTGTCCAAGACCCTGACCACCACTGACCTGATCAATCTGAACCGTGCAGTCAGCGGAGACCAGAAAGAAAGCCCCAAGGATGCTGCAGCCGCATGGCTGAAGGACAAGGGCATCGTCAAGTAACACCAGCAAGACATTGCCCACGACGGCGGTGGCGGACCCGCAAGGGAACCGTCACCGCCGTCGTCGTTGATGTGAGTGACGTCTCAACAGCTCTCCATCACCCATGTGGCATATTTGAGGAATGGCGAATTTCAAGCAGTCCACAAAGCTTCATAATGTCCTCTACGACATCCGTGGACCGATCCTTCAGGCCGCCCAGCAGATGGAGGCGGAGGGTCACAGGATCCTCAAACTGAATATCGGAAACCCGGCTCCTTTCGGCTTTGAAGCGCCTGACGCCATTTTGGTGGACATGATCCGCCACCTCCCCAATGCCCAGGGATACAGCGATTCCCGTGGAATCTTCTCAGCCCGTACGGCCGTTTCGCAGTACTACCAAACACGCGGCATCCAGAACATCCATGTTGACGATATTTACCTGGGTAATGGGGTCAGCGAACTGATCACTATGTCCCTCATGGCGCTGCTGGACGATGGGGACGAGGTCCTGATCCCCACCCCTGACTATCCGCTGTGGACTGCATCCGTGGCGTTGGCCGGTGGGCGTCCTGTCCACTACCTGTGCGACGAAGAGTCCGGATGGCAGCCGGACCTTGAGGACATGGAATCGAAGATCACGCCCCGCACCAAGGGAATCGTAGTGATCAACCCCAACAACCCCACCGGTGCCGTGTATCCGGAGGAAACCCTCAAGAAGATCGTGGCACTTGCCGAAAAACACGGTTTGGTGCTGTTCGCCGATGAGATCTACGAGAAAATCCTTTACGAGGATGCCGTCCACGTGAACCTGGCCGGCCTGACCGGGGACGACGTCCTGTGCCTGACGTTCAGCGGCTTGTCCAAGGCTTACCGGGTGTGTGGGTACCGGGCCGGTTGGATGGCCATATCCGGTCCCAAGAAGGAAGCCGCCGATTACCTTGAGGGCATCAACCTGCTGGCCAACATGCGCCTGTGCGCCAATGTGCCCGCACAACACGCCATCCAAACGGCGTTGGGCGGCTACCAGAGCATCAATGACCTCATCCTGCCTGGAGGAAGGCTCCTGGAGCAGCGCAACAAGGCCTACGATCTCCTCAATGCCATCCCCGGTGTCAGCACCCAGCAGGCAAGGGGCGCTCTGTACCTTTTCCCCAAACTTGATCCCGAGGTGTTCCACATCAGGGACGACGAAAAATTCGTCCTTGACCTCCTGAAAGAGCAGAAGATCCTGGTATCCCACGGCCGCGCCTTCAACTGGGTCCGCCCTGATCACTTCCGCATGGTCACCTTGCCCAATGTGAAAGACATTGAAGAAGCAGTTGGCCGCATGGCGGACTTCCTGTCGAGGTATCCGGGCAACTAGCCTGAGGTCCATGGCCGTGCCATTGGGGTGCGGGCCGGCAGAAAGGGACGCCGATGGCCAATGAAGTTGAGTTCGATGAAAGTCCGGCAAAGACGCTCACCGCAGGACCCGGGTTCTCGCTGGCCGATGTCGATCCTGGCTCTGCTCCTGGCTATCCGGGAGGAAAGTCCGATGGGAAGGCGCTTCTGGCGGCCCAGGATGCCAGGTTGGCTGAATTGCAGGAGAAGCTCTTTGCCACGGGCAAGTTCGGCAGCAACAAGCGGTTGCTGCTGATCCTGCAGGCCATGGACACCGCCGGCAAGGGCGGCATCGTCAGCCATGTGGTGGGGGCCATGGATCCCCAGGGAGTCCAGCTGGCAGCTTTCAAGGCTCCCACCGATGAGGAGAAGTCGCACGACTTCCTCTGGCGCATCGAGAAAGAGGTGCCTGCGGCAGGAATGGTCGGCGTGTTCGACCGTTCCCACTATGAGGACGTCCTGATCCACCGGGTCCACGGATGGGCCGATGCTGCCGAGCTGGAACGGCGCTATACGGCTATCAATGATTTTGAGTCACGGCTCGCTGACCAGGGGACCACCATCATCAAGGTCATGCTCAACATCAGCAAGGACGAGCAGAAGGAACGCTTGACCGCCCGCCTGGATGACCCCAGCAAGCATTGGAAGTACTCGCGGGGAGACCTGGAGGAACGTGCCTACTGGGAGGACTACATGGATGCCTACATGGCGGCGTTCCAGAAGACCTCAACGGATACGGCGCCATGGCATGTGGTTCCTGCGAACAAGAAGTGGTATGCCCGCATCGCCGTTCAGCAGTTGCTGTTGGATGCCCTCGAAAAGATGCAGTTGGACTGGCCCCAGGCCGAGTTCGACGTGGCCGCCGAACGTGCGCTCGTTGTGGAGTCCTGAGCCGGCTCAGCCGCGGCTGCCGCCGTCGTCGTTGCTTGCCTCCCGGGCACTGGCCAGCCGCTTGCGTGCCCCTTCCAGCCATTCCTCGCAGCGTTTGGCCAGTGCTTCGCCGCGCTCCCACAACGCCAACGACTCTTCCAGGCTGGCGCCCCCGGCCTCCAGACGGGAGACCACGCCCATCAGTTGCTCGCGCGCTTCCTCGTAACTCAAGGAATCCAATGAATCCTCTGAATGTGTGGCCGGGGTGTTCTCAGTCATGACGTCCTTGGTTTCTGGTTGCTTGGGTGGAAAGGTGGCCGGGCGCCATCAACGGTCCAGCAGTTGTCCGTCTCCGGCGGAAACAGCCCGGAACCGGCCTTCTGCCACACGCACGGTCAGGGTGGCGCCCTCAGGGGCATCATCGGGGGTGGTGACCACGTGGTGGCCGGCTTGGTCTTCGCCCAACAACTGGACCACGGCGTAGCCTCGGTCCAGCGTCTTCTGCGGTGACAAAGCCCGGACCTGAGCCCGGAGATGGTGGACCTGGTCCAATGCGCGGACGAGCGCCGTGCTGACGGCCGAATGCGAACGCTGTTGGAGACGGTGGATGTCCTCGGCACGGGCGTCCACCATGGAATCGGGCGCTGCCAGAACCGGGCGTGAACGGAGTGAGTGGAGCCGGTCCGTTTCGCGGTCCACCAGACGCCCGATACCGCGCCTCAGGTGGTCCCGCGCCTGCCTCACCATGGCCAGTTCCTCTGCCACGTCCGGAACGATCCTCTTGGCAGCGTCCGTGGGCGTGGAGGCGCGGAGGTCCGCGACGTCGTCAAGAATGGGCCGATCCGCCTCGTGGCCGATGGCGCTCACTACCGGAGTGCTGGTGGCGGCCACAGCGCGGATCAGGTCCTCGTTGCTGAAGGGAAGGAGGTCCTCCAAGGCGCCGCCGCCACGGGCCAGGACGATCACGTCCACGTGGGGATCCGCGTCAAGTGACTTCAACGCCGCCATGATCTGCGAAACGGCGGTGTTTCCCTGGACCGCGACTTCGCGGACGTCGAAATCCACCGCCGGCCAGCGCAGGGCCGCATTGCGGAGTACGTCCTTTTTGGCGTCCGAATCCCTGCCGGTGATGAGCCCGATCCTGTGGGGTAGCAGGGGCAATTTCCGTTTCCGGGAGTCAGCGAACAGGCCCTCTGCAGCGAGGGCTTGGCGGAGGCGCTCAATACGGGCCAGCAGGTCGCCCAAGCCAACAGGCCGGATGTCTTTGACGGACATATTGAGCCTGCCGGTCTTCATCCAGAAGTCGGCCTTCACCAAGGCGACTACCCGTGAGCCGCGCTCCAACGGAATTTTCTGCCGGTCCAGCACCGTGGACCACACCGAGGCCGGAAGGGAGATCTCGGCATCCACGTCCCGGAGCGTCAGGAAGGCGTTGCCACCCCTTCGATTGAGCTCAATGACCTGTCCTTCGATCCAGGCTGCAGGCGCCCTCTCTATGTGGGCCTTGAGCTTGCGGGACAACAACTGCAAGGGCCACGGGTTGTCCGGACTGGTCTCAGCCGCAGTCCCTGGCAGGGTGGATTCCGGCGACGCCTCAGCGGACATGGATGGCCTCTGCGTGCTCCAGGGGTTCTTGCGTTCCCCCGGAAAGGCCCGGGTGTAACTGAATCATCACTGTCCTCGCTTCGGTGCCGCACCTGGTTCCGGTCAGCCATCCAACTCTATCCATAGGTTTAGCTGGAAGCTCAGACATTTTTCCTATCATGTGGACAGACCTACCATGGTTGCACTGCCCCTTACCCAGAGGATGACGTTGCGTACATTTGTCTCAGCACTGGGAGTGATCCTTGCCTTGCTCCTCACCGCCGTCGCGGTCCCGGCAGCATGGGTGGACCAGAACATCGTCAAAGAGGAAGGCTTCGTCCGCCTGGCCGGCGGCTTGGGCGGCGACCCCGAGTTCCAAAGCCGGCTGGCGACAGCTGCCGTGGGAACGTTCGAGTCGTCTGTGGACCTGCCCGCACCCATCCAGGCCCTGGCCTCTGAACTTCTCAAGGGTGCCACCACCGGCATGCAATCGTGGAGCGACTATCCCCAGGCATGGGAAGAAACCGTGCGGAACAGTCACAGACTGAACTTTGGAGCAACCGACCAACCGGAGGAAAACTCTGGTACCACGGCGCTTGTTTTGGACATAGGACCGCTGGTTCGCTTGATCCGGGACCACGTGGCCGAGGCGACACGGATCCGCTTGGATGTGCCGGAGCAAAGCCTGGTGTCCTTGGGTGAGCCGTCACACCGGCAAATGGTTGAGCGTGTGGCCGCGTTCGCGCCGCTGTGGTGGGTTGCAGCCGCGGGTGCTGCCCTGGCCACCTTGCTGGCGTTGGTCGCTGCCAGGCGCCGGGCATTGGTTCCCGTCTTTCTGGGACTGGGTGGCTTGGCCCTGGCCGCACTGTGGACTGCCGGGTCCGGCCTGGCCGGGTCTGTTGTGGGTAATCTGTCCACCGCCAATGGTGTCGCCGAGGTGTTCAAGGAAGAGTTCCTGGCATCCGTCCAGGCAAGTTTCGGGCAATGGACCATGGTGGCGGCCGTGGTTTCCGGGATTGTACTTGTCCTGGGGATCATTGCGTCCCTTGTCACAGGGCGACAATCGTCACGTTCGGCCCGCCGGTAAACCCGTGGCCGGTAGCATGGAGTAATGACCAGCACAGCAGTTTCCATTCCTATGCCCACGGTGCCCCGCAGACGCCGTTCTCCGGAAGAGGTACAGGCTGCGGCCCCGGTGACGGGACCCAAAAAGGTTCTGCTGGCAGCTCCGCGCGGATACTGCGCCGGAGTGGACCGGGCCGTCATTGCCGTGGAGAAGGCATTGGAGCATTACGGTGCTCCCGTCTACGTTCGGAAACAGATTGTCCACAACGTTCACGTGGTCAGCTCCCTTGAAGAGCAGGGCGCCATTTTCGTTGAGGAAACGGACGAAGTTCCTGAAGGTGCCCTGGTCATTTTCTCTGCCCACGGCGTATCACCGGCAGTGGTGCAATCCGCTGAAGACCGTGGTCTCCGCACCATCGACGCCACCTGCCCCCTGGTCACCAAGGTTCACCGCGAAGCAGTCCGCTTTGCCAAGGACGACTTCGACATCCTCCTGATCGGTCATGAAGGACACGAGGAAGTGGAAGGAACGGCCGGCGAAGCCCCGGACCACATCCAGATCATTAACGGCCCGCATGAAGTGGACAAGGTCACGGTCCGTGATCCGGAGAAAACCATCTGGCTTTCCCAAACCACGTTGAGCGTGGACGAAACCATGGAGACCGTCCGGCTCCTCAAGGACCGTTTCCCCACTCTGCAGGACCCGCCCAGCGACGACATCTGCTACGCCACCACCAACCGCCAGGTCGCGATCAAGAAGATCGCGCCCCAGGCTGACCTGGTGATTGTGGTTGGCTCCGCGAACTCCTCCAACTCGGTCCGTCTGGTTGAGGTGGCGTTGGAATACGGCGCCAAGAGTTCCTACCGCGTGGACTTCGCCAACGAGGTGGATGAAAGCTGGTTCGAAGGCGTGGCCACTGTTGGCGTGACATCGGGTGCCTCCGTGCCCGAGGTGCTCGTTAAGGACGTACTGCGCCTCCTGGCAGATTACGGCTACGGCGAGGTCCAGGAAGTCGTCACGGCGGAAGAGGACCTGCTCTTTTCGCTTCCCAAGGAACTCAGGGCCACGTTGAAGGAGGCCGGGGACGTTACCCGTGCTTTGGGTGGCCGCGGAAGCCGCCCCGCTTCCTGACATTCAACCCCTCAACCAAACAGGCCCGCAGCGGTGCCCTTCCCTTGGGAAGTGGCAGACGCTGCGGGCCTGCTTCGTTAAGCTGCCGATTCCTGGGCCTCCCCGGCAAGGAGTTCCGGCGCAGCCAAAGACCGCGGCACAGCCTCCACGGACATCGGCGCAGCAAGGCCGGCATCATCCATGGTGTTGAGCTTCCGGGCGGTAGGAAGCACCCGGGCCTCGAGCGTGCCCACCATGGCGTTGTAGCGATCAACAGACGTCTTCAGGGAGCTGCCCAGCTTGCCCACATTCTCGCCCAGAGTGCCCATGCGCTCATAAAGCTGCTTCGCTAGTTCAAACAACTCATGGGCACTGTCGGTGAGGACGTCCTGACGCCAGGTGAACGCCACGGACTTGAGGACGGCCAGCAACGTTCCGGGAGAAGCCAGCACCACATTCCTGGACAGAGCATGGTCAAGGAGGGCCGGATCAGCTTCCAATGCGGAGGCAAGGATGGACTCCGCGGGAAGGAAGCAGATCACCAATTCGGGGGAATTGCCCGGAATATCCCAGTACTTCTTCGCGGCCAGGGCGTCGATATGTGCCTTGAGCGCCTTGGCGTGGCTGGCCAGCAGGGTTCTCGCGTCCTGGGTAGCAGCTGGCGCTACCGACTCACCAAAGGCGCCCTCGCCGTGCAGCTGCTCCTGGGCAGCAAGGTAGGAGGCCAAAGGAACCTTGGCGTCCACCACCAGTTGCTTGCCGCCCGGCAACTGGACCACCAGGTCCGGCCTGAGGACGTTCTCTGATCGTCCTGAATGAACCTGCTCAACGAAATCGACGTGCCGGAGCATTCCTGATGCTTCCACCACCCTGCGGAGCTGGACCTCTCCCCATTGTCCGCGGGCGCTGTTGGAACGCAGGGCCGATGCCAGTGCGTGCGTGGACCTGAGCAGCCGCTGATCCGAGAGCCGGGCGTCCTGCAGCTGCTGGGCCAATTGTCCGTATTGCTCAACCCTGTCCCGCTCCAGCAATGACACCTGCTGCTGGACCGCTGTGAGTTTCTCGGCCACGGGCGCCAGCGCACGCAGCACACTCCCGTCCGAGTTCCGTGCGGCGCTCAGTTCACGATTCTGCGAAAACAACAACCGCCGTTCAGCATCAGCTGCTGCGAGCTGGGCCGTCACCTCCGACAAGCGCGACGACACGGCGTCGAAGTCCTCCTCCAAGCCGGCCCCCCGGCGTCGAAAGACGACGTAGCCCGCCGCAAGTCCAACAACCGCGCCGATGATCAACATCAGCAGCGACAAAACCACTCCAAATCCATCCATACGCCAACCCTGTCACAGGGGTCCGACAGTTTTAGGAAAGGCCGGTTCGGTGCGTCCCGGCCGGTATCGCTGCCGCACAAGCGGCCATACTGATCCAACGGGTAGAATCAATGCTCGTGGCTCTTACTATTGGCATCGTCGGACTGCCCAACGTCGGCAAATCAACCCTTTTCAATGCACTGACCCGTAACCAGGTGCTCGCTGCGAACTATCCGTTCGCCACGATCGAACCCAATGTTGGCGTGGTCAACCTGCCGGATCCCCGCCTGGCCAAGCTGGCCGAAATCTTCGGGTCGCAGAAGCTGCTTCCCGCTCCGGTGTCCTTTGTAGACATCGCAGGGATCGTCAAGGGAGCCTCCGAAGGTGAAGGCCTGGGCAACAAGTTCCTGGCCAACATCCGCGAAGCCGAGGCAATTGCCCAGGTTGTCCGGGTGTTCGATGATCCGGACGTTATCCACGTTGATGGCAAGGTTGATCCCCGCTCCGACATGGAAACCATCAACACCGAACTGATCCTGGCCGATCTTCAGACCATCGAGAACGCCATCCCGCGCATCGAAAAAGAAGTGAAGATCAAGAAGCGTGATGCTGCCGAACTGTCGGCCATCAAGGCAGCACAGGCGGTGCTGGAGCGTGGCGATACGATCTTCTCCTCCATCACCAGCGACAAGCTTGAAATGGGCCACCTGAAGGAGCTCGGACTCCTCACCGCAAAGCCGTTCATCTACGTTTTCAACGCTGACGAGGGCATTCTGGGCGATTCAGCCAAGCAGGAGGAACTGCGTGGGCTGGTCGCTCCGGCCGATGCCGTGTTCCTGGATGCCAAGTTGGAGTCGGACCTGGTGGAGCTTGACGAAGAAGAAGCCCGCGAGATGTTGGAAATGAACGGGCAGAGCGAGTCCGGACTGGATCAGCTTGCGCGCGTCGGGTTCCACACCCTGGGACTGCAGACGTACTTGACGGCCGGCCCCAAGGAAACGCGCGCCTGGACCATCCGACAGGGCGATACCGCTCCGCAGGCTGCCGGCGTGATCCACTCAGACTTCCAGCGCGGTTTCATCAAAGCCGAAGTTGTGTCCTTCGACGACCTCATCGAGGCCGGTTCCATGGCTGAGGCCAAATCCCGCGGCAAGGTCCGGATCGAAGGCAAAGAATACGTGATGGCCGACGGCGACGTGGTGGAGTTCCGCTTCAACGTGTGATCTGGTTCGTTTTCACCCTTGGACGCCGCCCGGCACTTTTTGAGTGCCGGGCGGTGTTTTAGTATCAACCATGACTAACCTTGAGGGCGCGGTGGTTCTGGTAATCGGGGCCACCGGAGGCCTGGGCTCGCGCATCGCCACCCAACTGGAGGACAAAGGCGCCATCGTTGTCCGGTCGTCTAAGTCTTCGGGGCACGATGTACGCGTACCTTCTGTGATCAAAGCGGTGCTGGAGGACACAATCGCGCAGCATGGACGCTTGGATGGGTTGGTGATTGCGTCCGGAGTTGTGGCGTTCGGTGCCGCGGCGGACCTTGAATCGCACACGCTTGATGAGCTGTTCGCTGTGAACACGACCAGTGCGATTCAGCTCATTGCCCGGAGCCAGCCCTACCTCGTGGCCTCGGCCAGCGAGGGTCGCGAGCCTTTCGTGGTGACGCTGAGCGGTCTGGTGGCCGAGGCGCCCGTAGCCGGACTGGCGGCCTACTCGGCGTCGAAGGCCGGGCTCGCTGCGTTTGTTGTCGCAGCAGGGCGCGAGTATCGCCGCGCGGGCATTCGAATGGTGGACGCCCGGCCAGGCCACACTGCCACTTCGCTTTCCGAGCATCCGATCGCAGGGTCAGCGCCCGGATTCGGGGCAGCGTTGGATCCGGATCTGGTTGCAGCACGAATTGTCTCGGCGATCGTGAGTGGAGAAAAGGATGTGCCCAGCACGGCCTTCCGGGGCCGGTCCGGGACATGAGTTCAGGCCCCCGTCTGCGCCTGGTTCTGCCGCATCAGCTTTTCGACCAGCATCTCGATGCTGAGGCCGGCACCGTTTTCGTGCTGATCGAGCATGACCTGCTCTTCCGTCAGTACGCTTTTCATTCCCACAAGCTGGTCCTGCATCGCGCCTCGATGTCCCGGTTTGCCGGTCGGCTCGCTGCGCGCGGCTACGAGGTGGAAGTGCTTCGCAGCGATAGGCGTCACACGTCCCGGAACCAGCTCTCGCGACTTGTCCGGAGCCGCGACCCTGCCCAGGTGACCTGGTTCGACGTCGTCGATGACTGGCTGGAAAGGGACCTGTTCACCGGGCTCGCCGACGGCGGCTACCAGATGCGCGAGGAAGACGTACTGGAGACCCCGAACTTCCTGACCGAACGCGGGCAAATTGATCACTGGTTCTCCCACAATGCACCGCGCATGCAGGAGTTCTATGTTTGGCAGCGTCGCCGGCTGGACATTCTTCTCGACGACGGCCAACCCGTTGGCGGGCGGTGGTCCTTCGACACCGAAAACCGCAAGAAGCTACCCCGCGGGTATACCCCCCGGACCGTGCGTCGTTTCGCGCACCATCCTGTTACCCAGCTGGAGGGGACCTTTGATATCGAAGCACTGATGGGGCCGGAGGAGCCCAGTGCGGACGTGGACGAGGAAGTAGACCTCGCGATCGCTTGGGTCCGTGAGGAGTTTCCGGACGCTCCAGGTGACCCGCAAACGTTCGCTTGGCCCACCAGCGGGGACGAAGCCCGTGAGCATCTGAAGGAGTTCGTACGCGAACGCCTGAACGACTTCGGACCGTACGAGGACGCTATCTCCGCCGCATATCCGTTCATCGCCCACAGCATGCTGACACCAGGCCTGAACATCGGGCTGCTGGACCCGCGGGAAGTCCTTTGGGCGGTACTCGACGGTGCAGACCACAACACCCCGCTCGCTTCCCTGGAGGGGTTCGTGCGGCAGGTGATCGGCTGGCGGGAATACATGCGCGGCTCCTACCGGACGAGCGGCCGCCGGATGCGCACCTCCAACCGGATGGACCATCAGAACGCATTGGGGGATGGTTGGTGGGATGCTACCACCGGTTTGGCGCCCGTGGACCTGGTGATCTCCCGTGTGCTCGCTACAGGGTATGCCCATCACATCGAGCGGTTGATGGTGCTTGGCAACGCAATGTCCCTGCTGCGGATCCATCCGGATGAGGCTTACCGATGGTTCATGGAGCTGTTCATCGACTCGTACGACTGGGTGATGGTCCCCAATGTCTACGCGATGAGCCAGTTCGCTGTGGGGGAGGAAATTACCACCAAGCCCTATGTGTCCGGCAGCAATTATCTGCGGAAAATGTCGGACCTGGGCGTGGGCCAGTGGGTGCCTGATTGGGATGGTTTGTACTGGACCTATATCGAGGATCATCGTGAGGTTCTCGCAGAAAACCCGCGCATGCGGATGGTTGCCTCCTTGGTGGAACAGATGGACCCGAGCACGCGCCGTGACCATCGACGCCGGGCCGAGGCTCTGCTTGACGCCGGGCGGGCGGGGCGGCTGCTGCGACCGTTGCCGGCGCCCTGACCACATTTCGGATACGACCCTGGTTGGGCAGTTCCGGAACCTGGCTATGGGACCATGGGCTGTAGAAAAAACAATAAGGGGGAAATTGTTATGACCGAACCACATCAACCACCTGCCGCGCCGGACGGGCCACCGCAGAATGCAGTCCCACAGAATGCCGTCCCGCAGAATGCAGGACCCAAAAAATCGCCGGTCTCCACTTTTGTCAGTTCCTTCGACGCCACATCACTTATTCCCGGGGCCTTGGTGGGGGCCATTTCCTACGCGGCCGTTCTTATCACCGCACTTCTTTTTCTGATTCTGGCTCTCATCGGGGTGGCCGTCAGCAACGGCGGCAATACCGACCTCCCCTCCAGCCCGATGGTCTCGGGTGGCAACAGCAGCGGCATGCCATCGCCGTGGTCCCTGATGGGTCAGTTGGCCGTTCAACTGGTGGTCATGAGCCAGCTGGGGGCACTGGGCACCAGCATTGACGCAACCATTCCGTTCGTCGGAAGTGTCCAGGGTTCGGCATCCTTCTTCGCCGTTCCATTGCTGTTGACGGCGATCTCGGTTGCAGTCCTTTTCGTTGCCGCACGGATTGCCGCCAAACGGTCCAAAGCCCACACCACAGCCGGAATCTGGATCGAAGCAGCAGCAGCCGGCCTCGTCTTCACCCTTTTGGTCAACGTCTTTGGTGCGATCTTCGCCATAAACCTGCCCATTCCGAATGTGAAAATCAGCCCGATCGGGGCGGTGACTTTCGGCTCTGTCGTCTTTGCGATGATTCTCGGAACGCTTGCCGCCTATGCGGGGCGCATGGTTGGTCATCGGCGCGTCCCGGCCCGTGATGGGCTGCGTGCCGCAATGAGCCGGGCCTTCCAGGCTGTGGCCGTTCACTATGGTGTATTTCTTGCCATTGCAATTCCTGTCCTGGTCATTGCCATCGGCATCAAGTCCGGATGGCAGGCCTCGCTGTCCTCGCCCTTGTGGGCGCCCACCGCAGGGTTTTTCATGTTCGGGCTGGGCCATCTGAGTGCCGTCAGCCGCACCTGGAGTTCCGGTTCCAGCATGTCGTCGTCGTCCAACTCGTCAGGTTCGGACATCAGCTTCGGCTTCGGCAATGCGCTCACCCAATTCGGTGTCCCCGGCTGGGCAGGGTGGCTGATGCTCCTCCTGGCGCTGGTTTCCGTCGTGGTGGCTTCTGTCTTCTGGTACCTGCGCCGGGGGCCGGTGGTCACCAACAAGATCGCCGATTGGGTGATGCTCCCCGCTGCCTTCCTTGTGGCGGGGACGCTGATGATGTGGCTCAGCGGCGTAACAGGAACGTTCGACGCCGGGTCGTTGGCTTCGGGGGCCGTCAGCATGACGCTGGCGTGGTGGACGCCGTTCTTCCTGCTGCTGTGGGGCGGCGCGACCGAAGTTTCAGCGCGCTACCTGGCGCCCGAGTTGAGCAGGTTCGTGCCCTTGCCCTTGGCGCACAAGATCGCACCTGCCCAGCCTGTGGTTGCTGGGCAGGAGGCCACGGCACCTGCTGACGGTCAGTCAGTCCCGGCGGCCGTTGGGGCCTACCCGGCCCTGGCACCGAGGGAGCCCATGACTGCCCAGGCGAAGCGCAAGCTTGGCCTGATCCTGGGAGCAGCCGGTCTGGCGGTCGTCTTGATCGTCGGAGGGTTCATTGCCGTCGATGTGATCAAGGGCAACAACGGACCGGACAAGGCCGTAGCCGGCTACCTCCAGGCGCTGCAGAATGGGGAGGCGTCCAAAGCGATGGCCATCGCCGATCCCGGCGTCGCCAATGATCAGCGGATTTTGCTCACCGACGAGGTCTATTCCAAAGCGGGCAAGCGCATTGACAGGTTTGAGGTCGTGTCAACGAATGTCTCGAATGACACAGCCACCGTGGTTGCCGCCATGTACCAGGAGGGCCGGAGACAACAAACCACCTACCGTTTGCATAAGTCCAACCCGGAATTCCTGGACGATCACTGGGTCATGGACTCTGCGACTCCCCGGAACCTGCGCATTTCGTCCGACACCCCGGTGAAGACACTCCTGATCAATGGACAGTCCGTTGACGTCAATCTCTCCGACAGCCGCTCCGTGACGTACCCTGCCCTGCCCGGCGAGTACACGGTGGAGTTGCCGCCGTCGGAGAAATACCTGGCGGCTCCGAAGCTGACCACGATGGTGACCATCGGGACCGTGTCGACTTCTTCAACAGCCAGCCTCAAGGTGGAAGCTTCCGAAGCATTGAAGTCGGAGGTAACGTCCCAAATCGACGCTTACCTGGCTGAATGTGTGAAGTCCACCGAGGCCAGGCCGGCCAACTGCCCGTTGAACAACTACAGTTCCTCGCGCTACACAAAGAACTTCCGCTGGGCACTCACCACCAAGCCCACGTTCGTTGTCAGCAAGGGCTATGGCGAAAACCCATGGCGTGTCCGCACGTCGAATCCTGGTAAAGCCACCGTCACCTATGAGAAGGACAACTCATATGGTTTCGGGACGCCGGACTGGAAAACCACAACTGATACCACTTCAGTCTCATTGAGCGCCAACGTCAGCTTGGATAATGGCAAGGTAAAGGTGTCGTTCAACAACTACTAGGTCCCACTGATTGAGGCCCTTTCCGGTTCGCCGGGAGGGGCCTCACCCTTTAAGATCGCTCTGGTTTACGGAAAAGCCATCAGAAAAGCGGCCAAGGAACGGCAGAGGATTCTCCGCCGGGAGGTGGGAAATGCCCCTCTTCGAGCAACGCGGCGCACCGGTCGGCCAGCGCCCCGGTTTCGGCAGGAGTAATGAGTTCTTCCAGATCCCGGCCCAACTGTCCGTCAAGTGCGGCACTGACGCGGCGGACGCCGTCGAGCTCCTCATTGGTCAGGGGGTCACCCACCCAACCCCACAGCACCGTGCGCAGCTTATTGTCGCGGTGAAAGGTGAGGCCGTGGTCCACGCCGTGGCGGTGGCCCCCGGTCATGGCCAGGATGTGGTTGCCTTTGCGATCCGCGTTGTTGACCACGGCGTCGAAGGCGGCCATTCTCCTGAGCGCCGCCGAATCTTCATGGACGAGGGCCACCATCTGACCGTCCTCGCCCTGCCCGCGCAGCACTTGTTTCCAGCTGCTGCCGGGCACTTCATTGGCGGGAATGAGGTCCACTGGATTCTGGTCGGGGTCTTCCTCCTGCCAGGCCTGGACCATCCCTTCGCCCAGCGGCCCGTCGCGCAACCACGTGTGGGGAACGATGTTCCAGCCGAGCACTTCGGAGACTTTATATGCAGCAGCCTCGCGATGCGCCAGCGTTCCGCGGGGGAAGTCCCAGAGCGGGCTCTCACCGGCCCTGGGCTTGTAGACCACTACGAGCTCGCCGATGGTGCCAAGGAAGGTGGCGTTGGATGCCGTCGTAATGCGTCCGGTGAGGGTGAGCTCTGCGGTCAGCAGGTCCGGCGTCGGCATCAGAGCCCGGGGGAGGGGCAGACGTGGCCTTCGGCATCCATGGGGTTGCCACACAGCGGGCACAGGGGGCGCCCGGCTCCAACAATGTCCCGGGTGCGCTTCGCGAAGGCGCGGGCCGTGCCAACGGGCATCCGGACCAACAGCATTTCATTCACGTCATCGTCGCTGATGTCCGGCTGATCGTCGTCGTCATCATCGACGTCGGCCAGCGGGTACGCCTCGATGACCACTTGGGCGGTGGTGGGGTCCCACCCCAGGCTGATGGCACCGGTGCGGAACTGCTCTTCCACCGGCTCCAGGGGGTCATGGTCGTCAAGTTCGCTGGGAGTCCCTGTGGGAATGCTGAACGGATTGCCATCGACGGTGATCAGCTGATCCAGAATTTCGTCGATCTTTTCAGCAAGCAATGCCGATTGCTGTTTCTCCATGGCTATGCTGACCACCTGCGTTCCGGCACGTACCTGCAGGTAGAACGTGCGTGCACCGGGGAGGCCAATGGTTCCAACTACAACCCGATCAGGCCAGGCAAACTCGTGAACACGTGTAGGCATGTGAGTATTCTAGGCACACCTGGATCAAGGGGACCCCTGTCCTGCTCCTCCACCCACCGGAGCGTCACCTGTAGAAACACCGCCCGAGAGCCAGGACAAGTCGCCGGCGTCCGTATTGAGCGCGTGAACGGTGGGCCGCCCGGGGCCATAGCTGATGATGGATACTGAAGCCGGGCCAACATTGATGCGTTGGAAGAAGTCCAGGTGCATGCCCAGCGCGTCGGCCAAAATGGACTTGATGACGTCGCCGTGGCTGACCGCGGCCCAGACGACGCCCGGGCCATGCTGGGCCGCGAAAGCGGCATCATGGCCCCGGATGGCGGCCACCGCGCGCGATTGCATCCCCGCCATGGACTCACCCCCGGGAAACACGACGGCGGATGGCTGGGACTGCACCACCGGCCAGAGTGGCTCGGAGGCCAGCTCGCTGAGGGACCGTCCCTGCCACTGGCCGTAATCGCACTCTGTCAGGGATTCATCGAGCGGAGCAGCCGGCATGGTTGCCTGTTGCTCGAGGATGAACTGGGCGGTCTGCCTGCAGCGTTCCAAAGGGCTCGACACTACGGCTGCCAGGGGTACGGCTGCGAGCCGTTGGGCTGTCCTGGCTGCCTGCTCCAGGCCGGTTTGGTCCAAAGTGACTCCTGGGGCCCGTCCAGCCAGCAGCCCGGTCGCATTGGCGGTGGTGCGTCCGTGCCGCACGAGGATAACTGTTGCCATTGACCCAGCCTAACCATGGGGTAACGATGGAGCGTGGCCCGGGATGTTCCGTTGGAAATGGGTCCCTGTCCTGCTGTCAGACAGCGAATGCTACCACCGGGTAACGTTTGACTTGAAATCCCCGGCAATTTAGGCATGTACAGGTTGCGGAACGGTTACAGTTTGGCCATCGGGTTCCATCATCCGGACACAATGTGGGTAGGCTTACACTCACATGTAGGCAACGTCACAGTAGGAAACTGTGCCTGTGCCTGGGGGAAATCACGAATTTCCCCTGCTCAACTCCACGACTCATAGGAGGCGGAATGCGTTTCTCGCGCACTTCCAAAGCTCTAGGCGTAGCGGCGATCATCGCCCTCGCAGCCACCGGTTGCGGTGGCGGCGGTAGCAACGACTCCGGTACATCCGCGGGCGACCCCAACAAGGTCATCATTGCTGACGGCTCGGAGCCGCAGCGTCCGCTCATGCCGGCAGACATCAACGAAGTTGGCGGCGGCAAGATCGCCACTCTGATCTTCTCCGGCCTGGTCAGCTACGACCCGTCGGGCAAGCCGGTCAACGAACTGGCGGAGTCCATCGAGGCGCCTGACGCCCAGAACTTCACCATCAAGATCAAGAAGGACCAGAAGTTCACCAACGGCGACACCATCACGGCCAAGACGTTCGTTGACTCCTGGAACTACGGCGCAGCCGCAAAGAACGCCCAGTTGAGCGCGACCTTCTTCGAGAGCATCAAGGGTTACGACGAGACCAGCGCAGAGGGCTCCACCGTGGAGACCATGTCCGGTCTGAAGGTTGTGGATGACACCACCTTCACCGTCGAGCTCAAGCAGCCTGAATCCGACTGGCCGCTGCGCCTCGGTTACACCGCCTTCATGCCGGTCCCGGCAGCAGCCTTGGCTGACCCGAAGACCTACGGCGAAAAGCCGGTCGGCAACGGTCCGTACAAGATGGCCGAAAATGGCTGGCAGCACAACGTGCAGATCCAGCTTGTGCCGAACCCGGAGTACAACGGTCCCCGCAAAGCCAAGAACGGCGGCGTAACGTTCAAGATCTTCCAGAACGACGACGCAGCGTACCAGGATCTGCTGTCCAACAACCTGGACATCCTCCAGGTGGTTCCCACCAGCGCCCTCAAGAACTTCAAGACCGATCTTCCGGATCGTTACATTGAGAAGCCGTACGCAGGCAACCAGACCATCGCCATCCCGGAATACCTGCCGGAATGGAGCGGTGAGGCCGGTAAGCTTCGTCGCCAGGCCATCTCCATGGCCATCAACCGCGATGAAATCACCAAGGTGATCTTCAGCGGCGGCCGCCAGCCGGCCAAGGACTTCACGGCACCCGTCCTGGACGGTTTCAGCGACAGCATCCCCGGATCGGACAACCTGAAGTTCAACGCCGACAAGGCCAAGGAACTCTGGGCCAAGGCAGACTCCATGCAGAAATGGGACCCGAACACCGTCTTCACCGTTGCCTACAACGCTGACAAGGGTGGCCACAAGGCTTGGGTTGAGGCACTGACCAACCAGCTCAAGAACAACCTTGGCATCAAGGCTGAAGGCCTGCCGTTCGCTACCTTCAAGGAAGCCCGCGATCTCGCCACCACAGGCAAGCTGACCGGTGCCATCCGCGCCGGCTGGCAGGCAGACTACCCGTCGCTGTACAACTTCCTCGGCCCGATCTACAAGACCGGTGCCGGCTCGAACGATGCCCGCTACGCGAACCCCACGTTCGACAAGGCGATCTCCGATGGCCTCTCTGCCCCCAACGTTTCCGAGGGCAACAAGGCCATGAACAAGGCGCAGGAGACACTGCTCACCGACCTTCCCGCCATCCCGCTGTGGTACCAGGTATCACAGGGCGGCTGGAGCACAGGCGTGACCAATGTTGACTACGGCTGGGACGGCGTCCCGCTGTACTACAACATCACCGGCAAGTAAGCGCGATGTGGCGGCGGAAGTGCTCGAATGGGCGCCTCCGCCGCCATATCACGTTGCAAATCAATGACGCCCAACTCCGGTTGGGCGTCCTTGTGCAGGCTTACTCTGCCTTGGCATGGAACGTTTGCACTTCAGACGAAAAGGTTCTTTGATGAACAACTCCGCTGCACCCCAGCCCCGGGTGCCTGCTGATCGGGGTGTGATGCGCTGATGGCCACCTACATCCTTAAACGATTCCTCCAGCTGATCCCGGTCTTCCTGGGTGCAACCCTGCTGGTCTACTTCCTGGTCTTCAGCCTTCCTGGCGACCCCATTGCTGCGCTCTTTGGCGACAAGCCCGTCAACGAAGCGGTCGCGGCCAAGCTGCGTGCCCAGTACAACCTGGACCAGCCCTTCATTGTTCAGTACCTGCTCTACCTCAAGAGCATCTTCACGTTCGATCTGGGCCAGGACTTCTCAGGCCGTCCGATCGCAGCAGTCCTCGGTGAGGTCTTCCCCGTCACCGCTCGCCTGGCAATCATGGCTCTGATCTTCGAGGCCGTCTTCGGCATCGCCTTCGGCCTCGTTGCAGGCCTCCGCAAGGGCAAGTTCTTTGACGGCACCGTCCTCATCGCTTCCCTGATTGTCATCGGTATCCCGATCTTCGTGCTCGGCTTCGTCCTGCAGTTCTTCATTGGCGTGCAGCTGGGGTGGGCCAAACCCACGGTCAGCGCGGCCGCCACCATTCCGGACCTGGTGTTGCCGGCCATCGTTCTGGGCCTGGCATCGTTCGCCTACGTTCTTCGGTTGACGCGTACCAGCGTGATCGAGAACATGAACGCTGACTACGTCCGGACTGCAACGGCCAAGGGCCTGTCCCGGTTCCGTGTGATCAACGTGCATATCCTCCGAAACTCCCTCATCCCCGTAGTGACCTTCCTGGGCGCCGACCTTGGCACGCTGATGGGTGGAGCAATCGTTACGGAAGGCATCTTCAACGTCCCTGGCGTGGGTAACCGGTTGTATCGTGCCGTTCTGTCAGGCGAAGGCCCCACCGTGGTCTCCATCGTCACAGTGCTGGTGTTGATTTACTGCCTCTCCAACCTGCTCGTTGACCTTCTGTATGCCTGGCTTGACCCGAGGATCCGTTATGACTCCTGAAAATAACCTGACCGGGCAGGACACTTCCCGGCGAAACATCGAGCACTTCGTTGCTGATCTTGAAGAGACCCCTCTTCAGGCCACTGACAAAGTCAAGGAGGATGCTGCACCTTCCAGCCTCTGGGGCGAAGCCTGGAAGAATCTGCGCAAACAGCCGCTGTTCATCATTTCGGCCATCATGATCCTCGCCGTGGTGACGGTGTCGCTGTTCCCGGGACTGTTCTCGCAGATCGATCCCACCAACGAGGCTTGCCAGCTGTCCAACTCCGATGGCGGCCCGGCTTCCGGTCACCCGCTGGGGTTCACCCAGCAGGGTTGTGACGTTTATGCCCGCGTCATCTTCGGCACCCGCTCGTCGGTGACGGTTGGTCTGTTCACCACCATCGGCGTGGTTCTCTTCGGTGGCATCATCGGTGCCCTCGCCGGCTACTACGGTGGTTGGGCAGATGCTCTCCTGGCACGTCTGACGGACATCTTCTTCGCTTTGCCGCTGATCCTTGGCGCAATCGTCCTGATGCAACTCCCGGTGTTCCGTGCCAACCGCACGGTGTGGACCCTGGTATTGATCCTGATTGTGTTTGGGTGGCCTCAAATTGCGCGCATCACCCGTGGTGCCGTCATCGAAGTCAGGAATGCTGACTTCGTGGTCGCCGCGCGGTCGCTCGGAGTATCCAAATTCCGTTCGCTGCTGCGCCACGTCCTGCCCAACTCACTTGCCCCGATCATTGTGGTGGCAACAATTTCCTTGGGCACCTTCATCGTGGCCGAATCCACGCTGTCCTTCCTGGGTATTGGACTCCCGCCCAGCGTGATGTCATGGGGCAACGACATCCAGGCAGCGCAGGCATCCTTGCGCTCCAACCCGATGCCCTTGCTCTACCCGGCAATTGCGTTGTCCATTACGGTCCTGAGCTTCATCATGCTGGGCGATGCCCTGCGTGATGCCCTGGACCCCAAGGCCCGCAAACGATGAAAGGCGAAGCCATGAACTCTTCAGTTCACATCAAGGAAGAAATGGCCGGCTCAGAGCGTCCGCTGCTGGAGATCAAGAATCTTGCCATCAACTTCGCCACCAGCAATGGTGAGGTGAACGCTGTCCGGAATGCGCACTTCACTGTCATGCCCGGTGAAACCGTGGCGATTGTGGGTGAGTCCGGTTCGGGCAAGTCGACGTCGGCCCTGGCCGCCATTGGCCTGCTGCCCGGTAACGGCAGGGTGGCCGCGGGCGAGATCCTTTTCGACGGCGAGGACATTGCCCACGCCAGCGAAAAGCGGATGATTGAACTCCGCGGAAACTCCATCGGCATGGTTCCCCAGGACCCCATGTCCAACCTCAACCCTGTGTGGAAGATCGGTTTCCAGGTCAAGGAAACGTTGAAGGCCAACGGTCTTCCGTCCGGACCGGACGACGTTGCCAAGGTGTTGTCCGAGGCAGGTCTTCCGGATGCATCGCGGCGGGCCAAGCAGTACCCCCACGAGTTCTCGGGTGGTATGCGCCAGCGCGCACTCATCGCGATCGGGCTTTCCTGCCAGCCGCGGCTTCTGATCGCCGATGAACCGACGTCCGCCCTGGACGTGACAGTCCAGCGTCAGATCCTGGACCACCTGGACAAGATGACCTCGGAACTGGGCACCGCCGTACTGCTGATCACCCACGACCTTGGCCTGGCCGCAGAGCGTGCCAACAAGGTGGTTGTGATGTACAAGGGACAAGTGGTGGAGGCCGGTCCTTCCCTGGAACTGCTTCGTAACCCGCGGCACCCCTACACCAAGCGTTTGGTTGCCTCTGCGCCGTCGCTCGCGTCACGTCGCATCCAGGTGGCCAAGGAACAGGGCATCGAGTCGGATGAACTGTTGGCTCCCTCCGAGCCGGTAGTCGTGGAAAAGGCGCTTCCCGAGGACGTCCTGAAAGTGGAGAACCTCACCAAGGTCTTCAAGCTCCGCGGTGGCATCGGAAAGACCACTGATTTCACAGCCGTGGATTCGGTGTCCTTCTCCGTCAAGCGCGGCACCACCACGGCGATCGTGGGGGAGTCCGGTTCGGGTAAGTCCACGGTGGCGCAAATGGTGTTGAACCTGCTGAAGCCGACGTCCGGAAAGATCCTCTTCGACGGCGTGGACACCTCCACGCTGAACAGCAAGGACTTGTTCAAGTTCCGCCGCCGGGTGCAGCCCATTTTCCAGGACCCGTACGGCTCCCTGGATCCGATGTACAACATCTTCAGGACCATTGAAGAGCCGTTGCGGACCCACAAGATCGGCACCAAGGCAAGCCGTGAAAAGAAGGTCCGGGAATTGTTGGACCAGGTTGCCCTCCCGCAATCCACCATGCGCCGCTACCCGAACGAGCTCTCCGGTGGCCAGCGTCAGCGCATCGCCATTGCCCGTGCGCTGGCTTTGGACCCGGAGGTCATCATCTGCGACGAGGCGGTTTCCGCCCTCGACGTGCTGGTGCAGGCCCAAGTGCTCAATCTGTTGGCTGAGCTTCAGGACAACCTTGGCCTGACGTACCTGTTCATCACCCACGACCTCGCAGTGGTCCGGCAAATCGCCGATCACGTCTGCGTGATGGAAAAAGGCAAGCTGGTGGAGACCGGCAGCACGGATGAGGTTTTCGACAACCCGCGCCAGGCCTACACCCAGGCACTCCTGGATGCTATTCCGGGTGGATCCCTGTTGCTGCCTCCTGAGGTGGCATAGCCGGAACAGCAAAAGAGCCGGTGTTTCCCGCAAGGGAAGCACCGGCTCTTTCTGTCTCCAATCCGCTGTGCAGCCACAGCGGCTGTCTATTGAGCGGGGAGTGGCCCGTCAGGCCGGGCTGTGAGGCCCAAGGCGGCGAGTTCACGCGCCAGCACAGCGCCGATCTTCGCATGCCCTGAAGGCTTCAGGTGCACCCCATCCTGCAAGTCGCCCACCGCGTCGTAGCGGGTCAACCAGTCTCCGGCACTGACAAAGGGAATGCTGTGCTTGGCGGCCACCCGACCCAGCAGAGCGTCAACTTCGGTGCGTCGGGCGCCCCCGTTGGTGGCACCGCGTGCCAGGGTTCCGATCATTGCGAGCCTGGCCCCGGGGTACCTCTTGGTCAGCGCCGCCAGGAGGCGGTCCGCGTTGCTGGTGATCTGGGCGTCGGAGAATTTCTGGGTGGCATCGTTACCTCCGCCTTCCACCACAATCAGCGGTGGTTCGCCATAGGGAAGCACCCAATCGCCACGTTGAAGGGCATCGATGTAGTTGCCCGTCTTGCCGTTGGACGCCACATAGCCTGTACCGCCCATGCCCACCACGTGCAGTTTGTAGCCCAGCGCGGCGATGCCTTGCTGGGGCCAGGAATCCTTGGGCATCGCCTGGGAGTCGCCAATGAGGATCGCGGTGTGGCGGACATCAGCCAGCACCACCTCATTGCGGTTGTTGGCCGGGTTCTTATACAGCGACCCGACGGGCAGGTCAGTGGGGCTCGGTGAAGGCACTTGTCCCAGCGGTTTGCCGGCAGCCGCAGTGGCAGCCGGCCCTGGGGCAGCGGATCGCGTGGGAATGGACGGGGTGGTGGTGGGGCTTTGTCCGCAGCCCACCGCAAGAACGCCGACGGCGATCAAGGGTGCGAGCAGGCGGAAAGCGGCAGAGGCTTGTCGCATCGATTGTTCTCCGTGTGGCACTGGTTCTTCAGTAATGATGGGGCATCTGGGCGGGAAAATCCAGCATCTTGACGTGGTGAG
Organism: Paenarthrobacter ilicis; assembly: GCF_016907545.1. Taxonomy (NCBI): domain Bacteria; kingdom Bacillati; phylum Actinomycetota; class Actinomycetes; order Micrococcales; family Micrococcaceae; genus Paenarthrobacter; species Paenarthrobacter ilicis. The sequence goes on along the minus strand of NZ_JAFBCD010000001.1, from coordinate 2,721,128 downwards.
ATACGCCCGCAATCACGTGTGAGCAACGCCACATGCGGGCGTGAATTCGCTTGCTTTTTAGGCTGGGAAATGCATCTGCGTTTAGACTTGCTGTAGGTGCCCTGTGTCCCGGGGTCTTTTCGCTGTGTGTTCCGATCAAGTCGATCAGGTATGCGCGCGGATACAAACAGCTGACTTCACCACTGAAACGAGTCATTAACGCATGTCTGAAACCATCACCAACACTGCGTCGCGGAGCGATCTGCGCAACGTCGCGATCGTCGCACACGTTGACCACGGCAAGACCACCCTGGTCGACGCCATGCTCAAGCAGACCAACTCCTTCGCTTCCCATGGTGAGGTTGAGGACCGTGTCATGGACTCCGGTGACCTGGAGCGCGAAAAGGGCATCACCATCCTCGCGAAGAACACCACAGTTGCCTACAACGGCCCGTCGTCCAACGGCGAGACCATCACCATCAACGTCATTGACACCCCCGGCCACGCCGACTTCGGTGGCGAGGTTGAGCGCGGTCTGTCCATGGTTGACGGCGTCGTCCTTCTGGTCGACTCCTCTGAGGGCCCCCTGCCCCAGACCCGCTTCGTGTTGCGCAAGGCCCTTGCTGCGCACCTGCCGGTCATCCTCTTGGTCAACAAGACCGACCGTCCCGACGCCCGTATCGACGAGGTCGTCCACGAGTCCATGGACCTGCTCCTGGGCCTGGCTTCGGACCTCGCGGACGAAGTTCCGGACCTGGACCTGGACAAGGTCCTCGAAGTTCCCGTCGTCTACGCTGCTGCCAAGGTGGGCCGCGCTTCCCTGGACCAGCCGGCCAACGGTTCAGCCCCGGAGAACGAGGACCTTGAGCCCCTCTTCAAGACCATCATCGAGCACATCCCCGCTCCGACGTACAACCCGGACGGCGTGCTGCAGGCACACGTGACCAACCTGGACGCATCGCCGTTCCTTGGCCGCCTTGCCCTGCTCCGCATCTACAACGGCACCCTCCGCAAGGGCCAGACTGTGGCCTGGGCACGTGCCAACGGCGAGCTCAAGAACGTCAAGATCACCGAACTGCTTGCTACCAAGGCCCTGACCCGCGTTCCCGCTGAGTCTGCCGGTCCGGGTGAGATCGTTGCTGTTGCCGGCATCGAGGAAATTACCATCGGTGAAACCCTGACGGATGCCGAGAACCCGCAGCCGCTGCCGCTGATCACCGTGGACGATCCCGCGATCTCCATGACCATCGGTATCAACACCTCGCCGCTGGCCGGCAAGGTCAAGGGCGCCAAGGTCACGGCCCGCCAGGTGAAGGATCGCCTGGATAAGGAACTGATCGGTAACGTCTCCATCAAGGTCCTCCCCACCGAGCGTCCCGACGCCTGGGAAGTCCAGGGCCGTGGCGAGCTCGCGCTGGCCATCCTGGTTGAGCAGATGCGCCGTGAAGGCTTTGAGCTGACCGTGGGCAAGCCGCAGGTTGTCACCAAGACCATCGATGGCAAGCTCCACGAGCCGATGGAACACATGACCATCGACGTGCCGGAAGAATACCTCGGCGCCGTCACCCAGCTCATGGCTGCCCGCAAGGGCCGCATGACCAACATGGCCAACCACGGTACCGGCTGGTGCCGCATGGAGTTCATCGTTCCTGCCCGTGGCCTGATCGGCTTCCGCACCCGGTTCCTGACGGACACCCGCGGCGCCGGCATTGCTGCGTCCATCTCCGAAGGCTACGAGCCGTGGGCCGGCCCGATCGAATACCGTACCAACGGTTCCATGATTGCCGACCGCGCCGGTGTTGTAACGCCGTTCGCCATGATCAACCTGCAGGAGCGCGGTTCCTTCTTCGTGAAGCCCACCTCCGAGGTTTACGAAGGCATGATCGTGGGCGAGAACTCCCGCGCCGATGACATGGACGTGAACATCACCAAGGAAAAGAAGCTCACCAACATGCGTGCCGCTTCCTCCGACACCTTCGAGAACCTGACGCCGCCGCGCGACCTGACCCTTGAAGAGTCCTTGGAATTCGCCCGTGAAGACGAGTGTGTCGAGGTCACCCCGGAAGCGATCCGTATCCGCAAGGTCATCCTGGACACGAACGAGCGCGCCAAGGCCAACCGCGCCCGCGCAAAGTCCTAGCCAGGACTTTCTGACGCCGTCAGGAAAAGCTGAATGAACAAGAGAGCCGCCGGTATGGCACGCAGCGTTGCTGCGGCCGTGCCGGCGGCTCTTTTCGTTGCCCTCGCAGGAACGGCTCTCCACCGGCAGGCGGTGGATTTGTCCGGCGTCGTGCTCCCCTGGGGAGTCGCGGCGGCGTTGCTGCTCCTGGCCTCCGTGGAGTTGTGGCTGGCCGCCTGGTCAAGATCCTTGGTGCCGGCCGCCGTGGCAGGCGTGGTGACCTATGCCGCCGTCGGACTTCTGTCCTCGGCAGGAACCGCCAAGCGGTTGGTGCTGGGAGATGCTGTAGGCAACGTCTGGGTTTTTGGCATCGGCGTGGTGACGTTGGTCACCCTTGCCGTGGTGAGCCGCCTGCGGTTCGGGCTGCCCGCCGCGGTGGCGGCGGAGGAACCTCCTTCGCCGCGATGACCATCGCCAGGGGTATCACGACGTCGGCCGTCCTCGTCCGCACGGTGCAGGCGGCTTCGCTGGCGCCCAGGAGATAGCCCAGGGCATCGGTCAGGCCGTCCTCGATCCGGTAACGCACCACCACCCGAATGCCGGGAACGGCAGTGAGCAGGAACCGTGCGGGTGGCAAATGGGGATGGGTCACCGTTTCATACTAGGACGCGGGCTAGGTTGGCGTCGGCGCACTGTTGGATAATAGGCTCGGAAGTTGAGCGTCCGGCATGATGCCGGCAGTATGACCCCGGCCATCGTCGGGACAAACAGTGGAGAGGTCTGGGACGTGACGTACGTAATCGCGCAGCCGTGTGTGGATGTCAAGGACAAGGCATGTATTGAAGAATGCCCCGTCGACTGCATTTACGAAGGTGAGCGCTCCCTCTACATCCACCCGGATGAATGCGTTGATTGTGGTGCCTGCGAACCCGTGTGCCCCGTTGAGGCCATCTACTACGAGGACGACACCCCCGAAGAGTGGGCTGACTACTACAAGGCCAACGTTGAGTTCTTCGATGACCTGGGTTCCCCCGGTGGAGCCGCCAAGATCGGCAACACGGGCAAGGACCACCCCTTCATCGCTGCCTTGCCCCCGCAGAACCAAGACCACTAAGGCCGGTATTCTCCGTGATTTCCGCAGCACCGGCATTTGGCCTCAACCTGCCTGATTACCCCTGGGAGTCCATGGCGCCGTATGTGGCGACTGCTGGAAAGTTCCCCGGCGGGGCGGTCAACCTGTCCATTGGAACGCCCGTGGACCCCACCCCGGAACTGATCCGCAACGCCCTGGCGGATGCTGCGGATGCGCATGGTTATCCAACGGTTCACGGCACCGAACCCCTCCGCCAGGCTGTGGTGGACTGGTTTGCTTCCCGCAGGGGAGTGCCGGGGCTGGATCCGAAGGACGTCATGCCGACGGTGGGCTCCAAGGAATTGGTGGCCTGGTTGCCTTTCCTCCTGGGCCTTGGCTCCGGTGATGTCGTGGTCCGCCCCGCGGTGGCGTACCCCACCTACGACATCGGCGCTGCGCTGGCCGGCGCCACCGCCGTGGCCGCGGATGACCTGGACGAGCTCGATGCAGCCACCCGCGCCAAGGTGCGCCTGGTCTGGATCAATTCTCCCGGAAATCCCACGGGCAGCGTCCGCGACGTGGAGTCGCTCCAGCACATTGTTGCCCAAGCACGCGAAGTCGGAGCGGTGGTTGCGTCCGACGAGTGCTATGCCGAGTTGGGCTGGGGTGAGTGGGATGCGCAGCGCGGCGGAGATGCCGTGCCCAGCGTCCTGGACCCCCGCGTCACCGGCGGTTCCACGAAGGGACTGTTGTGCGTGTATTCGCTGAGCAAGCAGTCCAACCTCGCAGGATACCGGGCGGCCTTTGTCGCAGGGGATTCGGCAATTGTTGCCAACCTGGTCAACAGCCGGAAACATGCCGGAATGATTGTTCCCTTCCCTGTCCAGGAAGCCATGCGTGTTGCGCTGGGTGACGCCACCCATGTCCTGGCGCAGAAGGATCTGTACAGGGGCCGCCGGGAGAGAATCGTCCCGGCTCTGGAAAATTTCGGACTGACGATCCACGAGTCCAAGGCTGGGCTGTACTTGTGGTCCACGGCCGGCGAAGCCACGTGGGACACGGTAGCCCGGTTCGCTGAGCTGGGCATTGTTGTGGGCCCGGGGGTTTTCTACGGGGACGCAGGCAACGGGTTCATCCGCGTGGCCCTGACCGGCACTGATGAGCGCATTGATGTTGCGGTGGAACGATTGGTCAGGAACGCATAACGAAGCTGTGACTTGCGCCACGATTGGCGTCATTCCGCCAGTAACCGGACCGCTCGGATTAGTCCCGCGGGGTTACTGGCGGTAGTTTTTAACTGACTATCGATGGTGGCCTTCTTTAATCGGCACCAGACGTTGGTTGGACAAGCGTTCGATAGAGGCTTTGCGCCTCATGAAGGGGACTCCATGACTGAGACCACCAGCGCGACACTGCGCCATGCCGGCGGCGAACTCGAACTGCCGCGCATCAAGGTTGTAGAAGGAAACGAAGGTTACGACGTTTCCAAGCTGCTGAAGCAGACGGGCGCCGTCACTTTTGACCCCGGCTTCATGAACACAGCGGCCACAACCTCGGCCATCACCTACATCGACGGCGACGCAGGCATCCTGCGGTACCGCGGTTACCCGATCGAGCAGCTCGCGCAGCACTCGAGCTTCCTCGAAGTTTCCTACCTGCTGATCTATGGCAACCTTCCTTCTCCCACCGAGCTGGAAGAGTTTGACCAGAAGATCCGCCGCCACACTCTCCTGCACGAGGAACTCAAGGGCTTCTTCGGCGGATTCCCGCGTGACGCCCACCCCATGCCGGTTCTTTCCTCGGCTGTTTCTGCGCTGTCCACGTTCTACCAGGACTCCCTGGACCCATTCAATGCCGAGCACGTGGAAGTATCCACCATCCGCCTCATGGCCAAGCTGCCGGTCATTGCTGCTTACGCCCACAAGAAGTCCATCGGCCAGCCGATGCTCTACCCGGACAACTCCATGAACCTGGTGGAAAACTTCCTGCGCCTGAGCTTCGGCCTGCCCGCAGAGCAGTACGAGGTTGATCCGGTGGTTGCCAAGGCCCTGGACCTGCTTCTCATCCTGCACGCGGACCACGAGCAAAACTGCTCCACGTCCACCGTTCGTCTGGTGGGTTCCTCCAATGCCAACCTCTTCGCGTCGGTGTCCGCGGGCATCAATGCGCTCTTCGGCCCCGCCCACGGTGGCGCCAACGAGGCCGTGCTGAAGATGCTTCGCCAGATCCAGGCCGATGGCATCAAGCCTGAGGATTACATGGAGAAGGTCAAGAACAAGGAGGACGGCGTCCGCCTTATGGGCTTCGGGCACCGCGTCTACAAGAACTACGATCCCCGTGCCAAGATCATCAAGGCAACGGCGCACGAGGTTCTGAGCAAGCTCGGCGGCAACGATGAACTGCTGGACATCGCCATGCGGCTCGAAGAGAAGGCGCTGGCGGATGACTACTTCATCCAGCGCAAGCTGTACCCGAACGTCGACTTCTACACCGGCCTCATCTACAAGGCCATGGGCTTCCCGGAGAAGATGTTCACCGTACTCTTCGCCATCGGCCGCCTGCCGGGCTGGATTGCCCAGTGGCGAGAAATGATCAACGATCCCCAGACCAAGATCGGCCGTCCGCGGCAGCTCTACACAGGTGAGCCGGAGCGCAACTACCCGGCCAACTGATACGGCAAAAAAGTCGAATTACGACGGCGGCCGCCCACCTCGTGCGAGGTAGGCGGCCGCCGTCGTTTATCCCCTGCGGAGAAGCAACGCGGGGTCACTTGTGGCCCGTGCTGGGGCCTCCAGGGGGCCATAAGTGACCCCGCGTTGCTTTAGGAAGCGTTGTAACCGAACGGGTTGTTCTTCTGCCAGCGCCAGTGGTCCTCGCACATCTGGTCCACGGTTTTGGTGGTGGACCAGCCCAAGTCCGCCAGTGCGGAGGAGGCATCGGCCCAGAAGGCAGGAAGGTCGCCTGCGCGGCGGCCCGTGATTTCGTAGGGGATGGGCTGGCCCACGGCCTTCTCGAAGGAACGCAGTACTTCCAGTACGGAGGAGCCGCGGCCCGAGCCAAGGTTCCAGCGGCGGACTCCGGCGCGTTCCGCGATGTAGTTCAGGGCTGCTACGTGGCCGTCGGCCAGGTCCACCACGTGGATGTAGTCACGCTGCGCGGTGCCGTCCGGGGTGTCGTAGTCTCCACCGAAGACCATGAGCTTGTCGCGGCGTCCCACAGCTACCTGGGCGATGAACGGCACCAGGTTGTTGGGAATGCCTTGGGGGTCCTCGCCGATCCTGCCGGACGGGTGGGCTCCTACCGGGTTGAAATAGCGCAGCAGTGCGATATGCCAGCGGTCGTCGGCGTTGCCGAGGTCGGAGAGGATGTCCTCGATCTGTTCCTTGGTCCGGCCGTAGGGGTTGTTGGCGCCGATCTCCATCTTCTCGATGTAGGGGATCGGGTTGTGCTCGCCGTATACGGTGGCTGAGGAGCTGAACACGATGGAGCGGACGTTGTGCTTGTCCATGGCCCGGAGCAGGTTCAGGGTGCCCACAATGTTGTTGTAGTAGTAAGCCAGCGGTTCCTGCACGGATTCGCCTACTGCCTTCAATCCGGCAAAGTGAATGACCGCGTCAATCCGGTGCTGGTCGAACACGGCTTCCACTGCCGGCTCATCCACCAGATCCACATGGTGGAACGCTGCAGTCTTGCCGGTGAGCTCCGAAACGCGCCGGAGCGACTCCTCGCTGGAGTTCACCAGGTTATCCAGAACAACGACCTCGTGGCCGGCTTCCTGGAGGGACAGGACGGTGTGGGAACCGATGTAGCCGGTGCCACCCGTGACAAGAATTTTCATGGTTCCTACGCTATCGGAAATACCCGTCTGCCCGCGCGGTATGGACACACCTCTCCGTGGTGGCAGCCGTTGAAGCACATTTGTGCTAAAAACGATGGGTGCCCAAAATAGTTGATGCCGATGCCCGGCGCCAGGAAGTTGTCCACGCCGTCTTCAGGATCATCGCAAGCGACGGCTTGGAACGGGCGTCACTCAGGGAAGTGGCTGATGAGGCCGGCTTGGCCGTGGGATCGGTGCGGCACTATTTTGCCAGCAGTGACGACCTCCTGGTCTTCTCCTTCGGATCCGTGGTGGACAGGATTGCCGCGCGTCTTGAGGCTGCCATGGTGGATGTTGAAGGCTCCCGGCGCGGAACCCCGGAGCACCTTGGGGCGGTGCTGAATCTCCTGGGCCAATTCCTGCCCCTGGACGAGGAATCCGCCGTGGATGCCTGCGTGTGGATGGCCTTCAGGCATGCTGCAAGGATCAAGCCGGTGCTTGCCGCCGAGGCCGAGCGCAGTCACCGGACGGTAGCGGCCGTCGTCGGGCGGCTGATGATGCTGCTGAGCGATAGCGAACAGGAAGCACAGCAGACGCTGGTCACAGAGGCCGAACGGCTGTTGGCCACTCTTGATGGACTGTGCATGCACGCCTTGCTGCAGCCGGAATGGATGACTGCCCAAATGTGCAGCGACGTCCTCACCTCCCATCTGAACTCGTTGCAGGACGCTGAGTAGGCACTTCCCGCCCATTACCGTCCAGCCACAACGGGAATAGACTGTGTCCGGGGGGACCTGCAACGGGAGGAATTCGGATGCATGAGTCGTGCGGCCCTGGTTGGCGGATCACCATGGACACATCGGGGCCGATGCTCATCGCCCTGTACTTGCGCGACGTTGCCGGCCTGGACGGTGCAGGAGTCCCGCTGCTGTCCCACGCGGCCCCCAAGGTCCGGCATGCCGACCACCGCCACCTCACCTCGGATGTGGGTGGCATCCATGCGCTCAAGACGGAGTGGGAGGCATGGTGGGAGAGTTTGGTGAAGTCCTACCCGCAACCTGCCTCGGACCTGACCCCGCCGCAGTTCAAGGAGTTCGGAAATTCACCCGCCCTGCAGCGCGTGCTGCAGGCGCATTTCGGGTCCGCTTTGGGCTGGGCAACAGACAGGATTGATGAGTATGCGGACCTGGAAGCAGTCCGCGAGGCCAATGGTGCCACCCACGTCATCCGGGACCTTGTGGAGGACAGGTTGCTGGATGTGGGAGCGGAGTCCAACGATTTTGAGCTGACCATCATTGAGCTCCCCTTGAGTGAACCCAGGGCTTGGTACCTTGAACCGAGCACCATGATCATGAGCCACAAACTCCTGGCAGAGCCGGACGTCTTTCGAAGCTATGTCCAGCCGGTCGTGGAGATGCTGGCCTGAGCACTCAGGTGGCGGGCGCGGAAACCGTAATGGTGACTGTCCCGGTGGGGGCAGCCGCACTCTGCCAACCGTCCCGCTTCTCCCGGTTCCACGTCATGCCGCCGGCATCCACCTGCGTAATCGCAAGGGCTTTGGCGTTTGCCACGGCCCAATGGGCCACAGCCCAGGCCTGGGTGCCCTTCACGTCTACCTGCACAGTACGGCCCTGGACCGTGGCCGCCTGGCTGCCGAACGCACCGGTGATTCCATCGACGACGGCGGCAGGGTCACCCGCCGCGTCAGGCATGCGCAGTTCGCAGTTCAGCGCGGACTCCGAATGCCCGGTCAGGGCAGAGGCGAAAGCCCGGCCCATGGGCTCGTGCTGGGCGTAGGCGCGGGGAAATGCGGAGCGCTGGACGGCTTGCGCTGCCTGCGTGACCTCCATGGTCTGGTAACCGGGGATTTTCACCAGACCGTCATAGAAGGCATTGGCGGCGTAGACGGGATCCATGACCTGCGCCTCAGTGCCCCAGCCCTGGGAAGGCCGCTGCTGGAAAAGTCCACGGGAGTCCGGTCCGGCGTCGTCACCATAGTTGATGTTCCGCAGCCGGGATTCCTGCATGGCCGTGGCCAGGGCGATGCTGGCCGCGCGGGGCGGCAGCCCACGCCGGACGGAAATCGCGGAGATCAACGAAGCATTCGCAGCTTGATCGGTGGCGAGCTCGTGGCGTCCGGTTCCGGCATCAGCGACGCAGCGCTCCGAGACGAGGGTCTCGGAGCGCTGCAGTACGGCGGCAATCGCGTAAACGGCACCAGCCACCAGGGCAAGCGCCAGTACCGCAACCATGACGCGGCGGAACCGGCGCACGGGTTTCCTCCTGCTAGTTGGCGTGCAGAGCCTCGTTCAGTTCCACCGTCTGGCCCTTGCGGGGAAGAACTTCAACTCCGCCGTTGGTGGAGTTTCGGCGGAACAGCAGGTTGGGAACGCCGGAGAGTTCAACGGCCTTGACGATCGTGCTGGTGTCCTCGCCGTTCTCGTCCTTGGGGCCGGGCACGCGCACGCGGGTACCGGCCGTGACGTAGAGTCCGGCCTCCACAACGGAGTCATCGCCAATGCTGATGCCGACGCCGGAGTTGGCGCCCAGAAGGACGCGCTCACCCAGGGAGATCTTTTCCTTGCCGCCGCCGGAGAGCGTGCCCATGATGGACGCGCCGCCGCCAACGTCAGTACCGTCACCGGCTACGACGCCGGCCGAGATGCGGCCTTCCACCATGGAGGTTCCCAGCGTGCCCGCATTGAAGTTCACGAAGCCTTCGTGCATCACGGTGGTGCCTTCGGCGAGGTGCGCACCCAAGCGGACCCGGTCGGCGTCGGCAATGCGGACTCCGGTGGGGAGCACGTAGTCCACCATGCGCGGGAACTTGTCCACGCCGTAGACCACCACGTTGCCGCGCTTGCGGAGGCGGGCGCGGGTCAGTTCAAAGCCATCAACAGCGGCGGGGCCAAAGTTGGTCCACACCACGTTGGGAAGCTTGCCGAAGACGCCGTCCAGGTTGATGCTGTTCGGCTTCACCAAACGGTGCGACAGGAGGTGCAGGCGCAGGTAAGCGTCGGCTGTGTCTGCCGGTGCGGCGTCGAGGTCGATCTGCGCAAAGACAACCTTCTGCTCGGTGCCGCGATCGGCGTCTTTGCTGTCTTCCGCGAGGGCAGTGAGCGTGGGATCGGCGTTCTCCACGTCACGCAGCGTATCTGCTGCTGCGCCAAGGGCCGGCGCCGGGAACCAGACGTCCAGCACCGTTGCTTCCCCTGATGCTGGGGTGGCGATGGTGGCGAGGCCGAATCCGTAGGCTGAGCGGGTGTCGGTGGCTGTGCCTGCGGGCACGGCGGAAGAAGCAGTTTCAGTCATGGCCCAAGTCTATCCAGCACGCATTGGTGGGCTGAAACCTGTCTCATGCCGGGAAGGTCACATGTGAAGATCGCTAAGCTGGTCAGGTGACTCCAAACCCTGCCCCCCTTGACCTGCGCCAGGACGTGGCCCTGCTGACAGCCGCGATCATCGATTACAACAGCGTGTCCGGAAACGAGACCAAGCTGGCGGACGCCGCGGAAGCGGCCCTCCGCGCCATCCCCGCCTATACGGTGATCAGGGACGGCGATGCCATTATCGCGCGCACCGAACTGGGTCGGGCTGAGCGCGTCATCCTGGCCGGACACCTGGACACCGTCCCGCTGCCCACCGTTGAGGGTTCGCTGGGCACGGTCCCGGCCACATGGCAATCGGGTACCCCGGGGGAGGGAGTCCTGTATGGCCGCGGCACTACCGACATGAAGGGCGGTGTTGCGGTTCAGCTTGCACTGGCGGCAACACTGTTCGACGACGGCAAGCAGCCGGACAAGGACGTCACCTTCGTCTTCTACGACCATGAGGAAGTGGAAGCAGTCAAGAGCGGACTGGGCCGTTTGGTCCGGAACCACGGTGATCAGCTCCACGGCGATTTTGCCATCCTCCTGGAACCGACCCATGGAACTGTCGAAGGTGGCTGCAACGGAACCAGCCGTTTCGAGGCCACCACCCTGGGCGAGACCGCGCACTCGGCCCGCGCCTGGATGGGAGTGAACGCCATCCATGCTGCTGCCCCCATCCTTGAGCGGTTGGCTGCCTACCAGCCGCGCACCGTCAATGTGGACGGCCTGGACTACCGCGAAAGCCTCAACGCCGTGAAGATCAAGGGCGGTACCGCAGGCAACGTCATCCCGGACCGCTGCGTGGTGGAGATCAACTATCGCTTCGCGCCGGACAAGAATCCGGACCAGGCCGAAGCCCACGTTCGTGAGCTCCTGGAAGGATTCGACGTCGTCCGCACGGACGCTGCTGCCGGCGCCAGGCCCGGACTCAACCATCCCGCCGCCGCGTCCTTCGTTGCCGCAGTGGGTGCCGAGCCCAAGCCCAAATACGGGTGGACCGACGTCGCGCGGTTCAGTGAGCTGGGAATCCCGGCCGTGAACTTCGGCCCCGGCGACCCCCTCCTGGCGCACAAGGACAACGAACACGTCGACGCCGACGCCATCCGTGAGTGCCTGCGTGCACTGCGGACGTGGTTGGCTGCCTGAAGCCAGAGACCACTTCCAACAACAAAAACGGCGGGTCCCGGTTCTCCTGAACCGGGACCCGCCGTTTTTCCTGCAGGGAATTACTTGGCGGTGGGAACCGTGCCGGCCGCAGTGGCCTTGGCCGTGCCGCCTGCGGTTTTCTTGGAACCCCGGCGTTCAATCCAGATGGCAATCCTGGAGACCGTGAGGTTGATCAGGATGTAGATGGCCGCGCCCACGAAGAATGCCGGGAACAGGAAGTCCGGGCCCAGGAAGTCAGCCATGATCTGGATCTTCCTCAGGAGCTCCTCGTAACCGACGATGTAGCCCAGCGAGGTGTCCTTCAGCAGAACCACCAGCTGTGCAACCAAAGACGGCAACATCCGGCGAACTGCCTGGGGGAACTCAATGATCATCCGGGACTGGAAGCTCCGCAGGCCAATGGCCAGGCCGGCTTCGCGTTGGCCCTTGGGCAGCGACTGGATGCCTGCACGCAGGATTTCGGCAAAGATGGCGGCGTTGTAGAGGGTAAGACCCACGACGACGGCCTGGAACTGTCCGGTTGCGAAGACCAACAGGACAAACAGCATCATGAGGACCACTGGCATGCCGCGGAGGAATTCGAGCACCACCTGGGTGGGGATACGGACCCAGGCGATCAAAGAGATCCTCAGGAGGCAGAGGGCAATTCCCAGCGGGAAAGCAATGACCGCTGCGACTGCCGCCGCTGCCAGCGTGGAGAGGATGCCCTGGCCGATCAGGTTCCAGACATCCGGAGCCATGGGGCCGTAGAAGATCTCCCACCGGTCGGCGTCGAAGATGCCCTGTTGGGCGAGCGTCATCACGGCGATGACCAGGATGCCCAGGATGATCAGGACTCCGGCCGCGGAACCGATGAGCGAATAGAGGCGGGCCTTGGGCCCGGGGACGTCATACAGGACCGAGGTCATCGGGCAATCGCCACCTTTCGTTCAACAAAGTGCGCCAGGAGGCCAAGGGGAACCGTGATCAGGAGGTAGAAGAACGCCACCCCGAGCAGGATCCAGAGGACTTGGTCGCCGTAGTCGTTGGAGAGCTGGCGGCCGTAGCCAAACAGTTCGAGGACGAAGAACGCGCCGGCAACCGAGGAGTTCTTGACCAGTGCGATCAGGATGTTGATCAACGGGGGTATGACTGTCCGGACGGCCTGGGGAAGGACAATGAAGCCCAAAACCTGCGTGAAGGTCATGCCGATACTGCGCGCAGCTTCGGCCTGGCCGACAGGAACGCTGTTAACGCCGGAACGGACGGCTTCGGCGATGAAGGCGGCCGTGTAGCTGCTCAAGGCGATGATGGCGGCAACTTCGAACTGATCGAACTTGACCCCGAGCCTCGGCAACACGATGGCGGAGAAGAAGAAGATGATGGTCAACGGGGTATTACGGGCAACCTCAACATAGAACATGCTGAAGCCGCGGAGTGCAGCCACGGGGGAAACCCGCATGGCCGCCAGGATTGTGCCGACGATCAGGGCAATGACGCCTGAAATGACGGAGAGATAGAGAGTGCGGAGAAATCCATCCCAGTATTGGGGGAGGCTTGCTATGACGGCGTCCATGGCTTCCTTTGGCTGCAGCTAATCAGGGAACAGGTCCTGGATTCGCCAACTGCCGCCGTCCGTGGGGCGGCGGCAGTTGGCTGGTCCTGACTAGTAGCGGTTGATCGTGGGAAGCTCAGGGGTGGTCTTGATGACCTTGCCTGCTGTTGCTTCCCAAGCCTTCTTGTAGTCGCCGTCCTTCTGGAATGCTTCGAGCTGGTCGTTGATCCAGTTGCGGAAGACGGTGTCGTCCTTCTTCAGGCCGATGCCGTAGGGCTCCTTGGTGAAGGTCTCATCGGAAGCAAGCTTGAAGGCATCCGGTTCCTTGTCAACGTAGCCGGCCAGGATCACGTTGTCCGTGGTGACTGCAACAACCTGCTTGTTGCGCAGCGGCTCGAGGCAGGCGGTGTAGGTTGCGGCGGGAACAACTTCAGCGCCGTACTTTTCGGCGATGGTCTTGGCGGGGGTGGACCCGGTCACGGAGCATACCTTCTTGTCCTTGACGTCTTCGGGCTTGGTGATGGAGTTATCGTCCTTGTTCACCAGCAATGCCTGGCCTGCTTCGTAGTACGGTCCTGCGAAGGAGACCTTCTGCTTACGGGCGTCGTTGATGGTGTAGGTAGCGATCACCAGGTCCACGCGGCCCTGCTCGATGAAGGACTCGCGGTTCTGTGAGACCGTCTCAACCCATTCGATCTTGTCAGCGGGGATTCCCAGCTTGGCGGCGATTGCCTTGCCCATTTCAACGTCGAAACCGACAGGCTTGCCATCCAGGCCCTTCTGGCCGAACAGGGGCTGATCGAACTTGGTACCGATGGTGATCTTTTGCGCCTTGTTGAGCTTCTCCATGGTGGTACCGGCGTCAAAGGTCGCCGAGGCCACAGGGGGAGTAGTGGAGCTGCCTCCACCGCCACATGCGCTCAGGGAGAGGGCAAGCGCGGCCGAAGCTGCCACCAGGAGTGACTTCCTCCGGGTAATAAAAGCCTTCATGACATTCCTTTCATTGATTGGCCGTCGTACGGCCCGGGTGCGATCTCTGCGGCCATGGGTGCGGGCCGTGAGGAACTAGTGGGTCAAAAGCTTGGACAGGAAGTCTTTGGCGCGGTCGCTCTTCGGGTTGGTGAAGAACTCCTCCGGGGTTGCGTCTTCCACAATCTGGCCATCCGCCATGAAGACCACGCGGTCGGCAGCCTTCCGGGCAAAGCCCATCTCGTGGGTTACCACGATCATGGTCATGCCTTCCTTGGCGAGCTGGATCATGACGTCCAGGACTTCATTGATCATTTCCGGGTCAAGTGCCGAGGTGGGCTCGTCAAAAAGCATCACCTTCGGCTTCATGGCCAAGGCACGGGCAATGGCCACGCGCTGCTGCTGGCCACCGGAGAGCTGGGCAGGAAGCTTCGGCGCTTGGTGCCCCACTCCCACGCGCTCAAGGAGGGCCATGGCTTCCTTGTCCGCCGTAGCCTTGGCCACGTTCTTGACCTTGATGGGTCCCAGGGTGACGTTCTCAAGGATCGTCTTGTGGGCGAACAGATTGAACGACTGGAAGACCATTCCGACGTCGGCCCGCAAGTGGGCGAGGTCCTTGCCTTCTTCCGGGAGTTTCTTGCCGTCAATGGCAATCACGCCGTCGTCGATGGTTTCCAAACGGTTGATGGCACGGCAAAGGGTGGACTTACCGGAGCCTGATGGTCCGATCACCACCACCACCTCGCCCTTCCGGACGTTGAGGTTGATGTCTTTCAGGACGTGCAATTGACCGTAATGCTTGTTGACGCCATTTAGTGAGACGAGGGCATCGCCGGACGCTTGAGTAGTCATACGAAGAATCTAGCGAACAAAGAAGCAAATATGACCACGGTCACGGCAACTTCCCCAAGATCGTGACTGAACAGAAACCTGCCATACAGCGGGATACCAGACTGCAATGCAACGGGCGGGTCGCTGGCACGGAGCATGTGTCTCCAGGTACTAGCCTTGGGCAATGAGCATCAGCCAGCACCCAGTTCCCCGTCCGGATGCCAATGGGCAAGCAAACACCACGCCCACGCCATCAGCACCTGCCAAGGTGAAAGGGCCGCTGGAACTGCGCCGGAAACAGGCAGATACGGGGATGTCGGATCAGCATCTGCTGGATACAAGTGGTGCCGACCAATTCATCCACACCGATCCCTGGCGTGTCTTGAGGATCCAAAGCGAGTTTGTTGAGGGCTTCGGCGCCTTGGCTGACCTGGGGCCAGCTGTGAGCGTCTTTGGCTCGGCACGGACCAAACCCGGGACTGAGTACTACGAGATGGCAGTGGAGGTCGGGCGGAAACTCGCGGAGGCCGGCGTTGCTGTCATTACAGGCGGTGGACCCGGGTCCATGGAGGCGGCAAACAAAGGCGCTGTGGAGGGCAACGGTGTTTCCGTGGGCCTGGGCATCGAGCTCCCGTTTGAGCAGGGCCTGAACCAGTGGGTGGATTTGGGAATCAACTTCAGGTACTTCTTCGCCCGCAAGACCATGTTCGTCAAATATGCGCAGGGCTTCGTTGTGCTGCCGGGCGGCCTGGGAACACTGGATGAGCTCTTCGAAGCAATGGTCCTGGTGCAGACCCGTAAAGTCACGTCCTTCCCGATTGTGCTGCTGGGGGAGCGTTTCTGGGGACCCATGATCGAGTGGATCCGGGAAACTCTTGTTGCAGAGGGAATGGTGTCGGAGAAGGACCTTGATCTGATCCAGGTGGCTGACGATCCCGCAGATGCTGTCCACCGGGTACTGCATGGCGCTCCGTTGCCCAGCCCCACAGGTGAGCAGCGCCCCGAGTAGCGCCGCGTTTCTGGCACCATGGAGGCTGTGAGCTTTTTCCTGGTGTTCCTCGCGATTGTCCTTGTTGGCGCTGTGCTGTATCTGGGTGCCGGCATTCTTCGTGGCAGGTCCATAGGGGCCGGCCTGGACGATTCCGTTCCCAACCTGCCGCCCGTCCTGCTGCCCAAGGAAGCCACAGCGTCGGACATCGATGCGCTCCGGTTTGGCCTGGGCCTAAGGGGCTACCGGATGGATCAGGTTGACCAGGTCCTGGATGATCTCAGGGACCAGTTGCAGGCCAAGGACCGGGAGATTGCCAGGTTGACCTCCTTGTCCCGGCCGGACCATGGATAACCGCGGTGTGACGGGCGGGCTCGCCCGGACTTTGTCCACCGCCGGAACAATGGCGGGACGCTGGCCGTGGTGGGTCCAGGTCTCTTTGATGTACGTCCTTGCCAGGCTTGTCAGCGCGTGCATCTTCATGGCGGCGGCGATTCACCAAGGAACCAATCCGTGGTTTCCGCCCGCCCCGGATTATTGGAATTTCATCACCATCTGGGACGGCCGTTGGTACCAGGAAGCGGTGGACAACGGGTATCCCTCTGTCCTTCCCGTGGACGCCAATGGGGTGGTTGCGGAGAACGCCTGGGCCTTCTACGCTCTTTTCCCCTTGCTGGCCAAGGGCTTGTCCGTGATAACCGGGCTGGGGACTTTTCCGTCTCTCACGGTGATTGCCATGGTTGCCGGCCTTGCTGCAGTCCTGGTCATCTACAAACTGTTCAGGGAATTCGCCGGCAGACGGACGGCCATGTGGGGCGCCATCTTCGTGTCCACGTTTCCCATTTCCCCCATCCTCCAGGTTCCCTACGCGGAATCACTGAACCTCTTACTGTTGGCTGCCTCCTTGCTGTTGGTGGTCAGGCGCCGGTATCTGGCGGCGATACCCGCTGTGGTCCTGATGTGCCTGTCCCGGCCGGCGGGCGTTCCGTTCGCGGCCATGGTGGGGCTTCTCTTGGTGTGGAAATTGTGGCAACGTTTTGGCCCGGCTTCTCAAGCCACCAGGACTGCCCCTGTTGATGGGGCAAAGGCGGAGTCCACGCCAAGCCTGCTGTCCTTGGCTGCGCTGGTGGTGGCCTCCGGCCTGGCGGCACTTGCATGGCCGGCCATCGCCTGGGCCGTCACGGGTGATCCCGCCGCCTACACCAGGACTGAAACTGCGTGGCGGGGTCACGATCTGGTGCCCTTCAAGCCGTGGTTCGACACGGGCCGCATGTTGTTTGGCCCTGTCCTGGGCGTGTTGGCGCCCTTCGTTGTCACTGCCCTGTTTGTCCTGGCAATGATGTCCAAGCCCGTGCGGGCGCTCGGAACGGAACTGCGGCTGTGGTGTGCCTGCTACATGGGCTACCTCTTGGTGTTCCTGCACCCGCAGACCAGCACCTTCCGTTTGCTGCTTCCCCTGTTTCCGCTTGCGCTCGGGGCCGCTCTGCTCTCCAAGTCCAAGGCCTACCGGGGAACAGTGGTGGTGATGTTCCTCCTGCTCCAGATCGTCTGGGTGGTATGGCTGTGGGCGTGGGCCCCCTTGCCGGGCGGTGGCGACTATCCGCCCTGACGTGGTGCTTTGGTCCGCCAGGGCAATATGTACAAAGTCCGGACAAACACGATGCTGATTTCCTTACGGCCGGGTAAGTACGGGATAATAAAGAAACAGCAAGGACAAAGCACCTAGAGTGCCCGGCCAAGGCGGCCTCCCAAGCGATGCCGCCGGCTGCAATTGCGACGCGGATCCAGCCCGGCCGGGTTGGCGTGACTTGGGACAAATGGAGGGGATTTTCCTAATGGCGGCTATGAAACCTCGTACTGGCGACGGCCCTATGGAAGTTACCAAAGAGGGACGCAGTCTGATCATGCGTGTGCCGTTGGAAGGTGGCGGACGGCTTGTGGTTGAGCTCAACGCCGCTGAAGCGGAGAACCTCAAGGAATGCCTGGTGGGTGTGACCGAATAGATTTAAAGGGAAGGGCCCGGCGTGAGCCGGGCCCTTCCTTTTGCTTAAAGCACGACTTCCGCGCCTACTTCTTGACGGCCACCAGGAGGCCATCGCCGGTGGGGAGCATCGCCGAGGACAGCCGCTCGTCGTCGCGGATGGCTTTGCCGATCTGGCGCAGGACCACTGTGGTGGTGTCCCTTGCTGCCGGGTTGGAGACTCGGTCCTTGTCCAGGGCATCGTTGATGACCAATGTTCCGCCGCGCTTGAGGAGGCGGATGGCTTGCTCAACGTACGTGGGGAAGTTTGGTTTGTCAGCGTCAATGAACACGAGGTCGTAGGCAGAGTCGGTCAAGCGGGGCAGTACGTCAGCTGCACGCCCTGAGATGGTCCGTGTGCGGTTGGCGGGACTACCGGACTCCAGGAAGGCTTCCCTGGCTGCCTTGAGGTGCTCCACATCAACGTCGATGGTGGTGAGGACGGCCTGGGGGCTGAGTCCGCGGAGCAGGCAGACGCCGGACACGCCTGCCCCGGATCCTACCTCCACCACGGTGTGGGCCTTGGATGCGGCAGCAAGGACCGTCAGTACGGCGCCCACGCCGGGGCTGACGGGATTGATGCCGAGTTCGAAAGACCGTTCACGGGCGCGCAAGAGGACGTCGTCTTCAGCCGGCAGATCTTCTGCGTAGGACCAGCTGGTTGACTTGTCGGCGCTCATGAAGGGATTCGCTTTCCGCGGGAAGGGGTGTTTCTACCAGAGTACTGTGCCGGCCCCGGATCACGTGGTTGAAGCGCGCATACAGGTGTGTGTCCAAGAGTGACGCGGGTCCGCTGGAAAAGCAGCCACCCATCAGGAAATTCCCAGACAAACTTGGGATGATGTTGCTCCGGTCATCCATGAGGTGGGCGGCACCTGAACTTACGGTGAACCACAGCGCGAGGGGAGTGGACGATGCCGGCATCGCATGCTGCGCCAGTCCAAACATCGGATAATTTTGAGGCCGTCACGGAATGGGTCATGCCCAGTTGGGAGGAAGTGGTAGCCAACCACTCCGCCAAAGTGTATCGCCTTGCGTACCGCTTGACCGGCAACAAGTTCGACGCCGAAGACCTCACCCAGGAGGTGTTCGTCCGGGTCTTCCGCTCATTGGAAAACTTCAAGCCGGGGACCCTGGATGGATGGTTGCACCGCATCACCACCAACTTGTTCCTGGACCAGGCCCGGCGTAAAAGCCGCATCCGCTTCGATGCCCTTGCTGAAGATGCCGAATCACGGCTGCCCGGCCGGGAGCCGGGGCCTGAACAGAGCTTCGAGCACAACAACCTTGACCTTGACGTCCAGCGCGCCCTGGAAGAACTCCCGCCCGACTTCCGCGCTGCGGTGGTGCTGTGCGACCTTGAAGGTCTTTCCTATGACGAGGTCGCCGAGGCCCTTGGCGTGAAGCTGGGAACCGTCAGGTCCCGTATCCACCGCGGACGGACCATGCTGCGCGAAAAGCTTGCCCACCGTGATCCGCGCTCAGCCGGAACCCGCAAGCCCCGCCTGAAGATGCCCCGCATCGCAAGCATCCACTAGGCAGTAGATGCTTCGACGTCTCTTCCCGCCGGGGGCAACATCCCGGCGCAGGCTTTCGGTCACGCGCCACAACCGTCAGCCCGAGCACCTGCAAAAGTGTGCCGAATGCCAGGCTGACATGCGGCGTGAACGGCAGTACATTGAGCGTCTCCGTGGCGCGGCTGTGCCGGAAGCAAGCCAGGATTTGGCCGCGCGCCTCATACAACACACAGAGCGGCTGGCCGGGGAATCGCAGCCCGTCCGGGAGATTTCCCGGGACCCCGCAGGACTTTCGCGAGGCTTGAGGATTGCTGCTGTGGCTGCCGGCACGCTGGCGGTCAGCGCAGGAGCCTTGGCTGTGGCCGCGTATGTGGTGGCAGGGGACAAGGAACCGTTGCTGCTGGCTGGAACGGCGGGCTCCACAGCCCTCACGGGAACGTGGAATGTGGGGCCGGTGTGGACCTCCGAGGCCGCTTTTCAACCCGGAAGTACCATCACCCTTGATTCCACCCAATTGGCTGCTTTAAGGGACCAGGGATGGGCCTGTCCCGAGCTCACTGAAATGGGGTTCACTGTGGTTTCGGCCCATGCCTCGATGAAGGGCGGCCATCCTGCCGTGGAGCTGAATTTGGAAAGCAACGGCCACTACGCCACCATCACCGAGGAACACCGGCCAGCCGGGGCAGCGCCGTCATCCGCGCGGCTTTCCATCACAAACGGCACTCCGTGGCAGGCCGTTTACGCGATGCCGGATGCCACCATCACGTACGCCTCGGACCTCCCCCCGGACAGTGCGGACGACGCCGTGCCGGAGATAGTGCGCGCAGGGGAATCAATGGCGAACACGCCATCGGCCGATGGCACTGAAGCCTGGTATGGCAGGTTGTTGCGCGGCCTGCAGACACTCCTCCGTCCCGCCGGTTTATGAGCGGCACCACAGACAAGGTAATCTTCGAAGCGTGTTTGGAATCAACGGCCCGGAGTTTGTGCTCCTTCTGATTATCGGCGTACTCGTCATCGGTCCCAGTCGCTTGCCCGAATACACTCAAAAGCTTGCAAACCTGGTCAAGGAAGTCCGGCGCATGGCGTCCGGCGCCCGCGAGCAGATCAAGGAAGAAGTCGGCATTGATATCGATGAGGTCGACTGGAAGAAGTACGATCCCCGCCAGTACGATCCCCGCAGGATCATCAAGGATGCACTGCTGGACGACACCAAGCCAGTGAGCGCCGGCGCCCCTGTTGCTGCCGTGGCCGCCGCCGCTGCCGCCGACGAAGCGCCAAAGCCCCCTGCGAGGGTCATTGAGAGGCTTTCCGACGGCGAAGCAGCGCCGTTCGATACCGAAGCCACCTGATCCTCTGCCGGGCGCTCCAGCGGGCGGCCCGATTGGGTGCGACGTGAGCTGTAGCGGCCCTTTACTGAAGCGGCTGGATCCCCAGGGGCATCCCGGACAGTCCGCGGGGTTTTGCTGACAGGGCCAGTGCGATACCGGTCAGGGCGATGGCCGCTGGGTTCTCCGGGGCCGCGATCACCACGGGTACTCCTGCGTCCCCGCCCTCACGCAGGCGGATGTCCAGCGGGATCTGTCCCAGCAGCGGAACGTCACTGCCCACCGCAGCAGTCAACCGCTCAGCCAGGGCGCTGCCGCCGCCACTTCCGAAGAGTTCCATACGGCCGCCGTCGGGCATTTCCAGAAAGGACATGTTCTCTATGACGCCGGCCACCTTCTGGCCTGTTTGCGTGGCGATGGTTCCGGCCCGCTCAGCGACGTCGGCAGCGGCGGCCTGGGGAGTCGTGACAACCAGGATCTCGGCGTTGGGGAGCAGTTGCGCCACGGAAATGGCGATGTCGCCGGTACCGGGCGGAAGGTCCAGGAACAGGGCGTCGAGGTCGCCAAAGTACACGTCGGTGAGGAACTGCTCCAGTGCCCGGTGCAACATGGGACCCCGCCACGCCACCGGCTTGTTGCCATCAACAAACATTCCAATCGAAATGACCTTCACGCCGAACGCAACCGGCGGCAGGATCATGTCATCAACCTGCGTGGGCTTCTGGGTGATGCCCATGAGTCCCGGGACGGAAAAACCGTGGACATCGGCGTCCACAATACCCACGCGAAGTCCCTTGGCCGCCAGTGCGCAGGCCAGGTTGACGGTGGCGGAGGACTTGCCCACGCCGCCCTTGCCGCTGGCCACGGCATACACCTTGGTCAAGGAGCCCGGCTTGGTAAAAGGTATTCCCCGCTGGCCTCCCGGCCCCCGGAGCTGCTCCTTCAACGCCTCCCGCTGGGCGGGAGTCATCACCTTCAATTCCACGTCCACGCTGGAAACCCCTGGAACGCGGGAAAGAGCCTCGGTGGCATCCTTTGTGATGGTCTCCCGCAGGGGGCATCCCGCAATGGTCAGGAGGACAACCACATGGACCGCGCCGGACCCGTTGACGGATACAGAATCGACCATCCCCAGCTCGGTGATGGGGCGGCGGAGCTCGGGGTCGATGACCGTTGCCAGGGCAGCATGAAGCTCATCGACTGGTGGTGTGCTCATGCGGTCAGGCTCGGCTTTCGGGATTTTCGGGGACTTGCTTGGCTGTGGAATGTTGCGGACCAGAGGGCCTCGCCGGACGGACCTTGGGGATCTGCTGTGTGCGGGGACCGCGCGTCTTGTCCCGCTTGTCCCGGATCTTCTCCCGCACTTTGTCCGCGGGAGACTCCGAGGCATCGGCGGAGTGGTCCGGATCGCGTAGCTCTTCCTGGGCATCGATGATGTCTTCCAGCAAGCTGCGAAGCTCTGCCCGGACGTAGTCGCGAGTGGCTACTTCGCGGAGGGCAATGCGCAAGGAAGCCAGCTCCCGGGTCAAGTACTCCGTGTCCGAGAGATTGCGTTCGGCGCGTTGGCGGTCCTGCTGGAGGGAGACGCGGTCCCGGTCGTCCTGGCGGTTTTGGGCAAGGAGGAGCAGGGGTGCGGCGTAGGAGGCCTGGAGGGAGAGCATCAGGGTCAGCAGGGTGAACCCCAACTCCATTCGGTCAAACTGCCAGTCGGTGGGGGCAAAGGAGTTCCAGGCAAGCCAGAACACACAGAACACCGTCATGTAGACCAGGAACTGCGGTGTGCCCATGAAACGGGCGAAGCCTTCCGTGGCATTGCCGAAAGCGTCCGGGTTGGGCGAGAACTTGGGAAGGATCCGTTGACGGCCACTCAGGGGAGTGTCCAGGCTGCTGCCCTGGCGTCCCGTTGACTTGGTGGTTCGGGTGGCGTTGTTATCAGCCAATGCGGCCTCCAAGTTTCCTTATAGGGGCGTCGTCCTCGTGGGCGCGCCAGTCATCCGGCAACAGGTGATCCAGCACGTCATCAACAGTCACCGCCCCCACGAGGCGGCCGTCGTCGTCGACGACTGGAAGGGAATTCAAGTTGTAGGTGGCCAGGGTCCTGGCGACCTCGCTGATATGGGCCTGGTCCGAGAGTGGTTCCAGGTTCTTGTCCACCAGGTTGCCCAGGGGTTCGGGCGGAGGGAAGCGAAGCAACTGCTGGATGTGCACCACGCCCAGGAAACGGCCGGTGGGTGTTTCCAATGGCGGCCGGGCGATGAAGATCGAGGACGCCAGCGCAGGGGAGAGCTCCTCGCGGCGGACATGGGCCAAAGCTTCTGCGACAGTCGCTTCCGGAGGAAGAATCACGGGCACCGGGGTCATCAGGCCACCGGCTGTGTCCTCGTCGTACTCCAGCAGGCGGCGGACGTCCTCGGCCTCTTGCGGCTCCATGAGTTGCAGCAGCTCCTCGGCCTGCGCGGACGGAAGCTCCGCCAGGAGGTCCGCGGCATCGTCCGGGTCCATTTCTTCAAGGACATCGGCTGCACGCTCCACGTCCAAAGCGGAAAGGATTTCCACCTGGTCGTCCTCCGGGAGCTCCTGCAGGACGTCGGCCAGGCGCTCATCCTGCAGTTCGCTGGCAACCTCGAAGCGGCGCTTGTCACTCATTTCCTGCAGGGCCTCGGCGAAGTCCGCAGGTTTGAGGTCTTCGTGCGTCGCCACGAACTGTGTTGCGGCCTGGGGCTCGGTGTGGGCTCCCGGCTGGGCATCGGCCCAGTCAATGATCAGGGTTTCGTTGCGGCGCAGCCGGCTCAGCGGCGACAGGGAATGTCCGCGGCGGACGAACAGCTTGCTCACGAACCAGTCCTTGGACCGGTGCTGGTCCATGGCGATGTCCTCGATGGTGGCGTCTCCGCTGCCATCGGCCAGTGTGACCCGGCGATCGAACATTTCGGCCACCACCAATGTCTCGGCGCCGCGTTGTTCGAACCGGCGGAGGTTGACCAGCCCGGTGCAGATGATCTGGGTCTGGTCAATGGAGGTGATGCGTGTCATCGGCACGAAAACGCGTTTCTTGCCGGGAACTTCAACCACGATGCCCACCACGTGAGGCGCCCCACGGGTGCCGCGGGAGAGCACCACAACATCGCGCAACCGGCCAAGACGGTCGCCCAAGGGGTCGAAGACGTCCAAACCGAGCAGGCGCGCGACAAAGACGCGGGAAGGATGTGTGCTCATGCTTACAGGCTACCGAGTCTGCTCTCTTTTAGCTGAATTCCAGCCGCTTCACATCTCCATGGGACACAATGGGGCTATGTCAAACATTTTTGGTGGTCCCAAAGCCGTTGAAGAGTCCCGGAGCGTCCCCCAGGGCGACACCGTGGGCTCCTACACCTCGTATTTGGATGCCCAGAAGGCGGTGGACTACCTCGCTGACCAGCAGTTCCCGGTGCAGCTGGTGTCGATTGTGGGCAATGACCTCAAAATGGTGGAAAGGGTCACCGGCCGCCTGAGCTATCCGCGCGTGGCGTTGTCCGGCGCATTGAGCGGCATGTGGTTCGGCCTTTTCGTCGGTGTGATGTTGTCCTTCTTCACCCCCGGGGGAGGCCCGTTCTCCATCATCACGTCGGTACTGATGGGTGCGGCTTTCTTCATGCTCTTCGGCATCGTCACCTACGCAACGCAGCGTGGCAAACGCGACTTCACCTCCACAAGCCAGGTGGTGGCCACCAACTATGACGTCATTGTGGCAATCGAAGCCGCGCATGAGGCCCGCCGGCTGTTGCACCAGCTGCCCATGAACCCGTCCCAGGCCGCAGCGCCGCACGGTAGCTACCAGCAGAACGCACCCATGAACCAGCCTGGACAGGTGAACCAGCCGGGGCAAGCTCCCGAGCGTCCGTCAACGTGGAACGATCCCTATGGCCAGCGCGGCTCTGAGTCCGGCACGCCGGAGGGTCAACAGGCTGCAGCAGGCGAAGCAGCCCCCTCTCCGCAGCCTGCACAGAAACCAGCTCCGGCGGCGGTCCGTTATCCGGACCTTCCGGATGGTCGTCCGCAGTACGGTGTACGCGTAACGGAGGGCCAGAACACACCCCGGGAGGACGGGCAACAGTCCAGCCCTGAAGACTCCGCCAAGTAGTAACTGCAGGGCAACGCATTAAGGGAAGGCCACCGGATCATCGATCCGGTGGCCTTCCTTTGCTTCAGTGATGCTGAGGGGCGCTCGATCAGCCCTGGGCGTCCTGGTGGATGCCGGCCATCCAGTCCTCAATGTCGGCTGCCTTGCGGGGCAGGGCTGCACTGAGGTTGACGGGGCCGTTGGCTGTCATCAGGATGTCGTCTTCAATCCGGACGCCGATGCCGCGGAATTCCTCGGGGATGGCGAGGTCCTCGTTCTTGAAGTACAGCCCGGGTTCGATGGTGAACACCATGCCCTCAGCCAGTGTTCCGTCAAGGTACAGTTCACGCTTGGCCTGCGCGCAGTCATGCACATCCAAGCCCAGGTGGTGGCTTGTGCCGTGCGGCATCCAGCGGCGGTGCTGCTGGCCTTCGGGGCTGATGGCTTCCTCCACGGAAACCGGCAGGAGGCCCCAGGTGGACAGTCGTTCGGCCAGGACCGTGGTGGCGGCTGTGTGGATGTCGCGGAACTTCACGCCGGGCTGCGCTGCTGCGAATCCAGCGTCAGCGGCATCCAGAACGGCTTCGTACACTTTCCGCTGGACATCGGTGAAGGTTCCGGTGGCGGGAAGGGTGCGGGTGATGTCGGCCGTGTAGAGCGAGTCTGCTTCCACTCCGGCGTCGAGCAGGAGGAGCTCGCCGGCGTTGACCTTCCCGGTGTTCCGCGTCCAGTGGAGGACGGTGGCGTTGTTGCCGGAGGCTGCGATGGTGTCGTAGCCGAGCTCGTTGCCCTCTTCGCGGGCGCGGGCAAAGAAGGCACCTTCAACAACACGCTCGCCGCGGTGGTGGTTCAGTGCACGGGGGAGTGCACGGACAACGTCGGCGAAGCCTTCCACCGTGGCTGCCACGGCCACCTTCATCTGCTCGATTTCCCAGTCGTCCTTGATCAGGCGCAGCTCGGACAAAGCCTCGCTGAGTTTTTCGTCCAAGGCATCCAGTTCACCGAGGTCGAGGTTTTCCGGGTCTTTGGCGGTGTTGTAGCGGGCGGTATCAACCAAGGCGTCGATGTTCTCGTCCACCTTGCGGACCAAACGGATGGAAATACCGCCGATTTCAGGGGCACCCACGTTTTTGGTGATCGCCATTTCGAGTTCCGCGATGTGGGCGGTGGCCAGGCCAAGCCGGGCCTCGAATTCAGCCAACGTGGGCCGCGCGCCAATCCAGAATTCGCCTGCGCGGGAGTCGGCGTAGAACTGTTCGGTATCGCGGCCGGCCAGCGGACGGAAGTAGAGCGTGGCACTGTGGTGCCCGCCGTCGTCGCCCTTTCCTTCAGCTGCGGGCTCCAGGATGAGGACAGCATCCGGCTCATGGTCCACGCCCAGGCCGGTGAGGTGGGCAAAGCCGGAGTGGGGGCGGAACCGGTAGTCGCAATCGTTGGAGCGGACCTTCAACGGGCCGGCGGGGATAACAAGCCGTTCGCCTTTGAACAGTTCGGAGATGGCACGACGGCGGCGTGCAGCGTGGTCTGCCACGGCGTCACGAGCAGGGGTCACCTGCGGAGCGGGCGCCCAGTTGCTGGCCATGAATGCTTTGAAGGCATCCGAGGTTGGCCGCTGTGAGCGGTTGTTAACGCGCTCCTCCAGCGGCTGGGAATTTGCGGAGTCCATGTTTTGGGTGTCTTTGGCATCGTTCACCGTTCCATCGTCCCACCAGATCCTGAAGGAGGCCAACGGCGCAACCGGCCAACAGGGCGCTCATCCCATAGGCTGGGAAAGTGAGGATCGACCTGCATGCGCACTCCAATGTTTCCGACGGAACCGAGACCCCGGCCGGGGTGATGGCTTCTGCCGCACAAGCCGGGCTGGACGCAGTGGCCTTGACCGACCACGATTCCACCGACGGCTGGGACCAGGCGGCCACCGCGGCCCGCCAGCACGGCATTGCCCTGGTGCCCGGGATGGAGATTTCCTGCCGCACGGACAGGGGCATCAGTGTTCACCTCCTCAGCTATCTCCACGACCCCGGGCATCAAGGCCTCCTGGAGGAAATCACCAAGTCCAAAGACGCCCGCCTGACCCGTGCCGAGCACATGGTCAGCCTGTTGTCAGAGGACTACCCCCTCACCTGGGATGACGTGATCCACCACGTGGCACCGGGAGCCACTGTTGGCCGGCCCCACATTGCGGACGCCCTGGTTGCTGCCGGGGTGGTGTCGGACAGGACGGAGGCTTTCACCTCCATCCTGACCTCCCATTCGCGGTACTTTGTGCAGCACTATGCTCCGGATCCGGCCCTGGCCGTGGAGCTTGTCCGGGCTGCCGGCGGCGTGCCGGTGTTCGCCCATCCCGTAGCGTCCTCGCGTGGGCGCATCGTGGGGGACACCACGTACCGGGACATGATCGATGCCGGGCTCCTGGGAGTTGAGGTCTACCACCGGGACAACCCGGAAGAGGGCAGGGTATTCCTGCGCGACCTCGCCGCACAGCATGGGCTGCTCATCACCGGGTCCTCGGACTATCACGGAACCGGGAAGCCCAACCTCCTGGGGGAGAACACCACCACCCCCGAGGTCCTGGCATGGATCGAGGACCTGGCCACCGGCAGCACGGTCATCCGGTAAAGGGGACTGCCTGATGGATCTTCAGCTGCTGGCGTCGGTGATTGTCACCCTGTTCGTGATCATGGATCCGCCGGGTACCGTCCCGATTTTCATGTCCCTGACAGCACAGATGACACCCAAGGACCGCAACCGCTCCGCCTTCCAGGCGTTGTTGGTGGCCACCGGCGTCATTGTGGTTTTCGCCATTTTTGGTCAGTCCATTTTGAACTACATGCACATTTCGCTGGCCGCGCTCCAAGGCGCCGGCGGGTTGCTGCTGGTATTGATCGCGTTGCAGCTGCTGACAGGGTCCACCAGCGGCGAGGAAAACGCGGGCAAGTACAAGAACGTGGCTTTCGTGCCACTGGGTACGCCTTTGATGGCCGGTCCGGGTGCCATTGTGGCGGTGATGGTTTTTGTCCAGCAGTCCAACCAGCTGTCCCAGTATCTGGCGGTGGGCCTGGGCATTGCGGTGACGCTGGCATCCCTGTACCTGGCCATGCGCTTCGCCGGCGTCGTCCAACGCGTGCTGGGCGAGAACGGCGTTGAGCTGGTCACCAGGATCGCGGGACTCCTGCTCTCCGCCATCGCTGTGCAGATGATCGCGGATTCGGTGACGGCCTTCGTCAAGGGCGTCGCCTGACAGCTTGTGGGTGCGGGATGCCCCGGGGTGGGCTCCGCTTAAAGGGGCGCTGACAGTGTTTGGTGAAACTCCGCTTTGCTGCCCAGGCGCTTCCGCATGACCTCGATGGCTTGCTCGTTTTGGTCCACGCAGACAAAGTGGCGGCCCAGCTTGGCAGCCACTGCCCCCAGCGTGCCGGAGCCGGCAAAGAAGTCCAGGCACCAATCGCCCTCGCGGCTTGAAGCAGAGACGATTCTGCGGACCAGGCCCTCCGGCTTCTGCGTCGGATAGCCGGTTTTTTCCCGGCCAGTGGGGGAAACGATCGTGTGCCACCAGACATCGGTGGGCAGTTTGCCGAGTTCGCGCTTGGCCGGGGTCACCAGCCCTGGAGCCATGTACGGTTCCCGGTCCACTTCGGCACTGTCGAAGTGGTACTTGGACGGGTTCTTCACGTACACAAGGATGTTGTCGTGCTTGGTTGGCCAGCGGTTCTTGGCCCGGGCACCGTAATCGTAGGCCCAGATGATTTCGTTGAGGAAGCACTCCCGGCCGAAGATGGCGTCCAGCATCACCTTGGCGTAGTGGACCTCGCGGTAGTCAAGGTGCAGGTACAGCGTGCCGTCGTCCGCCAACAGCCGCCAGGCTTCCACCAACTTTGGTTCAAGGAAGGACCAGTAGTCGCTGAACGCGTCGTCGTAGCTGTGCAGGGCGCCCTTGATGGTGTCGTAGGAGCGGCCTTTGAAGCCCACCCGGTCGCCGTCGCCATCGGCGTTGCGCACCATACGGGTTTCCTGGCGTCGCTGGATCCGCCCGGTGTTGAAGGGTGGATCCACGTAAATGAGTGTGAAGGCGCCGTCCGGCAGCGTGGGGAGGAACTCCGCGTTGTCCGCGTGGACCACCAGGTTGCCGCCGTCCGGCGCCCAAACAGTTTCAGTCATTGACGGCTTTAGGCCTCGGCGCTGCCGGACTGGGTGGCAGCGGCTTCACCGGACACCACTTCGCCGTTGCGGCGGCGCGTGCGTGTGCGGCGGGTACGTGCAGGCTTGTCGGCGCTGTCCGTACCGGCGGAGCGGGTCTCGGGTGCGCCTGCGGCCGGAGCTGCTTCGCCCTCGGACGTACGACGGCGGCGGGTGCGGGTGCGCCCGCCCTCGCCATTGGACTCGCCGGAGTCAGCCGGCCTGCCGGAGCGGCCCTGGCCGCCATCGCGGCCACCATCACGCCCTCCGTTGCGTCCACGACCACCGTCACGGCCGGAGCCGCCGGATCGGGAGTTCTTCTTGCCGGTTTCGCCGAGGTCCTCCAGGACCTCGGCGTCCACGCCTGCCAGGGTGCGCTTGTTGCGCGGGAGGCGGCCCTTGGTGCCCTCGGGGATGTCCAGGTCCTCGTACAGGTGCGGGGAAGAGGAGTAGGTCTCAACGGGTTCGGGAACGCTCAGTCCCAGGGCCTTGTTGATGAGACCCCAGCGCGGCATGTCATCCCAGTCAACAAAGGTCACAGCCGTGCCCTTGTTGCCCGCGCGGCCAGTACGGCCAACGCGGTGCAGGTAGATCTTTTCGTCTTCCACGCATTGGTAGTTGATGACGTGGGTAACGTCGTCAACATCGATGCCGCGGGCTGCCACGTCGGTGGCTACCAGGACGTCAACCTTGTTGTTCCGGAACGCACGCAGGGCCTGTTCGCGGGCACCCTGGCCGAGGTCGCCGTGGATGGCTGCGGCAGCGAAGCCGCGGTCAACCAGTTCCTCGGCAACCTTCGCGGCGGTCCGCTTGGTTTTGGTGAAGAT
The DNA here is from genome assembly GCF_016907545.1 of Paenarthrobacter ilicis. Classification (NCBI taxonomy): domain Bacteria; kingdom Bacillati; phylum Actinomycetota; class Actinomycetes; order Micrococcales; family Micrococcaceae; genus Paenarthrobacter; species Paenarthrobacter ilicis. The sequence continues at coordinate 2,691,314 of NZ_JAFBCD010000001.1, read as the reverse complement.
GATGGTGCGGCCGCGTCCACGGGCCTGCAGGATGCGTGCCACAACCTCGGTCTTGTCCATGCTGTGGGCACGGTAGATCAGCTGGCGGATGTCGCGCTTGGTGAGGCCTTCATCGTTGGGGTCGGCAGCGCGGATGTGGGTTGGCTGCGTCATGTAGCGGCGTGCCATCGCGATCACCGGGCCGGGCATGGTTGCCGAGAAGAGCAGGGTCTGGCGGACGGCAGGGGTGCCGGCGATCAGGGTTTCCACGTCCGGGAGGAACCCGAGGTCCAGCATTTCGTCGGCCTCGTCAAGGATGACCATTTTGACGTTCTTGAGGCTGAGGTGCTTTTGCTTGTAAAGGTCGATCAACCGGCCGGGGGTGCCGACAACGATTTCCACGCCCTTTTGCAACGCATCGATCTGCGGCTCGTATGCACGGCCGCCGTAAATCGTGGCGATACGTGCATTGCGCTTGCGTGATGCGGTCTGGAGATCGTTGGCCACCTGAACAGCGAGTTCGCGGGTAGGCACGATCACCAGGGCCTGGGGGCCGCCGGGAACGGCAAGCTTGTCATAGCCGGCATCATCGCGTCCTACTACGCGCTGCAGGGCAGGCACGCCGAAGCCGAGGGTTTTACCCGTACCGGTCTTGGCCTGGCCGATGATGTCGTGGCCACCCAGGGCGACCGGCAGGGTCATGGCCTGGATGGGGAAGGGGTGGGTAATCCCGGCATCTGCCAAGGATTCCACGATGTCTGCGCGCACGTTGAAGTCGGCAAACGACTTCTCTTCGATCTCGTGGGGCGTCTCGTTCGAGACGATCGTTTCCTCGGGCTCGATTGATTCTGTTCCGGTGGGGTCCGTCAGGACTTCATGGGTATGCAATTCACTCACAGGGAGTTTCCTTATTCATTTGGGCATTGGCGCCGCATGCTCAACGGGGGCGGCATAGCCGTACCGGAGCACCAACGGGCGCGCAAGCAAGTCCAGTGGAAGCCGATCGCGGGCTATCTAAGTACTGGCACTGGTGACCAGTTGGTACATCTCAAGATCGCGTAGGGGCGGGCTTGTTGAGTTCAAAAATTAACTGAATCAACGACCGGGCATCCATTACTACACGGCCAGTCTATCCTCTGGCGGGCAGAATGGCCGGATCAGGGCAACGACGGGTGTCAGGGCACCAGGTCAAACAGGATCTCCCGGCTGGCAATATCCGCCGTGGCCAACCTGACCCGGACCTCCGTTCCCGACTCCATGGTGCCGTTGCACCGGGCTGTGACTGCAGGCTCGGCTATCTGGATGGTGCCGTACGGTCCGCCGTTGCCGTTGCCGTTCCCGTTGGTGGGCTTGGAACCGGAGATCACCACCGCAGTGAATTCCTCACCCACATGGTTGGCAAGCAGCGCGGCCTCCACGGTGTCCAATGCCGCGCGTTCCAGGCGTCCAGCCAACTGATCGGAGGCCGCCATGATCCCCGGCAGCGTGGGAAGGGCCTCGCGGGCCCACGCCGGAATTTCCCGTTTGTTGCACAAAGCTTCGCAGATCACCAGGACAAACCTGTCAATCAGCCGTCGCAGCGGGGCCGTGGTGTGGGCGTAGGGCGCTCCAATGGCTGCCTGGATGACAACTTCGGGAACTTCGCCGTCGAACGGGGTGTACCCCGCACCGCGGAACAGCGTGCCCGCAGAATGGAGGATGGCCAACTGCTTTGGGTCCGCGGCATCAAGGGTCCGCAGGTATTCGCCGTACGTCACCTTGCCGTCCCACGGTTTGCCGAGGGCCACGGTCTGCCGTTTGAAGTGCCTGAGGGAGTTTTCATCCGGTGCGGGCATGGTGCGGAGGATGCCCACCTTGCCTTCCAGCATCATGGATGCGGCGGCCATCCCCGTCATCAGCGAGATCTGGGCATTCCAATCCTCCACGGGCAAGGACGGGGCAGCCTCAATCCTGTAGCCGCCTCCATCCGTTGACTGGACGATCTCCTGCTCGGGCATGTTCAGGCTGGCCCCGCCCCGGAGCCGTTCCAACTCAACGCGCTTCAGCCCGACTTCCTTCAGGAGCGCCAGCACCGGGGGCGCGTTGCCGTCGTCGATCTGCTGTTGGGCCCCCTTGTAGCTCAACTTGGCGCGGCTGCGCACGGTGGCCCGGGCCACCGAGACTGTCTGCACTTCCCCGGCGCCATCAAGGGCGAAATCCCAGACGAACGCCCCGCAATCCTGTTCGGGGAGCAGGCTTCCGGCGTTCTCGCTGATGATCTCCGGATGCAGGGGTATGCGGCTGTCCGGCGCATAGAATGTTTGGCCGCGCCGGCGGGTTTCGGCGTCCAGCGCGCCGCCGGGCACCACGAAGGCGGGGACATCCGCGATGGCGTAGAGGACCTTGTACCCTTGGCCGGCCCGTTCAATGTGAACGGCCTGGTCCAGATCCGTGGATGTTGCAGGATCGATCGTGACGAACGGAACGTCCCTCAGGTCACGGTCCGGAAGTGCGCGCGATTCGACGGCTTTGCGGGCTTCACCGACGGCGTCCGCCGGATACCCACCGGGCAACTCCAATTCGGTCCGGAGCGCAGCAAGTGCGGCTCCGAGCTGGTCCGAAGGGTCCTGGACATTGGGTGTGATCCGATGATGTGACACGAAAGTCAGGGTAGCCCGGTTTCGCCGGTTAGTCCCGGTACCCCGCCGCGTCGAGCGCTTCCACCAAGGCCCTGGCTGCCGCCGTCGGATCCGGTGCCTCGGTGATGGCACGGACCACCACAATCCGGCTGGCCCCGGCTTTCACCACCTGTTCCACGTTGTCCAGGTCGATGCCGCCTATGGCAAACCACGGCAGCTTTACTGCGCCGTCTGTTGTCTCCCCAGCTCTCTTCATGGCTTCCGCTGCATATGTGACCAGGTCTGTGCCAACGGCTGCGCGGCCCGGTTTGGTGGGCGTGGCCCACACCGGTCCAACGCAGAAATAGTCCAGCCCGCCCTCTCCCGGTGAAGCGGCAATGGCGTCGTTGACCTGCTCCGGGGTGTGCGTGGAAAGCCCCACCAACGCCGTGGACGGCAGGAGGGTCCGGGCCACCTGCAGGGGCAGGTCCTTTTGCCCCACATGGAACACCGGAGCCCCGGAAACACTGGCAACATCGGCCCGGTCGTTGACGGCCCACAGCTTCCCGTGCCGTTCCGCAACGCCCTTGAGGACCTTCAACAGTTCCAGTTCTTCCGCCGCTTCCAAGGACTTGTCGCGCAGTTGGATGATGTCCACGCCACCCGCGTAGGCGGCATCGGCAAAGGCTTCGAAATCCCCTTGGCGGGAACGGGCATCAGTGCACAGGTACAGGCGGGCGGTATCAAGGGAGTCAGTCCGGGTCATGCACACCAGAGTAGTTCCTCTAAACTGGGCGGGTACTGCGGGAGCCGGGACGTCCGTCATATGACCCACCGGCTGAGAGGGCTTCAGCGCCGACCGCTTGACCTGATCCGGCTAGTACCGGCGTAGGGAAGGAAACATGGCAGACTCCCGCCACGCACCAACCAGGACAACCCTTCGGGCTGACGTCGCCGTGATCGGCGGCGGCATTATTGGCCTGGGCATAGCTCACGAGGCCAGGCGGCTCGGCCGCTCCGTAGTTCTCATCGACCCCGCACCGGCCTCCGGCGCCACCTTCGCAGCTGCGGGGATGCTGGCACCCGTCAGCGAGCTGCACTACCAGGAGGAAGACCTCCTGGACCTCATGGTGGAATCATCAAGGCTGTGGCCGGGCTTCATCAACAGCATCGGGGGTGCCACCGGATACCGCACGACGCCCACCCTCGCCGTGGGAGCCGACGCCGCAGACCGCCGTGCGCTCGCGGATTTGCGCTTGGTTCAGGTGGCGGCAGGACTGGGCGTTGAACCTCTGGGCCTGCGGGAAGCAAGAACGCGTGAGCCATTGCTCAGCCCTGGAATCTCCAGCGCCTTCGAAATTCCGGCGGACCACCACGTGGATCCCCGGCAGTTGGCCGCCCGCCTGATGAAGATCCTCTCCGCGCACTCAACGTCTGATGCCAGTTGGGTGGAGGAGGCAGCGGCAGGATTCTCCGTTGCCGACACCGCAGTCCGGCTCCTGTGGGACCATTCCCGGGTAGCAGGGGTGGAGCTCGGCTCCGGGACCGTGGTCCACGCAGCGGAAACAGTGGTGGCCAACGGCCTGGGTGCAGCGTCCTTGCAGGGGCTGCCGTCCGGCCTGGCTCTTCCGCTGCGTCCCGTCTACGGGGATATCCTCAGGCTGCGCGTGCCAGAGCACTTACGGCCCCTGGTGACCTCCACCGTCCGTGGACTCGTCCGGGGTGTGCCCGTTTACATCGTCCCCAGGGACGACGGCACAGTGGTCATTGGCGCCACCCAACGGGAGGACGGGTTGTCCGCCTCATCCAACGCCGTTTCAGCAGGCGGCGTCTACCAGCTTCTGCGCGACGCCCAGGCGCTGGTCCCCGCGGTGGCCGAACTTGAACTCCTGGAGGCCACGGCACGCGCCCGGCCCGGAACTCCGGACAACGCACCACTGCTGGGACGGATCGGAAGCCCCGGCGGATACGTCCGCGGACTCCTGATCGCCACCGGCTTCTTCCGGCACGGAGTCCTGCTCACACCCGTGGCCGCGAAGATCACGTGTGGCTTGATGGAAGGCCATGACGATCCCCGCTGGTCACTTTTCCGTCCCGACCGTTTCAACGACACCCTGAATCACCACCACCTGCGAGGCAAGGAAACAGCATGAACATCACACTCAATGGCGAACTCCGCGCCGTGGAGCCCGAGTCGTCAGTCAGCACCTTGGTCAGCTCCGTAACTGGCCGGGTCCTTGACCACCGCGGCCAGGCCACCGACGGCGGAAAACTGGGTGTCGCCGTCGCCCGCAATTCCGAGGTGGTGCCCCGCAGCCAGTGGGCAGCCACCGCGCTCGCCGACGGCGACGAACTGGAACTCGTTACAGCAGTCCAAGGAGGCTGACCGCATGACCACCACACAGTCGAACGTCATCACTGATGCCCTGGAGATAGACGGCGTCATTTTGGGCTCCCGTTTGATCATGGGGACCGGGGGAGCGCCCAGCCTTGACGGGTTGGGTGCGGCCTTGCTGGCCTCCGGGACGGAGCTGACCACAGTTGCCATGCGCCGCTACTCACCGGCGGAGACGGGCTCGCTCTTTCAACTCCTGATGGACCACAACATCCGGGTGCTGCCCAACACCGCCGGATGTTTCACGGCAAAGGACGCCGTGATGACGGCGGAGTTGGCCCGCGAAGCGCTGGAGACTGACTGGGTGAAGCTGGAGGTCATCGCGGACGAGCAAACCCTCCTTCCCGATGCCGTGGAACTCGTGGATGCCACGGAGCAGCTGGTGAACCGCGGCTTCAAGGTTTTCGCTTACACCAACGACGACCCCGTCCTGGCGTTGAGGCTGGAGAACCTGGGCGCCACCGCCGTCATGCCCCTGGGTGCGCCCATTGGGACCGGACTGGGAATACTGAATCCGCATAACATCGAATTGATCGTGTCCCGGGCCTCGGTGCCGGTTGTTCTGGACGCCGGGATCGGAACGGCGTCCGATGCTGCCCTGGCCATGGAGCTCGGCTGTGATGCGGTCCTGCTGGCCACTGCGGTAACAAGGGCGCAGGACCCCATCCGCATGGGCGAAGCTTTCAAGCACGCGGTGACCGCCGGGCGCCTGGCCAAGTTGGCCGGCCGCATCCCGCGCCGCGAGCACGCATTGGCTTCCTCTGCAATGGAGGGCCGGGCGGAGTTCCTTTAAGCGCATGTGCCCTTAAAGAAGACATGTGCCCTTAAAGAAGAATGGCCATCACCCTGAGGTGATGGCCATTCTTCTTTGTTCGTCAGAGGCTCAAAGCCCTGGTCATTGCCTCAATGTCTTGCTTGGTGCGGACCCGCCCACAGAAAACCACGACGGCGGCCGCAGCCGCGGTGCCGATCACGATGGGCAGAACCCACGGAATCCAGGTGGCGCCTGGCTGATAGCCCAGCCCGGCGCTGATGAACGCAATCCAGCTGAGGGCGCCGACTCCCGCCGAGACGCCGGCAGGCAGTGCCACGCCGTAGGTGGTGTGCCGTTTATCGTTGGCCCACACCATGAACCCGGTGGCAACCGTTGCCAAAACCACAACGACGAGTGAAAGCATTGAGACTCCTTGGCAGCTGAACGGAACCGGGTTGGACGGGTGGGGCTAGAGAGCGCCGAAGCCTACGCGGCGGACTTCTTCAGCACCGATCTCCACGTACCCCAGGACACTGCCGGGAACAATGATCTGCCGGCCCTTTTCATCCGTCAGGCGAAGCTCAGAGCCCTTTGACACGGCTTCTGCCACGATGTTGGCCACAGCTTCAGCATCCAAAGCGGATTCAAGCACAATTTCGCGGCCGACGTTCTGAATGCCGATCTTTACTTCCACAGCAAGGCCTCCAAGCCAATCAAGTGTTAAGTCAGTCCTCTATTTGTAGCCTAGGACTCTTTAGGGAATCGACTGATTCCGCGCCAAGCTAAACGATAGATCAGATCGCTGGCCACATCGAGGTCAAGGTTTCCGTCTGTTTCGAGCCAGTACCGCGCGCTGACCTGGGCCATTCCTGCCAGGCCGCGGCCCAGAAGCTGCGCTTCCAGGGGAGGCAGCTTGGTGTCCTCTGCAATGACGTGCGCGACGGCGTCCGCAAAGGTTTTGTTGAACGTCTCCAGCCGGGAGCTCACGTCGGGATCATTGATGAGATCGGATTCGAATACCAGGCGGTGCGCCTGGTCGTCGTCGGCGATGAACCGGAAGTAGGCGCGCATGACGGCCTGGACGCGTTCCTTGTTGTCCGAAGTGGAGTTCAAGGCGCTGAGCATCAGCTCAGTGAGGGTGGCCAGGTGGCTGTCCAGCAGTGCCATGTAGAGCTCACGCTTGGAGGGGAAGTGCTGGTAAAGCACCGGTTTGCTGACACGGGCAGTCTCGGCAATTTCATCCATGGCTGCTCCGTGGAAGCCGTTGGACACAAAAACTTCCAGTGCTGCTGACAGCAACTGTGCGCGGCGTTCATCCCTTGGCAGCCTGGGCGATCGGGGTGAACTTGTCCGTTCCTGCTTCGCGGGTGCTCCATCGTTTGCCCGTGTGCCGTCAGCCACAGTCTGCCGCCTTTCCTTTGCAGTTATGACCACTCTACCGGTGGGTAATATGACCGGGCGGTATCTGCGGGCATACATTGGGGTATGGCCTCAATTGTTGCTGCCCGCACCGCCGCGCCCGCTGTCCTGCCACCCCTGGTGGAACCCGCCCCGGACCTTACACCGGCGGAAGTGGAACGGTATTCCCGGCACCTCATCATTCCCGAAATCGGCGCCGTGGGCCAGCGCAGGCTGAAGAACGCCAAGGTGCTGGTCATCGGCGCCGGCGGACTTGGTTCACCGGCCCTCCTGTACCTTGCAGCCGCAGGCGTGGGGACATTGGGAATCGTCGACGACGACGATGTTGACCTCAGCAACCTGCAACGCCAGGTCATCCACGGAGTCGCGGACGTAGGCACCCCCAAGATCGAGTCGGCACGCCGGGCCATTGCCGATCTGAACCCTTTGGTCTCCGTGGTGACCCACAATGTCCGCTTGGATGCTTCCAACGCCCTGGAACTCTTTGCCCAGTACGATCTCATCCTCGACGGCGCAGACAACTTTGCTACCAGATACCTGGTGAACGATGCCGCGGCGATTCTGGGAAAGCCCTATGTGTGGGGCTCGATTTTCCGGTTCGATGGCCAAGTCAGCGTATTTTGGGCAGATCACGGTCCCACGTACCGGGATCTGTACCCCGAGGCCCCACCCGCCGGCTCCGTGCCGTCGTGCGGTGAGGGCGGCGTCTTCGGCATGCTCTGCGCCGCTGTGGGATCGCTGATGGTGACGGAGGCAGTGAAGCTGATTACTGGCGTCGGGCGTTCCCTCCTGGGCAGGGTGGCACTTTTTGATGCCCTGGGCGGAAGCTGGCGTGAAATCAAGGTGTCAAAGGACCCTGAGGCCACGCCCGTGACGGAATTGACCGACTACGAAGCCTTTTGTGGCATCGCTCCCGTGCAGGAAACAGACCAAGCCCACACCGTGACAGCCACGGAGCTGGCGGACATGCTCCGGGAGCGCGGGCTGGGACAGCGGGACTTCGAGCTGGTGGACGTCCGGGAATCGGGCGAGCACAGCATCGTCAGCATTGAGGGGTCCGTGCTGATCCCCCAAGGCAGGATCCTGTCCGGTGAATCCTGGGCAACCCTGCCCCAGGACAAGGACATTGTGTTCCATTGCAAGGCCGGTACGCGGTCCGCTGCCGTTCTGGATGCGGCCCGGAAGGCCGGATATACGAGGGTCAGGCATCTCGACGGCGGTATCCTCGCCTGGGTCCGGGACGTTGAGCCGGACAAGCCCGTTTACTGATTCGTTGCCCGGGAGTACTTTTTTCTGTCAAGCTCAACCATGAGCGAAGAACAAACAGTCACGCAGCAACACCCGTTGGAGTCCGGCTTCGGTCACGGTTCCACCGCCATGGAGGTCATCGAAGGAATTGATCTCTCCGGGCGGACAGCCATTGTCACCGGAGGCTATTCAGGACTCGGGCTGGAAACCGTCCGGGCCTTGGTGTCCGCCGGCGCGGAGGTCACCGTCCCCGCCCGTCGGCCGGAGCGCGCCAGGGAAGTGCTGGCCGCTGAAGGACTCTCCAACGTCGCGGTGGAAGAGATGGACCTGGCAGACCAGGAGAGCGTCAAGGGCTTTGCGTCCCGCTACCTTTCTGCGCTCTCTCTTTCCGGGCACGGGTCGCTGGACATCCTGATCAACAACGCAGCCATCATGGCCAGCCCGGAAAGCCGGGTGGGGCCGGGGTGGGAAGCGCAGTTCGCCACCAACCACCTGGGCCACTACACGCTGGTGAACGCTTTATGGCCCGCCTTGGTTGCCTCGGGGAGCGCCCGCGTGGTTTCGCTGTCCTCAACGGGCCACAAGCTCTCGCCGATCCGCTTTGATGACATCAACTTTGACAGCGGCTACGACAAGTGGCGCGCCTACGGCCAGGCCAAAACCGCCAATGCCCTCTTTGCGGTGGAGCTGGACCGCCTGGGCCGTGAGCATGGCGTCCGCGCTTTTGCCGTGCATCCCGGCGGAATCATGACCGAGTTGCAGCGCCACCTGCCAAAGGAAGAAATGGTGGCGGCCGGGTGGATGGACCAGGAGGGGAACGTCCGTGAGGGGTTCAAGACCCCGGTGCAAGGCGCGGCGACGTCAGTGTGGGCAGCCACGTCACCGGCGCTGGACGGCAAGGGCGGCGTCTACTGCGAGGACTGCGACATCGCCAACCCTACGGATAAGGAATCTCCACTGGCGCGGTACCAGGGCGTGGACGCCCACGCGGTGGACCGGGAGGACGCGAAGAAACTCTGGGAGCTGTCCGCCGGGCTGACGGGAATGGACGCTGTCCGTCAGTAAACGGACAACATGTGGAAGAAACCTTAGCTCAGGCGCTTTCGGAGCGGAGTTGCCCGTGGTCCACCGGGCACTCCGCGGCCGGGGCCGCGGAAGGTTGTTCCACCTGGATCCCGTAGAGGGCTTCCAAGGCGGCAACGTACTGGTCCTGCTGGCCGTTGGCGGCAAGCTCGCGGGCGCGGACAGTGGGTGTGTGCAGCAACTGCTTGACCATGCGGCGAAGGGCGAACTCGACTTCTTCAGCGGCAGCCGTGCAGCCGTGCCGGGCGCGGACCTTCTCCATCTCCGCGTCCAGGACGTTCATGGTGTGCCGGCGCAGGGCAACAATGGCAGTGTCCACGGAACGGGCCTCGCGCTCGGACTCAAAGGACGATGCCGCGCCAGTGACAATGGCGCTGGCTTGGGACAGTGACTCTGCCTGCTCTTGCGGGGCAGCCAGGCGGACGGACTCCAGCGTCAGCAACTCCACCCCTTCAAGCTCGCCCACAGCGGGATCGAAGTCGTGAGTCAGTGCGAGGTCGATGGCAATCAATGGTTTTCCTGAGTTCTCCCGGACGCGGGCCAGCTCGGCGGCTTCAACGCGGTTGTCAGAGCCACTGCAGCCGATCATGACGTCAGCTGCGGCGACGGCGGCGGGGAGGGTGTCGGCGTCGAGCGCTGTTCCCCCGCGGGTGGCGACGAAAGCTTCGGCGCGGCCGGACGATGAGTACACCGAGATATCCGTGCAGCCGCGTTCGCGCAGGAGGGACATGGTTGCCCCTGCGTAGGCGCCGGTCCCGAAGACCACTACTTTCTTGGACGTCCAGTCGTGATCCTCGGCGAGGTCGGTCGCAAGGTCCAACGCGACGGAAACGATGGAGAGGCCGCGGGAACCGAGAGCGGTCTGGGCGCCCACATCCTTGGCGGTCTTTGATGCTGCCTGGAAGAGGCGGACCAATCCCGAACTTGCAGTTCCTTCTTGCTGGGCGTTGATCAGGGCCCGGCGTACCTGTCCGGCAATCTCACGCTCACCCACCACTGCAGAATCAAGCCCGGCGCTCACGGCGAACAGGTGGCGGGTAACGTCAGGGCCGGTGTTGGTGGCCAGGGAACGCGACACCAGTTGTTCATTGAGGCCGCTCAAGTCACTGATGCGGGAGACCAGGGCCGAACGTGCGGCCTCGACGTCGTCTGGATTGGCTGTTTCGCCGTAAACCTCATACCTGTTACAGGTGGCCAGCACCACGGCTCCGGAAACCACGGGGGAGTCCTCGAGGGCGGAAGAGGCGAGGCTTGAGGAACCGTTGCTCAACTGAGCGACAGTTTCGAGGTCGATGTCGGCGTGTGTAGCCACCAATGAGAAAAGAACCACAGCAAACCCATCATAGCTTTTTCGTAGCCCGGTAGAACAATATGCAGCCGTGGTGCTCCGCACTCCACAGGGTGATGCGCAACACAGCCGATCCCGCCCGGCCGCACGTGACAGCTTGTCGTTATCTTTTACCCGGGATTTTGGGCACAATCGAAGGCATGACTTCTAGCTCGGCAGCACCCCAGAGTACGGCCTCCAACGCCCCGGCGGGAACCCTCGGCGCCAACCACCCCTTGAAGGACGGCCGCACCTCGGAGTCGCCGCTCATCACGGCATACCGTGGTGGCACCCCCAGCCGCAGGCCCGTGTGGTTCATGCGGCAGGCGGGTCGCTCGCTGCCCGAGTACCTGAAGATCCGTGAGGGCGTCGCCATGCTCGACTCGTGCCTGCGGCCGGAGCTCGCTTCCGAGATCACGCTGCAGCCCGTCCGCCGCCACGATGTCGATGCCGCGATTTTCTTCTCCGACATCGTCATCCCCTTGAAGCTCGCAGGCGTCGGAGTGGACATTGTCCCGGGCGTGGGGCCGGTGCTGGACAAGCCGGTCCGCACTGCAGCGGATGTGGCTGCCCTGCCTACGCTGACCTGGGAAGCACTTGAGCCCATCCGCGAAGCAGTCCGCCTGACTGTTGCCGAGCTCGGATCCACCCCCTTGATCGGCTTTGCCGGCGCGCCGTTCACCCTTGCCGCCTACATGGTGGAAGGACGGCCGTCCCGCGACCACCTCGGCCCGCGGACCATGATGCACGCCGATCCTGAAACCTGGACCGCACTGGCCAACTGGGCTGCCGACGCTTCCGGGCTGTTCCTGCAGGCCCAGCTGGAAGCAGGAGCTTCCGCCGGCCAGCTCTTCGATTCCTGGGCCGGGTCGCTGGGACTGGCGGACTACACCAAGTTCGTGGCTCCGGCCTCCGCCCGTGCACTGGATCACGTCCGCGGACTCGGCGCACCGTTGATCCATTTCGGCACCGGTACGTCGGAGCTGCTGGTGGCCATGCGTGACGTGGGAGTGGACGTGGTGGGGGTCGATTACCGCCTGCCGCTCGATGAGGCCAACCGTCGTTTGGGCGGAACTGTGCCCCTGCAGGGAAATATCGATCCGGCCCTGCTCTCCGCTCCCTGGGACGTACTGGAGAAGCATGTCCGCGAGGTCATCGAAGCCGGGGCATCAGCGCCGGGCCATGTTCTGAACCTTGGCCATGGTGTTCCCCCGGAGACCGACCCCACAGTTTTGACCCGGGTTGTGGAACTCATCCACTCGATTCCCGCGAAGTAGTCCTTATGCGTGGCACCTTCAATCGCGGCGGGGGACACCCCGCATCTTCTGCGGCAGGGCCCCCGGCAGCAGGGCCTTCTGCGGTAGTGGTGGGCGGTGGGGTTTCCGGTCTTGTTGCTGCCCGGGAACTCGCCATGTCCGGTATGGACGTCACCGTGCTGGAGGCCACTGAGCGCTGGGGCGGCTGCGTGGGAAGCCACGTGGTTGCAGGCCTCACGCTGGACAGCGGCGCCGAATCCTTCGCCACCAGGTCCACTGCCGTGGCGGACCTGGCGCGGGAGCTGGGTCTGGGCCACAAGATCATTGCACCGCACCCGGGTGGTGCCTGGGTTCAACTGCCTGACGGTCCACAGGAACTGCCTAAAACGGGCGTCCTGGGCATTCCGGCCAATCCATGGGACCCCGAGGTCAGGCGGTCCCTTGGATTCTTCGGCGCCTTGCGTGCCTCTGCCGACCGCTGGCTTCCGGCCTCCGTTGCCACCTCATCACCGGTAACCAGTGTGTCCGCGCTGGTCCGGACGCGCATGGGCCGCAAAGTACTTGACCGTCTGGTGGCCCCGGTGGTGGGCGGCGTCCACTCCGCCGATCCCGCCCTGCTCGACGTCGATATGGTGGCCCCCGGCTTGCGCGCCGGCATCCGGGCCCATGGTTCACTGGCCGCCGCCGTTGCCGAGCAGCGCAAGGCAGCCCGGGCGTCAGCGTCCCAACGCAAGGACTCCGGGCTGGCGAAGGCCGGTTCCGCCGTCGCCGGGCTGGAAGGCGGCATGAACACCATGGTGGCTGCGCTGATAGCCGATCTCACAACCAGGGGAGTGAAGCTGCGTGCGGGGAACGCTGTCCGTGAAGTCCGGCAAACGGCGGACGGATGGCGGATCGGCACGGTTGATGAAACGTTCGACGCCGGGCGGCTGGTAGTCGCCCTGGACGGTCCTGCGGCCATTGGGCTGCTGGAGAAGTCCGTTCCCGGCTTGGCGGAGCTGCGTCCCGCTCCCGGCCCGCTGGTGAGCCTGGTGACACTGGTGGTGGATCTGCCGGAATTGGACCGCCGTCCGCGGGGTACAGGGGTGCTGGTGGCACCGCAGACGCTGGGTATCACGGCCAAGGCCCTGACTCATGCCACAGCAAAGTGGGATTGGCTGGCCAACCAGGCGGGTCCAGGGAACCATGTGCTGCGGTTGTCCTACGGGCGCCGCGAGGAAGCCGGCGGGTCCGCGGACATTGTCCTCGACGATCAGTCTCTGCTGGCGGCGGCCCTTGAGGATGCGTCGACGCTGTTGACGGTTCCGGTGACGGGCGCCGACGTGGTGGATTGGGATGTGGTGCGCTGGGCAGGTGCCTTGCCGTTTGCCGCCGTCGGTCATAAAGAGCGCGTGGCGCATGTCCGCGAATTGTGCGGGGCGGCCCCCGGCCTGACGGTGGTGGGCGGCTGGTTGGCAGGAAACGGGCTGGCTGCGGTGGTTGGAGATACCCGGCAGCAGGCGTCGTCCGTCGAGTCCGGAATCCATCCAAAATTGTGATTTACATCACTTCTACGCTCCGTAGAAGTGATCCGTTTCGACTTAGCGGCTGGCACGGGGCAAACTTGAACCATGAGCCACACTTCTGCCGAATCTGTCACTAAAACTGCTGATACCGAAGAGCAGTTCTTCACGCTCTGGACTGTCTTCAAGCGCTCGGCCGACGTCCTGCGCAGCGGCGACGCAGCCCAGGAATACGAGGCCCTGGTAGAGAAGCTTGCCGAAGACGGGGTCACCGTCCGCGGCAGCTACGACGTCTCCGCAATGCGCTCCGACGCGGACATCATGGTGTGGCTCCATGGGGCCAAGCCCGAGGACCTGCAGGCCGCAGTCCGCTCCATCCGGCGCAGCAAGCTCTTCGCCGGCACCGGGATCGTATGGTCCGCCATGGGTGTGCACCGCGAAGCGGAGTTCTCCAAGAGCCACGTTCCGGCCTACGCGCGTGGCGTGGAGCCCAGCACCTGGCTGTGCGTGTACCCGTTCGTCCGCTCCTACGAGTGGTACATCCTCCCGGCCGAGGAGCGCGGCGCCATGCTCCGCGAACACGGCTTGCTGGGCAGGGAATTCCCGCAGGTCATCTCCAACACCGTCTCCTCCTTCGCGCTGGGGGACTGGGAATGGATCCTCGGACTCGAGGCCCCGGAACTGGTGGACCTGGTTGACCTGATGCGCCACCTGCGGGACAGTGAGGCCCGCAACCACGTCCGTGAAGAAATCCCGTTCTACACCGGCCGCCGCGTGTCCGCCGCCGAGATTGCCGAGGTCCTTGCATGAGCACTCCAGTCGTTTCCACGGCCGTCAATGAAGTCACCGAGCGCGGCCGCCAGGAACCCAAAAACTACGACGCCGTGCTGCTTGCGTCCTTCGGTGGGCCGGAAGGCCAGGATGACGTTATCCCCTTCCTCCGTAATGTGACCCGCGGCCGCGGAATCCCGGACGAGCGCCTGGAAGAGGTCTCGCACCACTACCGCGCCTTCGGCGGCATCAGCCCCATCAACCAGCAGAACCGTGAGCTGAAGGCAGCCATCGAGGCTGAATTGGCGCAGCGCGGCATTGACCTTCCCGTGCTGTGGGGCAACCGCAACTGGGATCCCTACATTGCCCCCGTCCTGCAGGACGCTTACGACGCCGGTCACCGCCGGATCCTGATGCTCACCACCAGCATTTACTCCTGCTACTCCAGCTGCCGCCAATACCGCGAGGACATTGGAGTTGCACTGACCGAAACAGGACTGGACGGCAAGCTTGCCGTGGACAAGATCCGCCAGTACTTCGATCACCCCGGCGTGGTGCAGCCCTTCCTGGAGGGCACCGCCGCCGGCCTGGAAGAGATCCGGGGCAAACTGGCAGCTGCCGGCGAGGCCGATCCGGACTCCAAAATCCGGGTGCTGTTTGCCACGCACTCCATCCCCACCCGTGATGCCCACGCTGCCGGCAACTCGCCGGAGGAGCCCCGCGAATTCGCTGAAGGCTCCGCTTACGCGGCCCAACACCTGGCCAATGCCAAGGCCATCATGGATACCGTGGCACCCAACGTTGCGTGGGACCTCGTGTACCAGTCCAGGTCCGGCGCTCCGCACATCCCGTGGCTGGAACCGGACATCAACGATCACCTGGAGGAAATCGCTCCCACCGGCGTCCGCGGTGTAGTGATAGTGCCCCTGGGCTTCGTCAGCGACCATATGGAAGTTGCCTGGGACCTGGACACGGAGGCACTGGAGACCTGCCGGAACCTGAACATCGAAGCCACCCGCGTTCCCACTCCGGGCACGCACGCGGCCTTCGTGTCCGGCCTGGTGGACCTCATCTCCGAGCGCACGCTGGACAACACCATTACCCAGCGTCCGCATGTAACGGACCTGGGTCCTTGGTATGACGTCTGCCGGCCCAACTGCTGCGAGAATTTCCGTGGCGCCAAGCCGGTGATTTCAGAAGCCGGGATCACCACGGGCACCGAACACGACCCCTACCCCGCTGCGGAGGCGGCCAAGTGACTGTCCGCATCGGCACCAGGGCCAGCAAGCTGGCACTGACGCAGACGCAGCAAACAGCTGACAAACTCGCGGCCGTTGGCGGCTTCGGCGTGGACCTGGTCCACATCAAGACCGAAGGCGACGTCAAGACAGGCTCATTGTCCCAAATGGGCGGAACGGGCGTCTTTGTGGCGGCTCTCCGTGACGCTTTGCTGGCCGACGTTTGCGACGTCGCTGTGCACTCCTTGAAGGATCTTCCCACTGGCGCTGCCTTGGGCTTGAGCATCGCTGCCACCCCCAAGCGGGTGGATGTCCGGGACGTGCTCTGCGCACGCGACGGCATGACATTGGCCCAGTTGCCGGAAGGCGCCAAGGTGGGAACCGGGTCGCCGCGACGGGCAGCCCAACTGCGGGCAGCACGTCCTGACCTGGAGGTCCTGGACATCCGCGGCAACGTGGATACCCGTCTTGGGCGTGTTCCCGGGCTTCCGGGCAACACTACCGACGCCGTGGTGCCGGGCAAATCCTGCGACCTTGACGCGGTGGTCCTGGCTGCTGCCGGGCTGGAACGAATGGGCCGACTGGATACGGTCAGCGAGTACTTCGAAACCGGCGTGATGCTGCCAGCTCCCGGCCAGGGTGCCTTGGCCATTGAATGCCGGACCGACGAGGCTCCCCAAGCCGAGGGCAGCAATGGCGTGCTGGCACAGGCACTGGCGGCATTGAACGACGACGATACCCGTCTGGCCGTCACCGCCGAACGCGCTGTATTGGCCCGTCTTGAAGCAGGGTGCGCTGCGCCCGTGGGCGCCTACGCCTTCCGGAAGGGCAGCATGCTGCACCTGGAGGCGGCGGTGTGCGCCGTGGACGGCTCCACAACTGTCCGGGAGAAAAAAGCAACCGACGGTCTCACGGAAGTGGGCGCCACGCTGCTGGGTATCGAGGTGGCTGAACTCCTGCTCGCTGCCGGTGCTGCGGAGATAGCGGACCTTGCCGCATCCTGATCCCGTTGAATCTGCGGTCCTGGTTGGTCGGCGTGTCCTGATTGCCAGGACCGCCGATCGCGCCCGGCCCCTGGTTGACCTTCTACGACAATCAGGTGCCGAGCCCTGGGTTCTCCCGCTGATCGACTTTGAACAGGCCAGGGACCAGGCTTCCCTGACGGCAGCTTTGGACCGTTTGACCGCCGGCGGTTTCGACTGGCTCGTCATCAGCAGCATCACTACGGTCCGCGTACTTCTTGACCACGCGGCCCAGCGGGGAATTGAACTGAACGATCTGGTTCCCAGCGGCACCAAAGTAGCCACCATCGGCCCAGCCTCGCAGCGTGCTGTGGAGTCTGTGGGCCTGACGGTCCACATGGCACCGACAGAAAACCAGTCAGCCGACGGCCTGCTGGCTTTGTGGAATTCCACGCCCGGCACAGTGCTCCTGCCACAAGCCGATATAGCGGCGCCCGGGCTACGGTCCGGACTTGCATCGCAAGGCGCGGATGTCACCGCCGTCGTGGCCTACCACACCGTCGATTACCCGGCCCGGGACCATCTGCGCCTGACAGCGGAACTGCCATCCGCCGTCGGGTCCAGCGACGACGCAACAGTGGGGCTGGAGGAAGCCACCAAGGGTCTCAGGGCCGGAACCATCCATGCGATCGTGGCAGCCTCGCCCAGCGGCGCGCGGCGGATCGCCTCGGCGCTCCCGGAGCTGGGTGCCTGCCGTTTCATCGCGATTGGACGTCCGACGGCGGCCGCGGCCTCCCAGCTGGGCCTCGCCGTCGCTGCCACCGCCAAAGTGCCAACACCGGACGGCATTGTGGCCGCCCTTGAATCTGTTTTCGCCAACGAAGGGAACCCGTCATGAGCTTTCCGAACCACCGCCCGCGCCGTTTGCGCACCACACCGGCCATGCGCCGGTTGACCGCTGAGAACCGGGTGGCGCCTGCCGACCTGATCCTGCCCGCATTCATCCGCGAAGGACTCACCGAGCCGAGCCCCATCAGCTCCATGCCCGGAGTTGTCCAGCACACCACCGATTCGTTGAAGCGGGCCGCGGCCGAGGCCGTGGAGCTGGGAGTCGGGGGCATCATGCTTTTTGGAGTGCCTGCCCAACGCGATGCGCGGGGGACGGCGTCCCTGGATCCTGAGGGCGTGCTGAACAAGGCCATCCGCGACGTCAGGGCCGAAGTAGGCGATGACCTGGTGGTCATGAGCGACGTTTGCCTGGATGAGTTCACCGATCATGGGCACTGCGGAGTCCTGGACGATCACGGATACGTGGACAACGATGCAACCCTGGCAATCTACGGGCAGATGGCCGTGGCCCAGGCCGAGGCGGGCGCGCACGTCCTGGGTCCCTCCGGAATGATGGACGGCCAGATCGCCGTGATCCGCCAGGCCTTGGAAGAGTCCGGGCACAAGAACACGGCAGTGGTTGCCTACGCGGCCAAGTACGCATCGGCATTCTACGGCCCGTTCCGCGAAGCCGTGGATTCCCAGCTCACGGGTGACCGCCGGACGTACCAGATGGACGCTTCCAACCGACGTGAAGCGATCCTCGAGGTGGAGCTGGACATCGAGGAAGGCGCGGACATGGTGATGGTCAAACCTGCCATGAGCTACCTCGACGTCCTGGCCGACGTTGCTGCCATGAGTCCGGTGCCCGTTGCGGCCTACCAAATTTCCGGCGAGTACGCCATGATCGAAGCGGCAGCGGCCAACGGCTGGATCGACAGGCGCGGAGCCATCACTGAGTCCGTGCTGGGGATCAAGCGCGCCGGTGCCGACAACATCCTCACCTACTGGGCCTCCGAACTCGCAGGCTGGCTGAAAGAGACCCGATGACCACTGAGTCCGCCGTTCCCACCGATCCCTCCGCACCTGTCGGTGCCCGGGAGATCCTCCTCGGGCTGAACACCTTCGGTGATGCGGGCCTGGACGCCGACGGCAATCCCAAGGAACACGCGCAAGTCCTGCGGGAGCTGCTGGAGGAAGCCAAGCTGGCTGACGCCGTCGGAATCCATGCCTTTGGCGTCGGTGAGCATCACCGGCGCGACTTCGCAGTCTCTGCCCCTGAAGTCTTCCTGGCGGCAGCCGCTGCAGTAACGTCACGAATCCGCCTGGGTTCAGCGGTGACGGTGCTGAGCTCCGACGATCCCCTCCGGGTGTTCCAGCGCTTCGCTACGGTGGATGCGATCTCCAACGGCAGGGCCGAAGTGATGCTGGGAAGGGGATCATTCATCGAGTCCTTCCCGCTGTTTGGCCTGGACCTGGCCGATTACGAGGTCCTGTTCGAGGAAAAGCTCGCACTCTTTGACCAAGCCCGTGCCCAGAAACCGCTCCATTGGGAGGGGCGGACCCGGCCGGCGATCAACGGATTGCAGGTTTATCCGCGCCTCGAGCATCACCTGCTTCCGGCCTGGATCGGAGTGGGCGGCACGCCTGAGTCCGTCCTGCGGTGTGCCGAATATGGGTATCCCATCATTTTTGCCATCATCGGGGGAGAGCCCCGCCGCTTTGCGCCTCTGGTGAATCTTTATCGTGACGCCATGGCCAAGCATGGGCATCCCATGAGGCAAATTGCCACGCATTCGCCCGGTTTCATCGCCGATACCGATCAAGCTGCACGTGACGAGCTCTTCCCGCACTGGTTGGACCAGCGCAACCGGATCGGCGCAGAACGTGGATGGGGACCCGGCAACCGGGGCGAGTTCGACGCCATGTGCGGGCCGGAAGGCGCGCTGTATGTTGGGTCGCCGGAGACGGTGGCACAAAAGATTGCCCTCCTCAAACGCAATCTTGGCGTGGACCGCTTCGACCTCAAGTACAGCAACGGCACCCTGCCGCACCAGTCCATGATGCGATGCATCGAGCTTTACGGCACCGAAGTCGCCCCCCGGGTGGCTGAATTGCTGGCCGCACAGTAGTTATCTCCGCGGAGCCTGCGGCCCCGGATCAACTGAAAGAAGAGAACCTTGACGTCCAATACCCCCGTGTCCGATCAGCTGTTTGACCGTGCACAGTCGCTGATGCCCGGCGGCGTGAATTCACCGGTCCGCGCGTTCGGATCAGTGGGCGGCACCCCCAAGTTCATGGTCTCGGCCAAAGGTGCCTACCTTACAGACGCCGATGGCAAGGAGTACGTGGACCTGGTGTGTTCCTGGGGACCGGCTCTCCTGGGCCACGCCCACCCTGCAGTGCTGGCCGCGGTACACGCTGCCGTGGACCGGGGACTCTCCTTCGGGGCGTCTACACCGGACGAGGCAAACCTCGCAGCGCTGGTCAAGGAGCGCGTGGGTGCCGTGGAGCGGCTCCGGATGGTCTCCACCGGTACGGAAGCAACCATGACCGCTGTCCGGCTGGCACGCGGTTTCACCGGCCGCAACCTCATTATCAAGTTCGCCGGCTGCTACCACGGCCACCTGGATGGGCTGCTCGCCGCTGCCGGCTCGGGTGTGGCCACGCTGGCCCTTCCGGGTTCGGCCGGCGTCACCGCGGCCACCGCGGCAGAAACACTGGTTCTTCCTTACAACGACCTCCCGGCCGTTGAAGCCGCTTTCGCTGCCCACGGTGCCAATATTGCCGCGGTCATCACGGAAGCAGCTCCGGCCAACATGGGCGTGGTCACACCTGGTGAAGGCTTCAATGCGGGACTCTCCAGGATCACCAAGGAGCACGGCGCGCTGCTCATCCTCGATGAGGTGCTGACCGGCTTCCGTACCGGGTACGCCGGATACTGGGGCCTCACAGGCCGCCAGGAAGGCTGGGCGCCGGACCTCCTCACCTTCGGCAAGGTCATTGGTGGTGGAATGCCGACGGCGGCACTCGGCGGCCGCGCGGACGTGATGGATTACCTCGCCCCTGTGGGTCCCGTCTACCAGGCCGGGACCCTGTCCGGCAACCCCGTGGCCATGGCCGCAGGCGTTGCCACTCTGACCAACGCGACTCCGGAGGTCTACGCGTTCGTTGATGCCCGGTCCTTGGAGCTTTCAGCGGCTTTGTCCTCAGCACTTGATGGGGCAGGCGTGGACCACTCGATCCAGCGTGCGGGAAACCTCTTCTCCGTCGCTTTCGGCACCTCAGCACACGGAGTCCACAACTACGACGACGCCCAGGGCCAGGAAACCTTCCGCTACGCGCCGTTCTTCCACTCCATGCTGGACTCCGGCGTATACCTTCCGCCGTCCGTCTTCGAAGCCTGGTTCCTGTCTGCGGCCCACGATGACGCCGCAATGAACCGAATCGTCGAGGCGCTCCCGGCAGCGGCCCGGGCTGCTGCCGCTGCCACGGCCTAAGCAACTCCACACTGCCCCGGGCGGCCGCGCGATGCGGCTGACCGGGGCATTGCCGTGTCCGTGCCTTGCTGCAGGCTGAAGCGGTAGGCTCGACAGTGGAAACCAGACCCCAACGAAATACACGGTTACCATGCGCACCACCAAGAAAATTTCATCCCTGGGCATCGGTGTGATCACTGCGGGAGCCCTGGCTGTCGCTGCGTCCGGATGCTCGGCCAGCACGGGCGGCGGCGATCCGGCAACCAGCCAGGCTCCGCCGTCGTCCCCTGCGGCCACCACATCCGTGCCCCCACCTTCCAGCGCCATGGCCTCGACGCCGGCAGCGTCGGCGAGCGGCTCACCCGCACCCAGCGGGACTACGGCAGCGGCCAACCCGCCGTCGGCCGCCGAGCAGCAGCTGGCAGCGCTCAGCCTGGAACAGCGGGTGGGGCAACTGTTCATGGTTGCCGCGAAGGCTACAGGCGCCGACCCCGCAACCATGGCCGCACTGACCAAATACCACGCTGGAAACGTCTACCTCAGCGGGCGCAGCAAAGCGGGGGCAGCCAGCGCAGCCGCCGTGGTGTCCTCCATGACCTCGACGGTCTCGCCGGCGACCACCGGGAACCTGCCCCTTTTCGTGGCCACCGACCAGGAAGGCGGATACGTCCAGGTCCTGTCGGGTCCCGGTTTCTCGCAGATTCCCACTGCCTTGGTCCAAGCGGCATCAGGACCTGCCAAGCTGCGGGCGGACGCCACAACCTGGGGCAAGGAACTGCGGAGCGCGGGCGTCAACGTGAACCTCGCGCCGGTCCTGGATACCGTGACCAGTCCAGGATTTGCACCCTCCAACGCCCCCATTGGGCACTTCCAGCGCGAGTACGGATACACCCCGGAGGACACCTCGCTGCTGGGCAATTCCTTTGCCGACGGCATGCGGGATGCGGGGGTGGCACCTGTGGTGAAGCACTTTCCCGGCTTGGGGAAGGTGGTGCCCAACACGGATGTAAGCAGCGACGTCCGCGATACCGCGACGACGCGCAACGATCCCGCACTGGCACCCTTCAAGGCCGCCATCCAATCGGGAACCCAGTGGGTAATGGTCTCCAACGCGTTCTATGACAAGATCGACCCCGCCAACATTGCCCCGTTTTCGCCCACGATCCTGGACATCATGCTGCGGGGCGACGCCGGGTTCAAGGGCATCGTCCTGTCCGATGACCTCTGCAGTGCAGCGCAGCTGGAGGCGTGGTCCGACGCCGACCGGGCGCTGAACTTCTTCTCCGCCGGTGGCACCATGCTGGTGTGTGCGGATCCCCTCAGCATCCCGGCAATGCATCAGGCAGTGGTGAAGAAAGCCCAGGAGGACCCGGCGTTCCGGGCCAAGGTGGATGCCGCCGCGCTGACGGTCCTCAGGGTCAAAACAGGCGCCTGAGCCAGGCCTGTGGCGTGGACATGCCAGCCCAGGCCAGGCAACGAAAAACCCCGCCTTCCATGCTCGTGACGAGCAGGGCGGCGGGGTTTTTCATGCGTCCTAGAGAACGTCCGAGAGGAAACCCTGAAGACGTTCCGTACGGGGATCCGTGAAGAGCTGTTCCGGCGGCCCGGACTCAACAACCACACCGGCGTCCATGAAGGTCACCACATCCGAGACGTTGCGGGAGAAGCCCATTTCGTGGGTCACCACCACCATGGTCATGCCGCCCTTTGCGAGGTCCGTCATGAGGGCCAGGACGCCCTTGACGAGCTCTGGGTCCAGGGCAGAGGTGGCCTCGTCGAAGAACATGACTTCCGGTTTCATGGCCAGCGCACGGGCGATCGCCACACGTTGCTGCTGCCCACCGGAAAGGTTGGCTGGACGTGAGTCGGCCTTGTGCTTCAAACCCACCAGGTCCAGCTGCGCCAAGGCCTCGTCACGGGCCTGTTCCTTGGTCATGCCGCGGATCTTGCGCAGGGCCAGCGAGATGTTTTCCGCCACGGTCTTGTGGGGGAACAGGTTGAACTGCTGGAAAACCATGCCGATCCTGCGGCGGAGTTCGTCAGGGTTGTCCTTCAATACCGAGCGGCCGTCCAGGAGGATGTCTCCCTGGTCCGGCTCGATCAGCCTGTTCATGACACGAAGCAGGGTTGATTTACCTGAGCCGGAGGGACCGATCACCGAAGCCGTGGTGCCTTGGGGGACGTGCAGGTCAATGCCACGCAGGACGTGGTTGCTGCCGAACGACAAATGGATGTTCTTGGCAGTCAATGTCCCTGAAGCGAATTCACTCATGCC
Organism: Paenarthrobacter ilicis; assembly: GCF_016907545.1. Lineage (NCBI taxonomy): Bacteria > Bacillati > Actinomycetota > Actinomycetes > Micrococcales > Micrococcaceae > Paenarthrobacter > Paenarthrobacter ilicis. The sequence goes on along the minus strand of NZ_JAFBCD010000001.1, from coordinate 2,668,201 downwards.
TGGGCTCCTTTTCCGACCACTGCTGCGGCCTCGTCCGGCTCTTTCTTCTCAGGGCGGCCACTGCGCATCCTGGCATCAATCCAGTTCACAAAGTGCGTGAGCGGGATGGTGAGGGCCAGGTAGAAGATGGCGGCGGCAACATACGGAGAAAGGTTTCCGGTATTGGCGGCAGCATCCTTGCCGATCTGGAAGATTTCCCGTTCCGTCGCCAGCAGGCCAAGCATGAAGACCAGGGAGGACTCCTTGATCAAGGCGATGAACTGGTTGACCAACGCGGGCAGGACACGACGAATGCCCTGGGGCACCACCACAAGGCGCATGGCCGAGCCATAGCTGAACCCCAAAGCGCGGGTGGCCTCGAGCTGGCCCTTGTCCACGCTTTGGATACCGGAGCGGAAGATCTCACCGATGTAGGCGCCGGACATCATGGACAACGCCGCAATCGCCATGGGGTAGGGGCTGGTGGACCCTGTGAGTTGACGGAGAATCGGGCCGAAACCAAATCCGATCACCAGGATGGTGAGCACCGGCGGAAGCCCGCGCAGAATATCTGTGTAGACGCGGGCTATCCACCGTGCTGCTGCGTTCCGGGAGATCCCCATCAGGGCGAGCAGCATTCCTATCGCTGTCCCGATGATGCCGGAAATGACAGCCAGGATCAGAGTGTTCGGGAGACCGACGGCGAACATCTTGGGAAGGACTTCACCCATTGCCTCCCAGTCAAAGAAGGTGCTGGCAAGTTGGTTGAGGATATCCATGGAACGCCCGGACTACTTGGCGGGAATCTGGACGGCCTTGCTGCCCGGCTTCCAGCCCTGGGGGGTCTGCTCAGCGGCAGTGGGACGGTCCTTGTACCACTCGGAGGTGAGCTTGGCCCACGTGCCGTCGGCAATGACTGCATCCAAACCGGAGTTCAGTGCGTCGATCAGGGGCTGGTTGTCCTTGTTCACGGCGTAAGCGGTGAAGTTCTGGGTGTTCACAACCTTCTCGGCGATCTTGGTGTTGTCGCCTTCCTTGACCTGGCCTTCGGCCTGCTGGGAAGGGGCGACCCAAGCGTCGATCTGGCCGTTCTTCACGTTGCCGTAGACCGTGTTGTAGTCAGGGAAACGGACCGGTTCGATCTTGAGCGTATTGGTCATGTAATCGTCCTGGACGGTGCCCTGGACAACGCCAATGCGCATGCCTTCCTTGATGTCGGCGAAGCCGGTCACCTTGGAATCGTTCTTGGTCACCACGGCCATGTAGCCGAAGTCGTAACCGTTGGTGAACCCAACAGTCTTGCGGCGTGCGTCGGTGGTGGAGATCGAGGAGGATCCGACGTCGAACTGCTTGTTGCCTACCTGCGAAAGGAGGGCGGAGAAGTCGGTGGAAGCGAATTCGACCTTGAGGCCCAGCTTGTCACCGATGGCGCGAAGGAGCTCATTGTCGTAGCCGGTGAACTTGCCGGAGGAATCGATGAAGATGTTGGGCGGGGCATCCGAGAGGGTGCCAACACGCAAGGTGCCGTCAGTGATGAGGCCCAGCTTTGACTTGTCGATCTTTTCAAGCGGCGTCACCTCGGCGGTGGTGTAGGTGTCGAGGCTCTTCTGGTCACTGCCGGCGAGGGCATCGGTGGGAGAACCGCTGGGGGTGGAAGATCCACCGCCGCATGCTGCCAGGGAGATCACCAGGGCTGCGGCCACGGGGGCGACAGACAGCCACTTGGGGGCTTTGAATTTCATGAAGAAATCACTTTCATCGGGACACGGAGATGTACTGCGGTGCGCGGGGAAACGGGCAGCAAAAGCACAGGTTGGCTGCCCTGGCAGACTTCAACCCGCCAAACTTAATTATGTCACCCGCGGCTATGGGGCGGCGCAATGGAAGAAGTGACCGCTAAATCCTACTTACGCCGAATATCTGAATCATCAGAGTGCTCTGGCGGTTATTGCGGTTCCGGCAAAAGGCCATCCTGCGGAATCCTGCTCCATGCCATGCGGCGCGTCGAAAGTGGGGCCGAACTGTGACTTGCGTCGCAAAGCACCCCGGGTGGAGGGTCAGAAACCGCCGCGACTGGCGTCAACCGGCGGAAGCACCGGCCACTCGCCTTCAATCACGGCAGTTGGTTTGCTGCGGCGCAGGTACTGCTGGAAATCGGCGGCCTGCGACGCGGCCCAATCAACCTGGAGTTCATGGAGGGTTGACGCCGGCATCTGCAGCTTGGGGAACTTGCCGGCCATGGCGTCCAGTACCCTCAAGGTTGCCAGGGCATCCGCAGCTGACGTGTGGGCGTTGTTGAGGTCGACCCCGTATTCCTCGCAGAGGGCGGTCAGGGTTCGTTTGCCCTTCCGGTACCGGTCAACCTGCTTGTTCATGATGTAGGGGTCCAATACGGGGAAGCGCGTCAGTTGGGGGACCCCGTAGCGGGCGGATTCCGCCGCAAGGACCGTGAAATCGTAACTGGCGTTGAAGGCAATAACCGGAGTGCCGTCGTCGAAAAGTCCCTGAAGAACTGCGGCTACCTCGCGGGTGACCTCTGCGGCGGGCCGTCCTTCCGCCCGTGCCTTTTCGGTGGTCACGCCGTGGACCTCGCTGGCTTCGGCCGGAATCTCCACGCCCGGATCCGCCAGCCATTCGTGCTCCGCAACGAGCTCACCCTGGGAATCCACCACCGTGATGGAGGCGGTGACTATGCGCGCTGAGCGGGAGTTTTTTCCAGTGGTCTCGAGATCGAATGCGGCGCGGGAGAGGGTGTTCCAGGAACTCATGACTTCAAGCTACCGGCTGGCGCCGACAGTATTGGGCAGGACACTCCTGCCGTTACCCTGAACACATGCGGATGGAGTATGTGACGGCGGTGTTGGCCGTTGTGGACCTCGTTCCGCCGGGATCGGCGGTGTCTTACGGTGACGTTGCCGAGCTCCTGGGAGCCGGCGGGCCCCGGCAGATCGGAGCCGTCATGAGCCATTACGGCAGCGCCGTGTCCTGGTGGCGCGTCCTGCGGGCCAGCGGGGAAGCCCCGCAGGGGCATGGACTGGAGGCCCTTCGCCACTACCTGGCCGAGTCCACTCCTCTTCACGGCGACCACCAAGGCTTCATGCGGACCGGGGAGGGCCGTTGGCGGGTGGACCTGGCTGCCGCCCGATGGGCTCCCACCGAAGCGGATTTCGAGCAACTTGATGTGATCTCGGACCAGTTGGAGCGTCAACTCCATATTTTGTCAGTGCCCGATGATGAAATGACTGTGTGACCGCAACTCCTGCCACCCCGTCAGCCCTCCGGCTCCTGCCGCCCCGCGAAACCGACTACGCGGCACCTGTTTTGTCACCGGATCAGCTCGGCGTCGTGTCCTTGCGGCAGGGCAGTGGGCCTGTGCTCATTCCAGGTGGTCCGGGCACAGGTAAGTCCACTGTGCTTGTTGAGTCAGCGGTCCGGCGGGTGCAGGAGGACGGCCTCAGCCCGGACAACATCCTCATTCTCGCTCCCGGACGTCACGCGGCAGCCGCATTGAGGGACACCTTCACAGGGCGGCTGGACCGCAGCCTCAGTACGACGCCGGCCCGCACCTGGTCCTCTTATGCTTTCGATGTCATCCGGCGTGCCAAGGCTGAAGGAATCCTTCCCTTGCAACGGCCCCCGAAACTTCTTTCCGGTCCTGAACAGGACCTCATTATCAAGGAGTTGCTGGAGGGCCACGAGCGCCCCGGCTTCCACCTGCCATGGCCGGAGGACCTTTCAGCCGCGCTGCCTACCCGAGGCTTCCGGCATGAGATCCGTCAGCTCTTTGACCGCATCATTGAATCGGGGCGGACGGCGGAGGACCTGGTGGGCCTTGCCTATGAGTGTGGTCGGCCGGATTGGATGGCGGCGGCGGAACTGTACAGCGAGTACCGGGACGTTCTGGACCTGCGCATGCCCGAGGCCTTCGATCCCGCAGGCATCATCACCACTGCGCGGCAGATCTTCCAGGACTCGCCCGCCTTCCTGGCCGCTGAACGGCAGCGGTTGCAGCTTGTCCTGGTGGATGACGCCCAGGAGTCCAATCCGGCGATTTTCGAACTCCTGGCTGATATCGGCGAGTCAAAGGATGTCCTGGTGACGTTCTCCCCGGACACCGTGGTGCAGGGTTTCCGGGGCGCCAGGCCGGATCTCGTTGCGGAACTGCCCCTGTTGCTCGGAGGCGCCACGCGGGCCGTCCTGGAGCGTCCGTTGTCAGTGACGCATCGGCATAGGCCCTTGGTGGCCGAGGCCTGGGCGCGGGTGGCTGCGCGCATCTCCCAACGATCCGGTGGCCAGTTGGCACGGCAGATGGACCAGCCCGGGACGAGTAACCACGCACTGGATAGCGGACGCGTTGAAGGGCACGTGCTGCCCTCGGCAGTCCACGAACTGAGGTATGTGGCGCAACGCATTCTAGAAGCGCAGCTGCGTGAGGGAAGGGATTTCAGCGACATCGCCGTGATTGTCCGCAACGGTGGACAGATCTCACAACTACAGCGCTACCTCAGTGGCCAGGGAATTCCTGTCCGCGTTCCCGTGGCCGATTCGGCCGTTCGGGACGAGGTTGCTGTTCGTCCGCTCCTGGAGGCCTTCGCGGTTGTCCTTGACCCGGCCAGGTTGACGCCTGAAACCGCGGTGTCGCTGCTGACGTCCCGCATTGGCGGCGCGAGTGCCATTGAACTTCGTCGATTGCGGCAGTCGCTGCGGCGGGAGGAGCTGCTGGGCGGGGGCGGCCGTTCCAGCGACGCGCTGCTGGTGGAAGCCCTGCTGCAACCCGGCGCCCTGGCTACCCTGGGTATCGAGGGGGCCTCCGCACGCCGCCTGGCCCGGATGTTTGCCGCGGGCAGTGATGCTGCCGCGCAGCCGGGTGCCAATGCCGAATCGGTCCTGTGGGCCTTGTGGCAAGCCACCGGTTTGTCCTCGCGGTGGGCCGAAGCAGCTCTGCAAGGCGGCAGCGCCGGAGCGCGGGCCGATCGCGACCTCGATGCCATGATGGCCCTGTTCCACACGGCTGAACGGTACGTGGATCAGTTGCCGGGATCGGGTCCTGAACAGTTCCTCGAGTACCTGCTCAACCAGGAGCTGCCCATGGACACCCTGGCCGCCCGGGCCCAGCTCGAGGCCTGCGTGGAGCTCATGACTCCGGCCAGTGCCGCGGGCCGCGAATGGCCGGTGGTGGTAGTGGCTGGACTCCAGGAAGGGGTATGGCCCAACACGCGCTTGCGTGGAGAACTCCTGGGCAGCACCGTCTATGCAGATGCCGTGGAGCACGGGGTGGACTACGCCCTTACCCGTGGGCCGCTCAGCAGGTTGCGTGATATCCGCTATGACGAGCTCAGGAGTTTTTCCACGGCAGTCTCCCGTGCCCGGGAGGTCCTGATCTGCACGGCTGTTTCCTCGGAGGACGAGCAGCCTTCGGCGTTCCTGGATTACGTGGCGCCCCTGCCCGAGGGCGAGTACCAGCGCCCCTACACTCCGGTTGACCGGCCCATGACGCTGCGGGCGTTGGTGGCGGAACTCCGGCAGCATGTGCAGGCAGAAGACCCGTCGCATACTGTGGCCCTTGAAGCAGCCCGGATCCTGGCAAAGCTGGCCACGGAGGAACATGCCGTTCCCGGTGCTGACCCTGACGCGTGGTGGGGGCTGGCACCGTTGAGCTCCCAAGCGGCAGTGGTTCCCCCTGATGGAACCGTCTTTGTGTCCCCGTCCAAGGTCGAGGCCGTGCACAAATCACCCTTGGACTGGTTCGTGCAGGCAGCCGGCGGTGAGGCTGCCACGGACTTCGCCCGCAGCCTTGGCACGTTGGTCCACAGTATTGCCCAGGACTTGCCCGAGGCCTCGGGTGCCGAGTACGTGGCTGAACTTGTCCGCCGGTGGCCAACCCTGGGCATGAAGGACACGTGGGAAGGCCGGCTGGATTACCAGCGGGCTGAACTCATGGTCCGGAAGTTGGCCCAGTACGTGCTGATCATGCGCAGCGAGGGCAGATCCCTGATTGCAGTGGAGCACGACTTTGAGGTTCCGCTCCCGGACGTCACCGTCGAGGACGCTGGACAGGACCAAACCGGGCAAGGCGACCCCCGTCATGCGGTGCTTCGAGGCCAGGTGGATCGTCTGGAGATCGACTCCGAAGGCCGGCTGGTCGTCGTCGACCTGAAGACCGGCAAGAGGCAACCCGGCAAGGCCGAAGTCTCACGGCATCCGCAGCTGGGGTCCTACCAGGTTGCTGTGGCCAAGGGGGGATTCGCCGGGGTAGCCGGAGACACCCTGGTGGAGGGTTCGGGAGATGGGGCTCCGGCTGGCCGACACCCGGGTGGTGCGGTACTGGCTCAGCTGGGAACCAAAGCCAAAAGTCCTTCAATTCAGCAGCAGGATCCGATCGATGAGTCGGATAACTGGGCAGAGGACCTGGTCAATGAAGCTGCCGGGCTGATGGCAGCGGGTACTTTTGAAGCGCGGCACGATCCCGGCAAAGGCGGACATGGCGGCCACGGTTGCCGTCTGCCGGATGTTTGCCCGTTGTGTGCCAGAGGAAAGCAGGTCACCGAATGACAACCGAGCTCCTTGATGGATTGGCCGCAGGGACACCTGATGGCGGGGGCGTACCCGCTCCCCGGTTTACCCCCTCCCAACTCGCCGACATCCTTGGCGAGAAGAACCATCCCACCAGTGAGCAAGCAGCCATCATTTCATCGCCGCTCACCCCACGGCTGGTGATCGCAGGTGCCGGGTCCGGGAAAACGGCCACCATGGCAGACAGGGTAGTTTGGCTTGTCGCCAATGGGTGGGCGCGACCTGAAGAAATCCTGGGCGTCACCTTCACCCGGAAAGCCGCGGGGGAGTTGGCCAGCAGGATCAGGACCAAGTTAGCCGCGCTGCAGCGCATTGCCTCTGCTGATGACGGGAGCTACGGTTTCCCACCCGGACTCCTCGGAGCCGACGACCTCGAGCCGAAGGTCTCCACGTACCATTCTTATGCCAGCAGCATCGTGTCCGATTATGGGCTGCGCCTGGGCATTGAACGCGACGTCGTATTGCTCGGTACTGCCCAGTCCTGGCAGTTGGCCAGTGAGATCGTGGAAGCTTACGACGGCGAGTACGAGCATTTCACGGCTGCCAAGTCCACGCTGGTCAATGCCGTCATTCAACTGGCAGGGGAGTGCGCGGAACATCTTCAGGACCCCGCCGAAGTCCGCGATTGGGTGCTGGAGCAAGTGCAACGGTTCGTGGAACTTCCTTACGTTGCCGGAGCCAGGAAGAATCCAACCCAGGCTGCCGGGGAGCTTGCCTCCATGCTCCGCACCCGTGCCAGTGTGGCTGACATGGTGGTGCGATACCAGGATGCCAAGCGCCAGCGAGGGGTTCTGGACTTCGGGGACCTCGTGGCGTTGGCCGCCAAGATCGCCCGCGAGATCCCCTTGGCGGCTGCCACCGAGCGCGCCCGTTACAAGGTGGTTCTTCTCGATGAGTTCCAGGACACCTCGCACGCGCAGCTGGTCCTGTTCTCACGTTTGTTCGGTCAGGGGCATGCCGTCACAGCCGTGGGTGACCCCAATCAATCCATTTACGGTTTCCGGGGAGCCTCAGCCGGCCAGTTGTTCCATTTTGTCCAGGAGTTTCCTGTTCGCGGCCCGGTCCAGGACGGCAACCAAGCGAGCTACTCCGTAGCGCCAACGTCCTATCTGACAACCGCGTGGCGCAATGGGCGCCATATCCTCGAAGCCGCCAACACCATAGCCGCACCGTTGAACAAAGCAGCGGCAGCTGAGGGTCCGGCCGGCGCGCGGGACACCGCCGGCAGCGTGTCTGTTCCAGCGTTGGTGCCCAGCCCCGCGGCTGTGGACGGCAGCGTGGTCATCGGCCGCTTTGCCACAGACGAGGACGAAGCCGCCGTGATCGGCCGCGACATCGGGCGCTACCAGCGGACAGTCTTCGAGGAAGAAGCTGATGGAACACCGGTGCCTCCCACCATGGCAGTTCTGTGCCGGAGGCGGGCACAGATGGAGTGCCTTCGCAGGGAGTTCGAGCACCAGGGAATTCCCTACGAAATTGTCGGACTGGGGGGTTTGCTGGATACTCCTGAAATTGTGGACCTGGTAGCAACACTGCGGGTCCTTGCCGATCCCGGACGATCCGATGCCTTGATGCGTTTGCTGGCCGGTGCCAGATGGCGCATTGGGACGGCCGACCTGATGGCGTTCAACGATTGGTCCCGTTTCCTTGCCCGCCGCCGCTCAAACCTGGATGCTGCGGGGTCAGCCGACGACGACGAAGAGGCTTCGGACGTGGTGGTGGAAAGCGACATCACCGATGCCGCCAGCCTGGTGGAGGCACTCGATCGCCTGCCGCGGCCCGGGTGGACATCCGGGCATGGCAGGAGCCTCAGCGACGCAGGCATGGAGCGGCTGTCCACGCTGGCATCGGAACTCCGTGGCCTGAGGAGTTTCCTGGGGGACGATCTCACCACGTTGCTGGGTGAGGTGGAGCGCGCCATGCTTTTGGATATTGAAGTCGCCGCCAAGCCGGGTATCAGCATCCACCAGGCCCGCCGGAATCTCGACGCCTTCCAGGACGCTGCGGCAGGGTTCCTCCAGACGTCCCAGCGCATTGACCTTCTGGCGTTTCTTTCCTGGCTTGAAGCGGCTGCTTCCGAGGAAGGAGGACTGGACATTGCTCCGGTGGAGACCAACCGGGAGGCCGTCCAGTTATTGACTGTCCACGCTTCCAAGGGCCTGGAATGGGATGTTGTTTTTGTTCCCGGCCTCAACGCGGGTTCGTTCCCCAGCACCAGGGACTCACGGTGGAGCAGTGGCTCGGCTGCCTTGCCGTGGCCTTTGCGCGGTGATCGTCGTGATCTTCCGCAGTGGGACCTGGACCAGCCGGACCAGAAGGGCTGGCTCGACGCCGAAAAGGAGTTCAAGTCCGAGGTCCAGCACCACGGTGAGGCCGAAGAGCGGAGGCTGGCTTACGTTGCCTATACCAGGGCGAAGTTCGTCTTGTGGGCTTCCAGTGCGGCGTGGAACGGTTCACGCTCAGGAATGGCGGAAATGTCGGGTTTCCTCTCGGAACTGGCCCCTCTCACAGCCCAGCCGGCCGCGCGGGCAGCGATCCACCGGGAGTCTGTGGCCGAAGAGGCTCTTCCCCAGGAAAGCCCGTTGACGGCCATCCTCGAAGTGGCCCGGTTCCCCTATGATCCGCTGGAGGGCCCCATCGATCCCCGCACCGGATCCCGTCTCCGGCTGGCTCCGGGGCGCAGGCAATCGATGGATCAAGCAGCCGCCGCCGTGCGGTCCTTCATGGCGGTTCCCGATCAATTGCAGCGACCGGAGGGTTTGTCCGGCGCGCCGGAACGGTGGTGGCATGAGGCGGAGCTGCTGTTGGATCGCCGGAAGCTGCGTGCCTCATCCCACGATGTCCACTTGCCCAGCCACATCTCGGCTTCCCTGTTCGTGGACCTGGGAACGGATCCGCATGCCGTCGTCACTCAACTGAGAAGGCCGGTTCCCAGGGAGCCCGGCATGTCCGCCAGGAAAGGAACTGCCTTCCACGCCTGGGTTGAAGAATACTTCGCTACAACGGGAGTGCTTGACCTGGATGAAGCCCCTGGCTCCGACTCCCACATTGACCAGGCCTACGGGCTGGACCAGATGGTGGAAGCTTTCAAAAACTCGGAGTGGGCGGATCGCGCACCGGCGTTTGTGGAAGTACCCGTTGAGACCCGAATCGGTGACGTCGTTGTCCGCGGACGCATCGATGCCGTGTTCCGTGACGCTGACGGCCATTGGCAGCTCATTGACTGGAAGACGGGCCGCCGGCCATCAGGGCGCCAGCTGGCGTCACGGGCAGTGCAGCTTGCTGTCTACAGGTTGGCATGGGCACGCTTGAAAAACGTGCCTTTGGAAGATGTCAGTGCCGCGTTCTACTACGTGGCGGAGGACGCCCTGGTACGCCCGCATGATTTGGGTAGTGCTGAGGATCTGGAACGGATTGTTACCTCCGCACTGTCGGGACAGGCCTTGCCGGCCCAGCCTTAGCCGGCCCAGCCTTAGCCGGCACAGCCTTAACCTGCCCGGCCCTGGAAGGCTTGGCCCGGTCAGGGCTTGCTGGCAGGCAGGGGAGTGATATCCACAACGCTGATGGCTGCCGTGGAGGTGTCTTCAGGGCCTTTTTTGTCTTCGGCACCGTTGTTTGCAGCGGGCGAAGGACGCTCAGCGGGAATGGGGGTGACGCTCACTGCGGATTGCTTTTGGTGGTGGAGCTCTTGTTCCGCGGCTTCGGCTTCGGCTTCGGCCTCTGCTTCAGCGGCGCGTGCCTCCTGCTCCCGCCGTGTTTGTTCCTCAATGTCATCTGCCAGCGTCCTGAGCATCGACTCGGCTTCGGCCGTCATGTCCTGATGCCCGGCCGCCATGGCCTTGACCAGGTACTGGGCCAGGGCAAACTCCGCCAACAACGCGGCACGGCGCAGGAGGTGGCTGTCCGGTGTTTCGCGCCGGGCCTGGGTGTATTCGCTGAGAACTGCTTCCACAAACGAGGCTTCATTGGAGGCCACCAGCCAGGCAAAATCATCTGCGGGATCGCCAATACGGAGATCGGTCCATCCCGTGAGTGCAGTAACGGTGTCTTCGTGCACCATCAGGTTGTCTTCGTGGAGATCGCCATGAACAACAGAGGTGTTGAAGCGCCAGAGGGCAACATCTTCAAGGGCATGTTCCCACCTGCGGAGCAGGGAGGCCGGAATTTTTCCGGTGGTTGCCGCTTGGTCAAGTTCATTCAGCTTGCGCTGGCGGAACTCGTTGGCCGAGTAGCTTGGCAGGTCGGCATTGATGACAAGGCTCAAGGGAAGGTCATGGACGGCGGCCAGGGCAACTCCGACCTCGCGGGCCAGTGCAGGGCTGCCGGCCGACAGTTCGTCGATGGAGAGGACTGATCCCTGCAGATGCGCGTAAACAAACGTGGTGAGGTCTCCCTGACGGACCGTGCCGGCGATTGTCGGCACATGGAACGGCAACTCCGCGCGGATCGCGGGAGCAAAGGCCCTCAGAACCATGAATTCGGTTTCCAACCGGGTGCTCGCCTCCGGGTGGCGCGGCGAACGGACCCGCCAGCGTTTGCCTTCGGCGTCAAGTAGCAGCGCCGAGTCGAAATCAGCATCATCGTCGGGGGAGTATGCGGTAGCCGTCGGCGCCAGTCCAGGCACCGCCGCAGTAGCTATGGCGGCCAGTTCCAGCGGTGTTTTTCTCACGTGTCCAACGGTAGATTGCCGATGGCCTGTGGCGGCGAAGCCGTGCGGCGAGTCTCCAGATCCGCGCTAAAACAGGTGTACGCCGGGCTGTCAACCGACCGGCTGCCCGATGTCCGACCCATGTCTCCGCGAGGCGTCCACAGCCGGGGGCTCCCCAAATGTCAATTGTCGGTGGGAGTCAGTACGGTAGATACATGAGTTATACGGAGTCCCAGGCACTGGCCAACCACCTCACGGAAACGGTTCTTCCCGTCCGGCCGGCAGTGGTTGACCGGGGCTCCGGCGAGCGTATGAAACCCGGCATGGTTGACGGGCTCATCGCCTCCGGTTCTGCCCGTGCCATGGTGATATCCCGGCGTCAGGCGCTGGTTACGGCCCACGGGCTCTGGCTCGGTGATGCTTTGCAGCTCCGGGAGGCTCTCGGAGCTGACGCCACGGCCATCTACCTGGGCACCACTTTGGGCGAGTCCTCCATCCCTGCCGGTACGCCAGTGGTTCTGTTTACTGTTGAAGAACCCCCGCAGCCGGGCACTTCATCTGTTCCTGCACATGCTGAATGGGCCGGTTTCCGTGAGGTGGCTGCCCGTCTGGACGCCACGGACACTGCACTTTTTGTCGAGGCAAGCGCCATCGCGAATTGGCACGCAAACCATACCCACTGCCCCAAGTGCGGGGCACCCACCGATATTGAAGCCGGGGGATGGGTCAGGCGCTGCCCCAAGGACCAGTCTGAGCACTACCCCCGCACGGATCCTGCCATCATCGTCACTGTTGTAGGTCCCGATGACCGCCTCCTGTTGGGCGGCGGGGGACCGGTTGATGCCAAGAACTATTCAACGCTGGCGGGGTTCGTCGAGCCCGGAGAGTCACTGGAACAGGCCGTGGTCCGCGAGATCGGGGAAGAAGTGGGTGTCCGCGTGACGGCCTGCCAGTACCTGGGCTCGCAGTCGTGGCCGTTTCCGGCATCGCTGATGCTCGGTTTTACCGCCACAACGGACGACGCCGTCGCCCGGCCCGACGGCGTTGAGGTCACCCGGGCCCGGTGGTTCAGCCGCGAAGAACTGCAGGCAGCGGTCCTCAACGGCGAGATCACCATTTCTTCCCGCCTGTCCATTGCCCGTTCCCTGATCGAACATTGGTACGGCGGCGTCATCGAAGACCTCCAGCCGTGACAGCAGGGCTTTTTGATACCGGGGCTTCGCTGGAAGAGCGGATTCTGGGGGGCCTGGATGATGAGCAACGCGAAGTAGCCAGCACGTTGACAGGACCAATGTGCGTCCTCGCCGGTGCAGGTACCGGTAAAACCCGGGCCATTACCCATCGGATTGCCTACGGAGTGCATTCGGGGGTTTACAGTCCCCAAAGGCTCCTCGCCGTCACCTTCACTTCGCGTGCCGCCGCGGAGATGCGCAGCCGGCTCAGGGACCTCGGGGTTGCCAGTGTGCAGGCCCGGACTTTCCACGCGGCCGCGCTGAGGCAACTTCAGTTCTTCTGGCCACAAGCAATCGGTGGAACCCTGCCCAGCCTGCTGGACCACAAAGCAAACATGATCGCGGAAGCGTCGCGACGCCTGCGTCTGAGCACCGACCGCGCTTCCATCCGTGACCTGGCCGCAGAAATTGAGTGGGCCAAAGTCTCCATGCTGACGCCCGCCAACTACCTGGAGAACGCGCAGGGCCGTGGAACTCCCGGTGGATTCGACCTGACTGCAGTGTCCAGGGTATTCCAGGCGTATGAGGACCTGAAGACGGATCGGAACGTCATCGACTTCGAGGACGTTCTCCTAATCACCGTGGGCATCCTGCAGGAGGATCCCAAGGTGGCCGCCACTGTCCGCGAGCAGTACCGGCACTTCGTGGTGGATGAGTACCAGGACGTATCACCGCTGCAGCAAAGGCTTCTGGAGTTGTGGCTTGGAGGCCGGGACGAGCTCTGCGTGGTGGGAGACGCCAGCCAGACCATCTACTCCTTTACGGGGGCATCTCCCAAGCACCTTCTGGAGTTCAAGGCCCGTTACCCCGGGGCTTCGGTGGTCAAGCTCATCCGTGACTACCGCTCCACGCCGCAGGTAGTAAAGCTGGCCAATGATCTGCTGGGCTCACGACGCAGCGGAGGCCCCGCTGCGGATGCTGCGTGGGCTCCTCCGCTGAAACTGGTGGCCCAACGGCCGGGGGGTTCCGAGCCGAAGTTCATGGAATGCCCGGACGATGACGCGGAAGCTGCCGTGGTTGCGGGCCGGATCCGTGAGTTGCTCGGTTCCGGAGTCAAGGCCAGTGAAATCGCCATCCTGTTCAGGACCAACGGTCAGTCCAGTGCCTATGAACAAGCCTTGGCTTCCGCGGGGATCGGCTACCAGCTCAGGGGCGGAGAACGCTTTTTTGCCCGGAAGGAAGTCCGGGACGCCATTCTCCAACTGCGAGCTGCCACCAGGGCGGTTGCCGAGGGACCCCAGGAATCGCTGGGCCAGATTGTCCGCGACATCGTGTCCTCCCTTGGTTACACGGACGCACCCCCGCACAACGGCGGTGCCCTCCGTGAGCGCTGGGAATCCCTGGCTGCCTTGGTGGCCTTGGCCGATGAACTTGCCGTCAGCCGCGGGGAGCAGTTCACTTTGGCGGAGTTTGTCAACGAACTCCAGGAGCGCTCAGTGGCCCAGCACGCCCCCACAGTCCAAGGCGTGACACTGGCGTCACTGCACTCCGCGAAGGGCCTTGAGTGGGACGCGGTGTTCCTTGTGGGGTTGAGTGAAGGCCTGATGCCCATCTCCTTCGCTGATACCCCTGAAGATGTGGATGAGGAACGCCGGCTGCTGTACGTCGGCATCACCCGCGCGCGTGAGTACTTGACGATGTCCTGGTCCACCGCACGCACCCCCGGCGGCCGTGCCAACCGGAAACCGTCGCGTTTCCTTGATGGACTCCGCCCGGATTCCGTCGCGTCTGCCAATGCGAGGAGCAAATCGGGTCCGGTTCGTCGCAAGGCGGCGGCACCGGCGTCGTGCAGGGTGTGCGGCAGCATGCTGGCCAGCGGCGCGGAGCGAAAGATTGGACGCTGCAACCAGTGCCCGCCGACGTATGAGGAACAGACCTTCGACTCATTGCGGCAATGGCGCAGGGATGAAGCGCAGAGCGCCGATGTGCCGGCGTATGTGGTCTTCACGGATGCGACGCTCACCGCCATCGCCGAAGCACGGCCGTCCTCCCTGGAGGAACTGGCTGCACTGGCCGGCGTCGGCCCTTCCAAGCTGGAACGCTACGGGGAAGCCGTACTGGCGGTCTTGGCTGAAAGCACGGATCTTTGATGGGACGGCCTTCTTCCACCACGGCAGACTCCCCGTCCCTGACCGAGGATGGCTCCCCCGTAGTGGTCCGTAGGTCCACGCGGCGGCGAAGAACGGTGTCGGCGTTCTGGGAAGACGGAAAAGCCGTGGTCGCGATCCCTGCCACCTTTACCGTGGCACAGGAACGCGAATGGGTGGGACGCATGCTCTCCAAGCTCAAAAAGCAGGGTGAGCGCCAGGCAGGCGGGAAAAGGCGCCGGCCTGCTTCGGACGAAGAACTGTCCCGCCACGCTGCCCATCTTTCACGCACCTACCTGGGTGGCCGATCCCGTCCAACATCTGTTCGTTGGGTCGGCAACCAGAACTCGCGGTGGGGTTCGGCGACTCCTGCGGATGGCAGCATCCGCTTGTCAACCAAGCTTCAACCCATGCCCCAGTGGGTCATCGATTATGTGCTGGTCCATGAACTTGCGCACTTGTTGGTGGCCGGGCACAACGCAGCGTTCTGGGAGCTCGTGGAGGCTTATCCCGAGACCCAGCGCGCCAAGGCATTCCTGGAGGGCGTGGCATTTGCCACCTCCCGTGGACTTCCCCCGGGCACCAACGGGGACGATCCGGACGATGTGCTGGAGTAACCTGCCGATACAGAACTTCACAGCAGCGGCAGCCTCCCATGGGAGACTGCCGCTGCTGTTTGCTTAACTGTTGGTGGGGCTGGACTACTTGTCCGACGGCGGGGCGGTGGTGCCCGGGTCGGTATCCGTCCCGTCCGGATCGGAACCGCCCGCGTCGTTGCCGGGCTCGTCGTATCCGCCGCTCAGCAACTTCTGAAGCGCATCGTCAACTTCGCTGTCGCTGGCTTCAGCGAGCCTCCGGCGCTCGGAGAAGCCCTTCGGATCATCGAGGTCTTCGCCGGTGGGGAGCAGGTCAGGGTGATGCCAGATTGCATCCCGGCCCTCAATGCCGCGTTCTTCCTTGAGTGTTGCCCACAGTGTGGCCGCCTCGCGCAACCGACGGGGACGCAGTTCCAGGCCCACCAACGACGAGAAAGCATGTTCCGCGGGTCCGCCAGTGGCCCGACGGCGACGCACTGTTTCACGCAGGGCGGTGGCGGACGGCAGGACGTTGGCCGTAGCCTCGGCAGTCAGTTCGTCAACCCAGCCTTCAACGAGGGCCAAGGCGGTCTCAAGCTTCTCCAGTGCTGCGGTCTGAACCGGTGTGCGCTCAGGGGTGAAGACGCCCTGGGACAAGGCTTCCTGTATTCCCTCCGGATTGCTGGGGTCCAGATCCCTGGCGAGGTCCTCGATGCGTGACATGTCGATGTGGATACCGCGCGCGTAGGCCTCTATGGCGCCGAGCAGGTGGCCCCGCAGCCAGGGAACCTGGACAAAGAGCCGGGCGTGGGCGGCCTCGCGGACGGCGAGGAAGAGCCGAACATCGCTTTCCGGGAGGCTGAGGCCTTCGCCGAATTTGGCCACATTGGCCGGCAGGAGCGCCATCTCAAGGTCTGCCAGCGGAACGCCGATGTCAGTTGAGCTGACTACCTCGGCGGACAAAGCGCCAATGGCCTGCCCCAGTTGCATTCCGAAGATCGCGCCGCCCATGTTCTGGAGCATGGAGGACGCGCCGCCCATCATCGCTTTCATTTCCTCGGGCATCTGTTCCGTGAGGGCACTGGAAAGAGCGTTGGCGATGCTGTTGGCCACGGGTTCCGTGAGTCGCTTCCACGTGCCCAGGGTGGCTTCCACCCACTCGGCGCGTGACCATGCACGGCCAATCAGGCCCGTTGCGGAGAGGTCGGTGACAGGGTCCAACCAGAGCTCTGCCAGGCGCAGGGCTTCATCCACGTCCCTGGACTGCTGGGGTCCGACGGACGGATCAGTGCCGGCGGCTGCCACGCGCCGGGCGTTGTCATGGGCCAGCTGCCAGTTAACCGGCCCCTCGGAGGTGGAGCTCATCATGGCCTGGACCTGCGCGAACATCTGCTGGAGGAGCTGGGGGTCATTGGGCAGGCCCGCTGCCTTGGCCAGTTCGGCTGGATCAACGTTGCCCATGCCTTGGCCGCCCATCAGGTTCTGCAACATTTCTGCCAGCGGATCCTTGGGGTTCTCGTCATCATTGGACGGATTATTGGGGTTTGAAGTCATGGTGCCGCCGATCGTCGAACTGGCTGGTGATCCCTTTCACCGTACCCCGCAGCAGGAACACTGTCTGCCCGGACCGGGCATCGTTCGCTGTAGGCAAAGCAGTCTCCCCGGGCCCGGACCACGTAGTCTTGGTGTTTGTATCCGCCACAGTTGCCATAGGTGGCCGGAGCCGAATAACCGGACAAGCAATCGCCGGCATAGAGAGGTCTCAATGCTTAATTCGCCCAGCCCAGAGGGCTCATTGGACCCCCGTCCACGCCATGACGCCGACGGACCCGTGGAAACGCCGCCGGCAGCACGCGATACCCGGTTCATGCTGATGGTCGTTTCAGGGCTGGTGGCACTGGGCCTTGGAATCGGGGCGGCAGCGCTGCCGGTGCCCTACGTCATCGAGTCGCCGGGTCCCACATTCAACACTCTGGGAAAAGACGGCGGCAAGCCCGTCATCACCATCACGGGCCGGGATTCCTTCCCGGCCAGTGGCAACCTGGACCTCACCACCGTAGTGATGGCAGGCGGCCCCAAGACCCCGGCCACCATCTTCGACATCTTCCGCGCCTGGTTGGATCCCTCCAAAGCCGTGTACCCCGAGGAACTTATCTACCCCAAGGGAACCACTGCCGAGCAGACGGTCAAGCAAGGGGAGGTGGCCATGGAGACTTCCCAGGAAAACGCTGTTGCCGCTGCACTGCGGGAACTCGACATCCCCTTCGAACAGCGCCTCACCGTTGCAGGCCTGTCAGAGCCGTCGCCATCGCAGGGAAAGATCCAGGAGGGCGATCGCCTCGTATCCATCAACGGCAAGGCCATGACGTCCATGAGCGTGATCCAGGCTGAACTTGTCGCAGCGGCGGGTGCCCCCGCCGCCGTCGTGGTTGACCGTAAGGGTTCCTCGGTCACTGAAACCATTACACCCACAAAGAACGACGCCGGACGGTACGTTTTGGGGGTGCTGCTGGCCAGTGATTTCACGTTCCCGTTCGACGTCCGCATCTCGCTCGACAACGTGGGTGGGCCGAGCGCAGGCATGATGTTTGCGCTGGGCATCGTGGACAGCCTGACGCCGGGGGACCTCACCGGAGGCAAACATGTAGCCGGCACCGGCACCATCACTGCCGACGGCGCAGTGGGCCCCATTGGCGGAATTGCCCAGAAGATGATCGGAGCCAGGGGACAGGGCGCCACCATGTTCCTGGCGCCGGCGGCCAACTGTTCCGATGTTGTGGGACATGTTCCGGACGGATTGCAGGTGGTCAAAGTGGAAACCCTGGCCGATGCCACCTCTGCTGTTGAAAAGCTCGCGTCAGGTGGCGACACGTCTGGCCTTCCCACCTGCACAAACAACTAGACTGGCGGAGGAACTTAGCTTCACCGCCACTCGTGGCATATATGACGGCCTCCGCCATATCCCAGCGGCAGAGAAAGTCCATTACGCGCATACCGACTGTTCACTGAAACCAATGAGGTACCGAGCTTGTCCCGTCCCGCCAGCACCAACCCGCCCGGAAGATCACCCCTGAGACGAGGTGCCCTGACGCCAACGCTCATTGTCGTGGCAGTGGTCGTCGTCGGGTTCATTTTCTTCGCCAATGTCTGGACAGACGTGCTCTGGTACCAGCAGCTAGGATTCTTCGAAGTTTATCTCCGCGAAAACCTTGCCAGGATCATCACGTTCCTCATCGGTTTCGCCATGATGTTTGCAGCGGTCTTCTTCGCCATCCGGATTGCTTACAGGTCCCGTCCTGTCTATGCCCCGGACGCTGAGGCCCGTGACAACCTGAACCGCTACCAGGCCCAACTCGAGCCTGTCCGCCGCGTTGTGATGATCGGACTCCCCGTCTTGTTCGGTCTGTTCGCCGGTAGTGCGGCCGCCAGCCAGTGGCAGAAGGCCTTGCTCTTCTTCAATCAGGAACCGTTTGGACAGACAGATCCTCTGTTCAACCTGGACATCAGCTTCTACCTGATGTCGCTGCCGTTCCTGGGGTTCGTCACCGGGTTCCTGATCAGCATTGCCGTTGTGGCCGGGGTCGCCGGAATCCTCACGCACTACCTCTACGGCAGCATCAGGCTCCTGGAGCGCGGCATCTTCACCAGCCGCGCCGCCCAGATCCACATCGCCGTCACTGGTGCCATTTTCCTGGTGCTGCTTGGCATCAACTTCTGGCTGGACAGGTACACAACGGTCCAAAGCAACTCCGGCCGCTGGGCCGGTGCGCTCTACACGGACGTCAACGCAGTGATTCCCACCAAGGCCATTCTGGCGGTGGCCGCGGCATTGGTTGCGATTCTCTTCATCATTGCCGCAGTGATCGGGCGCTGGCGCTTGCCGGTCATCGGAACCGCGATGCTGGTCATCACGGCGATCCTGGCCGGAGGCGTTTACCCCTGGGTGATCCAGCAGTTCCAGGTCCGCCCGTCTGAGAACACCTTGGAAAAGGAGTTCATTGACCGGAACATCAAGATGACGCGGGCGGCGTACGGCCTGGACAAGATCGATGTCTCGGCTTACAACGCCACCACCACCGCTACCACTGGTGCCTTGGCTGCCGATGCCCAGACGACGGCAAACATCCGCCTCTTGGACCCGAACCTTATCTCGTCGGCCTTTGCCCAGCTTGAGCAGTTCCGGCCGTATTACCAGTTCCCGCAGACCCTGAACGTCGACCGCTATGTTGTGGACGGCAAGGTCCAGGACACGGTGATTGCAGTCCGCGAACTCAACCCGGACGGCCTGAGCGCCAACCAGCAGACGTGGGTCAACAGGCACATTGTCTACACCCACGGCTACGGCGTTGTGGCAGCAAAGGGCAACAAGTTCACTGCCGATGGAAAGCCGGAATTCCTGCAGTCCGGAATTCCTTCGAACGGCGT